>JAIBAU010000001.1 GCA_019695035.1 Caulobacteraceae bacterium | reverse complement strand
TCAAGCCCGCGGCTTCGATCGCCTCGCGGTAGTTGATGTTCACTTCATAGCGGTGGCGGTGGCGTTCCTGGATCGTCTCTGAACCGTAGATTTCGGCGATCTTCGAACCGGCCTTCAAAGTCGCGTCATAGGCGCCCAGACGCATGGTGCCGCCAAGGTCGCCAGCGGCGGAGCGGGTGACGCGCTGGTTACCCTGGATCCATTCGGTCATGAGCCCGACGAGCGGCTCGGACGTGGGCCCGAACTCGGTTGACGACGCCTTGGTCAGGCCGGCCTGGTTACGGGCCGCTTCAATGACGGCCATCTGCATGCCGAAACAGATGCCGAAATACGGGATGTTCCGCTCACGGGCGAACCGCGCCGCCTCGATCTTGCCCTCGGCGCCGCGCTCGCCGAATCCGCCAGGAACGAGGACCGCATGAGCCCCCTGCAGGCGGGCCTCGCATTCGGCGCGGTCGCCCTCGAAGGTCTCGCTTTCGACCCAGTCGATGTTCACCTTCACGCTGTTGGCGATGCCGCCGTGGTGCAGGGCTTCAATGAGGGATTTGTAGGCGTCCTTCAGCACCGTGTACTTGCCGACCACGGCGATGGAGACCTCACCGTCCGGGTTGAGGCGACGGCGGACGATCTCTTCCCAGCGCGACAGGTCCGGCGCCGGCGCATCCTTGATGCCGAAGCAATCCAGCACTTCCCGGTCCAGGCCCTCGCGATGGTACTCCAGCGGCACAGCGTAGATGTCGGGGGCGTCCATGGCCTGAATGACCGCGCTTTCCCGGACATTGCAGAACAGGCCGATCTTGCGCCGCTCCTCGGGCGGGATGGGGTGTTCACAGCGGCACAACAGGATGTCGGGCTGGATGCCGATCGAGCGCAGCTCCTTGACCGAGTGCTGGGTCGGCTTGGTCTTCATCTCGCCGGCCGTCTTTACGAACGGCATCAGCGTCAGATGCACGAAGACCGCGTCGCCGCGCGGCAGTTCCTGACCCAGTTGGCGAATGGCCTCGAAGAAAGGCAGCCCCTCGATATCGCCAACCGTGCCGCCGATCTCGACCAGCACGAAGTCCGCGTCGCCGGCGTCCGCGAGAACGAACCGCTTTATCTCATCGGTGACGTGGGGAATGACCTGAACGGTGGCCCCCAGATAGTCTCCCCGACGCTCCTTTTCGAGGATGGTCTGGTAGATCCGCCCGGTGGTGATGTTGTCGCTCTTCGCCGCCGAGACGCCCGTAAACCGCTCATAGTGGCCCAGGTCGAGGTCCGTTTCGGCGCCGTCGTCCGTCACGAAGACCTCGCCGTGCTGATACGGCGACATCGTCCCGGGATCGACATTCAGGTACGGGTCGAGCTTGCGCAGGCGGACCTTGTAGCCGCGCGCCTGCAGCAACGCGCCAAGGGCGGCGGAGGCGAGGCCTTTTCCCAAGGAGGAAACCACGCCGCCGGTAATGAAAACAAAGCGGGCCATGGGAGATCAGCTTACGGCTGATTCGCGCGCGCGAATCCAGTCGCGGTTTGAGGGTCGGAGGGAGGCGGAGGGACCGGCGGCGGAGGAGGCTCCGGCGCCGGTCATCTTACTTCTTCGCGGCGGGCGCCGGAGCGCCGGCGTCGTTCGGAAGCGGCGCAGCGAGGCTGTCCAGCGAGTTGTCGTTGGCCGGAGCGGCGCCCGGGGCGGCCGGCGTCGCGTCGTCCGTCGGCGCGGGTGCGGCGGGAGCAACCGGGGCCAGGGCGGCCGGATTCGCCGGCGCGGTGGCCGAGACGTCATCGGCCAGGGAGCCGCTGCGGCGATCCATGTTGCCGACCCACGTCAGACCGAACGAGATGATGAAGAACAAGGTCGCGAGCACGGCCGTGGTTCGAGTCAGCAGATTGCCCGCGCCGCGCGCCGTCATGAACCCGCCCGAGCCGCCTCCGCCCATGCCCAGAGCGCCCCCTTCGGAGCGCTGCATCAGGATGACGGCCACGAGGCCGATGCAGACGATGATCTGGAGGACCAGGAGCAGTTTGAACAGCATGACAATCGGCAGGTGGGCGCCCAAGCGGCGCGGATCAAGCGCGTGCGTCTATCAGAGGCGGCCCGAGAAGGCCAGAGCAGCGCGAGCGGCTAGAGCGCTCGGATGATCCCCAGGAAATCCGCCGCCTTCAGCGAAGCCCCACCCACGAGCGCGCCGCCGACGTCCTGGACTGCCAGGATCTCAGCCGCATTCGCGGGCTTTACCGAACCTCCGTAGAGGATCGGGACGGCCCCGCCCGCATCCCCAAACCGAGCCAGGAGAGTCGCCCGGATCGCCTGGTGCACCTCGCCAATTTCGGCCAGGGAGGGGGTCAGGCCTGAGCCGATAGCCCACACCGGCTCATAGGCCACGCTGAAACGCTTGTCGTGCAGGTCATCAGGAAGGGAAAGGGTGACCTGGGACTGGACGACTGAGACCGCGCGGCCGGCGCGGCGCTCTTCCAGGGTTTCCCCCACGCAGACGATCGGCTCCAGACCGGCGCGGATCGCGGCCTGGACTTTCGCGCACACGAGAGCGTCACTCTCACCATAGCCCGAGCGCCGCTCCGAGTGACCCAGGATCACCAGCCCGGCGCCGCAGTCGGCGATCATCTCCGCCGCCACATCCCCCGTGTAGGCCCCGGCGGCTTCGGCCCGGCAATCCTGACCGCCCACCTCAACGGCCGACCCGCGAGCGATCCGCGCTGCACGCTCGATCAGAGTCGCGGGAGGGCAGATGGCCACCCGGGCCTTCGCGGGCTCCGATTTCAGCGACTCCGCCAGAGTCGTGACCTCGGCCAGCGAGGCGCCGAGACCGTTCATTTTCCAGTTGCCGGCGATCAGGGGGGTCGGAGTATGGCTCATGGCGGCGGTGTTTAGGCGAGCCTGGAAGCTTCGCCAAGGCCGCCCTGCCCCCGCCATGGTCGCTTGCGGCCCATGCTAGGCCTCCACTATACCGCTTGCCTCAACTAGGCGGTCGCTCGCAGCGGCCCCAGCCCGACCAGAAAGCCCGTCTCCCGGCCATGATCTCCTTCTTCCGCAAGATTTCGCAGTCGATCTTCGCCAAGTTCCTGTTCGGCCTGCTGATCATCGCCATGGGCGCGTTCGGCGCGCAGCAGGCGGTGAAGAGCCAGTTGCGCTCTGGCGTCATCGAGGCAGGCGACCGCGTCACCACCGAGAATGATTTCAAGCGGATCTTCGATAATCGCCGCAAGATGCTCGAGCAGCAGATGCAGCGCCCGGTGACCCAGGAAGAACTGGTCAACGCGAACGAACATCGGCGGATCGCCGAGGCCCTCGCGGGCGAAAACAGTTTCCTGGCCTGGCTGGACTCCATCGAATTCAGGCCCGGCGACCAGCTCATTACTGATGCGATGAGCCGCCAGCAGGCCTTCCTGAACCCGGTCACCGGAGCCTTCGACAAGAACCAGTTCCTCACCGCACTGCGCAACGCCGGGGTGACCGAGGCCGAATACCAGCGGGAGACCCGGGATCAGCTGGCCACGACCCATTTCGGATCCGGCATGGCCACCGGCCTGCGGGCGCCGTCGATCTTTGGGGCTCTGCAGGCGGCCTACACGCTCGAGCGGCGCAACGTGACGGTCTTCCAGGTAACCCCGCAGATGGCAGGACTGCCGGCCCGGCCGACGGATGCACAGCTCACGGCCTTCATCAACACGAACAAGGCACAACTTCGCCGCCCTGAGTTCCGCCAGCTGACGCTCGTCATGTTCACGGCCTCTGCGGTGGCCAACCAGGTCAGCGTCCCGGAAGCGGAAATCCGCCGGGATTACGACGCCCGCAAGGACAGCCTGGCCCAGGCGGAGCGCCGCACCTTTGTCGCGATCCCGGTTCGGACGCCCCAGGCCGCGCAGAAGGTCATCAGCGCGCTGCGCGCAGGCCAGGACCCCAACGCGGTCGCCCGCTCGGTCGGGGTCAGCGCCGTCGCTTTCAACGACAAGCCGCAGACGTCCGTGCCGGACGTAGCGGTCGCCCGCGCGGCCTTCTCCCTGCAGGCGGGCCAGGTTTCCGATCCCATACGTGGCCAGTTGGGCATGAGCGTGGTCAAGGTGACGGCCATCTCGCCCGGACACGCTGTGAGCTTCGAAGAGGCGCGGCCGGAAATCCTCCGCAGGCTCACCAACGACGCCGCCGCCGAGAAGGTCTATGAGGCGGTGCAGAAGTTCGAAGACGCTCGCGAGGCCGGCAAGCCCCTGCTGGAAGCGGCCCGGATCTCCGGCGGCCGGGTCGTGACGCTCCCGGCTCCCGTCACCGAGCAGGGCATCGTCCCCTCAGGCCAGCGGCTCGGGAATGACAACATGAAGGCGGTTTTCGAGGCCGGCTTCGCGCTGCCGCCCGGGGGCGAGAGCGACACGACCGAGGACTTCGGGAACGGTGAGTACTTCGCGGTCAAGGTCGACCGCGTCATCCCCGCCGGTCTTCCGACCTTGGCCAACAACCGCGTCGAGTTGACCAACGCCTGGATGATCCGAGAGCTGGACAAACGCCTCAAGGCCAAGGCCGACGAACTTGCGAACCGCATTCGGCGTGGCGAAAGCGTAGCTGCCGTCGTGGCCTCCGCGGGCGGCAGGGCCCAGACCCTCACCAGCCTGCCTCGCCAGCCCAACCCGTCTCTCGGGCAGCTTGTGGGTGAGATTTTCCTGCATCGCGCGGGCGAAGTGTTCACTGGCACCACGGGCCCCAATCCGCGCTCGCCCGTGCCGGTCTACCTGGTCGGACGGGTCGACCAGATCCAGACCCCGGCTCAGCCGGTGGCGGCTCGGATGGTGGCCTCCCAGGCGCCGCGGGTCGCCGACGGCCTGTCCCGGGACATGGCCCAACTCGCCCAGGCCGCGGCCAAGGCCAAGATCAAGCCGAAGGTCAAGCTCGAGGCCGTCGACGCCGCTGTCGGCGTAACGGCGCCCGACGCGCCTCCCGCGGGCAAGAAGAAGTGATCGAAGGCGGCTTCGAAACCTTCGCCTCCGCCTACGACGAAGGCCGACCGCAGGTCCTCACGCTTCGGCTGGTCGACGATCTTGAGACGCCGATTTCGGCCTATCTCAAGCTCGGCCAGGGCCAGCCCTACGCCTTCCTGTACGAGTCTGTGGAAGGCGGGGCCTGGCGAGGTCGCTACTCCATCATCACGCTGCGGCCGGACTTGGTGTGGCGCTGCCGCGCGGACAAGGCCGAGAGCGCCCGCGGCTTCTCCGCTGTCGCCGGCGAGGAATACCTGCCGGAACCCGAAGGCACCCTTGGCAGCCTGAGGGCCTTGCTCGAGGAATCCCGGATCGATTTCCCAGCGTCCCTCCCGCCGATGGCCGCCGGCCTGTTCGGGGTCCTGGGATATGACATGGTAAGGCTCGTCGAGCCTCTCGGCGCGCCCAACCCGGACCCGCTCGACCTACCGGACGCGGTCCTGGTTCGTCCTTCGATCGTCGCGGTATTCGACTCCATCGGGCAAGAAATCATACTTGCGACCCCCGTGCGGGCTTCGTCAGCATCGGCTGCCGAAGCCTGGGACGCGGCCCAAGGCCGGCTGGCGGAGGTGCGCGACGCCCTGCGCCGGCCCCTGCAGTCGGCGGGCGAACCGGTTCCCCGTGTTCAGCCGGCCTTCAACCCGGGCCACACGGCCGAGAGCTATGCCGACATCGTTGCACGGGCGAAGGCCTACATCGCTGCCGGTGACATCTTCCAGGTCGTCCCGAGCCAGCGTTTCGAGGCGCCCTTCGAGCTCGATCCGCTCGCGTTCTATCGGTCGCTGCGGCGCACCAACCCGTCGCCATTTCTGTTCTACCTGAACTTCGGCTCATACCAGTTGGCGGGGTCCTCCCCGGAAATCCTGGTTCGGCTGCGCGACGGCGAGATCACCATTCGGCCGATCGCGGGCACCCGGCGGCGGGGCGTGACGCCTGAAGAGGATCTCGAACTGGAGCAGGATCTTCTGGCGGACCCGAAGGAATTAGCGGAGCACCTGATGCTGCTGGACCTCGGCCGCAATGATGTCGGTCGCGTCGCGCGGCCCGCCAGCGTCCGCGTCACCCAGAGTTTCGCGGTCGAGCGGTACAGTCACGTCATGCATATCGTCTCGAATGTGGTGGGAGAGGCTCCTGCGGACGTCGATCCGGTCGAGGTGCTGCTGGCCGCCCTGCCGGCCGGCACTGTGTCCGGGGCGCCCAAGGTTCGCGCCATGGAGATCATCGACGAACTCGAGTCCGTCAAACGCGGCCTCGGCTACGCCGGCGCAGCGGGATACATATCCGCCAAGGGTGAAATCGATACCTGCATCGTGTTGCGCGCCGCCCTCTTCAAGGACGGGCGTATCTACGCCCAGGCAGGGGGCGGCGTAGTCGCCGATTCCGACGCCCGGGCCGAATACGAGGAAACCCTGCACAAATCGGGCGCGGCCCGGCGGGCCGCTGACGAAGCCTGGCGCTTCGCCCCCGACGCGACCTAGGGGCCCCTGCGAATCCCCGATTGCGCGATCGCCGGGCACGCGCCATATGGTCAGCCGTTAACCAATTCGGGGGCGGCTAATGTTCGGGTGGGGTAAGGGTAAGAACGGCAAGAGTAACGGAAACGGCCACGCCGTCCCGCATGGCCTGATCCACCGCCGCGCGTTTTCCGGCGCTGTCGGCGATCTCACCCCCCGACGAAGCTCTGCAAATGCTCAAGGACGGCAACCACGCCTTCCTGACCGGCCATGGCGTGCTCGAGCAGGTTTCCGCTGACGACCTCGATGAGGACCTGCAGGCCGGGCAGCGTCCCTTCGCCGTGGTGGTCGGATGCGCCGACAGCCGCACCCCGCCGACGATCCTCTTCAACCAGGGGCTCGGGCGCCTTTTCATTGTTCGGGTTGCCGGCAACACGCTGGATCGCCGCGGCGTCGCCTCGGTCGTCTACGCCGTCAAGCATCTCAAGACGCCGCTCGTGGTTGTTCTCGGCCACACGGGATGCGGCGCCGTCAGCGCAGCCGCCTCCGTCGTCGACGGAGCCACCATGGATCCCGCGCTGGAAGACATGCTCACCCCGATTATTCCGGCCGTCATCGCGGCGCGGACGCAACCTCATGCTGATCCAGCGGTCGCAGCGGTCGAGGAGAATGCACGGCGTGTGGCCTATCGCCTACGCACGCTGGAAAATGCTCTGGACGAGCCGCTGGCGTCGGGCCGCCTCAAGATCGTCGCGGCCGTAAAGGATCTGCGCACGGGCGAGGTCCGTTTCCTGGACCAATAGGCAGCGTTTCTGCGTGAGACGAGGTGTCCCGCCGGGCAGCCGCACCCGCAGCACTGGAATCAACTTGGGCGGGCCGAAAGGCCCGCTTTCCTTTTCAAGCTGCGTCCGGAGCGGATTGCGCCGGAGGCGCTGCGGACTCGACGCCTGGCCCCAGCACCACGGCCGCGGCCAGGATCAGTGAGGTTACCGCCGCCAGCAGCGCAGCGCCGACGGCCGGAAGGCTCCTCTCCCGAACTTCAGGGGGAGTCAGGCAGGCGCGGGCGTTGTCGAGCTGTTCGGTGATCGAGATGACGGCCATGACGCGACTCCCCCGCAGGTTCGCCTTCATCTCGGACCGCGAGGGTTAACGCGGCCTTTTCGAACCATACCGAAGCCCCCAGGCCGACGGCGCTTGGCGCAGGAGCGAAGCCCGCCTAGAACTTCCGCATGATCCTGGTCGTCGATAACTACGACAGCTTCACCTACAACCTCGTCCACTACCTGGCCGAGTTGGGGGCGGAAACGGTCGTGCGCCGCAACGACGCAATCACGGCCCAGGACGCCTTCGCCATGAAGCCGCAGGCTGTCCTGCTCTCGCCGGGGCCCTGCGCGCCGGACCAGGCCGGAATTTGCCTCCCGTTGCTCGAGGCCGCGCCTGAGGACTTGCCGATCCTCGGGGTCTGCCTCGGCCACCAGGCTATCGGACAGGCGTTCGGCGGCGATGTGGTGCGGGCGATGACCCTGATGCACGGCAAGACCAGCCCCATTCGGCACGCAGACAAGGGATTGTTCCGGGGCTTGCCCGACCCGTTCACCGCAACGCGATACCATTCCCTGGCGGTGAAACGGGAGACGCTCCCGGCGGAACTGGAGATCACCGCCTGGACCGAGGACGGTGAAATCATGGGCCTGCAACATCGCAGCCGTCCAATCCACGGAGTCCAGTTCCATCCCGAGTCCGTCGCGACGGAGCACGGCCATGCCCTGCTGGCCAACTTCCTCGCGTTGGCGGGCGTGCCGCACAGGAGGCTCGCGGCGGCGTGAGCGAGTCCTTCAAGCCTATTCTTGCCCGGCTTGCCGACGGCGCCGTCCTGTCCGATGCGGAGGCCGAGACCTTCTTCGCAGCCTGCCTGCGTGGCGAGGCGACTCCTGCGCAGGTGGCCGCGGCCGTCACGGCGTTGCGGCTGCGGGGTGAAACGGTGCAGGAGATCGCCGCTTTCGTCCGCGTCATGCGCCGGCACGCCACGATGCTTGAGCACGACTTCGAGGTTATTGATACCTGCGGCACCGGCGGCGACGGGGCGCACACGTTCAACATTTCGACCGCGGCGGCGCTGATCGTGGCAGGCGGAGGGGTCAAGGTCGCCAAGCACGGCAACCGCGCTCTCTCGTCCAAGTCCGGCTCCTCGGACGTCCTGGCGGCGCTCGGGGTCAACCTGGACGCAGGCATGGACCGCAACCGGGACGCCCTGGACCGCGCCAATCTCTGCTTCCTGTTCGCGCCCGCTCACCATGGCGCCATGCGCCACGTAGGCCCCACCCGGGCGGAACTGGGATTCCGCACGGTGTTCAATCTGCTGGGTCCGCTCGCCAACCCCGCTGGCGCCCGACGTCAGGTCATCGGCGTCTTCGACCCCAAGTGGCTGCTTCCGATGGCCGAGGTCCTCTGCGCCCTGGGCGCGGAGCGCGCCTGGATCGTGCACGGCCAGGGCCTGGACGAATTGACGACCACGGGCGAAACCCAGGTCGCCGAATGCCGTCAGGGACGAGTGACCAGTTTCACGGTTTCGCCCGAAGACGCCGGTCTTCCGCGGGCCCGTCTTGACGACCTGCGCGGAGGGGACGCGGAAGCCAACGCCGCGGCGCTTTCGGCGCTCCTGGATGGCGCCCGCTCGCCCTATCGCGACATCGCGGTGCTCAACGCCGCGGCCGCCTTCGTGGTGGCGGGCAGGGTCGAGCATCTTGAGGCTGGCGCCCGCCTGGCGGAGCAGATTATCGACGATGGCCGCGCTCGCGCGGCCCTGGCGACGCTGGTCGAAGCAACCAATGCGCCCCTGCCCGAGCCCGACGACGCGTGAGCGACATCCTCAGCCGTATCGCGGACTACAAGCGTGAGGAGGTGCGCCTGCGCCGGGCGGCGCGTCCTGTCGTCGATTCTTCTGCAGCAACGCCTCCCCGAGGCTTCCGTCGGGCCCTCCAAGCCGCGCCGACGGGCCGCTTGGCGCTCATTGCCGAGATCAAGAAGGCGAGCCCGTCCAAGGGACTAATTCGCGCCGACTTCGACCCGCCGGCCCTCGCTCGCGCCTACGCCGCCGGTGGCGCCGCATGCTTGTCCGTGCTGACCGATGGACCCAGCTTCCAGGGGGCCGATGAGTACCTCGCAGCGGCGCGCGAGGCAGTCCCCCTGCCGTGCATTCGCAAGGACTTCCTGGTCGATCCCTGGCAGGTCGCCGAGAGCCGGGCGCTGGGCGCAGACGCGATCCTCGTGATCCTGGCCATGGTCGACGACCCGCTAGCCGCCGAGTTGATGGGCGAAGCACGGCGACTGGGAATGGACTCACTCGTCGAGGTGCACGACGAATCCGAGATGTTGCGGGCGGACCGGCTGGGCGCCGACCTCGTCGGGATCAACAACCGTGACCTCAAGACCTTCTCGGTCGACCTGACCGCGACCGAACGCCTCGCACGCCTGGCTCCAAGCAGCGCCCTGCTGGTTACGGAGAGCGGAGTCTTCACGGCCGAAGACGCAAGTCGAATGGCCCGCGCCGGGGCGCGGGCCATGCTGGTCGGCGAAAGCCTGATGCGGCAGGCGGACGTCACCGCCGCCACCCGCGCCCTGCTGGACTAGGTGGCCGCCGGAGCCGACGCGGCGGCCGCGGCGGCGCGCTCCTTGTCCTTCTTCCTGCCGTAGCGAGCGAACAGGAAGAACACGACTGCCGCGACCACCAGCAGGGTGACTGACAGGATGGGCCGCACGGCGAACCAGGCGATGGCGATGGTCACGAAGCCGACGAGGATCGCCAGGACAAAGCCGATGATGCCGGTGCCGAGCCTGGCGATGGAACCGAGGAACGGGATGACGTCCGCGAGCACGCCGATCGGCGCCATGATCAGACCGAAGCCGATCATCAGTCCCACGATCCCCGCCACACGGATAACCCAGGTCATGACGCGGTTGTTGTCCTGGGCCGTCTTGAACATCGCGGCCGCGGTCTGCGAACCACGAGCCACCATCAGAAGGGCGTCGTGTGCCTTTGTCTGGTACGGCGCGAAAGAGTCGCCAGCCTGGGCGCCGATGACGCTGATCGGACCGGCCGGCACGGCGGTGTAGCTGACGCGCACGTCGCCGATCTGGGGGCTCGCCGGATTGCCGAAGTTGATCTGGTTGTTCGACACGGTCACGTCGCGGCCGCCAGCCTCGCGAATGGCGTCCTGCTGATCCGGACGGATGGGCACGGCGGCCCCGTCGTTCAGCTGCGACAGCACGTTCTCGCCGACGGTGTAGGCGCCGAGCGCGCCCGACGGCGCATCGATCTGGGTGCTCTCGACAGCCATTGGCGGGTTATCGTGGCCCGCCTCCTGGAACCCCGACGAATCGACAGCCTCAGAGCGCCACTCCTTGGAATAGGTGTAGGTCGTCACCGTCTCGGTGCCGCCGCCAAGCTTGTTGCGCGTCTCCGATTCGGACTTCTCGACCCACTGGTACATCTCGGCGCGCCGGTTCAGGTGAACGCCCGCAGCCGAGATCCCGAAGTCGGGATCGGTAAGTTCGTCGGCGATCACGAGGGTCCCTGTGGTGTGTACCAGCTTGCCTTCGTTCGAAGGCGTCACGGCGGTGCTCGGCACGGTGACCACCAGGCCCGCCCCTTCCTTCAGGCTGCGCTCGGTGTTGACGGCGCGCCCTTCGTTCCACCACAGGGCGCCGACTCCGACGACGAGCAGCACAAGGCCGACAATGACGCCCATAAAGGCTCCGCCGATACGGCTGAACCATGACTGACTGGTTGTGACGGTGACCATGATCGCGCCCCCTGTGATCCGGATTCGCCGAACAGCGTGCGGCGAGCCAAGGGCCGTGGTCAAGCCGGCAGGGTCAGGACTTCAGCTTGTAGCCCGTCCTGAAGATCCACCAGATGCCGGTCATGCACAGCGCCAGGAACAGGACCGTCATCCCCAGGCTGATCTCCCAGGCCACGTCGGCGACGCCGTAGAAGGCCCAGCGGTATCCCGAGATCAGGTAGACCACCGGGTTGAACAGGGCGACCTTCTGCCAGAAGGCCGGCAGCACCGTCAGCGGATAGAAGGTCCCGCCCAGGAACGTCAGCGGCGTGATGATGAGCAGCGGAATGATCTGCAGCTTCTCGAAGCCGTCGGCCCAGATGCCGATGATGAAGCCGAACAGAGAAAACGTCAGGGTGGTGAGCACCAGGAAGATCGGCATCCACAGCCAGAACCACGGCTGCATGTCGTCGAAGCGCACAAACAGGCACGCGGTCGCGAGTGTGATCGCCGCCAGGATGATCGACTTGGTGGCGGCGGCGCCGACATAGCCGATGACGATTTCGAAGGCGGAGATCGGCGCCGACAGAAGTTCGTAGATCGTTCCGGTGAACTTGGGGAAGTAGATCCCGAACGAGGCGTTCGACAGGCTCTGCTGCAGCACGCTCATCATGATCAGACCGGGGACGATGAAGGCGCCGTAGCTGCCCCCGGCCCAATGCTGGCCGGCCGCGTCCATGCTGCGGCCCATAGCGGCGCCGAACACCACGAAATAGAGCGAGGTCGAAAGCACCGGTGAGACGATGGACTGCATCAGCGTCCGGAACGTCCGCTTCATCTCGAAATTGTAGATCGCCTTGACGGCGAACCAGTTGAAAGCCGGCGCGCTCATCGGCGGGACCTCACGAGGGAGACAAAGATGTCCTCCAGGGAGGACTGGTGGGTCGAGACATCCTTGAAGCGCATGCCCGCGCTCGTGAGGTCCGTAAGCAGGGAGGTGATGCCTGTCTGCTCCTGCGATGCGTCGTAGGTGTAAGTCAGTTCCTCACAGTCGTCGCTCCGCTCCAGCTTGTACTTCGAGAGCGCCTTGGGGACCGCCTTGATCGGCGTCTGCAACTGCACCTTCAGCTGCTTCTTGCCCATCTTGCGCATCAGGGTCGTCTTGTCCTCGACGAGAATCAGCTCCCCCTTCGAAATGACCCCGACCCGGTCGGCCATCTCCTCGGCTTCCTCGATATAGTGGGTAGTCAGGATGATGGTGACGCCGGCGTCCTGCAGTCCGCGCACCACGTCCCACATGTCCTGCCGCAGCTCGACATCCACGCCGGCGGTCGGCTCGTCGAGGAACAGGATCGAGGGCTCGTGACTGAGCGCCTTGGCGATCATCACCCGGCGCTTCATGCCGCCCGAAAGCGTCATGATCTTGTTGTCCTTCTTGTCCCACAACGAGAGCTGCTTAAGCACCTTTTCCACATGATCCGGATCCGGCGAGCGGCCGAACAGGCCGCGCGAGAAGCTGACTGTGTCCCAGACCGATTCGAACGCGTCGGTGGTAAGCTCCTGCGGCACCAGGCCGATCTTGAAGCGGGCCTCGCGGAAGTCGGTGATCACATCGTGGCCGTCGGCGACGACCCGGCCTGTGGTCGGATTGACGATCCCGCAGATGATGGAGATCAGCGTGGTCTTGCCGGCGCCGTTGGGGCCGAGCAGAGCGAATATCTCGCCCCTGCGAATTTGCAGGTCGACGGTCTTCAGGGCCTGGAAGCCCCCCTTGTAGGTCTTCGACAGTCCCGAGATGGTGACGATCGGCTCCCCGGCGTTCGCGGGAGCCGCCCGTGGCGTAGCGGCGTTCGGCATGGGCGGTGAAGTGAGCCCAAGCGGCGCGCTTTTCAAGCGTGATGCGTCCATCGTGTCCTTGCCTTCGACGGGGCGACGAACGAGCGCGGGCCCTTTCGACATCGTCTCCCTTCCGACTGTCCGATCGCCGCGACCCGAACCCTGCGCAGCCTCGCAGATCACCGCGGCCGCGGTCGCCAGTCCGGTTACTTGACATTAAGGAAGAACACTTACAGAACGCCTCAAGACAGTTCACGTCTTGTTCCGAGGCCGCAATGCTGACCCGCAAGCAACACGAACTCCTGATGTTCATTCACGAGCGCATCAAGGAGCAGGGGGTGTCGCCCTCCTTCGACGAGATGAAGGAAGCGCTCGACCTGGCGTCGAAGTCCGGCATTCACCGCCTCATCACGGCGCTCGAAGAGCGCGGCTTCCTGCGCCGCCTGCCGCACCGGGCGCGGGCGCTTGAGGTGCTCAAGCTGCCGGACCAGGCCACTGCGGGCGCTCCCCGCGGACTGAGCGGGTTCAAGCCCCAGGTCATCGAGGGAGCCCGGCCCGTCGCCGCGCCCTCCGGCGCGGCAAATGACGCCCGGGAGTTGCCAATTCTCGGCAAGATCGCCGCTGGCGTTCCGATCGACGCGATCCAGCATGAGCGTGACCGGATCGCGGTGCCCGAAGCCATGCTTGGGTCCGGCGAGCATTTTGTGCTCGAGGTTCAGGGCGACTCCATGATCAACGCCGGCATCCTGGACGGCGACCATGTCGTCATCCGTCGCTCCGACAGCGCAAATTCCGGCGAGATCGTCGTGGCCCTCATCGAGGGTGAAGAGGCCACGCTGAAGCGCCTCCGCAAGAAGGGCGCCTCCATTGCCCTGGAGGCGGCCAACCCTGCCTATGAAACCCGCATCTACGGGCCGGACCAGGTCGAGGTCCAGGGCAAGCTGGTCGGCCTGATCCGGAAATACCACTAAGCTCCACGCCGGGGACCGACCCGAACGACGCTGAACAATCGTAACCGGAGCGGCAGACCACCCATAGGTAGATTTCGGCTCCCTCCCCCATCGAAATCGTGAGACATTTCGCGGTCACCGCGGCGTCTCCGGCTTGGGAACTAATGCAGCGCATCGTTGTCCTGACCGTTCTGGGCGGCCTGCTGACCGCAGCGCCCGCGGGCGCCCAGATCAGGCCTGAGTGGCTGTTCCTGGGCCCGGATCCGGCCAGCGGCCGCACAATCTGCCTGGCGACAACCCCAACGCCCGGAATCGCAATCGGGGGCGACCCGGATCGGCTGGCGGTGATGTTCAGCCTGCCTCCCGGCGCCTCCCTGCCGCCGGGCGCCCAGGCCGGCGTTCTGCAGATCGATTCCAATCCGCCCCTCGCGGTGCCCTGGTACGTCACTGACGAGCGCGACACGGTCATGACCACCAACCCGCCGAACGCGGTGTGGGGCCAGCTCGAAGCTTCCCATCGGGTCACCATCCGCCTGGGCGGCGTTGAGCACAGCTATGACACGGCCGGATATCACGAGGGCATGGCGAAGGTTCTGGCCTGCATTCAGCGCCAGCAGGCCGGCCGCACCGCCCCCACGGCCCAGACGGAGATGACGGTCGCCGAGCCCCCGGCGGGCGCTCCTCCCGCCGCCTCAGCCTACGAGCCTCTGGACGTCGTCGGCGACCTTGCGCTCGCGTGTCACGGCACCGCCAACTACCTGTCCACCGAGACCACGAACGTCTACGCCCAGTCAGGCGGCTATACGGGAACGGCTACAGCCTCCACGCAGCGCTGGCGCGCCAGCGAGGAAATCCTGGACCTGCGCATCGAGGGCGGGGCAGCAAGAGTTCGACCGCCGACCGTGGTCCTGCCCCTGATGCGTGGGAAGGGCGCAGGGGGCGGATGGTGGCCGCTCACGACATTGGACATTCAGCCGGATCGCATCTCCGGGCAGTGGTCATTCAATCTCATCAACAACCCACGGCTCCTCATCGACCGGCGGGACGGCTCGATCGACGTGAGCGGCTTCGGTTTCAGTTTCCGCGGTCGCTGCGCGCGCAGCCCGGCCGCCCCGCAGGCACGCCAGTTCTGATGCCGCGAGCGCGGCGCCCGTGACGGTCGAGGCCACCGAAACGCCGGTCGGCCGAACTCGCTGGCCAAGGCCGACGCTGCCCACCCCGGCGCAGGCGCAGACCTGGTTCACGGAACAACTGATGGGCCAGACCGACCGGTGGATGCTCTGGGCGCCCGTCGCGTTCGGCGGTGGTTGCGCCGTCTACCTCGGTCTACGGTCCGAGCCGCCGCTCTGGCCCCTGCTGGCCATCGCGCTCGTCTGCATGCTTGGCGCCTGGGCCGCCCGCGGCCGCGGATGGATCGCCGGCAACCTTGTAGCCCTGATGGTGGCGGCCCTGGCCTGCGGGATGGTGACGTCCAAGGTGCGGCAGATGAGGGTCGACGCTCCGCGCGCCCCCGCCAGTCGAGGCCTGATCACCGTCGAAGGGTGGGTCGTTGACGTCGACAGCCCCGGCGCCAAAGGCGCACGAGTTCTGGTGGCGCCGGCCTGGATCGAGGGTCTGACGGCCGCGGAAACACCAACCCGAATACGTCTCACACTGCGCGGCGAAACGCCCCCGCCCGGATCCGCGATCCGCGTCCGCGCAATTCTGAACCCGCCTCCTCCGCCCGCAAGCCCAGGGGCGTATGACTTCGCCCGGGACAGCTACTTTCGCGGCGTCGGCGGCGTCGGACTCGCCATGACGGAGGCGAGACCAGTGGATTTGCAATCGCCGCCCTGGCGGCTGCGTCTGCGCATGGCTGTCAATGCATTTCGATGGCGGCTAGCCGAACGCATCGTCGCCCACCTCGGCGATCGCACGGGTGGTGTCGCCACGGCCATGACCACGGGACACGAGGCGTGGATTTCGCCGGAAGACACTCAGACCATGCGCGACTCCGGACTCGCGCACATCCTTTCGATCTCTGGTCTCCACATGGTCATTGTCGGCGGATTCGTCTTCTTCGCCGTGCGACTCGGAGTCGCCGCCTGGCCGTGGCTTGCCCTGCGGGTTTCCTCCAAGAAGACCGCGGCGGTCGCCGGCCTCGTCGCTGTCTGGGGCTACCTCGTTCTTTCGGGTGCGCCCGCCCCCGCCGAGCGGTCGGCCATGACCGCAACGGTCGCCTTCGTCGCCATTCTTGTCGATCGTCGCGCCATCACCATGAACGCCCTGGCGGTCGCGGCCATGTTCGTGCTGGTGATGCGGCCCGAAAGCGTCGCCCAGCCGGGGTTCCAGATGTCCTTCGCCGCGACGGCCGCCCTGATCGCCCTGAGCGAGATTTGGCCGCGCCGCATCCGCGAGATCTCGGCCCCCTGGCCCATACTCGCTGTACAGAGGGGATGGTCCTGGCTTCTGGCGGCCTGCGCCGCGAGCCTCGTCGCGGGGCTGGCCACGGGCCCCTTCGCCATGCAGCATTTCAACAGGACGGCCGTCTACGGGCTCTTCGCCAACCTCGTGGTCGAGCCGCTGTCCTCGCTGGTCATCATGCCGTTCCTTGCGATCGGGGCCATGCTCGAGCTCCTGGGGGGTCCCGGACGCTGGGCGCTGGCCGTCGCGGGTTGGGGTGTGGATCGCATGCTGGATGTAGGTCGCTTTTTCGCAAGCCTGCCCGGGGCCGTCCAATTGGTGCCCAGCGCTCCCCAGGCCGCCCTGGCGAGCGCCTTCCTCGGCATTCTGTTCATTTGCCTCTGGCGCGGCTGGCTGCGCCTTCTGGGCGCACCGCTGGCCGTCGCGGTGCTTCTCTGGCCGCGGCCGCCCGCACCGGACCTTTGGATCGCTGCAGACGGCTCGGCGACCGTCGTTCGTGAGGGACGCGAAGGCATCGCCCTGCGGGACAACGCCAAGGCCTTCGCCGTCGACATCTGGCAACGCCGTCGGGGGCTGACTCCCAAACACATTTCAGGCGCGGAACCCTACCTCTGTGGCCGATACCAATGCATCCCCGGGGTCCGGCCGCCGATCAAGCTGGCCGCCTGGTGGGGGCGCAAGCCGCCATCGGCCGAGAAACTCGCGGTGCTCTGCGCCAGCGCAGAGGTGGTCAGCCTGCGAGCCGTCACGCCTGCCCTGCCGCCCTCCTGCAATGGCAAACTGGTCTTCGACGGCGTGGACTTCGCCCGCAACGGTTCGATCGAGTTGTGGCGGCGCGACGGCCGGTGGCTCGGTCAATGGAGCCAGCCTTTGCGGGGCGACCGCCCCTGGACTCGCGAGACCCCACAGCGGCAAGGCTGACAAGCCGCGCCAAAAAAAGACGGCCCTCCCCGCCGTTGCGGGAAGGGCCATCATGTCGACGGATGGTCTCGGCGATCAGGCCGCGAGACGCGCCTCACGGTCGATCTCGGCTCGCGCGTCGGCTACCGACTGGGCCCGCACCTCCGGACCAAAGCTCAGCCGCTCGGCGCGGACGAATTCGACGTCGGTCACGCCCAGGAAGCCGAGCACCGTCTTGAGGTAGCTCTCCTGGTGATCCATCCCCGCCGCCGGGCCCTCGGAATAGAGGCCTCCGCGGGTCGAGATGACCACCGCCTTTTTCCCGGTCGCCAGCCCGACCGGACCAGCCTCGGTGTAGGCGAAGGTCTTGCCGGCGACCGCTACCCGATCGATCCAGGCCTTCAGATTGGACGGGATGGAGAAGTTGTACATCGGGGCTCCAATGACGACGACGTCGGCGGCCAGAAACTCATCCAGCACCGCGGCGTCCCGGGACTGCTCCGGCGTACGTTCACCGGGTGCGGCCCCCCGGCCCAGGAAGTCGTCGCCGCTCAGGTGCGGCAGGGGTTTGGCGCCGAGGTCGCGGCGGACGATCTCGCCGCCCGTACGCGCGGCCTCCCGCCGGGCGACTTCGGCTGACAGTTCGCGGCTCACGGCGTTGTCGCCGAGGATGGAGGAGTCGATGTGAAGGACGGTCATGGGTCTGTCTCCTGTCGCCATCGGCTTACAACCCGCCGCGGCGTCCCGGATAAGATGCATATGGAACGATAACCTCACTAGATCGCCATAAAGGAACTCAATGTTCCATTTTCGGAACGATGCGCTATTTAGGTCGGATGCAGGACCTCAATGACCTCTTCTACTTCGCCGCCGTGGTGGACCACGGCGGGTTCGCGCCCGCCGCCCGGGCCCTGAACCTGCCCAAGTCCAGCCTCAGTCGCAGGGTCACGCGGCTGGAGGATCGACTCGGCGTGAAGCTGATCGAGCGGTCGACCCGGCGCTTCGTCGTCACAGAAGTCGGGCGGGAGTTTCACCGTCACGCCCAGGCTGCGCTTACCGAAGCGCAGGCAGCCGAGGACGCCGCCCTTCAGGTGGTCGGGGATCCGCGCGGGGTGGTGCGGGCGTCGGTGCCTATCACCATCGCGCAGGGGCTGATGGCGGAGCTATTGCCCCGCTTCCTCGAGCAGTACCCGCAGGTCAAGGTCCAGCTGACCGTGACCAACCGGCGGGTCGACCTGATCGAGGAAGGCGTCGACGTCGCCTTCCGGGTCCGCAATGATCTCGATGGGGACCAGGCGCTCAAGGTCCGCATCCTCGGTTACGAACGCACACTGCTGGTTGCGAGCCCGGACTTCCTGACGCGCCACGGCCGCCCCGCCCACCCGCGCGACCTGGAAGGCCTGCCGACGCTCTCTCACACGGAACAGGCCGGGCGCCAGCTCTGGCGCTTCACCCACGCCGAGGGAGAGCAGGTCATGGTCGAACACGATCCGGTCCTTCGCGCGGGCGAGTTCAAGGTGCTGCTGCATGCCGCCATGGCCGGAACCGGCGTCGCCCACCTGCCCGAGATCGCCGCCGCACACTCGTTGCAGACCGGCCGACTGGAGGTCCTGCTGCCCGAATGGGCGCCGGCGGACGGCATTTTCCACCTCGTCTTCACCAGTCGCCGGGGGCAGTTGCCTGCCGTCTCGGCCTTCATCGACTTCATGGCCGAGGAGGCGCCACGGGTCAGCCAACTGCGCTGCGAGCGCCAGACCTGCCCCGCGCCCGGCGGGCGCAAGGGCTAGCCCGTCCCGCCGCCCCCGCTATAAGGCCCCCCATGTCCCAGGTCGTCACCCGCATCGCCCCGTCGCCCACCGGCGACATGCATATCGGCACCGCCCGCACGGCGCTCTTCAACTGGCTCTACGCAAAGGGTCGCGGCGGCAAGTTCCTGATCAGGGTTGAAGACACCGACCGCGAGCGCTCGACCCAGACCGCGGTCGACAAGCTGTTCGAAGGATTCGCCTGGCTCGAGCTCTTCTCCGACGAACCGCCCGTTTTTCAGTACGGCCGGATCGAGCGACACAAGGCCGTGGTCGAGGACCTGTTGGCGCGGGGGGCGGCCTACCGGTGCTGGATGAGCCCCGACGAAACCCAGGCCGAGCGTGAAGCAGCCAAGGCCGAGAACCGCCGCTTCGTCTCGCCGTGGCGAGACCGCACGGACGGCGACCCTGGCGAACCTTTCGTGGTTCGTTTCAAGGGCCCGCTCGACGGCGACGTGGTGGTGCGCGACCTGGTGCAGGGCGAGGTGCGCTGGCAGGCGCGGCACCTGGACGACCTGGTGCTCCTGCGATCGGATGGAAATCCCACCTACAACCTGGCTGTCGTGGTCGACGATCACGACATGGGCGTCACGCACGTCATCCGGGGCGACGACCACCTGAACAATACGCCCAAGCAGCAATTGATCTATCAGGCCCTGGGCTGGGCTCTGCCTGCCTTCGCGCACATCCCTCTGATCTACGGCGACGACGGCAAGAAACTGAGCAAGCGTCACGGGGCCACGGCCGTAGGAGAGTACGCCGACCTCGGTTACCTGCCGGAAGCGATGCGCAATTACCTCGCCCGGCTGAGCTGGGGGCACGGCGACGACGAGCTCTTCTCCGACGAACAGGCCATGGCCTGGTTCGATGTCGCCGATGTCTCCAAAGCGCCCTCCCGGCTGGATTTCGACAAGCTGGCGCACGTGAACGCTCACTGGATGAAACTGGCCGACGACAGCCGCCTGGCCAGGCTGACCCGCGAGGCCCTGGCCCGGCGCGGCGCCGACCTGTGGGAAGGCGACGATGCGCGGCTGACCCGGGCCATCCCCTATCTCAAGGACCGCGCCAGGACCGTCGTCGAGCTCGCCGACCAAGCTGGGTTCGTCCTCCGCCGCCGTCCCGTCGAACTCGACGAACGGACACGCGGACTGCTCGATGAAGCGGGCCGCGCCCGGCTGGAGCGCCTGCGGCGGCGCCTGTCGCTGTTCGAATCGTGGGACGTCTTCGCCCTCGAAGCCGAGCTCAAGGCGTTCGCAGAGGATGAAGGCGTGGGATTCGGCAAGATCGGCCCGCTGGTGCGCGGCGCCCTCACCGGTGGATCGCCTTCGCCAGACCTTGCCAAAACCTTGGCGGCCTTGGGTATGGAGGAGTCCCTCGGGCGGCTCGATGACGCGCTTTCAACCTGAGCCCAAAGGCGTATAACCACGCCGAAAACATCGCCGCCCATCCTCCCCCTCGGGCGGCCCTATGGGATACCTGAGTATGGACGACAAACCCGCAGGCCTCGGCGCCGCCTCGCTCGACGTTAAGGGCCAGCAGGTCAGCCTGCCGATCATGAAGGGAACGCTGGGCCCGGATGTCGTCGACATTCGCAAGCTCTATGGCGAGGCGGACGTCTTCACCTTCGATCCCGGCTTCACCTCCACCGCCTCCTGCGAAAGCGCGATCACCTTCATCGACGGCGACAAGGGTGTTCTGCTGCATCGCGGCTACCCGATCGACCAGCTGGCCGAGAAGTCGAATTTCCTCGAGGTCTGCTATTTGCTGCTCAACGGCGAGCTGCCCACGGCAGGCGAATTCGCCAAGTTCGACAAGCACATCACCTACCACACGATGCTGCACGAGCAGTTCGACCGGTTCTTCGGCGGATTCCGGCGCGACGCCCACCCGATGGCCATCATGGTCGGCGCCGTGGGCGCCCTGTCGGCCTTCTACCACGACAGCACCGACATCCATGACCCGGAGCAGCGCGAGATCTCGGCCCATCGCCTCATCGCCAAGATGCCGACCATCGCGGCGCGCGCTTTCAAGTACTCGCTCGGCCAGCCCTTCGTGCACCCGCGCAACGAGCTGGGCTACGCCGAGAACTTCCTGCGCATGTGCTTTGCAGTGCCGGCGGAGGACTACGTCTCCAACCCGGTGCTGACCCGGGCGATGGACCGCATCTTCACCCTTCACGCCGACCACGAACAGAACGCCTCGACCTCGACGGTGCGCCTGGCCGGATCCTCCGGCGCCAATCCGTTCGCCTGCATCGCCGCCGGCATCGCCTGCCTCTGGGGCCCCAGCCACGGCGGGGCGAACGAGGAAGCGCTGAACATGCTGAAGGAGATCGGCACGCCCGAGCGAATTCCGGAGTTCATCGCCGGGGTGAAGGACCGCAAGTACCGCCTGATGGGCTTCGGTCACCGCGTCTACAAGAACTACGACCCTCGCGCGAAGGTCATGCAGCAGTCCGCCAAGGAAGTGCTGGCCGAGGTCGGGGATCCGAACGATCCGTTGCTTCAGGTGGCGCAGGAGCTTGAGCGCATCGCCCTGCACGACGAGTTCTTCGTCGAACGCAAGCTCTACCCGAACGTCGATTTCTACTCGGGCATCACGCTCTCGGCGATGGGCTTCCCGCCCGAGATGTTCACCGTGCTTTTCGCCCTCGCGCGTACGGTGGGCTGGATCGCCCAGTGGAAGGAGATGATCTCCGATCCGTCGCAGAAGATCGGCCGCCCGCGTCAGCTCTATACCGGACCCGCCCAGCGGGACTTCGTGCCGCTAGAACAGCGCGGCTGAAGCCTCGGAACCATTGCGTTACGGCCGGGCCAGCGCCCGGCCGTTTCCGTTTCTAGCCCCGGTCCGTGACGCTCGTCGCACCCACGGGTTCATGACGGGCAATTCATTGGCGCAGGCCGCGAAGCCCGTGCCACCTTGCGCGCCAGCTTGATCGGTCAGGGGCCACCCAATGCAGTTTTCGATGAATCGCCGCGCCATGTTGGCCGGATCCGTCTTCGCGGGCGCGACAGCGGGCGCGTTCACCCCCGCCATGGCGCGCGCCACGGGGGCCGGGGACGACTCGGGGAAGGTTTACCCCTTCCCGATCCACCGGAAAGACCTGGCGAACGGCCTGCGGGTGTTCGTGATCGAGACCGGCTTTCCTGACATCGTCTCGCTGCAGATTCCCGTGTCGGTCGGGTCGCGCAACGAGGTCGAGCCCCACAAGTCCGGCTTCGCCCACTTCTTCGAGCACATGATGTTCCGCGGCACGAAGAACATCCCGGCCGACGAATACCAGCGCATCCTCAAGGCCATGGGCGCGGACT
Organism: Caulobacteraceae bacterium; assembly: GCA_019695035.1. Taxonomy (GTDB): domain Bacteria; phylum Pseudomonadota; class Alphaproteobacteria; order Caulobacterales; family Caulobacteraceae; genus JAEZEZ01. The sequence goes on along the minus strand of JAIBAU010000001.1, from coordinate 283,168 downwards.
CCAACGCCTATACCTCGGACGATCGCACCAACTACCACCTGACCTTCATGAAGGAGGATCTGGAGACGGCCATCCGCATCGAGGCGGACCGCTTCCAGCACCTGGAATACGCCGAACCGGAGTTCCGGACCGAGGCGCTGGCGGTGCTCGGCGAGTACAACAAGAATTCGGCCAATCCGATCTCCAAGCTGCTGGAAGTTCAACGCGACGCCGCCTTCAAGGTCCACACCTACAAACACACCACCATGGGCTTTCTGGCCGACATCCAGGACATGCCCAACCAGTTCGCCTATTCGCGCCAGTTCTTCGACCGCTACTACCGCCCGGAGCGGGCCTCGATCATTGTCGCGGGCGACGTGAAGCCCGACGAGGTCTTCGCGCGGGTCGAGAAGTATTTCGGCAGCTGGCAGCGCGGCGGACCTGTTCCGGAAGTCCCGCGGGAGCCGCCCGCCGATGGCCCGGTCTACGCCCATGTCGAATGGCCGAGCCCGACTCTTTCCTGGATGACAGTGGGTTTCCACGGCCCGGCCGCCTATCCCACCCCCGACAATCCGAACGCCGGCGACCAGCAGGTGCTGGACGTCATCGGCGCCTACGCCTTCTCGCCGGCTTCGCCGCTCTTCAATCGGCTCGTCGTACGCGAGCAGAAGTGCGAGATGGTCGGGAACTATTTCCCCGACTCCGTCGATCCCAGCCTCTCGACCCTGGTGGCGCAGGTGAAGAACCCCGCGGACATGGCCTATGTCCGCGACGCCATCCAGCAGGAGCTTGCGATCCTGCGCACCACGCCCGTCGACGCCGCGCGGCTCGACGCCATTCGCAGCTCTCTGAAGTACGGCTTCGCTGCCGGGCTGGACAACACGGAGTCGGTCGCAGACGTGGTGGTCGCCTCCGTGGCGGCGACCCGCGACGTCGAGACCATCAACCGGATCTACGACCGCTACACCAGCATCACGCCCGAGGACGTGATGCGGGTGGCGAACAAATACTTCACCGACCGCAACATGGTCGTCACCACCCTGGCCCACAGCAACCTCCCGGCGGAGGCCAAGCTCGTCGGGTCGGTCGACGCCAAGGTGGCGGCCACCTCGCCGATGGCGGGCCCGGCCGCCGCCTCGACGGCCCCGGTGATCGTGCGACGCGCCCGGCCCGCCTCCGCGCCTCGCCCCGCCTTCCGCGAGCTGATCGAGGCTTCCTCGTCGCCGCTTCTGGACGTCCGGCTGCAGTTCCTGACCGGCGCCGCCGACGATCCCGCAGGCAAGGAAGGACTGGCCGCCCTCACCGCCCTGGTGGTCACCGATGGCGGCTCCAAGGCCATGGACTACGAGTCCATCCAGAACGCCCTGTTCCCGATGGCGGCCGGCTTTGGCGCGGCGGTCGACAAGGAAATGACGACCTTCGTCGGCACCGTACACCGGGACAACGCCGACAGCTGGTACGACATCTGCGTCGGTCAGTTGCTGGACCCGGGATTCCGCGAGGACGATTTCACCCGCCTCAAGGCGAGCCTCATCAACGGCATCCGCACCGGCCTGCGGGGCAACAACGACGAGGAGCTGGGCAACGAGGTCCTCTATGAGCAGCTTTACGCGGGTCACCCGTACGGCCACCTGTCCTCGGGCCACGCCAAGTCGGTCGAGAAGCTGACGCTGGACGATGTCCGGGCGTTTCACCGCGCCCACTACACCCAGGCCAACCTGACCGTCGGTCTTGCCGGGGCCGTCACGCCGGACTGGCTCGCCCGCGCGCGGGCCGATCTCGCGGTAAACCTACCGAAGGGCGCACCCTCCCGCCGCGCGCTGCCCGCCCCCCGCAAACCGCAGGGGCTGGATGTCACCCTGGTCCAGAAGCAGACCATCGCCGCAGCCATCTCGATGGGCTTCCCGATCGATGTGAAGCGGGGTCACCCCGACTTCGTGGCCCTCAACCTGGTGCGCAGCTATCTGGGCGAGCATCGCTCATCGACCGCTTACCTCTACCAGCGCATGCGCGAAATCCGCGGCATGAACTACGGCGACTACGCCTACGTCGAGTACTTCCCCGGGGGCATGTACACCTTTGCGCCGCCGCCCAACGTGGCCCGCAGCCAGCAGGCGTTCCGCATCTGGATCCGGCCGGTCCCGCCCCCGATGGCCCACTTCGCGATCCGGATCGCGCGCTACGAACTCGACAAGCTGGTGCGCGGCGGCATGAGTGCCGCCGACTTCGAAGCGACCCGCAAGTCGCAGATGAAGGCGACGGGATTGCTGACCGCGCGTCAAGCGGTGCACCTCGGCTACAGCCTCGACCAGCAGTTCTACGGAGTGAAGGACTACACGGCCTACATCCGCGAAGGCCTGCAGGCCCTGACCCTCGACAAGGTCAATGCGGCCATCCGGAAACATCTCGGGGGTCCCGACATGCACATCGTGGTGGTCACGCCCCAGGCGGACACCCTGGCCAGGGCGCTCATCGACGACTCGCCCTCCCCCATGACCTACGCATCGGAGAAGCCCCAGGCGATTCTCGATGAGGACAAGGTGATCGAGACCTATCCGCTCGCCATCGAAGCCTCGGACGTCCGGATCCTCAAGGTCGAGGACGTCTTCGAGTAGGTCTCAGGCGCGCGAGGCCATGAGCGCAAGGATCGCTTCAGCGGCCTTGTCTGACGGATCGCCGAGCCCACGCCCCATAAGGTCGAGCGCTTCATTCTGGCGCTCGACCTGTCGACGACGCAGCGCGGGGTCCTCGAGGCGACGCGCGACCGCCGCCGCCAGGGTGTCCGGATTGGCGTCGCCCTGCACGAACTCGGGGGCGATGCGATCACGGGCAGCGATGTTGAAGAGCGTGATCCAGGGCGTACGCACCATATGCATCGCTATGGCGTAGGTCAGCGGATCGAGGCGATACGCGATCACCATCGGCAGGCCGGCCAGGGCGAGCTCGATCGAAACGGTTCCTGAACAGGCCAGCGCGACGGTCGAGCCCAACATGGCGTCGTGCTTGGGGCCGTCGCCTTCGATCAGATGCGCCCGGAAGGGCAGGCCGGCCACCCAGCCGCGAACGAAATCGGCGACCGTGTCGGCGGCGACCACAGCCACATGCAGACGAGGGTCGGCGGCGCGCAGCTTGCGGATCGTGCCCTCGAACGCCGGCGTCAGCCTCCGGACTTCGCTGGGCCGGCTCCCGGGCAGCACCAGCAGCACCCGATCGTCCTTCCCCGCGCCGATCGACTTGCGGAATCGCTCGCCCGAGGCCGAACGGAAATCGGTCATCAGGGCGGAGTTGCCGACGAAGGTCGTAGCCAGACCTTCCCGCTCGAAGAACGGCGCGTCGAAGCTATGGATGGTCAGCAGCTGGTCGACCGCCTGCGCCAGGGTCTTCGCCCGCCCTGGCCGAGCCGCAAAAACCTGCGGTCCCACATACTTGACCAACGCCACTTGGGGCATGGCTGCACGAAGCGCCTTGGCGACCCTGACCGTGAACCCCCAACTGTCGATCAGAACGGCCACGTCGGGCCGCTCCTGCTCCGCGAGGGCGACTGTGTCGGCCACCCGTCGCTTGACGCGCCCATAAGCCATGAGCCCGTCGAAGAAGCCCAGGATGGACAGTTCGGCGATGTCGAAGGGGCTGGCGACGCCCAGTTCGGCCATCCGGGGCCCGCCCACTCCGATGAAGCGGACCTGCTCGCCCAACCGACGTCGCAGGGCGCTGATCAGGCCGGCGCCACGCTCATCCCCCGAGGCCTCGGCGGCGACCAGCATGACGGTCAATGGCTTCACCGGCCGCCCGCCTCGCCGGGGCGCGCGCCCCAGATGAAAAGGCCAAGGCGGTCCGCGACCTCGACCACGGCCTCACGGTCCAGCACGATCAGGCCGTGCGCCTCGCCCGCGATGCCGACGAGCCCGGCGGCCGCCGCGTTCTCAACGGTCCGCACCCCGATGGTCGGCAGATCCACTCGGCGTTCCTGGATCGGCTTGGGCGCCTTGGCCAGGACGCCGCGTCGCTCCGCCGGCGTGCCCCTAAGCGCCTCGGGCAGGTCGGGGATCCGCTCCAGCATGGCGTCGGTCCCTTCCTGGGCCTCGACCGCCAGGACGACGCCATTGCAGACCACCGCTCCCTGCCCGATATCGAATTGCCCCACGATTCGAGCGGCTTCCAGCGCCTTTTCAAGATCACGCATATCGGCCTCATCGGGCGCATGGGCGCCGAGGGCGCCCTCCCCGATGGCGAGTTCGTCCATGACCTGGGTGGCGCCTTCGACCCGAAAGCCTTCCTTCTCCAGCATGGTCAGGAAGAAGCGAAGCAGCGCGTCGTCTCCCTTGGCCGCCGCGGCGGCCATTCCGGGCAACAGGGTGACGCCCTTGAAATCGAGCTGGGAGGCGATCTTTGAGAAGTCCGGCTTGGCCACCTGCCCGACCAGGCAAACGGCCTTGCAGCCGGCCTTCTTCATCGCGTCGATGATGTGGCCGACCTGGGTGACCGGGATGTCCAGGCCGTCGAAACGGTCGAGCGGCTGGTCCACCGATCCCTGCAGTCGAACGACGAACAGCGGGCGCTCCGCGCGCCGGCAGAATTCGGCCACCTCGAGGGGCAGCCGGCCTCCGCCCGCGATCAGCCCCAGCTTGTCCATGGTCAGGCGTCGCGGCCAGGCAGGCAGAGCGGCCGGTTCGCGTCGGCGCGAATGAACTCGACGATCTCCGTGACCTCCGGCGACTTGGCGAAGGTCTGGGCCACGTCATCCAGGCGTTCCTGGAACGTCCCCTCGTCGGCGAACATCAGACGGTAGGCGTTGCGCAGATCGCGGATGGTCTCGCGGGAGAAGCCTCGACGCTTCAGCCCGACCAGGTTGAGGCCTTCCAGATGGGCATGGTTGCCCCACACAGAGCCGTACGGGATCACGTCCTTGGTGACGGCCGCCAGTCCCCCGACAAAGGTGTAGCGACCGACGCGCCCGAACTGGTGCACGGCCGACAATCCGCCCAGGAAAACGAAATCCCCGATCGTCACGTGGCCGCCGATCGTGGCGTTGTTGGCGAACACGACCTTGTTCCCCACCACGCAATCGTGCGCCACATGCGCGCCGGCCATGAACAGGCCGTCGTCGCCGACACGGGTCACCTGCGTCCCCATCGACGTGCCCGTGTGCATGGTCGCATGCTCTCGGATCACGTTGCGCTTACCCACGATCAAGCGCGTGTCGTCGCCCTGGTGGCCCAGGTGCTGCGGGGGGCCGCCCAGGAAGGCGAACGGATAGACCACCGTCTGCTCCCCGATCTCCGTGACCCCGTCGATGACGACATGGCTGACCAGACGCACCCCGTCGCCGAGGCTCACCCGCGGTCCCACGATGCTGTAAGGGCCGATCTCCACGTCGGCGCCAAGCGCGGCGCCGTCGTGCACGATCGCGGTGGGATGCACCTTGGTCATCAGCTGTTCTCCACGACCATGGCGGTGAACTCCGCCTCGGCGGCGACGCGGCTCTCGACGAACGCGACGCCGCGGAACTTGAAGACGTCGCCACGATGTCGAAGCACGTCGACGACCATCCGCAGGGTGTCGCCCGGGCGGACCGGGCTGCGGAACTTGGCCTCACCGATCGAGGTGAAGAAGATGGTCTTGCCGGTCACGTCCGCATTCAGGGACTTCGACATCAGGACCGCTCCCGTCTGCCCCATCGCCTCGACAATCAGGACGCCGGGCATGACGGGGTTGTTCGGGAAGTGCCCCTGGAAGAACGGCTCGTTGAAGCTGACGTTCTTGATCCCGATGATGCGCTCGTGCGGCCGGTAATCTTCGGCGCGGTCGACCAGCAGCAGGGGATAGCGGTGCGGAATCCGGCGCAGGACCTCCGCATAGTCGATGGACGGGCCGATGGGGCCGGTTTCGGTGTCGCTCATGCCGCTGGCCTTAGCCCCTAGCGGTCTTTTTGGCGAGCCTTGGCGTCCCGCTCCGCGGCAATCTGGTTACGAACCCACGCGATCTCCCGCATCCAGTCCTTGATCGGCTGGGCCGGAGAGCCGCCCACGATCTCGCCGTCCTCGATATCGCGCATGACTCCGGACCGGGCGGCGAGTTGAACATTGTTCCCGATCCTGACGTGGTCCTTGATCCCGACCGCGCCGCCACACTGGACATTGTCGCCGAAGGTGACCGAGCCCGAGATGCCGCAATGGGCGGCCATGACGCAGTTGCGCCCCATGACCACGTTGTGGCCGATCTGCACCTGGTTATCGAGCTTGGTGTTTTCGCCGATGACGGTGTCGTCCCAGGCCCCCCGGTCGATCGTTGTCCCCGCCCCCACGGAGACGCCGTCCTGCAGGATGACCCGTCCCAGCTGGGGAATGTCGACCAACCCGCCAGCCCCTGCCGCCACGCCGAAACCGGCGGATCCGATGACAGCGTTGGCAGCAAGCTGGACCCGATCGCCGACGAGGGCGAACTCGATGGTGACGTTGGCCGCGATCACGCATTGGCGGCCGATGGAAACGCCCGGGCCAATCACCGTGTTCGCCCCGATCCGGGTTCCGGACCCGATTCTGGCGCCCTGGCCGACGACGACCCCCGGAGCCAGGTAAACGTCGTCCTCCAGGCGAGCGTCCGGGTGAACGAACCCGGTGTTGGACAGACCAATCACGGGGTGCAACACGGCGGCGACGCGCGACCAGGCGGCCTGGGGTTCGGCAGACAGGATCACCACCGCGCCCGCAGGCGCGTGTTCCGCAAGCTTTTCGCCGACGAAGACCGCCCCTGCTCCGGTCTGCTTCAGGTCCTCGAGATAGCGGCGGTCAGACAGATACGAAATCGCCTCGCGCCCTGCTTTCGACAGGGGCGAGGCGGTTTCAATCATCAGATCCCCAGGGCGCGCATCGGAGACGGCAAATCCCGCGCGTTCGGCCAGGTCGGCGAGGGACACCGGTCCCGTGTGCTGAAAGAAGCGACGGTCGGGCATCCCTTCCTGCCGGAACTCCCTAGCGGCGCGGCGGGGTCGCCGGAGCGGCGGCCGGGGCAGCGGGACGCGGCGCAGCCGGAGTGGCCTGCGGATCGGGCTCGCGCTCGAAGTTGCCAACCGTCTGGATCTTCGCGTTCAGCTTGGTCACGACCAGGTCGGTCACGTCCATCTGCGGGTTAAGGTACAGGACCGAGGTCCGGTCCAGAAGCAGGCCGCAGCCCTTCTCGGCGTAGACCTGAGCCAGGATGGGCTGCATCTCGGTCAGGACGCGGTTGATCTGCTTCTGCTCGGTCGCAGTCAGCTCGCGATTGCGCTGCTGGCGCTTGCGATCGAAGGCCTGGAGGCGCTGCTGCAGCGCCAGTTGGCGCTGTTCGAACTGCTCCTGAGTGATCGTCGGGGTCGTACGCTGGGCGTCGAGGGCCCGGCCCTCGGCCTCAATGGCGTTCGCTTCCGTACGCAGTTCGGCGTTCACCGCGTCGCCCAGTTGCTTCAGGCGGTTGGCGACCTGCTTGCCGACGGCCGAGTTGGCCACCACGCCCTGCTGGTACACGGCGCACACGCCCGCGATCATGGGGCCCGGCGGGATGGTCGGACGAGCGGGAGCAGCGGCGGCGGGCGCCGCGGCCGGGCGGGCCGGAGCGGTCTGCGCATAGGCGGCGGCAGCGAAGCCGAACGCGGCGAGCACGCCGGCGGCGACGGTCAGTTTGCGAGTCATGATGTTTAGAACTGCCTGAAGGTTGAGAACCGGAAGGTTTCCGTCTTGTCGTAGTCTTCCGAGGCCAAAACGTGGCTGAGGTCGAAGCGGATCGGCCCCATCGGAGACTTCCAGAACACGCTCACGCCGACCGACGCGCGCAGCGACACGGAGTCCGCAACGTTCGGGTTTCGGTCGCCGGCCTGGATCGGGCCCGGGCCGTCGGGATCGTACTGGTAGCGGGTGTACTGGTCGTCGAGCAGGCCGACGGTCCCGAAGTCCGCGAAAATCGCGCCCGAAATGCCATACTCTTCAGGCAGATAGGTCGGGAACGACAGTTCGATCGTGCCGATGGCGTAGAGGTTGCCGCCCAGCGCGTCCTTGCCGATGAGGTCCCGCGGGCCAAGACCAGCGGTCTCGAAGCCGCGGAAGGTGTTGCCGCCCTTGAAGAAGCGGTCGTTGATGCGGACGGCGTCGCCGCCCCATCCGTCGATGAAGCCGGCCGAGCCTTCGACCGTCACGACCCACTTGGGCCGGATGCCGTAGTACCAGCCCCCGTCGACTTCGGTCTTGATGTAGTTCACGTCGCCGCCGAGGCCCGCCACATCCTGGCGGAACGACGCGCGCCAGCCGCGGGTGGGCCGGTTCGGATCATTGCGGCGGTCGGTGGCCAGGCCGTAGCCCACCAGCGAGGTCAGGAACGAGCCGATCTGGTCGCAGATCGACGAACCCGAGACGCAGCTCTGGCTGTCGACGTCGATCGAGTCCCAGCGCAGGTTATAGCGGGCGTTCAGGTAGGTGTTGGTGTTCAGCGGGTAGCCGAGGCGCAGCGCGCCGCCCGTGGAGGAGGTCGTGAAGGACGCCGCCGAACCGTAATCATAGCGGTAGCTGTAGAGGTCGGCGCCGGCGCGAAGGTCACGCCCGAGGAAGCGGGGCTCAGTGAAGGAGAAATCCACCTGCTGGCGCAGGGAGCCCAGCGAAACGCGCGCCCGCAGGTCCTGTCCGCGACCGCGGAAGTTGCGCTCGGAAACCCCGATATCGACGAGGAACTGGTCCACCGAGCTGAACCCGGCCCCGAAGCTCAGTTCGCCGGTGGGTTGTTCTTCGACGTTGACGCGGACGACGGTGCGGTCAGGCGCGCTGCCCGGCTGCTCCTCGATCGTCACGTCCTTGAAGAAACCCAGGCGGCGGATGTTCAGGCGCGAACGCTCCAGCAGCACCTTGTTGTAGGCGTCGCCTTCGACCAGCATCATCTCGCGCCGGATGACCGGGTCGATGGTGCGGGTGTTGCCGACGACGTCGATGCGTTCAACGTAGACGTGCGGACCTTCGCGGACCTGGAACACGACGTCGACGCGGCGCTTGTCGCGGTTGGGCACATAGCGCGGGCGGATGTCGACAAAGGCGTAGCCGGCGGCGCCGGCCGCATAGGTCAGGGCGTCGACCGCGTCCTCGATCTTGTCGGACTCATAAAGGTCGCCCTTGTGGATCGGCAGCAGGGCCTTGAGGAACTGCGGGTCGAGGCGCTGGTTCTCGGTCTCCACGCGCAGGTCGCCGAAGCGGAAGCGCGGGCCCTCGTCCACCGTCACGGTGATGTTGAAGTTGCGCTGGTCGGGCTCGAGCTCGGCCACCGCCGAGACGACCCGGAAGTCGAAGAAGCCGCGGTTCGTGTAGTACTTCCGCAGCTGCTCGCGGTCGTACTCCAGGCGGTCAGGGTCGTAGTTCGCGTTGGACGAGAAGAAGCGCCAGAAGCGGGACTCCTCGGTCACCATCACGCCGCGGAGGTCGCTGTCCGAGAACGCCTTGTTGCCCAGGAAGTTGATCCGGTTGACGCCGGTCTTGGGGCCTTCGTCGATCACGAAGATCAGGTCGACCCGCTTCTGCGGCAGCTGGACGATCTGCGGCGTGACCGTCGCGGAAATTCGGCCGGAGCGGCGGTAGAGTTCGACCAGGCGCTGGACGTCCTGCTGAACGCGCGACCGGGTGAAGATGCCGCGCGGGCGCTCAGTCACCTCGTCGCGCAGCTTTTCTTCGGCCAGGCTGTCGTTCCCCTCGAAGACCACCTGGTTGATGATCGGGCTCTCCGAAACCTGCACGATGAGGTCGGTGCCCTGCAGCTGGATGGCGATGTCGGCGAACAGGTCGGTCCGGTAGAGTGTCTTCAGCGCAAGGTCGATGCGCGCGTCGTCGACGGCGTCCCCGACCTGGATCGGCAGGTAGGACAGGATCGTCTGCTGATCGATGCGCTCGTTGCCCTGCACGATGATGCGCTGGACCAGGCCCACATTCTGGGCCGGCGCCGCGGGCGCCTCCACGGGCGCGGGCTGGGTCGCGACGGGCGCGTCCTGGGCCTGGGCGGCCGAGGCTCCGCTGAGGCCCAGCATGAGGCTAAGGCTGCCAAGCAGGGCGGCACTGCAAGCGCGGATCGTGTTTTGCGGCATAGGCTGAACCACCGGACTACGAGAGGCGCTCACGAAAAAAGCCCGCCCATGTGTTGGAACAAAGGCAGCTTCTTCAGGTCATTCCACGTCACGAACAACATTAATCCCAACAGCAAAGCAAGCCCGACCTGGAAGCCCGCGGCCTGAATCTTGGCGTCCAGTGGACGCCGGGCCACGGCCTCGTAGCCGTAGAACAGCAGGTGACCCCCGTCCAGAACGGGAATCGGAAGGAGATTGAGAAAGCCGATCCCCACCGACAGGAATGCCACCATCTGCACCAATTGCAGCACAACGTTGGCGGCTTTCAGCCAGAAAGAGCCCTGGATCTGCGCTGCCTGCTCGCTGACGGCCCCGGCGGCGCGGGCGATTCCCAATGGCCCGCCCAGCTGGTCGCCTGATTCCCGGCCGGTCAGGACCCGGCCGATGTAGTGCAGCGAGACGTCCAGCACCTCGAAGGTCTGGTCGAAGCCCGCCCGGACCGCCTGCAGCGGATTGTAGTGCCGGACCACCTGCGCCTGGGGACTGGAGTCGAAGAAGAGGCCCAGGCGGCCGACCTCGATCTCGGATCCCGTCGGGTCCTTGTCCCGGGTGCGCCTCGGCGTCGCGACGATGTGCATCGGCTTGCCGTCCCGCTCGACCACGAAATCGATCGGGTCGCCCGAACGCACGACGATGTAGGTCATGACGTCCTGGTAGCTCTCCACCGGCGCGCCGTCCGCAGAGACGATCAGATCGCGCGGCTTGAATCCGGCGACGGCGGCCGCCGAACCCTTGTCCACGCCCGCCACCCGCGGCGGAACGATGACGTCGCCCAGGGTCAGGTACAGCAGCGAAAAGATCGTGATCGAGAGGACGAAGTTCATCAGCGGACCGGCCACGGTCACGAAGGCCCGTTGCCATACGGGCTTGAAATGGAAGTAGTCGTTGACGGCCGCCGCACCCTCCTCGGCGATGATCTCCTCGCGCAGCTCGTCCAGGTCCTCCTGGTCAGGCACGCTGGCGGCGTTGGCGTCGCCGGCGAACTTGACGTAGCCCCCCAGCGGAAGCGCGGCGACGCGCCACTCGACGCCCGCCTTGTCCACCCGGCTGAACAGCGTCGGCCCGAACCCGATCGAGAAGGTGTCGATCTTGATGCGACAGAGCTTGGCCGCCCAGAAGTGTCCCAGCTCGTGCAGGGTGACCACGATGGTGATGACCACGAGGAACGAGGGAATCATGAATGCCAGCGAGGTGGCGGCGCCCATCATGAACTACTGAATCCCCTCACTGCCTGTTCAGGCCGCCCGGGCGAAGCGCCCGACCGTCTCGGCGGCAAGCCGACGCGCGGCGGCGTCGGTCGCAAGCGCGGCCTCGAGCGGGTCGCTGCTCGCGCCGGCGGCGAAATCGCTGCCGGAGCCTGTGCGATCAAGCGTTTCCGAGATCGCCGAAGCAATATCAAGAAAGCCGATCCGGCGGTCAAGGAAGGCGGCGACCGCAACCTCATTGGCGGCGTTGAAGACGGCAGGCGCAGCGCCGCCCGCGATCAGCGCCTCCCGAGCCAGCCGCAGGGCGGGAAACCGCGCCTCGTCCGGCGCCTCGAAAGTCAGGCTGCCCATGGCGGCCAGATCCAGCCGAGGCGCCGCCCAGGGCAGCCGATCGGGCCAGGCGAGCGCGCAGGCAATGGGAGTCCGCATGTCCGGCGGCCCCAGTTGCGCCAGCGTCGAGCCGTCCTCGTACTCGACCATCGAGTGAATGATCGATTGCGGGTGGATCAGCACCTCGATGCGGTCCGGGGCGACCCCGAACAGATAGGCGGCCTCGATGGTCTCCAACCCCTTGTTCGCCATGGTGGCGCTGTCGACCGATATCTTGGCGCCCATGGACCAGTTGGGGTGCGCGACGGCCTGTTCGGGCGTGGCCTGCGCCATTCGGGCCGCGCTCCATTCGCGGAAGGGTCCGCCGGAGGCGGTCAGCACCAGGCGCGACAGGCGCGCGGCGCAGGGCTCCTGCAGCACCTGGAAGACCGCGGAGTGTTCGGAATCGACCGGAATCACCGCGCCCCCCGCGGCCCGCGCAGCGTTCAGGAGCGCCGGCCCACAGGTGACCAGGCTTTCCTTGTTGGCCAGGCCCACCACGGCCCCGGCGCGGATGGCCGACCAGGTCGGGCGCAGGCCTGCCGCGCCGACGATCGAAGCCATGACCCAGTCGGCGGGGCGCGAAGCCGCCTCTACGGCAGCCCCCTCGCCGCCCTCCACGGCGATGCCGCTTCCCGAAAGGCGGCTGCGCAGATCGGGAAGACCCCGGGAATCGGCGAGCACCGCGACCCTGGGACGCCAGCGCAGCGCCTGTTCGGCCAGCCGGGCCACGTTCGAACCGGCGACCAGGGCTTCGACCTCGTACTCGGCCGAGCCTGCCGCCTGGGTTTCGGCCATCAGGTCGAGGGTCGACGTCCCCACCGAGCCCGTGGAGCCCAGGATGCTGACACGGCGGCGCAGGGTCACGCGAACCCCCACGCCTTCAGCAGCAGACGGGAGGCGGCGATGGCGATGACGGCGAACATCAAGCCGTCGACCCGGTCCAGGATCCCGCCATGACCAGGAATGAGCGAGCCTGCGTCCTTGACCCCGAAGCGCCGCTTGAGCGCCGACTCCCAGAGGTCGCCGGCCATGGTGGCCAGCCCGACCACCAACCCGACCACGATGGACGTCCACAGCGCCAGTTGGACCTCGGCCGAGAAAGCCTCGACGATCACACCGCCGGTGACGCCCGCCAGCAGCCCTCCCAAAAAGCCGGACCAGGTCTTGTTGGGGGAGAAGCGGGGCCACAGCTTGGGGCCTTTCAAGACATTGCCGATGGCGTAGGCCGCAATGTCCGCGCACCAGGCGATGGCGAACAGCATGACTGTCCAGTCCTTGCCGTCGGGCTGCTGCCGCAGCCACACCAGCACCACGCAGGGCCAGCCGATGTAGAGCACGCCGTAGGCCGCATCGATCGCAGAAGCCTTGATCTGCTTGGCGAAAAGGGCGGCGGCCGTGGCCGCAAACGTGAGCAGTACGAAAGCCGCGGAAAAGTCGCCCAGTTCGGCGGCGAAGATCGGCACGCAGATTCCGAGGCTCACCGCCACGCCGATGCGCAGCGGAGAGCGCCGCTCGCTCATGTCGCCCCACTCAAGGCCCATCACCGAAGCGCCGATGGCGATCAGCAGCATGAACGGCCAGTCGCCGTAGGCGATCGCCCAGATGACCAACGGGATCAGCACGACCGCCGACAGCGCCCGCAAGCCCAGGTCCTTCCAGTTGAAACGCCTAGCCGGCGGCGACAGCGTCATGGCTCTCCACCCCGCCGAAACGGCGGTCACGCCGGCGATATTGCTCGATGGCCTCAGCCAGGGCCTCTGCTCCGTAGTCCGGCCAGAGGATTTCCTGGAACACCAGTTCCGCGTAGGCCGCCTCCCACAACAGGAAATTCGACAGGCGAACCTCGCCGGACGTCCGGACCACGAGGTCGAGCGGAGGCCCCTTGGCGGTGCACAGCAGCCGGTCGAAGCCCGCTTCGTCGAGATCGTCCGGCCGCGCCTGTCCGGACTGGACCACGTGGGCGAACCGCCGGGCCGCCTCGACGATGTCGGCGCGTCCGCCGTAGTTGAACGCCACCTGCAGCAGGAATCCCCCAGCGTTGTGGGCGGTCGCCGCTTCCGCGCGGTCCACGATCTCGAGAATGTCGGGCGGCAAGCCCTGGCGACTCCCCAGAATGCGGACCTGGACGCCCTCCCGGGCCAACCGGGCGAGGTCCGTCTGGACGTAGAGCTTCACCAGACCCATCAGTTCGGAGACTTCCTGGGCGGGACGGCGCCAATTCTCGGTCGAAAAACCGAATACCGTCAGGCATTCGACCCCCAGCCCCGGGGCCGCCTCGACGGTTCGCTTCAGCGCCTGCACGCCCGCGCGATGGCCCAGCGCCCGCGGCATCCCGCGCGCCTTCGCCCAGCGGCCGTTGCCGTCCATGATGATGGCGACGTGCTTGGGACCGGGAGCCTGTACGGCTGAACTGTGGTCGGCGGCCGGCGGCATGCGCGGTCCTTAAGCGGGAAGTTCGGCGGCTTTTATAGCCGTCAAACCTGCATGATCTCTTGCTCTTTCGCCTTCAAGGCCTCGTCGATCTTCTTGATGGCCGCGTCGGTCAGGTGCTGGACCTCGGTGTCGAGGCGCTTGTGCTCGTCCTGGCTGATGACGTGGTCCTTCTCGGCCTTCTTGAGCTCGTCCATGGCGTCGCGCCGCACATTGCGCACCGCGATGCGCTGTTGCTCTGCATACTTGCCCGCCAGCTTGGCGAGGTCCTTGCGGCGGTCTTCGGTGAGCGGGGGGATGGGAATGCGGAGCAGCTGACCCTCCGTAATCGGATTAAGTCCGATCCCAGCATTACGGATCGCCTTCTCGGTCGCCACCACGAGCCCCCGGTCCCAGACGTTGACGGTCAGCATCCGGGCTTCCGGCACGCTGACCGCGCCGACCTGGTTGAGCGGCATGTTGGAGCCGTAGGCCTCGACCGTGATGTGCTCCAGCAGGGAGGCCGAGGCGCGGCCGCTGCGCAGGCCGCCGAATTCCTCCTTGAGAGCGACGACGCACTTGTCCATGCGCTCGCCGATCCGTTTCAGGTCCTTCGGGTCACCGCTCATCGTCGCTTTCTCCTCAGTCTCGATCTTCGGCGATCACCGTGTGAACGCCATGACCCGTCAGCACACGGAGCAACTCTCCAGGCTTGCGGATCGAAAACACCACGATCGGGATGCCGCTTTCGCGGGCCAGGCTGATCGCAGACGCATCCATCACCCTGAGATCCTTCGACAGGACCTCCAGATAGGTCAGCTTGTCGTACCGCTGCGCGGAGGCGTCCTTCTTCGGATCGGCCGTGTAGACGCCGTCGACGCTGGTGCCCTTGAAGAGGGCGTCACAGCCCATTTCGGCGGCCCGCAAGGCAGCGGCCGTGTCGGTCGTGAAGAACGGATTGCCGGTGCCGGCGGCGAAAATCACCACCCTGCCCTTCTGGAGGTGGCGCATGGCGCGACGACGGATCAGGGGCTCGGCCACGGTCGCCATGGGAATGGCCGATTGCACCCGCGTCTCGACCCCGATGCGCTCGAGGGCGCTCTGCATGGCCAGGGCGTTCATCACCGTCGCCAGCATGCCCATGTAATCCGCGCTGGCCCGCTCCATGCCCGCCGCGGCCTTGGAGACGCCGCGGAAAATGTTGCCCCCGCCGATGACCAGGCAGAGCTGAACGCCCGTCTTGGCGACCTCGGCGATCTCCTGGGCCACGGCCTCGACCGTCTTCATGTCGATGCCGAAGCCCTGGTCGCCCATGAGCACCTCGCCCGACACCTTGAGCAGGATACGTTTGTAGTTCGGCGTGGTCGCGGGATCGGTGGCCATGGCGCGCTTATAGGGGAAATTCTGACGGGCGAGGAATCGCGGCCGCACCTTAGACGACCGGCCGGGCCCGCGTCAGCCGCCTGACGCTGCTGATCGGTGCAAAAGCCAAGGAATTCAGGCGCCGTCGGCCGCTGGCGAGGTCACCGTGTATCCACGGGCCCGCAATCGCTGCAGGACGCCCTCGCGAGCGACCAGGCTGCGCAGTTCCAGCACCGCCACGCCATGCCCCGGCCTGCGCAAGGCGGTGGCGATCGCGTCGGCCTGTGCGCCCATGGCCTCCCGCTTGATACGGGCCGCACCCTGCAGCGCCATGTAGCAGCGCTCCGAGCTGCGCGGAGCCGAGAGCGCGCCGGTGGTCGAGCCCGCCGCCCACCCCTGCGCGGCGCGGCGCAGGGCGCTATCGCCCGCTTCGACCTCCTCTACGGCGCCCGTCAGGCAGTCCGGGCCCACGCTCGGCGGCATCTGCCTCAGGCCGGCGAGCAGGGTCGCCGCCTTTGTGTCCTCGGCCAGGGCCGGAACCGGCTTCACCCGCGCCGCCTTGGCCGCGCGGTAGATGGTGCGCAGAGGTTCCGAGAAGTCGAGCCCGGCCCGCTTGCGGTAGTCACCGGCCAGGCGCACCCCGGCGAACCAGGCCCGCAGCGTCTGGTAGTCCTTCGGCTTTTTCCCCGCCCGCAGGACCGCCGCATTGAAACGACCCAGCAGGGCGGGCGTGATCTCCTGCGCCAGGCCCGAACCGTGCGAAATCCGGTTCCACTCCGCGAGCAGTCTGGGGACGGTCAGGGGGTTGGCGCTGGCCCTCAGCACCGGAGGCGTGATCAGGGTATTGGCCCCCTTCAGCCGGCGCTTCAGCACTGTCTGGTCCCAGCGCATGCCCTTGGGCAGGGCGTCAGGAACGCCCATCACGTAGACTGTGGAGTCAGCGTCCGAGACGCGCCACCAGGCCGGTCCGGGCAGCCGGGCCTGGACGACCAACTCGTCGACGGTCGTCGCCTCCGGGTCGTCGATCGCGCCGGCCGGGCTCGCCGCCCCCAGAGCCAGCAAGATCGGTAGGGCGATGGCGGCAGGATACTTCATGCGGGCTCCCCGGCGACGAACGGCGAAGCTGGGAGGCATTTGCGGCGCCTCTGGGGCGCAAAAGAAACGGGGAGACGGCCATGGGCCGTCTCCCCGCAATTCCGTCAACCGTGAAGGCCTGATCAGGCGTTGGTCATGGACGCGACTTCGGCGGCGAAGTCGTCCTGCTTCTTTTCGACGCCTTCGCCGAGCGCCAGGCGCGAGAAGCCGGTCACCTTGATCGGCGCGCCCAGTTCCTTGCCGGTCGCCTCGACCAGGGCCTCGATGGTCTGATCCGGGTTCATGACGAAGGCCTGCTTGGTCAGCACGACTTCCTCGTAGAACTTGCGGATACGGCCTTCGATCATCTTCTCGATGACCTGCTCGGGCTTGCCCGAAGCGCGGGCCTGCTCCGAGAAGATCGAACGCTCGCGCTCGACCGCTTCCGGATCGAGGTCCTCGGTGTGCAACGACAGGGGAGAGGTCGCCGCGACATGCATGGCGATCTTGCGGCCCAGCTCACGCAGCTTGGCCTTGTCGCCCGTCGACTCCAGCGCCACCAGCACGCCGATGCGGCCGAGGTCCGGCGCGGTGGCGTTGTGGATGTAGCTGGCGACAACGCCGTTCGAGACTTCGAAGCGGGCGGCGCGACGCACCATCATGTTTTCGCCGATCGTGGCGATCAGGTTCGTGAGGTGGTCCTGGGCCGTCTCGCCGCCCTCGAGCTTGGCCGAGGTGATGGCGTCCACCGAACCGTCGGTGCCGAGCGCCGCCTTGGCGATCTGACGCGCGGCGGTCTGGAACAGGTCGTTGCGCGAGACGAAGTCGGTCTCGGCGTTGACCTCGACAGCCACGCCGGCTTCCCCGGCGCCCTTCTCGGCGACGGCGACAGCCACGAGGCCCTCGGCGGCGACGCGGTCAGCCTTCTTGGCGGCCTTGGACAGGCCCTTGGCGCGCAGCCAGTCCATGGCCGCTTCCAGGTCGCCGTTGTTCTCCGTCAGCGCCTTCTTGCAGTCCATCATGCCGACGCCGGACTTTTCGCGCAGTTCCTTGACCAGACCGGCCGTGATCTCCGCCATGGCAGAGCCTCCAATTCGAAATGTGTGGGCGGCCGGGACGCCTCTGAAGGGTTCGCCCGGCCGATGTCAGATAGGGTGGACCGCCCGGATTGCCAGCCTGTGGCCGCCGGGCGGTTGGGGATCAGCTTTCGGCCTTCTCTTCGCCGGCGGCGTCGTTGGCCTCCGAAGTCGCTTCCTGGGCCTCGGCCGGAGCCTCTTCCGGAGCAGCGACGGCTTCGGCGGCCGGAGCCTCGTCCTTCTTGGCCTTCTTGGCGGCCTTCTTCGGCTCGTCGACGGTCAGGGTCTCGCCGACCAGCGGGGCATCGGCCTGGGCTTCCGGCTGGGCGATGGCGCGCTCGACGGGCGCCACGGCGGCGCCGAGGTCCACGCCCGAGGCGGCCTGACCGGCCGCGAGACCGTCCAGCACCGAATCCGCGACCAGGTCGCAGTAGAGCTGCAGGGCGCGGGCGGCGTCGTCGTTGCCCGGGACCGGGTAGGTGATGCCGTCAGGGTTGGAGTTGGTGTCCAGGATGGCGATGACCGGGATGTTCAGCTTGCGGGCTTCCTGGATCGCGATCGCTTCCTTGTTGGTGTCGATCACGAACATCAGGTCCGGGATCGAGCCCATGTCCTTGATGCCGCCCAGCGACAGCTCCAGCTTGTCCCGCTCGCGGGTCATCTGCAGCAGTTCCTTCTTGGTGCGGCCAGCGCCTTCGCCGCCCTCCAGAGTGCCTTCCAGCTCGCGCAGGCGGGCGATCGAACCCGAAATGGTGCGCCAGTTGGTCAGGGTGCCGCCGAGCCAGCGGTGGTTGACGTAGTACTGGGCGCAGCGCTTGGCGGCCTGGGCCACCGGATCCTGGGCCTGACGCTTGGTGCCGACGAACAGCACGCGACCGCCGCCGGCGGCCACTTCACGCACCTTCAGCAGGGCCTGGTGAAGCAGGGGGATCGACTGCGACAGGTCGATGATGTGGATGTTGGAGCGCGAACCGAAGATGTAGCGCTCCATCTTCGGGTTCCAGCGGTGCGTCTGGTGGCCGAAGTGAGCGCCGGCTTCGAGCAGGGCGCGCATGGAGAAATCAGGCAGAGCCATCGAGGTAGTGTCCTTCTTCCGATTGCCACCGCAGACGAAAGCCAGGATCGGCCTCGGAAGGGTTCGACGGGGGATGTCTGTCCCGCGAGCCCATGTCTGCGTGCGAAGTGGGCGGGGAGTTAGCGGGTGCAGCAAAGAAAATCAAGGGCCGGCGGTCCCGTGCGCCTCCAGGCCAGCCCCGCGCTCAGAAGCTGCGCCCGTCGACTTTTCGGGTCTCGTAGTCCCACGGCTCGATATCCTCGAGCGTCCGGATATTCACCGCCACCACCGGGGCTCCGTCGGGACCCTTGCCGCGGGCGAAGGACTGCACGCCGCAGGTCTTGCAGAACAGATGCTCGATGCGGTGCTTGTTGAAGCGGAATTCCGCCAGGTCCCCTTCCCCGTGCACCAGCCTGAACTTGTCGGCGGGGACGAATTTCAGGACCAGGCCCTTGCGGTAGCAGTGGCTGCAATTGCACTCGATAAGGCCGTCGAGGTCGGTCTCGACCTCGAACGCCACCTTGCCGCACATGCAGGATCCCTCGTGGGTCTCGGCTTCGCTCATCGGGGAATCCTCCGCGCCCGGCTGCTCAGGCGTCTTCCAACATCAGCACCCCGGGCGCGCTTTTCAACGCGCCGCGAAGCGCCGCGTCCAGCCTGTAGCGGCCGGGCACGCGCATTTCCACCTCCCGGCCGCCGCCGATCCGGGCGATCAGGGTGATTTCCCCGCCCCTCTGGCCGGCCGCCGGTTCGAGGCGCGACCTGAGGCTCTCCAGCTCGGCCGACTGGGCCGAAAGGTGCACCCGCAGACCCGCCCCCGAACGATCCACCGCTGCGGCGATCGGCTCGGCCTCGTCCCCGAAGAAGCGCACCTCGCCGTCGCCTGCCTTGGCCCGTACCTTGAGCACCACGGCGGCCCCGGCCTCCAGCACCTCGCGGCAGGCCCGGAGTTGCTCCGGCGGAAACAGCACCTCGAACTCGCCGGTCGGGTCGGAGAAGGTGACGAAGGCGAATTTCTCGCCGGTGCGGGCGGAGGCCCGCTCCTGCCGCCGGCGCACGACCCCGGCCATGCGGAAGGCTTCCTGGCCGTTTTGGGCCAGTTGCATGGCCTCGGCATAGAGGGTCGTACGGCGCTTGCGCAGCACCTCGATCATGTCCTCCAGCGGGTGGCCCGACAGGTAGAAGCCGACCGCCGCCAGTTCCTCGTCCAGGCGCTCGGGTCCGATCCATGGATCCAGCTTGGGCAGGCGCGGGCGCGCAGCCTCCGCCCCCTGTCCGAACAGCCCCATCTGCGAGCTCTCCCGTTCGGCGGCGACCGACTGGGCGTAGGCGATCAGCTGATCGGCGGCCTGCACGATCTGCCGGCGGTTGGGATGGATTGAGTCGAAGGCTCCGGCGCGGGCCAGGTTCTCCAGAGCCCGCTTGTTCACAGCCTTGGGGTCAATGCGTTCCAGGAAGTCGAAGATGTCGACGAAGGCGCCGCCGGCCTCGCGGGTCTCGACCAGGCTGCGCATCGCCTCCAGTCCGACATTGCGGATGGCCCCGAGCGCATAGAGCACCTCGCCGTCCTCGACGTCGAAGTCGGCTTGCGAGCGGTTGATGTCCGGCGCCCGAACCCGCACCCCGAAGCGTCGGGCGTCCTGGTAGAAGACCGCCAGCTTGTCGGTGTTGGAGATGTCGAGGCTCATGGAGGCGGCCATGAACTCGACCGGGTGGTTCGCCTTCAGCCAGCCGGTCTGATAGGCGATGAGGGCGTAGGCGGCCGCGTGGGACTTGTTGAAGCCGTAGCCCGCGAACTTGGCGACCAGGTCGAAGATGGCTCCGGACTGCTTCTCGGGCACGCCCTTGTCGAGGGCGCCGGCGATGAACAGCACCCGCTGCTCGTCCATCTCCTCCTTCTTCTTCTTGCCCATCGCCCGGCGCAGCAGGTCGGCCTGGCCCAGGGAGTAGCCGGCCAGGATCTGGGCGATCTGCATCACCTGTTCCTGGTAGACGATGACCCCATAGGTTTCGCGGAGCACCGGCTCCAGCGACGGGTGCAGGACCTCGATCGGTTTGCGGCCGAACTTGCAGTCGACGAAGGTGTCGATGTTGTCCATCGGTCCGGGCCGATAGAGCGAGATGAGGGCAGTGATCTCCTCGATCGATCCGCAGCGCATCTTGCGCAGGGTGTCGCGCATGCCCTGCCCTTCCAGCTGGAACACCCCGATCGACTGGCCCGAGGCCATCAGCTCGTAGGTGGCGGCGTCGTCGAGCGGCAGTTGCGCCAGATCGACATCGGCCCCGCGCTTGCGCAGCAGCTTCACCGCCCGGTCCAGCACCGTGAGGGTCTTCAGGCCCAGGAAATCGAACTTCACCAGCCCCGCCGGCTCGACCCACTTCATGTTGAACTGGGTCGCGGGAACATCGGACCGCGGGTCCTTGTACAGCGGGCACAGCTCGACCAGCGGCCGGTCGCCGATGACGATGCCGGCGGCGTGGGTCGAGGCGTTGCGGTAGAGGCCCTCCAGCTCCATCCCCACTTCCAGCAGCGCGGCGACGGCGGCGTCCTCACGCTTGGCCTGCTGCAGGCGCGGCTCGATCTCGATCGCCTGCGCCAGGGTGACCGGGTTGGCGGGGTTGTTGGGCACCATCTTGGCCAGGCGATCGACCTGGCCGAGCGGCATCTGCATCACCCGTCCGACGTCGCGCAGCACTGCGCGCGCCTGCAGGGTTCCGAAGGTGATGATCTGGGCGACCCGGTCCTTGCCGTACTTGCCCTGCACGTACTCGATCACCTCCTCCCGCCGTTCCTGGCAGAAGTCGATATCGAAGTCGGGCATCGACACCCGTTCCGGGTTAAGGAAACGCTCGAACAGCAGGCCGAAGCGGATGGGATCGAGATCCGTGATGGTCAGCGCCCAGGCCACCACCGAGCCGGCGCCCGAGCCCCGCCCCGGGCCCACCGGGATGCCATGCGCCTTGGCCCACTTGATGAAGTCGGAAACGATCAGGAAGTAGCCCGGGAACCCCATCGTCGTGATCACGTCGATCTCGAAGTCGAGCCGCTTCCAGTAGACGTCCTCTTCGGCCGCGTGCGGAACCACGGCGAGGCGGGCCTTAAGGCCCTCGCGCGCCTGGTGGGCCAGCTCCTCGGGCTCGGAGCGGCCGGCCCCCGTGTCGAAGCGCGGCAGGATCGGGTTTCGCTTCTCGACCAGGAAGGCCGACCGCCGAGCGATCTCCAGGGTGTTGTCGCAGGCCTCGGGCAGGTCGGCGAACAGCTCGCGCATCGCGGCGGCGGGCTTGAACCAGTGCTCGGGGGTGATCTTGCGGCGGTCTTCCTGACCCAGGAACGCCCCGTCCGCGATGCACAGCAGGGCGTCGTGCGCACGATGCATCTCGGCCCGGGGATAGTAGACGTCATTGGTCGCCACGAGCGGGACGTCGTTCTCGTAGGCCCAGCCCACCAGGCCTGGCTCGGCCGCCTGCTCGGCCTCCAGCCCGTGGCGTTGCAGCTCGACGTAGAAGCGATCCCCGAAGGCGCGCCGCATCTCCTCGAGGGCGGCGCGGCCCTCCTCCGCCTTCCCGGCGGCGAACAGGGCGTCGACAGGACCGTCGGGGCCGCCGCTGAGGAGGATGAGGCCTTCCGCGTGGCCCGCGACCTCGCTCCAGGCGACGCAGGGATCGGCTCCGGCCGGCTCGAGATAGGCTTGGGACGACAGCCGGGTCAGATTGAGCCAGCCCTGCTCGTTCTGGACCACGAGGACGATGGTGGGACAGAGGGCCCAGCGGTCCGCCGGCCCCTCGCCGATGCCTGTCACCGGCAGGGCGCACGCGATGATGGGTTGCACGCCCGCGTCCTTGCAGGCCTGCGAAAATTCCAGGGCGCCGAAGAGATTGGCCCGGTCCGCGACCGCGATCGCCGGCATGCGCGCGGCGGCCGCCATGGTTCCGAGCTTGCCGGCCTTGATCGCGCCCTCCAGCAGCGAATAGGCCGACCGGACCCGCAGATGCACAAAGCCGTCAGCCACGCCGCCATGCCCTCCTTCGGGGCCAAACGGCGACGCGCTGTCGGCCAGCCGACTCACGCGATGAAGTGCGTCACCGAGGCGACCATCCAAACAAAGGCGCAGACCGACGCAAGCGACATGACGTCCCGAACGAGGCGCAGCATGAGGTTCTCCACAGGGTTGCCCGTTTGTTCCGTGGATAGATATTCGCGTTTTGTTCTAATTGCAAGGCTGGCCTGCAACGCCGCCTCGCGGCCTCAGCGGACCCGTGTCTGGATGCGTCTCACCTTCGGGTAGCCCTGGATCTCGGTCCACACCATTGAGGAGCCTTCCATGATGCACATGAAGCCCTGCCAGGGCCGGCCGTCCCGGTAGATCATCAACATCCCGCCCAGCATGCGGGCCGCGTAGGTCACGCCGTCGCCGGCATCGGCGCGGTTGAGGCTCGCGTTGACGGCGGCAAGATTGGCGAGCGGTCGATCCATGGCGACGTAGTCGTACTTACCGGCCGCTGTGAAGCGCATGTATTCAACGGGATGTCGGCGATAGAAGTCCTGCACGCCCTTCTCGGCGGCGGTCACGCTCTGCAGGCTCCAGACCCCGGTCAAACCCTGCTGGGTGCAGGCGGTCCGTCGGGGGGCGGCCGCCTGACCGGCGCTGGCGAGGGCCGCGGTCGCCAGGACCACGGCCAGGGCGGGGAATCGAGTGCTCATCAGGCGCCTCCACTGACCACAGCCTGGGGCCTGCCCCGGCCGGCGTCAAACCCTAGCCGGCCCGGCCGATCCAGATCTCCACCAGCGCAGCCCCGGCAGCCAGGCCGAGCAGGCCGTTCAGCCCGACCAGCAAGGCCGGAGGCAGCCGCGGCGTGTCCGGCCTCGGAGGCGGCACCGCCGGCTGTAGTTGCCGCCACACCGCCGCGACGAAGCAGAACAACGAAAAGACAATCAGCACCGAGCCCGTCAGTCGCACCAGAAAGTCGGGCAGCCGAGACTCCAGCAACGCCCGCGCGCCGACCCCGCCCGCCAGCGCTGCAAGGCCCGTGCGCACCCACGCCGAGTAGGTCCGTTCGGCCGCCAGCACCGTGCGGTCCGCCGCCAGCTCCGTGCGACGGATGGCGCTTTCCAGCTGGGCGTCGCTGGAGCGTTCGACCGCCACGGCGGACTTCTCGAGGTGGCGCGCGCTTTCCTTCACCTTGGTGGCCTGCACCGCCACCTTCTCTGCGGCCTTGGCCGCGGTCTTGCCGGCGGAGGTGGCGGCGGTCTGGGCTGCGGCGGCGGCCTTCGTCTCGGCGGAGTCTGGCATGCCGTCTAAGCGCTGCAGCGCAGGCGGAGTTCCGAACGGCAAAGGGCCGCGGCGAACCGCGGCCCTTCCCGTCGTCGCTCAGGCGGTTCAGCCGCCGAAACGATAGTTCACGCCGAGACGGACGGCGTCGGAGTCCGTCGTGATGCCCTCGTCGTAGTTGTCGAGCGGGAAGCTGAAGCGCGTCTGGTTCATGTCGTCGTGGCGGTACTCGAGCGTGCCCGACCAGGCGCCCATGCGGTGCTCGATGCCCAGACCGTATGTGGCGCCGTCGATCGTCTCGTTGACGTCCCCGTCGGTGGGCGAGCTGGCGTCCACGTCCTGCCAGGTCCAGCCAGCGGTCGCGTAGATCAGCGTTTCGGGCGACACCGCGTAGCCGACGCGGCCGCGCAGCGACCATTGCGAGTTGATGTCGATGCCGTTGACGTCGCCGCCCGAACCGCCGTCATCGCCGCTACGATCTCCGAACTCGACGTCGGCGACCACGCCGAACACCCAGTTGGTGGTCTGCCAGTCGTAGCCGGCGCGGCCGCCGAAGACGAACCCGTCGAGGTTCACGTCATCCTGGCTGGAATTGAAGGGACCGCCGACATTGCCATAGGGCTGCTCGCCGTCGCCCCAGGCATAGCCGACCTGGGCGCCTACGTAGGCTCCGGACCAGTCCTGCGCCGAGGCGGCGGAGGCGATGAGGCTGACCGCCGCGGCGGCCGCGGCTGCAAGAACATAGTTTTTCATGCTGCTTCTCGAATGCTTTCTCGCTGGCCCCCCGGCCCCGCTACCCCCGAAAAATGGAGATTCCCGGGGCCGGGTTCCAGTCCCGGAACGGCGTTCAGCGATTCCTGGTTCTTGCGTGACCGAAAGAACACGCCGGCCGCACCGCCGGGCTCAGTAGGCGAGACTGCGGGCCGCCCGCTCTTCCAGGTGGCCGTCCTTCAGGGCGAAGACCCGGTCCATGTATCCCGCCAGTTCCATGTTGTGGGTGGCGATCAGGGCGGCCACGCCGGTCTCGCGCACCAGGTCGTGCAGGGCCTGGAACACGACCTTGGACGTGGCCGGATCCAGGTTTCCCGTCGGCTCGTCGGCGAGCAGGAGGGCGGGATGGTTGGCCAGGGCGCGCGCCACGGCGACGCGCTGCTGCTCGCCGCCGGACATCTGCGCCGGCTGGTGGTCGACCCGCTCGGCCAGACCCAGCGCCGTCAGCAGATCCCGGGCGCGGTCGCGCGCATCCGCCTTCGAACGTCCGGCAATACGCTGCGGCAGGGCGACGTTGTCCAGCGCCGTGAACTCCGGCAGCAGATGGTGGAACTGGTAGACAAAGCCGATGTGATGCAGGCGAAGGCGGGTCCGCTCGGCGTCCGCCAGGTCTGTCGCCTCGTGCCCCGCGACGTGGATGTGACCCTGGTCCGGCTGCTCCAGCAGGCCCGCGGCATGCAGCAGCGACGACTTGCCCGAGCCCGACGGTCCGATCAGGCCGACCACCTCTCCCGGGTAGACGTCGATATCGACGCCGCGCAGCACCTGCAGACGCCGGTCTCCCGTGACGTAGGTGCGTTCCAGGCCGCGGATGGAGAGAACCGGCTCACTCATAGCGAAGCGCCTCCACCGGATCGAGGCGCGAGGCGCGGCGGGCCGGGAAGATGGTCGCAAGGCAAGCCGAGGCGAAGGACCACAGCACGATGAACAGGATCTCCGGCCACTCGATGCGGGCCGGCAGGCTGGACAGGAAGTAGACGGCGGGATCGAACAGGTGCTGGCCCGTCATCCCCTCCAACAGGTGCTGGATCGGCCGGATGAAGGCGCAGAACAGCACGCCGATAAGCAGCCCCGCCAGGGTTCCGGAGCCGCCCACGATGGCGCCGGAAAGGAAGAACACCCGAAGGATCGCCCCGCGCGACGCGCCCATGGTGCGCAGCACCGCGATGTCCCGCCCCTTGATCAGCACCAGCATGACCAGGCCGGAGATGATGTTCATGGCCGCTACCAGCACGATCAGCATCAGGATCAGGCGCATCACCGTCCGCTCGATCTTGAGGGCGTCGAAGAAGGCCTGGATCTGCTGGCGCCAGTCCTTGACCGCCGTGCCGGGCCCGGCCGCTGCGGCGACCGCAGGCTTCACCCGTCCCAGATCGTCGGGGTCACGGACGATGACCTGGATGTAGTCCCAGACCCCTTCCTTGCCGAAGAACAACTGGGCCTGCTCCATAGGCATGAAGACGAAGGCCTGGTCGTATTCGGCCATGCCCGTCTCGAACACGCCGCCGACGATGTAGGTCTTGCGCAGCGGCTGGGTGCCGAAGGCGGTCGCGCCTCCCGAGGGCGCCACCAGGGTGATGTCGTCGCCCGCCCGCAGGCCGAGCTTTTCCGCCATGCGGCTGCCGATCATCACCAGGTCGCCGCCGTACTCGCCCTGACCGAAACCCTCGGTGGAGCCCTGCTTGATGTTCTTGACGACCAGCTCGGTCTGCAGCAGTGACTGACGGGGCAGGCCCCGGACAATGGCCGGCTGAACGACCCCCGAGCCCAGCACGATGGCCTGGTCCTCGACGGCCGGAGAGGCGCGCACGACCTCGGGCGTTCGCGTAATGCGCGCCACGATCTCGTCGCGGCCCGGCCCTTCGAGCGCAGCGCCCTCGACATAGAGGTGCGGATTGAAGCCCAGGATGCGATCCAGAAGCTCGCCCCGGAATCCGTTCATCACCGACATGACGATGATCAGGGTGGCGACCGCCAGCCCGACCCCGATGAAGGAGATCAGCGAGATGAGGGCGACCCCGCCCTCTTTCCGTTTGGCGCGCAGGTAGCGGTAGGCCAGCTCCCATTCCCAGGGAGCGAAAGGCCGGACCGCGGTCGGCGAGGCTGGAGCGTCAGCGTTCAACGGCGTCCCGCCTAGCCCTTGATCAGGCCGTCGAGCACGCTGTCGAACGCGGCTGTCGAGGTCTCACCGGTTCTGCGATTGCGCAGCTCGACGTTGCCCTCGGCCAGCCCCTTGGGCCCGACCACCATCGACCAGGGAATGCCCACCAGTTCCGTGCGGGCGAACTTGGCGCCGGGGCGGTCGTCGGTCTCGTCATAGAGCACGTCCCTGCCGGCCGCCTGCAGCGCCGCGTAGGCCTTCTCGCAGGCGGCGTCGCAGGCCTCGTCCCCGGGCCGCAGATTGATCAGGGCCAGGTCGAAGGGAGCCACCGACTCCGGCCAGATGATGCCCTTGTCGTCGTGACTGGCCTCGATGATCGCGCCCAGCAGGCGCGACACCCCGACCCCGTAGCTACCCATCTGGGCCGGACGTTCGACCCCGTCCGGACCGGTGATCATGGCCTTCATCGGCCTGGAGTACTTCTCCCCGAAGTAGAAGATGTGGCCCACCTCGATGCCCCGCGCGGACAGGCGCTGGTCGGTCGAGGTCTCGCGCTCGAAGCGCGCCTGGTCGTGCATTTCCTCGGTGGCGGCGTAGAGGGCTGTGCGCTTCTCGACGTGGCCCTCCAGGTTGTCCCAGTCCACGTCGGGACCGGGCGCGCCCATCTCCACCAGGTCCTTGTGGCAGAAGACCTGGCTTTCGCCGGTGTCGGCCAGGATTATGAACTCGTGGCTCAGATCGCCCCCGATGGGGCCGGTGTCGGCGCGCATCGGCACGGCCTTCAGGCCCATGCGTTCGAACAGGTTCAGATAGGCCACGAACATCCGGTTGTAGGCCTTGCGCGCCGAGGCCTCGTCGATGTCGAAGCTGTAGGCGTCCTTCATGAGGAATTCGCGGCCGCGCATGACGCCGAAGCGGGGACGCACCTCGTCCCGGAACTTCCACTGGATGTTGTAGAGGTTCATCGGCAGGTCGCGGTACGAGCGCACGAAGGCCCGGAAGATGTCGGTGACGACTTCCTCCGCCGTCGGGCCGTACAGCAAGTCGCGCTTGTGCCGGTCGGTTATGCGCAGCATCTCCTGGCCGTAGTCGTCGTAGCGGCCGCTCTCCCGCCAGAGATCGGCCAGCTGCAGGGTCGGCATGAGGATTTCGACGGCGCCGGCGCGGTTCATCTCCTCGCGGACGATCTGCTCGATCTTTTTCAGCACCTTCAGGCCCAGCGGCAGCCAGGCGTAGATGCCGGCGGCCTCCTGCTTGATCAGGCCCGCGCGCAGCATCAGCTTGTGCGAGACGATCTGGGCGTCCGAGGGGGTTTCTTTGAGCGTGGGCAGGAAGTAGCGCGACAGGCGCATGGCGTCAGAATCCGGGGAACAAGGCTTGGGCGCCCACTTAGCCGGGCGACGCCGTCCTATGCAACGAATCCCCTGTCCGGCCGTCCCATCAGCGCTTCCACAGCCCCCGAATTGATGAGCACGATGATCACCAGCCACACGAGGGCGGCGACCCAAGTGGTGGTGATGATCTTGCGCTTCAGATTGTGGGTGACCGGGGCTCCGGGGTCGCCTCCGTCCTTCACCTCTAGTCCCGCCTCGGCATGGCTTCGGGCGCCCAGCGACAGCACCGGAAACAGCACGACCCACCAGCAGATCAGGTAGATGGCGAAATAGGTCAGCGGGCTCATGCGTGCAGCGCCTTGGGGGATTCCATCAGCTCGACCAGCACGCCGCCCATGTCCTTGGGATGGACGAAGATGATGGGGGTGCCGTGGGCGCCGATGCGGGGCTCGCCCGTGCCCAGGATCGTGCACCCCTTCGCCCGCATCTCGTCGCGTGCGGCGATGATGTCCGGCACCTCGAAGCAGAGGTGATGCTGCCCGCCCTTGGGGTTCTTGGCCAGGAAGCCATGAATGGGCGAGGCCTCCCCATAGGGTTCGATCAACTCGATCTGGCTGTTGGGCAGGTCGACGAAGCACACCCAGACTCCCTGCTCCGGCATGGCGAAGCGGTCATGGATGCGGGTCGCGCCCAGGACGTCACGGTAGAGCCGGACGCTGTCGTCGATCGAGGGCGTGGCCACCCCCACGTGGTTCAGTCGGCCGATGCTCATGATCTCAACACTTCACCCTGTCGTCACGCAGGCCCAGGTCCTGCCGGACACTCCAGGCCGCGCCCGGGGTGTACTCCCCCCGCACGTCGGCCACCCGCCAGCCCTTTCGGGCGAGGCACAGCCGCCAGACCACCGCTCGGGGCTCCTCGCTGGTGCGGAAGCGAACGGTGACGTCCATCCAGGTCTGGCCCCGGGGCGCAGGAACGCTCGCGCCGGCCTCGACGGCCACCGCGGACACGAACTCTCGCGGGGCGCCGCCGTAGCGCCAGTCCATGTCCGCCGCCGGCGACGGCTCGTCGGTGGCCAGGTCGCGGCGCAGCGCCGCGCCGAGATCCCGCGCGAGAAGGCCGTCGGGCCCCTCGGTCTGGGCTGACCAGTCCTCCGTCGCATAGAGACGCCGGACCGTCTCCTCCGGTCCGTCCAGGGCGCCGGCCGGGCCGGCCATCACAACCGGGACGAAGCATGCGAGCAGCAGATGCGGCTTCATGGTGGGACCCTCCGAGGCGCGCCAGCCTAGCCGTTTCAGACCCGCAACACGACCGTTTCGACGATCGGCCGACGGTCCCAGATCTGCTGGCTCGCCTTCTTGAGCGCCCGGTTCACCGCGCCCTCGACCGCCTCCTCGTCGTTCCGCTCGGCCGGATCCATCTTTTTCAAGGCCTCCTTGGCGCGGTCGGCCAGATCGTCCAGCGCCTCGTCGAGCGGATAGTCGGCGTCGCCGGGCAGCCCCAGTCCCCGAACCTCGATGTCCGAGGCCTGGCGGCCCTTGTCGTCGATCGCGAAGGTGACGATCAGCACGCCGTTCGAGGCCGCATGGCGACGCTCACGCAGCGCCTCGCCGGCTTCCGGCACGAGCATGCCGCCATCGACGAACAGGCGGCCGTTGGGGACCTCGTCGATGATCGACGGATCGCCCGGGGCCAGCAGCACCATGTCGCCGTTGCGCGGCGCGATGGCGTGCGGGACCTGCATCTCCTTGGCCAGCTGGGTGTGCTCCACCAGGTGTCGGCGCTCGCCGTGGGTGGGGATGGCGATGCTCGGCCGGGCCCACTGGTACATCTGGCGCAGCTCGTCGCGGCAGGGGTGGCCCGAGACGTGGATGCCGGGGTGGTCGCGCTCGGTATAGAGCCGCACCCCGCGGTCGGAGAGCTTGTTCTGCAGGTTGCGGATGGCGATTTCGTTGCCGGGGATCACCCGGCTCGAGAACACCACGTGGTCGCCAGTCGACAGGTTCACGTGCGGGTGGGTGCCGTCGGCGATGCGCGACAGGGCGGCCCGCGGTTCGCCCTGGCTGCCGGTGCAGATGTAGAGCACCTGGTCGGCCGGCAGGTACTTGGCTTCGGCGTCCGAGATGAAGTCGCGAACGTCCTTGAGCAGCCCCACCGACTTTGCAGCCGCGGTGATGCGATGCATCGAGCGCCCCACCAGGGCCACGCGCCGTCCAGCCGCCTCTGCGGCGCGGACCACGCTGTCGACGCGAGCGACGTTGGAGGCGAAGCAGGCCACCGCCACCTTGCCCTTCAGCGACCCGACCAGGTTGGCCAGCGCCGCCTTAACCTCGGCCTCGGAGCCGGCCACGCCGTCCACGAAAACGTTCGTGGAATCGCAGACCATCGCCAGCACGCCTTCGTCGCCGAGGCGGCGGATGGTCTCGACGTCGGTCCGCTGGCCCACGACGGGGTCCTCGTCGATCTTCCAGTCGCCGGTATGAAGGACGGTCCCCAGCGGCGTGTGGATGGCCAGCCCGTTCGGTTCGGGGATCGAGTGGGTGATGGTGACCATCTCGACCCGGAAGGGGCCCAGGTTGATCGTGCCGCCCAGCGGCACCTCGTGCAGGGTCACCTCGTCCAGCAGGTCCGCGTCTCTGAGCTTTTCGCGGATCAGATAGGCCGTGAACGGCGTGGCGTAGAGAGGGGCCCGCAGTTGCGGCCAGAGCCAGCCCAGCGCCCCGATGTGGTCCTCGTGAGCGTGGGTCAGCACGATCCCGATGATGTCCTCGCCCTCCAGGAACGAAGCGTCAGGGACGATGACGTCCACGCCGGGCGTTGTCTGGTCGCCGAAGGTCACGCCGACGTCGACGATGATCCACTGGCGGGCGTGCGCCGGGCCGAAGCCGTAGGCGTTGAGGTTCATGCCGATCTCGTTCGACCCGCCCAGCGGCAGGAAGACGAGTTCGTCGTTGTTTTGTTTTTTCATCTGCCTGCCGAAGTGGTGCTTCGGCGATAAATCTCAAGGAGTCCGCGGATGGTGAGGTCGTGGTCGAAGGCGTCGATGCCGCGCGTCGCGCCCTCGAAGAGCGAGGCCACGCCGCCGGTGGCGACCACCTTCATCGGCCGGCCGTATTCGGCCTTGATGCGGTCGATGAGGCTGTCGATCAAGCCGACATAGCCCCAGAACACGCCCGACTGCATGGCCTCGACCGTGCCCCTGCCGATGACGCGCGCGGGACGCTCGATGCCGACCCGCGGCAGGCGCGCCGCCGCCTGGTGCAGGGCCTGCATGGACAGGTTGATGCCGGGCGCGATGACCCCACCCTCGAAGCCCCCGTCCGCGGCCACGACGTCAAAGGTAGTGGCGGTCCCGGAGTCCACCAGGATCAGCGGTCCGCCGTAGTTGATGAAGCCGCCCACCGCGTTGACGAGCCGGTCGGCGCCGGCCTCGCTGGGCTTGTCGATGCGCACCTCGATTCCCAGCGTGGCGTTCTCGCCCACGACCAGCGGCTCGGCCTTCAGGTAGCGTCGCGCCAGGTTGCGCAGGTTGAAGAGCGACTGCGGCACCACGGTTGAGATGATGCACGCGTCCAGGTCGGCGAAGCGCAGGTTGGCCATCTCCAGCAGCTGGTTCAGCCACACGGCGTACTCGTCGGCTGTGCGGCTGGCCTCGGTGGCGGTGCGCCACTGGCGGATCCAGTTCTCGCCGTCGTGGATGGCGAAGAGCGTATTGGTGTTGCCCTGTTCGATCGCCAGCAGCATCAGGCGGCCGCCTCGAAGAACACGTCGCCGGCGGTAATGCGCCGCACGTCGCCCGACCGCAGCCGCAGCTTCAGCGCACCGTCGACGTCGAGTCCCTCGGCCACGCCCTCGACCGTCTCGGTTCCCAGCCGCGCCACGCACGGTCCGCCCAGCCCGCCGGCCCGCGCCGTCCAGGCTTCCGCGATGGCCGTGAAGCCATGTTGGTCCCAGGCCTGCATCCAGCGACGGAAACTCGCCGCCACCGCCCCCATGGCCTCGGCCGGACAGGGCGGCGCGCCGACGCCGTCGCGCAGGTGGGCCGCGAGGCTGGTGGCCGGATAGGGCGTCCCGGACGGCGCGTGGGCCAGGTTCACGCCGCAGCCGACGGCGAGCCACAGCCGGCCGTCGGCCAGGCTGCCGCTCTCGATCAGGACCCCTGCCACCTTGGCGCCGGCGATCAGCACGTCGTTGGGCCACTTGATGCTGACCAGCGAACTGGGCGCAAAGGCGTCGCACAGGTCCACGATGGCCAGGGCGGCGACGAAGGCGGTCTGGGCCGCCTCGGCCGGCGGACGCCGGACGGCGGTCAGCAGGGTGGCGGCCAGGTTGCCGGGCTCCGTAGACCAGGCCCGGCCGCGCCGGCCACGGCCCGCGGTCTGCCGCCCCGCCGTGATCCACAGCGGACCGGCCTCCCCCGCTTCGGCGCGGCGACGCGCTTCGGCGTTGGTGGAGTCGATCTGGTCGAAGTCCAGGACCGGAATCGCGGTGCGGTTCATGGGCGTGAGAGGGCTTTCAGCGGGCGGCGCGGCGCTCTTTTAGCCCAGCCGCGGCGGCTTGCGGCGAATTTCCGCGGGGCGGTGAAACGGATGACGCCGCTCCGGTCCGCCTGGCGGCCGGAGCCAGGCGATCACTGCAGGCCGAAGGCGGCCGCCGCGTGGCGGGCCAGCGGATCGAGCCAGTAGAGCGCCACGAGCACCAGCGGGAAGCTGAAGGCCGCGCCGGCCATGGCCACCCAGCTGGGGCCGGCTCGCGAGGGGCCTGCCGGGCTGACCGGCTCGTCGAACCACATCACCTTGATGATGCGCAGGTAGTAGAAGGCGGCCACCACCGACGCCACCAGGCCCGCCACGGCGATGGGCCACAGGCCGGCCCCGATGGCGGCCTTGAACACGTAGTACTTCGCCCAGAAGCCCGAGAACGGCGGCATGCCCAGCACCGAGAGCGACAGGATTGTCAGCACGATCGCCTTGCCCGGCTTCTCGCGCTTGAGGCCGCGCAGGGACTCGATGGTGTCCATCTCCTGCCCGTTGCGCTGCAGGGCCATGATGACGGCGAAGAAGGCCGTCACGTCGACCATGTAGAGGACCATGAACACCAGCATGGCCTGCAGGCCCATCTGGGTGCCGGCGGCGATCCCCAGGATGGCGTAGCCGATGTTGGCGATCGAGGAATAGGCCAGCAGGCGCTTGATGTTCTTCTGCACCAGCCCGCCGACGGCGCCGACCACGAAGGAGATGGCGGCGATCACCATCAGCACCTGGCTCCACTGCGCCTGGGCGCCCAGGAATCCGGCGTCCATGGCGCGGGCGAACAGCACCATTGCCGCCAGCTTGGGCGCGGCGGCGAAGAAGGCCACCATCGGCGTGGGGGCGCCCTCGTAGACGTCCGGGGTCCACATGTGGAACGGCGCGGCCGAGACCTTGAACGCCAGGCCGCAGATCAGGAACACCAGGCCGAACACAGCGCCCGTGCCCGCACCGCCGGCCACCGCGGCCGAGATGTCGGCGAATTGCAGCGAACCGGTGAAGCCGTAGATAAGGCTGACGCCGTAGAGCAGGATGCCCGAGGACAGGGCGCCCAGCACGAAGTACTTCAGGCCCGCCTCGGAGGCCTTGGCCTCGTCGCGGCGGAAGGCCGCCAGCACATAGAGCGCCAGCGACTGCAGTTCGACGCCGATGTAGAGCGAGATCAGGTCGCCTGCGGACACCATCATGCTCATGCCCAGCGCGGCCAGCATGATCAGCACCGGGAACTCGAACTTCTCGTCGTCGCGACGCGCCAGCCAACCGTGGCCCAGGTAGATGGCCACCGCGCTGGCCAGGAAGATGGCGACCTTGGCGAAGGCGGCGAAGTCGTCGTGCACGAAGGCGCCGTTAAACAGCACGCCCAGTTGGTTCGACCCCGCCACGATGGCGGCGGCGACCAGCACCAGGATGCCGAGGAAGCTGATCAGGGCCGCGCGCGCATTGCCGACGAAGGCGCCGACGGGCAGCAGCACGAGGGCGGCGATGGCGATGATCGCTTCCGGGGCCGCGGGATGATTGAAGAGCTCGAGCATGCCGTCCTCAGCCGCCGATCGCGGCTTGGTAGGTCGAGACCACGGCGTGGACCGAAGCCTCGGTGATGTTCAGGACCGCGGCCGGATAGACGCCCAGCCACAGGGTGCCGGCGATCAGCGGCGCAAAGATCGCCACCTCGCGCCAATCCATGTCCTCGATGGTCTTCAGCGCCGGATTGGTGATCGTGCCGAAGATCACCTTGCGATACAGGGTGAGCGCGTAGACCGCCGACAGGATGACCCCGGTCGCGGCGAGGAACACCGTCCAGGTGGACACCTGGTAGGTCCCGGCCATGGTGGTGATCTCGCCGATGAAGCCCGAGGTCCCGGGCAGGCCGACATTGGCCATGGTGAAGAGCATGAAGGTCGCCGCGTACCAGGGCATGCGCTCGGCCAGGCCGCCGTAGAAGGCGATCTCGCGGGTGTGCATACGGTCGTAGACGACGCCGACGCAGAGGAAGAGCGCGCCCGAGATCAGGCCGTGGCTGATCATCTGGAACACCGCCCCCTGCACCCCCAGGTCGTTGCCCGCGAAGATGCCCATGGTCACGAAGCCCATGTGGGCGACCGACGAGTAGGCGATCAGCTTCTTGATGTCCGTCTGCCGGAAGGCGACCAGCGAGGTGTAGATGATGGCCACGACCGAAAGGCCGAACACCAGCGGGGCCAGAACCTCGGATGCGTGCGGGAACATCGGCAGGTTGAAGCGGATGAAACCGTAGCCGCCGAGCTTCAGCAGAATGCCGGCCAGGATCACCGAACCGGCCGTCGGCGCCTGCACGTGCGCGTCCGGCAGCCAGGTGTGCACCGGCCACATCGGCATCTTCACCGCGAACGAAGCGAAGAACGCCAGCCACAACAGGATCTGGGTGTTGGAGTCGAAGGCGAACTTCGACAGTTCGGGGATCGAGGTCGTGCCGGCGGTGTTGGCCATGTACAGCATGGCCGCGAGCATCAGGACCGAACCCAGCAGGGTATAGAGGAAGAACTTGTAGGCCGCGTAGACGCGATCCTTGCCGCCCCAGATGCCGATGATCAGGAACATCGGGACCAGGCCGCCCTCGAAGAAGATGTAGAACAGGAACAGGTCCAGCGAGGTGAAGACGCCGTTGACCAGGGTCTCGAGGACCAGGAAGGCGATCATGTACTCGGGGATGCGTTCCTTGATCGACGTCCAGCTGGCCGCGATGCAAAGCGGCATCAGGAAGGCGTTGAGGACCACGAACAGGATCGAAACCCCGTCCACGCCCATGTGATACTGGGCTCCGGCGAACCAGTCGAAACGCTCGACGAACTGGTAGCCCGGGTCGCTCGCGTCGTAGCCGGCCAGCATGACGAGCGAGACCGCCAGGGTGGCGACGGTCGTGCCGAGCGCGATCCACTTGGCGTTGGCGTCGCGGCCCGCCTGATCCTTGCCCGGGCCGCGCAGCAGCACGATCAGCAGCGCGCCGACCAGCGGCATGAAGGTGACGATGGAAAGGACGTAGGGCATCGGCTTAGCTCACCAGCCAGAAGGCGAAGGTCAGCAGGCCGGCGACGCCGAGCAGCATGACGAAGGCGTAGTGATAGACGTAGCCGGACTGGATCCTGGACAGCCGGCCGGCGGAGAACAGGGACGACCAGGCGAAGCCGTCCGGACCCAGGCGGTCGATCAGGTTCTTGTCGGCCCACTTGAAG
Organism: Caulobacteraceae bacterium; assembly: GCA_019695035.1. Lineage (GTDB taxonomy): Bacteria > Pseudomonadota > Alphaproteobacteria > Caulobacterales > Caulobacteraceae > JAEZEZ01. The sequence goes on along the minus strand of JAIBAU010000001.1, from coordinate 247,297 downwards.
GCGTCGCCGATGGCCTTGGCCCCCTTCACGAAGACGAAGTCATACAGCTCGTCGAAGAACCACTTGTTGTAGAAGAAGCTGTGCAGCGGACCGCCATTGTCGGCCAGGCGCTTCGCCAGCCCTTCCTTCACCAGGTAGAACCAGGCCGCGAACAGGAGGCCCAGCACGCTGACGACCAGGGGCGCGAAGACCACCCACTGCGGCGGATGCTCGTGGTGCTCTCCGGCGGCGTGAGCCCCCTCCCCGCCGATCCCGTAGATGGCGCCGCGCCAGTAGTCGGCCTGGTGTTCGCCAAGGAAGTACGGCGCGAAGACGAAGCCCGCGGCGATGGCGGCCACCGACAGCACGAACAGGGGAATGAGGATCGGGGCCGGGCTTTCCTTGGGCGGGTGGTGCTCGTCCACCCCGTGGTGGCCGTGGCCGTGATCGTCGTGCGAAGCGTCCGGCTCGGAGTGGCTCTCGATCTGGGCGTGGCTGGCGTGGTCGTCCGCGACGTGGGCGTGGCCGTGAGCCCACTTCTTCGAACCTTCGAAGGTCATGAAGGCCAGGCGCCACGAGTAGTAGGCCGTCAGGCCGGCCACGATGACGCCGATCCAGAAGGCGAACATGCCGGCGTTGTTGTGCTGGCCCGCCGCATAGGCCGCCTCGATGATGGCGTCCTTGGAGTAGAAGCCGGCGAAGCCGCCCACTCCCGGCCAGCCCAGGCCGGTGATGGCGATGGTGCCGATGGTCATGGCCGCGAAGGTCAGCGGCATGTATTTCCGCAGGCCGCCCATGCCGCGCATGTCCTGTTCGTGGTGCATGCCGACGATGACCGAGCCGGCGCCGAGGAACAGCAGCGCCTTGAACGCGGCGTGCGTGAACAGGTGGAACATGGCCGCGTCGTAGGCGCCCACGCCGGCGGCGAAGAACATGTAGCCGAGCTGCGAACAGGTCGAGTAGGCGATCACCCGCTTGATGTCGTTCTGCGCCAAGCCGACCGTGGCGGCGAACAGCGAGGTGACGGCGCCCGTGATGCAGACGATGTCGCGCGCGATCAGCGCGTGCTCGTACAGGGGCGACAGCAGGCAGACCATGTAGACGCCGGCGGTGACCATCGTCGCCGCGTGGATCAGCGCCGACACCGGGGTCGGGCCTTCCATGGCGTCAGGCAGCCAGGTGTGCAGGAAGAACTGGGCCGACTTGCCGCAGGCCCCGACGAACAGCAGGAACCCGGCCAGATTCAGCGCGGACCAGTCCTGTCCGATGAAGTGCCAGGTCTTGCCGGCCATGCTGGGGATCAGCGGGAAAAGCTCGTCGAAGCGGATCGTCCCGAACATCGCGAAGACGGTGAAGATGCCGAGCGCGAAGCCGAAGTCACCTACGCGGTTGACCACGAAGGCCTTGATCGAGGCCGCGTTGGCCGTGGCCTTGTGGAACCAGAAGCCGATCAGCAGGTAGGACGCCAGGCCCACGCCTTCCCAGCCGAAGAACAGCTGCATGAAGTCGTTGGCCGTGACCAGCGCCAGCATGGCGAAGGTGAAGAGGGACAGGTAGGCGAAGAACCGCGGCTTGCCCGGGTCGTCGGCCATGTAGCCCCAGCTGTAGAGGTGAACCAGCGCGGATACCGTCGTCACCACGATCAGCATGGTCGCCGACAGGGCGTCGAAGCGGATCGACCAGGTCGACATGAAGTCGCCGATCTGGATGAACGGCAGCAGTTCGACCACGAACCGCTCCTGTCCGCCCCAAGTGTGCCGGGCGAAGGCGTACCAGGAGATGGCGCAGCTCAGGAACAGCAGGCCGGTGGTGACGGTCTGGCTCGGCACGTTGCCGATGCGCTTGCCGAACAGCCCGGCGACGATGGCGCCGACCAGGGGGCCGAAGACGGCCAGGACGAGGAGGGTCTCCAGATTCACCACGTCAGCCCTTCATCACCGAGGCGTCGTCCACCGCGATGTCGCCGCGGTTGCGGAAGAAGGTCACCAGGATGGCCAGGCCGACGGCGGCCTCGGCCGCGGCGACGGTCAGCACGAACATCGCCAGGATCTGGCCCGACACCTCGTTCAGGTGCCGCGAGAAGGCGACGAGGTTGATGTTCACCGCCAGCAGGATCAGCTCGATCGACATCAGGATGACGATCACGTTCTTGCGGTTCACGAAGATGCCGAACACCCCGATGGTGAACAGCACCGCCGCAACGGCGAGGTAATGGGCGAGCCCGATGATCATTGGTCGGCAATCCCCTCGCCGGTCTTCGGCGTCACGACGGCCATGGCGTTGGAACGCTTGCGGCCGACCTGGGTGTGGATGTCCTGGCGCTTGACGTGCGGCTTGTGGCGCAGCGTCAGCACGATGGCTCCGATCATGGCGATCAGCAGCACGATGCCGGCGGCCTGGAAGAAGTAGACGTAGTCCGTGTAGAGCACCCGGCCGATGCTCTCGGCGTTGGAGGCGTCCGCGGCGGCTGCAACGATCTGCTTGCCGGCGGCGGCGCCGCGATCGGCGACCGCGAAGCTGACCAGCACCATCTCGATCATCAGGAGCAGCGCCACCACCCCGCCGATCGGGAGGTACTGCGCGTAGCCCTCGCGGAGGCGGACGAAGTCGACGTCCAGCATCATCACGACGAACAGGAACAGCACCGCAACGGCGCCGACGTAGACGACCACCAGGAGCATGGCCAGGAACTCCGCCCCCATGAGGACGAACAGGCCGGCGGCCGAGAAGAAGCTGAGGATCAGCCACAGCACCGAGTGGACCGGGTTGCGCGCGCTGATGACGAACAGTCCGGACCCGAGGGTGACGGCGGCCATGAGGTAGAAGGCGATCGCCTGAAGCATCCGGCCTGGGGCTCCGTAGTGTCCGTGCAAGCGCTGCGGTCGGACGCGGGTCAGTGGTTTTCGGTTGCGGGAATTGCACGGCGAATCCACGCGCGCAAAGCCCCTTTGAACCGGCGCCCTTCTAGCCCCCGAAATCCCGCTTGCAAAGGCCTGTTAGGGCAAGAAACGGGGTGGCGCGGGACCCCGTTGCGAGCAATGTTCCGCCGAAGCCGCCGCGACGCGAAATGAGGCCTGTGATGAGCGACGCCGATCGGGACTACCTGCTGGGCACGCACGACGCCGAGGTCGAGCGCCTGGGACTGCAGCACCGGGTCTGGCGCTCGCGGGTGCTGGATGCGTGGCGGCGGGCGGGAATCACCGTGGGGTCCCGGGTCGTCGACGCCGGCGCCGGGCCCGGCTGGGCCTCTCTGGACCTCGCCGAGATCGTGGGGCCGGAGGGGCGCGTGCACGCGCTCGAGCGATCGGACCGTTTCATCCACTTCCTGCAGGGATCGGCCGCGCGCCGCGGTCTGGGCAACATCGAGGCCGCCGGCCTCGACCTGGTCGAGGACGAGCTCGGGGTCCGGGGCGCCGACGCGGCCTGGATCCGCTGGGTGCTGGCCTTCGTCAGCGACCCGGCGCTTGTCGTGCGCAAGCTGGCGGGCGCCCTGCGCCCTGGCGGGGTCCTGGTGATCCATGAGTATCTTCACTACGAGACCTGGTCCTACGCGCCGCACCGGCCCGGCCAGCAGGCGTTCATGAACGAGGTGGTGAAGGGCTGGCGGGCCTCGGGCGGCGAGCCGAACGTCGGCCGCGTGTTGCCTGAGCTGCTGGCCGACGCCGGCTTCCGGGTCCGCACGTTCCAGCCGATCGTCGACTCCGTCTCACCGGGCGACTTCGCCTGGCGCTGGGCCACCAGCTTCCTCGAGACCTATTCCGATCACCTGCGCGACGCGGGGACCGTCGACCAGGCCTGGGTCGACCGGGTGCTGGGCGAACTGGCCGAGGCCGAGGCCAATCCCGCCAGCCGGATGATCCTGCCCATGGTGGTCGAGGTGATCGCCGAGAAGGCGTGACCCCTCCCGGGCGGCGGGTCAGCGCCGGAGCTGCTCCGCCGCCTCGGCGCAGAGCTTTTCGAGGTTCCCACCGGTCAGGTTGACCGGATGCCCGCTGACCAGGCCGTCCTCGTTGAGCTGCCAGACGTCGACGTGGTGAAACAGCATGCGCCCGGCGCTCTGGTGGACCACCAGCCAGCGCCCGCCGCCCATGTCGCCCGCCGCGACGAAGGCCGCCAGGCGGTCGCCGGACCGGATCGAGTCGGTTGAGTTCCAGGTCTGCCCCGGCTCGGCCAGCGGCCCTTCCCAGTCGCGGATCGGACGGGGAACGTCGGCGTAACGGGCGACGGGCCGGCGCTCGATCTGGGGGCATACGCCCGGGTCGGCCAGGGCGATGGCGGCGAGGAACAGGATCATGGGCGGCGCAGCCGGGCCGCCGCGTCGACGCAGACCCGCTCCAGCGGCGCGCCCGAGGCCGCGGCGATCTCGACAGCGGTCCGACCCCCGCCGGGCGCGGGCGCCAGCCGGAAGGCGGCGACGGTCCAGAAGTGGGCGAAGCCGCCCTTCTCGTAGATCACCACCCAGCGGTCGCCGCCCAGGTGGCCGCCTGCGAGGTAGTGCTGGAACGGGTAGCGCTCGTCGCCAGGCCCCAAAGCGTCTCCGGCGTTCCATCGTCCGTTGCGCTCGGCCATGGCGCCCAGCCTGGCTCGCACCGCACGCGGCAGGTCGGCGTAGCGGTCGACGGGCTGGCGGCGGATCTGGGGGCAGACCGCCTGCGGCCGCACCGGCGTGACGGCCAGGGCGGCGTCGGCGGCGGCGAGGCCGGCCGTCAGGGAAAGGGCGATCAGGGCGTTGCGCATGGCGGTCCTCCGTCCGGACAGCCTGCCATCTCCACCATGGCGCATGAATGGCGGCTGACTCCGCCGACGGGCCGGATCAGCGATACGGCGCATCCAGCTCGAGGTTGCGCGCGATCTCGCGTTCCCAGCGGTCGCCGTTCGCGAGCAGGCGCTCCTTGTCGTAGTAGAGCTCCTCACGGGTCTCGGTGGCGAACTCGAGGTTCGGGCCCTCCACGATGGCGTCGACCGGGCAGGCCTCCTGGCACAGGCCGCAGTAGATGCACTTGACCATGTCGATGTCGTAGCGGGTCGTGCGGCGGCTGCCGTCGGCGCGTGGCTCGGCCTCGATGGTGATGGCCTGGGCGGGGCAGATGGCCTCGCAGAGCTTGCAGGCGATGCAGCGCTCTTCCCCGTTCGGATAGCGGCGCAGGGCGTGCTCGCCGCGAAAACGGGGCGACTGCGGGTTGCGCTCGAACGGATAGTTCACCGTGGCCTTGGGGCGCGCCATGTACTTGGCGGCCAGCCCGAAGGCGCCGAGGAAATCGAGCATCATGGCGCCTTTGGCGGCCTGGGCGATTCTGGCGAGCATCGTTGTTCTCAGTCCTTCTGGACGCGTTCAAGCGCGCCCTCGCGGATCAGGTAGCGGGCGGTCGCGCCCGGCACCCAGTAGTCGTAAACGTAGTCGTCCTTGCGGAAGAAGACCGGCTCCTTGCCGTCCGGGTACTCGTACCAGAACCCGTTGTGGATCCAGTAGCGCACCTTGTTCTGGTCGACGAAGTCGAACACGTGCGGATCGCGCACGATGAACGACGGCGGCTTGCCCTCGATCGGATACTCGAAGACCAGCGCCATCGCCGTCATCACTGGGCTCCGAACACGCGCCAGGCGGCGACGCCGATGACGGCCACGAGCGAGGTCGGCAGGAAGATCTTCCAGCCGAGGCGCATCAGCTGGTCGTAGCGGTAGCGGGGCACGATGGCCTTCACCAGCGCGAACATGACGAACCAGGCCACGGTCTTGATCATGAACCAGAGCAGGGCGTGCAGGTTGTAGATCAGCGAGCCGGGCTCGGCGAAGGTCACCGGATAGGGCGCGTTCCAGCCGCCGAAGAACAGCAGGCTCAACATCGAGCACATCAGCACGATGTTGGCGTACTCGCCGATCATGAACAGCAGGTACGGCGTGGAGGAGTACTCGACCTGGTAGCCGGCCACGAGCTCCGACTCCGCCTCGGGCAGGTCGAAGGGCGGGCGGTTGGTCTCGGCCAGCGCCGAGATGAAGAACATCACCATCATGGGGAACATGATCACGATGGTCGGCCAGTTCTTCGCGCCGTTGCCGAACACGTTCCAGTTCCAGAACCAGCCGGCCTGGGCCTCGACGATGCCCGAGAGATTCATGGTCCCGGCCAGCAGGATGACGGTGATGATGATGAAGCCGATGGAGACCTCGTAGGACACCATCTGCGCCGCCGATCGCAGCGAGCCGAGGAACGGGTACTTCGAGTTCGACGCCCACCCGCCCATGATGATGCCGTAGACGCCCAGCGAGCTGATCGCGAACAGGTAGAGGATGCCGACGTTGAGGTCGGCCACCACCCAGCCCGGCGCGAACGGGATCGCCGCCCAGGCCACGAAGGCCAGGATGAAGGTGATAAGCGGCGCCAGCAGGAACACGACCTTGTCGGCGCCGGCGGGGACCACGATCTCCTTGAAAACGAACTTGAAGAAGTCGGCGAAGGACTGCAGCAGGCCGAACGGGCCGACCACATTGGGTCCCTTGCGCATCTGCACGCCCGCCCAGATCTTGCGGTCGGCCAGCAGCAGGAACGCCAGCGACAGCAGGATGCCGACCGTGACCAGCAGGATCTGGCCGACGGCGATCAGGGTCCAGCCGAGAGGGGAAGCCCAGTCCATCGTTTACTCCGCGGCCATCGCGCGGGCGCCGCTCGCCGCAGCCGAGCACTCGGCCATGGTCGCGCTGGCGCGCGCGATCGGGTTGGTCATGTAGAAGTCCTTCACCGGCGAGGCGAAGGCGGCGGCGCCCAGCGAGCCCTTGGCGCCCAGCGCCTTCAGGTTCAGCGGCTGGCCCGGGGCGACGTAGTCGACCTGGCCGAAGCCGGGGTGGTCGGCCATCAGCTTGGCGCGCAGCGCGGCCAGGCTGTCGAACGGCAGGGTTTGGCCCACGCGCTCGGAAAGCGCGCGGATGATCGCCCAGTCCTCGCGGGCCTCGCCCTTGGGGAAGATCGAGCGCTCGGCCATCTGCACCCGGCCCTCGGTGTTGACGTAGAGACCCGGCTTCTCGGTGTAGGCGGCGCCGGGCAGGATCACGTCGGCGCCGTGCGCGCCGCGGTCGCCGTGGCTGCCCAGGTAGACCTTGAAGGCGGCCGTCGCCGATGCGTCGATCTCGTCGGCGCCCAGCAGGAACAGCACGTCCAGCTTGCCCTTCTTGACCATGTCGACCGCCGGCAGGCCCCCGGCGCGAGGCAGGAAGCCCATGTCCAGGCCGGCCACGCGGCCGGCCGCGGTGTGCAGCACGTTGAATCCGTTCCAGCCGTCCCGCACCACGCCGTTGGCGGCGGCGAAGTCGGCCACGGCCTTCAGCACCGCGGCGCCGTCGTCGCGCGCCAGCGCGCCCATGCCCACGATCACCGCCGGCTTCTGCGCCCCCTTCAGGGCCGCGGCGAAGTCCTTGGAAAGCTTGCCCAGGCTGGCGGGGCCCGCGCCCAGGTAGTCGTAGCCGTAGGTCAGCGACGCCTGCTCGCCGATCAGGCCGATGCGCATCTTGCCGGCCAGCCACTGCTTGCGCAGTCGCGTGTTCAGCAGGGGCGCCTCGAGCCGGGGGTTGGTCCCCACCAGCAGCACGACGTCGGCCTGCTCGATCCCGGCCAGGGTCGAGTTGAACAGATAGCCGCCGCGCTCGCCGCCGCCGATCCAGGCGCCGTCCTGGCGGCAGTCGAGGTTGGGCGAGCCGATGGCGTCCATCAGGTCCATCAGGGCCTTCATGGATTCGGCGTCCTGCAGGTCGCCGGCGATGGCGCCGATCTTGTTCGGCTTGGCCGCATTGAAGCGTTCGGCGACCGCGCCCAGGGCCTCGGCCCAGGTCGCCGGCTGCAGCTTGCCGTCGCGGCGCACGTAGGGCCGGTCCAGCCGCTGGCGCATCAGGCCGTCGACCGCGTAGCGCGACTTGTCCGAGAGCCACTCCTCGTTGATGCCCTCGTGCACCCGCGGCAGCACGCGCATCACCTCCGGGCCGCGCGCATCGGCGCGGATGTTCGAGCCCAGGGCGTCGTGGACGTCGATGGTCTCGGTCTTCTTCAGCTCCCAGGGGCGATAGTTGAAGGCCCAGGGGCGGTGCGTAAGCGCCCCGACCGGACAAAGGTCGTTGACGTTGCCGGACAGCTCCGACCCCACCGCCTGTTCGAGGTAGGTGGTGATCTCGGCGCTCTCGCCGCGCGAGATCATGCCGATGTCCTCGACCCCGGCGATCTCAGAGACGAAGCGGACGCAGCGCGTGCACTGGATGCAGCGGGTCATGACCGTCTTGATGGTCGGACCCATGTATTTCTCGTCGACCGCGCGCTTGTTCTCGGCGTAGCGCGAGCCGTCGCGGCCGTAGCCCACGGCCTGGTCCTGCAGGTCGCACTCGCCGCCCTGGTCGCAGATCGGGCAGTCCAGCGGGTGGTTGATGAGCAGGAACTCCATCACCCCTTCGCGCGCCTTCTTCACCATCGGCGTATCGGTGAAGATCTCCTGGTTCTCGGCGGCCGGCAGTGCGCAGGAGGCCTGCGGTTTCGGCGGTCCAGGCTTCACCTCGACCAGGCACATGCGGCAGTTGCCCGCGATGGACAGGCGCTCGTGGTAGCAGAAGCGCGGGATCTCGTGCCCGGCGCGCTCGGCGACCTGCAGCACGGTCATGCCGGGCTCGAACTCGACCTCGACGCCGTTGACCTTGGCGATAGGCATTCGCGTTACTCCGCCGCCAGGGTCGCGCCGGCGAAGTTGCCGCGGCGGGACCGGTAGTTGGAAATGCGCTCCTCCACCTCGTGGCGGAAGTGACGGAACAGGCCCTGGATCGGCCAGGCGGCCGCGTCCCCGAGCGCGCAGATGGTGTGGCCTTCGACCTGGCTGGCGACGTCCAGCAGGATGTCGATCTCCTTGGGATCGGCCTCGCCGACCGCCATGCGCTCCATCACCCGCCACATCCAGCCGGTGCCCTCGCGGCACGGCGTGCACTGGCCGCAGCTCTCGTGCTTGTAGAAGTAGCTGATGCGCGCGATCGCCTTCACCAGGTCGGTCGACTTGTCCATGACGATGACCGCCGCGGTGCCCAGGCCCGACTTCAGGTCGCGCAGGCTGTCGAAATCCATCAGGGCGTCTTCGCACTGCTCGGCCGGGATCATGGCCACCGACGAGCCGCCGGGGATGACCGCCTTCAGGTTGCCCCAGCCGCCCTTCACGCCCCCGCAGTGCTCCTCGAGCAGCTGCTTCATCGGGATGCTCATCGCCTCCTCGACGTTGCAGGGCTTGTTCACGTGGCCCGAGACGCACATCAGCTTGGTGCCGGTGTTGTTGGGCCGGCCGAAGCCCGCGAACCACTCGGCGCCGCGGCGCAGGATGGTGCCGACGACCGCGATCGACTCGACGTTATTCACCGTGGTCGGGCAGCCGTAGAGGCCCGCGCCGGCCGGGAACGGGGGCTTCAGGCGCGGCTGGCCCTTCTTGCCTTCCAGGCTCTCCAGCAGGGCGGTCTCTTCGCCGCAGATATAGGCGCCCGCGCCGTGGTGGATGTAGACGTCGAAGTCCCAGCCGTGGACGTTGTTCTTGCCGATCAGCCGGGCCTCGTAGGCCTGCTTGACCGCGGCCTCGAGGCGCTCGCGTTCCAGCACGTATTCGCCGCGCAGGTAGATGTAGCAGGCGTGCGCCTGCATGGCGTAGCTGGCGATCAGGCAGCCTTCGATCAGCAGGTGCGGATCATTGCGCATGATCTCGCGGTCCTTGCAGGTGCCCGGCTCGGACTCGTCGGCGTTGACCACCAGGTAGTGCGGCCGCGCGCCCACTTCCTTGGGCATGAACGACCACTTCAGGCCGGTGCCGAAGCCCGCCCCGCCCCGGCCGCGCAGGCCAGAGTTCTTGATCTGATCGATCACCCAGGTGCGGGGCTGCCGGATCATGTCGCGCGTGGCGTTCCAGCAGCCGCGCTGCTTCGCCCCCTCCAGGCCCCAGTCGTGGAACCCGTAGAGGTTGGTGAAGATGCGGTCCTTGTCTTCCAGGACGCCGATCATGCCGAAGGCTCCGCCATACGATTGCGGTGATGGATGTTGCGCTTGAACAGCGCCCAGACGAGAAAGCCCCAGCCCGCGACCAGGATTCCAAAGGCCGTGAAGTCCGGCCCGTCCACGTGGTAGTTCAGCCAGCCGAACTTGTTCGCGCCCAGCAGCACCAGGCCCACGAACATCAGCACCATCCCCGTCAGCGACAGGGGCTGGCCGACCTTGCGCAGTTCCTTGCGGTAGGCCTTCAGCTCGTCCGGATCTTCAAGGTTGGGGCGCGCCATCACGCCGGCTCCGGCAGGTTGGGCAGCTTCTTGATCGGCTTGGCGGCCGAGCCGTCGTAGAGCTTGGGATCCAGCAGGGTCATCGGCCCGCCTTCCGGCTCGGACGTGGTGCGGCGCTGGGCGGCGTAGGACCCCGGCCTCGGCTTCTTGCCGGCGCGGAAGTCGTCGATGATCTGCGCCATCGTCTCCGGCGTCAGGTCCTCGTAGTAGTAATCGTTGATCTGGGCCATCGGCGCGTTCGAACAGGCGCCCAGGCACTCGACCTCCTGCCAGGTGAACAGGCCGTCGGCGGACATGTGGTCCTTGTGGCCGATCTTCTCCTTGCAGACCTTCATCAGGTCTTCGGAGCCGCGCAGCATGCAAGGCGTCGTACCGCACACCTGGATCAGCACCTTACCCACCGGCTCCAGTTGGAACATGGTGTAGAAGGTCGCCACCTCGAGCACGCGGATGTAGGCCATACCCAGCAGGTCGGCGATGGCGCGGATGGCGGGCTCCGACACCCAGCCCTCCTGCTTCTGCACCAGCCAAAGGATCGGGATTACCGCAGACCGCTTGCGGTCTTCCGGGTATTTCTTCAGCCAGAAGTTCACCTTCTCCATGGTGGCCTTGGAGAACTTGAACGAGGCGGGCTGTTCCTTGGCGAGGCGGCGGACGGACATCGGGTTTCGCTTCTATTCGATCGTGTCGATGCGGCGGATATGGCAGGCCTCGACCTGGTAGACCGTCACCTCGCGGGCGATCTCCTGGCCGTTGATCCGGAGCACTTCCTCGTCGACCACGTGGTTTTCCAGCCGCGAGCGGTGCGCGACGGTGACGGACAGCTCGGGAACCTTCGCCCAGAGCTGGGTGAAGTGGGCGGCGATAGGCTCCCGGCCCTTGAGCTGCAGCGTTCCGGGGAAGGCGTAGATTTCGGCGTCCGGCGAGAGGGTCTCGACGAAGGCCGCCACGTCGTGGCGGTTCCAGGCGTCGTTGTGGGCCTGCAGCAGGGCTTCCAGGTCGCAGAGCGCTTCCATCAGCGGCGCCCTCCCAGAATCCGGCCGAGACGCGCTTTCCACACCGCCCGGTTCGCGTCGCGCAGGTCGCGCAGCAGCCAGGACGTGGGCGGGATCGTCCGCACGGCGATCTGGCCGGCGACGATGAACCCGAATCCCCACAGCAGGCTCAGCCACATGGACTCCCAGAACCCCCGCCCCTCCATCGCGTAGGCGTGGCGGAAGCCCGAGCGGACCAGGATCACCCCGGCGAGCGGCGCCATCACCTGGGTGCCTTGCGCGGCCGCCAGCTTGAGCGCGCCCATGTAACGGCGCCGCCCCGGCGAGATCGCCACGGTCAGGATCATCGAGAAGGCCAGCGCGGCGGCGAAAATCCACCAGCGGCTCTCGAGGATCACGGGTTCGACCCAGATGTTGGCCCAGAGGTCGGTCATTCGGACACTTCCGGCAAGGAGAGTGCAAACTCGGTAATGCAGCCCTCGGCAACTTCGAGGCTCATATTCGAGTTCTGCCAACTGGCCTCACACGGCCTGGTGTCGCCCCGGACTCGAAGACACGGACGTTCAGACTGGATCACGAGATCGACCCACCCTCCACGGATCGACGTGGACGTCGGGATTACCGGAGCGAAGTACTGCCGGTTCGCTTGGGCTTGACGCAGGAAATCCTCGGCGGTGATGCGATCGTCATCATACAGGTCAACCTGAGCGGTTTGGACCATCGTCTTGCTCAGTAGGGTCGGATTATTCGCATTCCAACCGGCCAAAAACGCATCCACCACGGCAGCCGGCTGCGCTGCCACGCCCGTCGACGGCGTGCAGAAGGTCAGAGCAGCGGCGGCCGCGTAGCCCATCACCGGTCGATCTCTCCGAACACGATGTCGAGCGAACCCAGGATGGCCGAGACGTCGGCCAGCATGTGGCCGCGGTTCATCCAGTCCATGGCCTGCAGGTGCGGGAAGCCGGGCGCGCGGATCTTGCAGCGGTAGGGCTTGTTGGTGCCGTCGCTGACCAGGTAGACGCCGAACTCGCCCTTGGGCGCCTCGACGCAGGCGTAGACCTCGCCCGGCGGAGTCTTGAAGCCTTCGGTGTAGAGCTTGAAGTGGTGGATGAGCGCCTCCATCGAGCGCTTCATCTCGCCGCGGCGCGGCGGCACGACCTTGTTGTTCTCGGTCATGACCGGTCCCGGCGTCTTCTTCAGCCGGTCAATGCACTGGCGCATGAGCCTGAGAGACTGGTTCATCTCTTCCATGCGCAGCAGGTAGCGGTCCCAGCAGTCGCCGTTCTTGCCGATCGGCACGTCGAACTCGAGGTCGGCGTAGCATTCGTAGGGCTGGCTCTTGCGCAGGTCCCAGGCCACGCCCGAGCCGCGCAGCATGACGCCCGAGAAGCCCCAGTCGATGGCTTGCTGGCGGCTGACCACGCCGATGTCGACGTTGCGCTGCTTGAAGATGCGGTTCTCGGTGACCAGGCCCTCGAGGTCCTTCGTCGTCGAGGGGAAGGCGTCGATCCAGCGGTCGATGTCGTCGATCAGGTCCGGCGGCAGGTCCTGATGCACGCCGCCGGGGCGGAAGTAGTTGGCGTGCAGGCGAGCGCCGCAGGCGCGCTCGTAGAACACCATCAGCTTCTCGCGCTCCTCGAAGCCCCACAGCGGCGGCGTCAGGGCGCCGACGTCCATGGCCTGGGTGGTGACGTTCAGGAGGTGGTTCAGGATCCGGCCGATTTCCGAGTAGAGCACCCGGATCAGCTGGGCCCGGATCGGAACCTCGACGCCCAGCAGCTTCTCGATGGCCAGGCAGAAGGCGTGCTCCTGGTTCATCGGCGCCACGTAGTCGAGGCGGTCGAAGTAGGGGATGTTCTGGAGGTAGGTGCGCGCCTCCATCAGCTTCTCGGTGCCGCGGTGCAGCAGGCCGATGTGCGGATCGACCCGCTCAACGATCTCGCCGTCCAGCTCCAGCACCAGGCGAAGAACCCCGTGCGCCGCGGGGTGTTGCGGGCCGAAGTTGATGGTGAACTTGCGTTCCTGCTCGAGGTCGCGGTCCACGGTCTCGGGGCGTGCGCCGAATGCGTCGTCCATCACTTCACCTCCCCGCGCGCCTTCTCGTCGCCCGGGAGCGGGCGGATCGGGTATTCCGCGCCTTCCCACGGCGAGAGGAAGTCGAACTGGCGGAATTCCTGGCGCAGCTCGACGGGCTCGTAGACCACCCGCTTCTGCTGCTCGTCCCAGCGCACCTCGACGTAGCCCGTCATGGGGAAGTCCTTGCGCAGGGGATGACCCTCGAAGCCGTAGTCCGTCAGCAGGCGCCGCAGGTCCGGATGGCCCTGGAACATGACCCCGTACATGTCGAAGGCCTCGCGCTCGAACCAGTCGGCGCACGGGTGGACCGGGATGATGCTCGGCACCGGGGTCTGCTCGTCGGTGGCCAGCTTCACGCGGATGCGCACGTTCTTCACCAGCGATAGCAGGTGGTAGACGACGTCGAAGCGCTGGGTCCGCTCCGGGTAGTCGACGCAGGTCAGGTCGACCAGTTGCTGGAAACGGAACTCGGGGTCGTCGCGCAGCAGGGTCAGGAACGGCCCGATCTGCTCGCGCGCCACGGTGACGTTCAGTTCGCCGTGGGCCACGACGGCCTCGTGGACGACGCCCTTGCCGGCAGCCTTGCTGACGGCCTTGCCCAGCGCGATGAGAGACTTGGTCATGGCGGGCCCTAGCGGAGGATGTCGCCGGTGCGGCGGATTTTCTTCTGCAGCTGCAGGACGCCGTAGAGCAGCGCCTCCGCCGTCGGCGGGCAGCCCGGGACGTAGATGTCGACCGGCACGATGCGGTCGCAGCCGCGCACCACCGAGTAGCTGTAGTGGTAGTAGCCGCCGCCGTTGGCGCAGCTGCCCATCGAGATCACGTAACGCGGCTCGGGCATCTGGTCGTAGACCTTGCGCAGGGCCGGAGCCATCTTGTTGGTCAGGGTGCCGGCCACGATCATCACGTCCGACTGGCGCGGACTGGCGCGCGGCGCGAAACCGAAGCGCTCGAGATCGTAGCGCGGCATGGACGCCTGCATCATCTCGACGGCGCAGCAGGCCAGACCGAAGGTCATCCACATCAGCGAGCCGGTGCGGGCCCAGGTGATGACGTCGTCGGCGGCGGCGACCAGGAAGCCCTTCTCGCCCAGCTCCGCGTCGACCTGCTCGAAGAAGCGGTCGTGCTTCTTGGGGTCATAGCCCTCGACCGCCACGCGGCCGGCGGCGCCGTAGGACAGCGCCTTGGGATCGAATCCGGGCGAGGCGACCAGACCCGTGGGGGACTTGGTTTCTACTCCCATTCCAGGGCGCCCTTCTTCCACTCGTAAATGAACCCGACGGTGAGCACGCCGAGGAAGACCATCATCGACCAGAAGGCGAAGATCATGTCCGGGCGGGCCAGATCGAACAGCGACACGGCCCAGGGGAACAGGAAGGCGACTTCCAGGTCGAAGATGATGAACAGGATCGAGACCAGGTAGAACCGGACGTCGAACTTGAGACGCGCGTCCTCGAAGGCGTTGAAGCCGCATTCGTAGGCCGAGTTCTTCTCCGTGTCGGGATTGGACGGCGCCATCAGCCAGGCGGCGATCATGAAGCCGAGACCCAGCACGGCGGCGATGCCGAAGAAGATCACGATCGGCAGGTATTCCAGCAGAAATGCGTTCATCGACTCTGGCATCGAACCGGGCATGGGGTGTGGCCTCGCCGCCGGAGGAGCGGCGGATTCGGGGCCTTCTAGCCCCTTCGGGCGGCGCGTTCAAACCTTTGTGGCGAACGGAGTTTGACTTGCGAACCGTTCGCAAAAACAGCGCTGGACACCCCGGTTCCCCGCGTCCCCAAAAGGAAAAGCCCGCCCCTTTCGGGACGGGCTCTCCGGATCGCAGGACGGTCAGGGCCTCAGGCCTCCTCTTCGTCCTCCTCGCACTTCAGGTAGGGGTCGTAGACCCAGCCGGCCAGATTGTCCTCGTCCCACTTCTCGACCTGCACCCATTCCTGCCCGTTGCGGGTGGTGCGGTCGAAGACGCGAACCCGCGTGCCGTTCGACACGTTGCCGACGATCTCGCCCCCGGCTTCCGCACGGATGTTCAACGGCGTGCCGGTCGGATCCTTGACCACGCAGAGCGGCGCCTCGTCGCCGTTGGCGGGCTTGCATTTCAGGTAGCGCGCGAAGACCCAGCCGGGCTCCATGTATTCGAACTTCGAGATGTGGGCCCAGCGCTGGCGCTTGTAGTCCTCATGCTCGATGACCACGACCTCCTGGCCATTGCGCAGGGTGGCCAGAATCTTGCCGCCCGGGCTCGCCCGCACGTTCAGCGGCGTGCCGGTCGGATCAACCACGGTGCACACCGGCGGTCCGCCACAGGCGATGGCGGGTCCGACCGCCAGGGTCGCGATCGCCGCGGCCGCGAGAAGTTTCCAACGCATCCTGCTCCCTCCGAATGAGTTTGTGCGCCGACCATCGCTCCGTAACGGCGTTCTGTCGAGGCGGGTGGAAGACAATGGCGGAAACTGGCGGATGGGTGCGGACCGTTACGGTTGGCGCCCGGCCCCGAGGCGGCTTGATCCGCCCTTGGTCAAGTCTTCGGACGCCGCGGTCGCGCGCCTGCCCGGGAAATCGGTTCAAGGCGCCGGGAACGCGACTGCAGGGCCCGAAAAATCGAGTGGAAAGGCCGCGAAATCGGCTTGCCAGGCCGCGATCTGAGGCCTCCCGTAGGGGAAAATATTCTTTTCTTGCAGTGACTTGTCGGATCACCTCAGACTTCGAAGGTCCCTCCCCTCCCTGCCTCGCGCCCGGTCCGCCCCACGGCCGGGCCGCCTCATTTTGAAAATAGCTACGGAAGCCCGCTTGACCTGAATCCGACCCGCCCCTAAGAGACGCCCCTCTCGACGGACCGGCCCCGGCCGGACCCGACGCGGGTGTAGCTCAGTTGGTTAGAGCGCCGGCCTGTCACGCCGGAGGTCGCGGGTTCGAGCCCCGTCACTCGCGCCATTTCCCTTCCCATGGAAATCCAGGCGCTCGTCCCCTCGTGGCAAAGCCCCGTCACCGCCTTCTCCCCTTGCCGGAGCAGTCGGCGGCGGCCCCCTACTGGCGCACCGCCTCGATCAGCCGCGGATCCGCCTTCAGCGCGGTCAGGTCGGCCGTCCCCAGAGACAGGCTGTCGCCGCAGGCCTGGACCACGTGCGGCAGGTCCGGCGTGATGTCGAGGGTGTGGGTCTCGGTATTGATCCGCGCCGTCAGGGACAGATCCTGACCTTCCAGCACGGGCAGGCAATCGTTGCGCCAGTCGGCGTCGGACTGCTTGCGCGCCGCGGCCACCAGCCGGGCCTGAAGGGACGCGGAGGTGAAGGCGTTGGTGAACATTTCGGTATCCGGCTCGCCGGCCTTCACGCCGGCCTCGGGAAGCGCGCGGGCCCAGTCGATCAGGGCCCCGGTCGCCGGGTCGAAGACGTAGCTGTTGATCCCCGAACTGGGATAGGCGCCACAGTCGCTCTCGTAAGTGACCTCGATGGCCAGCAAGGGTGCGTTGCGGGTGACCCGGACCGCCTGGGTCTGGCCGCCGTGGGGCATGTCGGGACAGGCCCCCAGGCCCTCGCGGGTCAGGGCGTCCAGCTTGTCCATGGCCAGGTTGATGCGCGCCGTCGCGGCTGCATCGCCGCCGCTGAAACGGGGCATGGCCTGGTTCTGGGGACCCAGGTCGGGCTGCGCCTGAACCGTCAGCCCGCCGGCCGGGCGGGCGGCGTCCGCTCCCGCGGCGGGCGGCACCGGGGCTTGCCCCACGGCGGCGGCCGGCTTGCAGCCGGCGCAGAGCAGCAGGGCGGAGGCGGCGGCGGTCAGGGCGGCATGGCGCATGGCGGAACTCCCGAATAGCGGAGCCATTGCTCCAGCCTCGCCGCCTCTCGTCAATCGCCTTTCGCCAGTTGCAGGCGCCAGGCCCAGACCTCGCCGTCCTCGGGGTCGATGACGGAGCCCCCATGCGCGAACCCTGCCCGGCGCAGGACGGAACACGAGGGCCCGTCGGCCGGCAGCGTGTGGGCGACGACCGCCGCCGCGCCGCCCGCCCGCGCCGTCTCCACCAAGGCCCGGGCCATGGCGCCGGCGAACCCCCTCCCCTCGCAATCGGGAAAGGTCATGTAGGCGATCTCGACCTCGCCCCGGGTGTCGGGCGCCGCCTTGAAGGCGCAGAGGCCAACCGCCCGGCCGTCGGCTTCTCCCCAGTAGCCGCCCCAGGGAGCCGGCCGCTCGGAGGCCGTGAGGGTGTCCAGGACGGCGGCGACCATGGCCTCGTCCTCCAGGCCAAGCGCCTGCAAGCCGGCCTTCAGGAAAGCCGGCCGATCATCCAGGTCGGCCCGCGCCGCCGGGTGCAGGCGGAGGCTCATCGCTCCAGATTCAGGTCTTCGATCACGACGTCCGAAACCTCGATCTTCTTGAGTTTCCAGAAGAACAGCTTCTCGCGGCCCAGGACCCAGACCATGCGCCCCTTGCTGGGATTGTCGTAGGTGGCCGTGAAGGTGTTGAGGCCGGTGTAGGCCAGGACGGGCCTCACGGCCGGCTCCTCATCGCGCCGGGCCTTGCGCCGCTTGCCCTCGTGACGACTGGCCCGTCGCGCCGTCTCGGCCTCGCGGCTCAGCTTGGCCAGCCCCTGGGGCGTGACCACCGCGTTCAGGGCCTGGTTGATGGCGGCCGGCGCCAGCATGGTCAGCAGGCCGGCGAAGGGATTGTCGCGGACCTCGGGATTGTTCGCCAGGCGGGCGTTGAGCTGGTCCGTGATCTGGCTGGCCAGGCCGGCGCGCACGGAGGGGAAGTCCACCATCCGCTCGATCTCGACCGGATCGCCGGACCTCAGCGCCCGCGACAGGCGCGCGGCCGCCATCCACGGCGAGGCGATGAAAATGGCGATGATCGCCAGCGCGGCCAGCAGGCCGACGCCGATGTAGACCCGCCGCAGGTCCATGCCGCACTCCGAACCGTCCCCCGGCCATAAGAGCGGGCGTCGGCGGCGGGGGCAAGCGGGGCGGCGCGCCCCTACTGCTGGGTGCGGTCCGATCCGTTGGCCCACATGAGGCCGATCCAGCCGCCCTTGATGAACGCAAGGCCCGCAAGGGTCACCGCGCCGACGCCCGCCATGGCCAGCGGCGCCACCAGCATCGGGTCTGCCTCCCAGATCACCGGAAACACGAGCATGGGGGCGACCAGCAGGTGTCCCGCCAGCAGCACGGTCACGTAGGCCGGACCGTCATCGGCGCGGTAACGGCTGTTGTCATGGCCGCAGCGCGCGCAGGTCGGGTCGACCTTCAGGTAGCCGGCGAACAGGCGTCCCTCGCCGCAGTTGGGGCAGCGGCGGCGCAGGCCGCGCTTGAGCCCGTCGAGGACCGAGCGCTGGGAAGACGACATGGGGGATCCCGGTTACTGGCCGCGCGGGGAGGCGCGGGGGCCCCGCATATGCTCCTGCGACCGGCGCCGATCAAGCGCCAGCGAACCGGCGACCCCTGCCGCGCGTTCCGCTCGGAGAGGAGCCCTTGATGACGAACAACAACGGCGATCGCCGACCGGACAACCGGGAAGTCGAGAACGAGAATCTGAGGCCCGCCGGCGAGGGGGAACCGCCCCGTCCCGCGACCGAACCCCCGGGCTCCAAGTCCTCGCAGGACGGCGGCGAGACCGCCACGGATCCCGGCTCCGGCGCTGCCTGATCAGTGAACGATGGCGTCCAGGTCCGCGGCGCCTTCGAAACCGGGCCGGCCGGACAGCTGGCCGTACAGCAGGCAGAGGTCCTCGAATACCCGGTTCCAGGCGAACCGCTCGACGGCGCGCGTCCGGGCCGCCGCCCCGACCGCCTCGACGTCCCGCGCGAACAGCGCCTCGATGGCTTCGGCGTAGTCGTCGGGGTCGGCGGAACGCGCCAGCTGGCCCACGCCGCTGTCCACGGTTTCCGCCACCCCGCCCGCGTTCACCCCGACGACGGGCCGGCCGCAGGCCATGGCCTCCAGCACGATCAGGCCGAAAGGCTCGCGATCATTGGCGTGCACGAAGGCGTCCGCGCTCGCGACGATCCGCGCCACGGTCTTCGGGTTGGCCTCATAGTCCAGGCAGATCACCCGGTCCTCGGGCGGCATCCCGGCGCCCGCGCCGACCAGCACCAGGACATAGGGATCGCCCAGCTTCTGGACGGCGTCGACCAGGACCCCGATGTTCTTCTCGCGCGCGGGGCGGCCCGCGAAGACCAGGATGCGGCTGGACGGTTTCACGCCCAGCTTGCGGACCAGCCAGTCCCGGTCGCGGCGATCCGGGTGGAAGGTGTCCACCTCGACCCCCAGGGGCCGGACGAACACCTCGCCGACTCCTGCTTCCTCGAGGCGGCGGGCGATAAAGGCCGACGGCGCCACGACCTTGTCGAACTGCTTGAAAAGCTTGGCCCAACGCTTCTCGACAGGCTTCTTCGCCCATTCCCCGAAGTGCAGCGCCGCAAGCGCGGCCGGGTCGGAGTGGCAGAAGCCGACGACTGGGCACCCGGTTCGCTGGCCGGCTTCGATCGCGGCCTGGCCCGGCGTGTAGGGGTCTCCCGCCTCGATGATTGAAGGTTTCAGGGACGACAGCCACGAGGCCCAGCGCTTGGGCATGCTGGGCCAGCGGTAACCGTCGCCGAACGGCAGGCGGGTCGCCGCCAGGGTGACCAGGCCTTGGCCGTCATTGCTGTAGGCGGCGCCCGGGACCACGAGGCTGTGGCTGACGCCCTTGCGGTTCTCCGCCAGCCAGGCCCGCTTGGCGGTCAGATAGCGCTTTACGCCGCCAGACCGCGGCGCATAGAGCATGGTGGTGTCGACCAGCTTGGGACGGGGATCGCCGGCGGCCAGTCTGATGGACCGAAGCGTATCCTGGATCTCGGAATCCAGCCCGGGAATGAACCTGAAATCGCTTTCCCGAACGTCGTACGTCATGGCCCTCTCCGGCTGCGCCGCTCCACAACGCGCGAGACTGCGATCGGTGGCGCAATGGTTAAGCTGGCGGGCATTTAGTCCCTGTAACCGGCGGGCGCTAGTCGTCACCTCCCTTAGGGGGAGTTCCGGATAGGCCCCGCCGCGCGAGGGCCTCGCGCAGCAGGACCTCGACCTCCGCGTTCACGCTTCGCAGTTCTGCGGCGGCCAGCCGTTCGATCTGGGCCAGCACGCCGGGACTGATCCGCATGAGGAAGGCCTTGCGGGCCTCGCCCTTTCTGGAATTGGCCGACACGAGCCCGCCTACCCGTAGAGGGTGCCTGTGTTCACCACCGGCTGGGCGTCGCGATCGCCGCACAGGACGACGAGCAGGTTCGAGACCATGGCGGCCTTGCGCTCTTCGTCCAGTTCGACCACCCCGCGCTCGCTGAGGGACTGCAGCGCCGTCTCCACCATGCCCACGGCTCCCAAAACGATCAGGCGTCGGGCCGCCAGGATGGCTTCCGCCTGCTGCCGCCGCAGCATGGCGCCGGCGATCTCCGGCGCATAGGCCAGGTGGGCGAGGCGGACCTCATCGATGGTGAGCCCCGCCACCGCCACGCGTTCCTCGAGCTCCACCTTTAGGCGTTCGGCGATCAGATCAGCTTCGGCCCGCAGCGTCGGCTCGTGCTCCTCGCCATGGTCGTAGGCGTAATGGCTGGCGATCGCGCGCAGCCCGGAGTCGATCTGGATGTTCACGAACACCGCGTAGTCCTCGACGTCGAAGCTGGCCTGGGCCGAGTCCTGCACGCGCCAGACCACGTTGGCCGCGATCTCGATCGGATTGCCGCGCTTGTCGTTCACCTTCAGCTTGTCCGACGTGACGTTGCGCACCCGCGTGGAAACCTTCTTGCGCACCAACCAGGGCAGCACCCAGCGCAGGCCGGTCTTCCGGTCGGTCCCCTTGTAGTTGCCGAAAAGGGTCAGGACGACCGCCTGGTTCGGCTGCACAGCGTAGAAGCCGCAGAGGAGGAAGATGGCCAGGAACATCGTCAGACTGCCGCCGAGGACCAAAGGCGTGTCGTCGGCCCGCCCCCCTGTGGCGACGAGCCAGATCGCGGCGCCAAAAGCGATGACGCAAAGCAGCAGCATCAGCCCGCCGTTCATGGTCGAGGCGGGATGTTCCCGGGTGGCGTTGAGATTGCGGGCTTCGGTCATGTGAGCGCCTCCATTTCGATATGAAAGTGATATCACTTTGATGTCGACTTGCGCAATGGCGACGTTGAACGGCGCAGGTCACCCTGTCCGCGCGACCGGATCAGGCGGGCGGCGGGGCGCCGACAGCGGGGCGCGGCCCTGGCGATACGCGGCTCGCAATTCCGCCTCCGGAGCACTTCAAACCGCATATTTCGCCTTGCATTCGCCCCAAAATCGCGAAACTTGGGGATTGGTCCCGAAGTCGGTTCAGGCCGGGTGCGGGAGAGGTGTGTCGGCTCGACTGACCGGGGATTTTTTCAATGCGTAAGATGTTCCTCACCGCCGTTGCGCTGGCGCCGCTCTGCATCGCGGCGGCGGCCCATGCCGAGACGGTGATCTCGTCCAAGCGCACCACGTCGATCGCGACGGCCACCGCCAACAACGGCGCCCCCGACTCCGTCACCATCGCTGACGGCGGTTCCATCGCCGTTTCGAGCGGCGCGGCCGTCACCGTGAACAGCAACCATGATGTGACCAACCACGGCGGCATCCAGCTGGACGACGCCGCTGACGGCTCGACCGGAATTCTCGTCGCCCCCGGGACGACAGCCGATATCATCAACGACGGCACCATCTCGATCGACGACAAGTACACGCCCAAGGATGACGATGAGGACGGCGACCTGGATGGCCCGTTCGCCGAGGGAAACAACCAGCGCGGTATCTGGGTCCAGGGTGACCTGACCGGCGACCTCACCAACACCAGCGACGGCCTGATCCTGATCGAAGGCAACAATTCGGTCGGCATACAGATCGACGGCGTTCTGAACGGCGACCTCACGAGCGAGGGCCAGATCCGGGTTACCGGCAACAACGACTACGGCGTTCTGATCAACGGGGCTGTCAACGGCGACGTCGCGATCGGCGGACAGGTCGCCGTATTGGGTCAGAACTCCGTCGGACTGATGGTCGACGGCGACATCAACGGCGCCCTCAACATCTCTTCCACCATGACTTCGACGGGATATCGCTACACGCAGCGGCCCTCGGACGAGCAGGTGGCGGACCTCGAACCGGATGACTTGCTCCAGGGCGGGCCGGCCGTCTGGATCGCTTCGAACGTCACCGGCGGGGTCCTGTTCGACCGCACCCCCGAAGACCTCGACCCCAACGACGATGACGAGGACAACGACGGCATCCTCGACAAGGACGAAACCACCGCTCAGGTGACCTCGGTCGGAAGCGCCCCGGCCGTGCGTGTCGGTTCGACCACGACCAACATCACGCTGGGAGAAGTCGGAACGGGCGATTACGCCTACGGCTTCGTCTATCGTGGCAACGCCACCGGCGGCGGGATCTACGACGGCGTGGAAGCGACCGCTATCGAGTTCGGCATGGTCGGCGGCATGGACGTCATCATCAATGGCGGCGTCCGACTGAGCGACGGTCTGGTCGCGGCGTCGGGTATCGAAGCCGACGCCACGGGCATCGTTTTCCGCGACGGTGTCATCACGCCTCTCCTGTCCAACAACGCGGGCCTGTCCGCCGTGATGATCGGCGACGATGCGCACGACGCAATCGCATTGCTGATTGAATCCGGCGCACAGGTTTCCGCGATCTACAACGACGAGAGCATCAGCGGGAGCGTGGGCGGTGAAGCCGGCGACGCGTACGGCATCGTGGATCGTTCCGGCACCGTGACCCTGGTGCAGAATACGGGCAACATCTCGGCGGAAATCATTCCGACGGACGGCGAATCCGATACGGACGACGCCAACACCGATCCTTCCGACGAACAGATTACCGGCTCGACGACGGCCATTGATCTTTCGCTCAATACCCTGGGCGCGGTCGTGCGGCAGATGGGCATTAACGACGGCGACGACCTTGGCGACGGCGTCGCGGACGCGGACGCGGACGGGGACGGGGTCGACGACAACGACGAACCCGCCATTGTAGGCGACGTGCGCTTCGGCTCCGGGGCGGACACTCTGGACCTGCAGAACGGCTCCATGGAGGGCGACGTCTATTTCGGCGCCGGCGCCGACACCATGACCATCGACGGCGGCGCCTCCTTCCAGGGACGGATCAGCGACAGCGACCAGGTGCTCGCGGTCAACGTCCTGGACGGAAGCATCGAGGCGACGAACACGTCGCCGGTTCAGGTCAGCAGCCTGAACGTGGCCGCGGACGGCATGCTCATCGTCACGCTGGATCCGGAAAAGGCGGGGAGCGAGCTATCCGGCTTCGACGTGTCGGGCACCGCTACGATCGCGACAGGCGCGGGACTGGGCGTCCGCTTCGAGTCCCTGCTCCGCAACGAACAGGACTTCACCATCATTCAGGCCGGCGACCTGCAGGCCGGCACGATCGACCTGGCCCTGCTGACGAGCAATACGCCCTACGTCTACCAGGCCAGCGCGGTGGTCGACACCGCCAACGACGCCCTACTCCTGCACATCGACCAGAAGACCACCGAGCAGATGGGCATGATCCTATCGGAGGCGGACGCCTACGCGGGGATCTACGAAGCGCTGATGGGAATCAGCAGCAGCGATCCGGACGTCCTGGTCTCGTCGCTGCTTATCCGCCGCGAATTCCTCACCCGGCTGACCCAATCGGAGTTCTACGACCTTTACCGACAGTTCCTCCCGCAGCATTCGGGCGGACCGCTGCTGTCGCTGACGGCCGGCCTGGACGCAGTGCGCCACGCCCTGTCCGACAGGCGCGTGCAGGCCGACCCGGGCGAGGTGACCTCATGGCTGCAGGAAATCGACTTCTATACCGACAAGAACCAGGGGCAGGCCTACGGCTTCGACGCTGAAGGCTTCGGCGTCGCGGGCGGCATCGAGCGCGGCGGCAGCATGGGCACCTGGGGGCTCTCCTTCGCCTACACCTCGTCCGACCTGAAGGACCCCACCTCGGTCCTGGAAGAGGTGACCACTTCGCAGTTGTTCGAAGCCGGGGTCTACTGGCGGACGGGCGGCGACAACTGGCGAGCCTGGGCTCGCGCGGCCGGCGGCTATTCGCTGCTGAACGAAACCCGCGAGGTCATCACGCCCTCGATCGTCCTGCGGTACAAGTCCGACTGGTCGGGCTACAGCTTCGCCGGCGGCACGGGCGCGAGCTACGATATGCGTTGGCGCAAGTGGTATGGCCGCGCCGAGGGCGCCCTAGAGTACTTCTACCTCTCTGAAGGGGCCCACAACGAGCACGGCAACAATGCCGACCTCGCCTACCGCTACGACGGCCGCAATGGACATTTGCTGAAGGCCGAAGCCACGCTCAACATCGGTCGGCGCTTCGGCGAAGACGGCTGGCTGACCCCGGAGATCCGGCTCGGCTGGCGCCAGAACATCTCCTCCGACCTCGGGATGACGACCTTCCGCATCGGTAGCGGCACGACGCGCATTTCACTGCGTCCCGACGCGATGGAAGGCGGCGGCCCGATGTTCGGGTTCCGGCTCACGGCTGGCAGCGTGATGGGCTTCCTCGGCATCGAGGGAACCGCAATCCTGCTTGAGGACTACGACATGTACAGCCTCATGCTTCGAGGCGGTTTCCGCTTCTAGGGAGCAGCGCATGTTGAAGGGTGGCCTGAAGATCGGAGTCGCGGCCATCCTGCTGGCCGCCACGGTCGCCTGCCAGTCGACAAGTGAGCCCGGCTCCGGCTCCCCGCCCTCCCGGATCAGGGGCGAAGGCGAGATGTGCGGGGGCATCGCGGGCTTTCAGTGCGCCAACGGGCTCTACTGCAACATGACGGCGACCCACCCCGACGCCGCCGGCGTCTGCAAGAGGCGGCCGCAGGTCTGTACGCGAGAGTACCGCCCTGTCTGCGGCATGGACGGCAAGACCTACGGAAACGCCTGCTCGGCGGCGGCCGAGGGCATGAGCATCAAGCACGACGGCGAGTGCTAGGCCTTTTCACCAAGGCCTTGAGATAGAAGCCGCTGAAGGCGGCCAGCGCAGCGTTCGAAAGCTTCAACCGCGTCCAGGATGCCCTCCAGCTGCCAGGGCCGAGTCCCATTGACCAGGATGCAGCGCCCCGTAGCGTCGTGGCCCGGCTGGGCGTGAGCCAGGGCGTTTCGAACCCGAACCAGTCGCCGGAACGCCTCGGCCGCATCCGCCAGTTCGTTCTTGAGCTGGAGATCGTGGAGAGGTCTGGTTGCGATCAGCCGCTCGAAATCTTCAGCCACCTCTCCGGCGGTAGTCCGGTGCATTTCTCGGACGTAGTCGTCGTCAAGAGCCTTGCAACACCAGATCGCGCTCCACTCCAGAACGGCGAAGGCGTACGTCGCGCGGCCAACGGCCTGGGCGTAGAGCGGTTCCAGCTTGTGAGAGGCGTGCAGGGGTGCGTCCATAAGCGCAGGTTTGGACAATCCTTGAGCTGAAGCAAAGCCCGCCCCCATGACTCGACTTTTCCTGATCCTCGTCGCTACGGGCCTACTGGCCTTCGACCGCCCGCACGACGTCACCGGGCGATGGAGGACCGGGGAAGACAATGGCGTGGTGCAGGTCAGCGTCTGCGGGTCTTCAGTTTGCGGTCGACTGCTGACATCGGACCGCCTCGCCGCCCATCCGGACCAACGCGACGAGCGCAACCACGATCGTGCGCTGAAAAGCCGCCGGCTGAGCGGCATGCTGCTGTTCGACGGGTTCCAGGCGACCGCGCGCGGCTGGGAGCATGGTCGCATCTACAACCCCGCGGACGGCTACACCTATGAAGCCAGCCTCCGGCTTTTGGGGCCCGACCGCCTGGAGGTAAAGGGTTGCGCCCTCAAGGTGCTGTGCAGAACGCAGGTCTGGCGCCGGATGGCCTGAGAAAAAGGCCTCGCGTCACCGCGAGGCCTTCGCCAGCCTGATCCGACGGATCGGATCAGCAGTTGTAGTACATGTCGAATTCCACGGGGTGCGGGTGGAGTTGCAGGCGAGCGACCTCGGATTCCTTTAGCTCGATGTAGCTGTCGATGAAGTCATCATCCATGACACCGCCCTTCTTGAGGAAGGCCCGATCCTTGTCGAGGTTGTCCAGCGCCTCGCGCAGCGAACCACACACCTCGGGCACGTTCTTCCGCTCCTGCGGCGGGAGGTCGTAGAGGTTCTTGTCCATGGCCGGGCCCGGATCGATGCGGTTCTCGATGCCGTCGAGACCGGCCATGAGCAGCGCCACGAAGGTCAGGTAGGGATTGCCCATCGGATCGGGGAAGCGCGCCTCCAGGCGCTTGGCCTTCGGCGACGACACCCAGGGGATACGGATCGACGCCGAGCGGTTGCGCGAGGAATAGGCCAGCTTCACCGGCGCCTCGTAGCCCGGCACCAGGCGCTTGTAGGAATTGGTGGTCGAGTTGGAGAAGGCGTTGATGGCCTTGGCGTGCTTGATGATGCCGCCGATGTACCAGAGGCACATGTCCGACAGGCCCGCGTACTTGTCGCCCGCGAACAGCGGCTTGCCGCCCTTCCAGATCGACTGGTGCACGTGCATGCCCGAACCGTTGTCGCCGAACATCGGCTTGGCCATGAAGGTCGCCGACTTGCCGTAGGCCGCGGCCACGTTCTGCACCACGTATTTGTAGAGCTGGGTCCGGTCGGCCATGGTCAGCAGGTCGGAGAACTTCAGCCCCAGTTCGTGTTGGGCCGGCGCCACCTCGTGGTGGTGCTTTTCCGGCTCCATGCCCAGCTCGCCCATGATCGCCAGCATCTCGCCGCGCAGGTCCTGGCTGCTGTCGACCGGGTTCACGGGGAAATAGCCGCCCTTGGGGCCCGGGCGGGCCCCCATGTTGCCCTCGGGGTAGCGGCGGCCGGTGTTGGCCGGAAGCTCGACCGAGTCGAACTCGTAACCGGTGTTGTGCGGGTCGGTCTGCCAGCGCACGTCGTCGAAGACGAAGAACTCGGCCTCCGGGCCGAAATAGACCGTGTCGCCCACGCCCGACGACTGCACATAGGTCAGCGCCTTCTTGGCCATGGAGCGCGGGTCGCGGTTATAGGGCTCGCCGGTATCGGGGTTCAGCACGTCGCAGAACATGAAGAGCGTGTTCTGCTGGTAGAACGGGTCGACGTAGGTCCGCGACAGGTCGGGGCGCAGGAGCATGTCGCTCTCGTTGATGGCTTTCCAGCCGGCGATCGAGGAGCCGTCGAACATCGTGCCTTCGGTCAGGAAATCCTCGTCCACAAGCGACAGGTCGAAGGTGACGTGCTGCAGCTTGCCCTTCGGGTCAGTGAACCGCAGATCGACGTAGGCGATATCCTTTTCCTTGATTTCCTTGAGGATCTTCTCGGCGCTCATTCTGGGCAAGTCCTTGATGGGGAGGTTGGACGCGTGGGGGTGGCTAGACGGCGGCCGGACCGGTCTCTCCGGTGCGGATACGGATGACCTCCAGGACCTCGGTGACGAAGATCTTGCCGTCGCCGATCTTGCCGGTGCGCGCGGCGGTCTGGATGGCCTCGATAATCTGGGGGACGAGGTCGTCGGGCGCGACCACCTCGAGCTTGATCTTGGGCAGGAAGTCGATGACGTACTCGGCCCCGCGATAGAGCTCCGAGTGACCCTTCTGGCGGCCGTACCCCTTGGCCTCGGTCACGGTCATGCCTTGCACGCCGATGTCCTGAAGCGCTTCCTTCACCTCATCGAGTTTGAAGGGTTTGATGACGGCTTCGATCTTTTTCATCTGATTCCGGGTGTCCGACCCGGGTCCTGAAGGGATATTGCATTGCAGCAAAAAGCAAGTCGAAAGGGGCCGACGCGACGTCCGGACGCGGAACGATCCACAGCCTACGCTCCCTTAACCGCCTGAGAGCGGATTGAAAGCCCCGATGGACGCCTCCCCCGATCTTTGGCCGACCGACATTCTGACTGTGCAGCAGATGTACGCCGCCGACGCGGCCGCGGCGGCGCTGGGCATTGAGAGCTACGCCCTGATGACGGCCGCAGGCGAGGCGGTGGCCCGCGAGGTCGTCGCGCGCTGGAGCAAGCGGCCGGTGGCGATCCTGTGCGGGCCGGGTCTGAACGGCGGCGACGGCTATGTGGCGGCGCGCGCGCTCACCGCCGCCGGCTGGAGCGTGCGGGTGCTGGCGCTGGGCGAGCCCCAGGCCAAGACCGACGCCGCCCGGGCGCTGAGCGAGTGGAAGCGTACGCCGATGCCGCTGTCGGCGGGGCTGGGCGAGGCGGAACTGGTCATCGACGCCCTCTTCGGGGCCGGCCTCTCGCGGCCCATCCCGGAGGAGGCCGCCGGCCTGCTGGAGGACGCCGAGCAGCGGGGCCTGCCGATCGTCGCCGTCGACCTGCCCTCAGGCCTGCACGGCGACACGGCAAGGCCCTTGGAATACGCCCCGCGCGCCGCCCTGACCGTCACCTTCCACCGCAAGAAGCCCGCGCACGTGCTGGAGCCCGGCGCGGGCTACTGCGGCGATGTCGTCGTCGCCGACATCGGCATTCCCCCGTTCGCATGCCCTAACGCCCCTGTCCGGGAAAACGTCCCCGGGCATTGGGTCGACGCCTACCCATGGCCTGGGCGCGACACGCACAAGCACGCCCGCGGTCGCCTCGGCGTCATCGGGGGACCGCGCCACCAGACCGGCGCCGCGCGTCTCGCCGCCCGCGCGGGTTTGAGGATCGCCGGAACCGTCCGCGTCTACGCGGATCCGTCCGCCGCCGACATCTACGCCTCGGCCCTGGAGGCCGCGATGCTGAAGGCCGTGCGCTCGCCCGAGGAGCTGGGAGACCTGGCCAGGGAAATGGACGCCTTCGTCATCGGCCCGGCCGCGGGCCTCACCGATACGACTCGCGTCAACCTGGCCGCGCTGAAGCAGGCGGGCGTGGCCGTCGTCGCCGATGCTGACGCCCTCACCGTCTTCAAGGACGATCCCAGGGCCCTGTTTGAGCTGCTGGACGACCGAGACGTCATGACCCCTCACCCCGGTGAGTTCGAGCGCCTGTTCCCCGGCCTGCTCGACGGGAGCAGGAACCGCATCGACGCCGCCTTGAAGGCCGCCGCCACGGCCGGCTGCACCGTCCTGCTGAAGGGCCCCGACACCATCATCGCTTCCAACGACGGCCGCGCCATCGTCAACACCCACGCCACCCCCTGGCTGGCCACGGCTGGATCCGGCGATGTGCTGGCCGGGATCATCGGCGGCCTGCTGGCGGGCGGGATGCAGCCGTTCGAGGCGGGGGCTTGCGGGGCGTGGGTGCACGGAGACGCCGGCCGGCGGTTCGGCCCCGGGCTGACGGCGGAGGATTTGCCGGACCAGCTGCCGGCGGTGATCGCGCGCCTGGCGAACCGGCCGCCGCCTGACGAGTAAAAACACGGCGGCGCATTCGCCTGTCCGTCAGCTTGGCCTTATGCTGTTTGCACCTGGCACCGGCAGTTGACCCGCAGCCGCAGCCCGGGCTAGCGCGCGCCATGGCTTCACCCATCTACGAGACCATCGGCGAGGGCTACGCCGCCCGCCGCCGCGCCGACCCCCGCATCGGGGCGATGGTCCAGACGGCGCTCGGCCCGGCGCGCAGCGTCATCAACGTCGGGGCTGGCACTGGCTCGTACGAGCCCGCCGACCTCGAGGTGCTGGCGGTCGAGCCCTCGGCGAGGATGATCGCCCAGCGGCCGCCGGGCGCTGCGCCTTGCGTGCAGGCGTCGGCCGAGGCCCTGCCGGTCGCGGACGGCGCCTTCGACGCGGCCATGGCGGTGCTGACCATCCACCACTGGAGCGACTGGCGGCGCGGCCTTGCCGAGATGCGCCGCGTGGCGCGCGGGCGGATCGTGCTGCTGACCTTTGATGTGGACGCCTCGGACTTCTGGCTGACCCGCGACTACCTCCCTGAGCTCCTGGAACTGGATCGCCGGATCATGCCGCCGCTGGCGGCCATGGCCGCGGAAATGGGAAGGCCTGAAGTGACTCCCGTCCCCGTCCTTCATGACTGCGTCGACGGCTTCCTGGGCGCCTACTGGCGCCGGCCGGAGGTCTATCTCGACCCGGTCGCGCGCCGCTCGATGTCCCCCTTCGCGCGGATCGATGCAGGGCCGGGCCTGGCGCGGCTGGCAGCCGACCTGGAGAGCGGCGCCTGGTGCGAACGCAACGCCGATCTTCGGACGTTGGACGCGCTGGATATCGGCTATCGGCTGCTGACCTGGACGCTGCCCGGTTGACCCGCCTCCCCGCCTCGGGCAAAGCCCGCCCCGCGCGGATGTGGCGGAACTGGTAGACGCACTGGATTTAGGTTCCAGCGCCGCAAGGCGTGGAGGTTCGAGTCCTCTCATCCGCACCAGCCTTCATTTCCGTTCCTTGTCTGGGGCCCGCCTCGCCCGCCGCGCAACCGCGCCGTGCGCGCCGTTGACCTCCGCGCTCCCTTTCCGCATAAGGGCGGTTCGCGCCGCCTTCGGGCGGCTTTCCGTTTTTCTCCAACGGACGACGCGGACCGAAGCCGGGCCGTAGGCGTCCGAAATAGCCGAAGAATTTCCAATGCAGGTCGTCGAAAAGTCCTCCGAAGGTCTGAGCCGGGTGCTCTCCGTCACGGTTCCGCAGAAGGAACTGACCGACCAGCTGGACGCCAAGATCGCCGAAGTCGGTCCGCGTCTTAAGATCAAAGGCTTCCGACCCGGAAAAGTCCCCGCCGCCCACGTCCGCAAGATGTTCGGCCGCGAGCTGATGACCGAGATCATCCAGGACACTCTCAACCAGTCCCCGGCCAAGGCGCTGGAAGAGGCCAAGATCCGTCCCGCCGCTCCGGCCGACATGAAGCTGGAGTCCGATGTCGAGAAGGTGGTCGCCGGCGAAGCGGACCTTGCGTACGAAATGACCGTCGACGTCATGCCTGAGTTCGAGCCGATCGATCCGGCGACGCTGAAGCTGACCCGCCCCACGTACGAGGCTACCGACAACGACGTCGAGGAAAGCCTGAAGAACATCGCGGGGCAGTCGCGCACCTATGAAGCCAAGGGCGGCAAGGCCCCCAAGGCTGCGGACGGCGACATGGTCGTGATGGACTTCGTCGGTCGCGTCGATGGCGAGGCCTTTGAGGGCGGCTCGGCCACCGACAGCCAGCTGGTGCTGGGGTCGGGCCAGTTCATTCCGGGCTTCGAAGATCAGCTGGTGGGCGCCAAGGCGGGTGACGAAAAGCTGGTGAAGGTCACTTTCCCGGAGAATTACGGAGCCGCGCACCTGGCCGGCAAGGACGCGGAGTTCACCGTGACGGTGAAGGAGATTCGCGCCGCCAAGGAGGCCGCCGCCGACGAGGAGTTCGCCAAGCGCTTGGGCATGGAGAGCCTCGACAAGCTCAAGGACGCCGTGCGCGGTCAGCTGAACGAGCAGTACGCTGGCGCTTCACGCTTCAAGCTCAAGCGCGCCCTGCTCGACGAGCTGGACAAGCAGCATGACTTCCCGCTGCCGGAAAAGATGGTGGACAACGAGTTCGAGACAATCTGGGCTCAGGTCGCCGCCGACAAGGAAGCCGGCCGCCTTCCAGAAGAAGATGCCAAGAAGTCCGAGAAGGCGCTGAAGGCCGAGTACCGGAAGATCGCGGAGCGTCGCGTGCGCCTGGGCCTCGTGCTGGCCGAACTGGGACGCCGCTCGAACATCACTGTCTCCGACCAGGAACTGGGCCAGGCGATCACGGCCGAAGCCCGCCGCTATCCCGGTCAGGAAAAGCAGGTGTTCGATTTCTATCGTCAGAACCCGAACGCCGCCGCCCAGCTCCGCGCGCCCATCTACGAGGAGAAGGTCTGCGACATGATCTTCCGCGTCGCCAAGGTCACGGACACGAAGGTCAAGGCCAAGGACGAACTGTTCGAGGGCGAGGACGACATCTGAGCCTTCACAGGCTAGGCTGCAGCGGCTTACGCGGGGTCGGGGGGGCTCCGTCCTCTGGAGTTGCATCGATGAAAGTCGCGACCTTGCTCGCCGCCGCCGTCCTGGGTCTCGCAGGAGGGGTGGCGATGGCCGACGACGCTGCGCCCGCCACGACGGTCGAGGGGGTCACCGTCGTTGTTCCCAACAAGGCCACGCTCTCCGAATTCATCCGCGACGTCACCGAGGAAAGCCGCGACGGTCGGGTGGCGAGGTGGAACCGGACGATCTGTCCGGCGACGGCGGGTCTTGAGCGCCGCTATGCGGAGTACATGAACGAGCGGCTCGCCGCCGTCGCTCGCCAGGTGGGCTTGAAGGTCGCCAAACCGGGCTGTCGCCCGGACATCCTCATCATCGTCACGCCAGATGTTAAGGCGGTGCTTGAGGAGATGGAGCGCAGCCACAAGGAGGTCTTCGCCGAGCGCCGCTGGTCGGACGAGCGGACGTCGGCTGGGGGCTCACAGTCCTTTCAGGCGTTTCTCCAATCAGACAAGCCGGTCCGTTGGTGGCACGTCTCGGAGACCGTCGCGGCGGACGGCCAGCCCGTCGGCGACGGGGTTCACATGCGCGCCTCGGGCTCGCGCCTTCGCGACACGGTTCGCGAGGACTTCGCCGCCGTGATCGTGGTGGTGGACGCCAGGAAGGCGCAAGGCGTCAGTTATCAGGCCCTTTCCGATTACGTGGCCATGGTTTCCCTGGCCCAGCTCAATCCCAACGTGAATTCGTCATCCGCATCGACGGTGCTCAACATCTTCTCCGATCTCGAATCCGGCCGGCCGACGCTGACCGGCCTGACAGACTGGGATCTACGGTTCCTGAAATCCCTGTACGCGATGCGGGCGGACACGCCCGGCCGCAGTCAGCGGGGCCGCATCATCGGCGGAATGGAAGAGCACGGCCGCAACGATTGAGGCCGAACGAAAGGCTTAACCGTTCAGGACCTAGCGTTGTGTCCGGGCGTCGCTTGCAACAGGCGGCGCGCGCGACAATATCCACGGAACCAAGGGGCGGCCTTCGATTCGGAAGTCCCCGCCCTCCCTGCATCGAGAAGGCCTGACATGCGCGACCCGCAAGACGTGATGATGAACCTCGTCCCCATGGTGGTCGAACAGACCAGCCGCGGCGAACGCGCCTACGACATCTTCTCGCGCATGCTGAAGGAGCGGATCATTTTCGTGACCGGTCCGGTCGAGGACGGCATGTCCTCGCTGATCTGCGCCCAGCTTCTCTTCCTGGAGTCCGAGAACCCCAAGAAGGACATCGCGATGTACATCAACTCGCCCGGCGGGGTGGTGACGTCGGGCCTCGCGATCTACGACACCATGCAGTACATCAAGTCGCCCGTTTCGACGGTCTGCATGGGCATGGCCGCCTCGATGGGTTCGCTGCTGCTGACCGCCGGCGCCGCCGGCCAACGCATCGCCCTGCCGAACGCCCGCATCATGGTGCACCAGCCTTCGGGCGGCTTCCGCGGCCAGGCCTCGGATATCGAACGCCACGCCGAGGACATCATCGCCACCAAGCGCCGGCTGAACGAGATCTACGTCAAGCACACCGGCCAGCCGTACGAGGTGATCGAGAAGACGCTGGACCGCGACCACTTCATGAGCGCCGAACAGGCCAAGGCTTTCGGCCTCATCGACCACGTGTATGAGACGCGTGACGAGGGCGAGGCGCCGGCGGCGTAAGCCGCCCCTGAGAGGTCAAGGACGCTCTACAAATACCCGGAACCCTCTGATCGCCGCCATCTGAAGCATTTCCGTATCGCCGGAGGTATCGCCGTAAGCGGCAGTCAGGGTGAGGTCGTCGCCAAAACGTTCACGCAGGCGAACGACCTTTTCCGGGCCTCGGCAGTTCTCGCCCGCCAGCGGCCCGGCGATGGCGCCCACCTTGTCCAGTTTCAGCCGCGTGCCCAGCAGCACGTCGGCCCCCAGCCGCCGCGCGAAGGGCTCGACCGTGACCGCGGGAGAGGCGGTGACGATCACCATCGTCGCGCCCTTGGACTTCCAGTCCTCCCAGGTCGCCAGAGCGTCGGGGCGCATGAAGCGCTCCCACACCGAATCCGCGAACTTTGACGCCTGGGCCCCCACCTCTTCGGGGGTCAGGCCGGCCAGGAACTCCCTGACCGCGGCGGTCTTCAGCCGGCCGCGGTCGCGCCTGAAGGCATAGGCGATCAGCTCCGGCGCCAGACGGGTCAGGCCAATCAGAAAGCGTGACGTCGGGACCCTCCAGCGCAGGAAGGCGTTGAAGCTGTCGCGGACGGTGAGCGTGCCGTCGAAATCGAAGGCTACGATGGGCTGTTGGACTGTCACGTTTACCCTACTGGCGGGTGTGGCTTTCGATCCCCACCTTAGCTCCGAATGGGGACGATTCCCGGTCATTCTGAACTGCGACCGCAGGCGCCCTTGATAGGTCGTTCATCTCTGTGATCGTATGCCGACTGGCGAATTGTCGATTTTTGAACCCTTTCGGCCTCATGCTTGCATGCGAGTCGACGAGGACAGGGGGCGCCTGCAACGGCCTCCCGCTGAGTGAGAGACGCAGATGACGAAAGCCGCGAGCGGCGACACCAAGTCCACCCTCTACTGCTCCTTCTGCGGAAAGAGCCAGCATGAGGTGCGCAAGCTGATCGCCGGACCAACCGTCTTCATCTGCGACGAGTGCGTCGAACTCTGCATGGACATCATCCGTGAGGAGCACAAGATCGCCTTCGTGAAGTCGAAGGACGGCGTCCCGACCCCGAAGGAAATTCGGGAGGTGCTGGACGACTACGTCATCGGCCAGGACCACGCCAAGAAGGTCCTCTCGGTGGCGGTGCACAACCACTACAAGCGCCTGAACCACGCCACCAAGAACAACGACGTCGAACTGGCCAAGTCGAACATCTTGCTGATCGGACCGACCGGCTCGGGCAAGACGCTCCTGGCCCAGACCCTGGCGCGCATCATCGACGTGCCCTTCACCATGGCCGACGCCACGACGCTGACCGAAGCCGGCTACGTTGGGGAGGACGTCGAGAACATCATTCTCAAGCTGCTCCAGGCCGCAGACTACAACGTCGAGCGGGCCCAGCGCGGCATCGTCTACATCGACGAAGTCGACAAGATCAGCCGCAAGTCGGACAACCCGTCGATTACCCGCGACGTGTCGGGCGAAGGCGTGCAGCAGGCGCTGCTCAAGATCATGGAAGGCACGGTCGCGTCGGTGCCCCCGCAGGGCGGCCGCAAGCATCCGCAGCAAGAGTTTCTGCAGGTCGACACCACCAACATTCTCTTCATCTGCGGCGGCGCCTTCGCTGGGCTGGAGAAGATCATTTCGGCCCGCGGCGTCGGCGCTTCGATCGGCTTCGGCGCTAAGGTCAAGGAGGTGGACGAGCGGAAGGTCGGCGAAGTGCTTCGCGGAATCGAGCCGGATGACCTGATGCGTTTCGGCCTGATTCCCGAATTCATCGGCCGCCTGCCCGTCCTGGCGACGCTGGAGGATCTGGACGAGACCGCCCTGGTCAAGATCCTGACCGAACCCAAGAACGCCCTGGTCAAACAGTACGGCCGCCTGTTCGAGATGGAGAACGTAGGCCTGACCTTTACGGACGATGCACTCGGCGCCGTGGCGCGCAAGGCCATCAGCCGCAAGACCGGCGCGCGCGGCCTTCGCTCGATCCTGGAGGGCATCCTGCTCGAGACCATGTTCGAACTGCCCACCTACCAGGGTGTCGAGGAAGTGGTCATCAACGCCGAGGTGGTGGAGGGCCGCGCCCAGCCGCTGCTCATCTACGCCGAGAAGAAGGGCGGCCAGGCCGCCTCCTGACTTGAGCGCCAACCTCTACGATACGCTGACGGCCGCCGGTGATCCGGCGGCCGTTTTCCTAGAAGCTCCTGGCGGCGACGTCATTCGCTACGGCGACCTCGACGCCGCAACCGGCAGGATTGCGAATGCTCTTGTCGGGCGTGGAGTGCGCCCCGGCGACCGGGTGCTGGTGCAGGTCGAAAAGTCGCCGACCGCTCTTCTGCTATACCTCGCGGTCGTCCGGACCGGCGCGATCTACCTGCCCCTCAACACGGGATACACCCGCGCCGAGGCCTCGTACTTCGTTGAAGACGCAGAGCCCACCCTAATCGTTTGCGATCCGATATCCCGAGCGGATTTCAACGCGACGGGGCTTGGCGCGCGGATCGAGACCCTGGACTCGCAAGGCGAAGGATCTCTGGCCGACCTCGCCCGGACGCAGCGCGGCGCCTTCGCGACGGCGCCACGGGCGCAAGACGACCTCGCAGCCATTCTCTACACGTCGGGGACGACCGGCCGTTCCAAGGGAGCGATGCTCAGCCACCGCAATCTGGTCTCCAACGCAGAGACCCTCGCGGACCTCTGGCGCTTCACCGCAGCGGACGTCCTGATACACGCGCTTCCGATATTCCATGTCCACGGCCTGTTCGTCGCGACACACACGGTGATGATCGCGGGCGCCTCGATGCTCTTCCGACCCAAGTTCGAGCCGTCCGATGTCCTGGGCCTGATGCCCAGAGCGACCGTGATGATGGGAGTGCCGACCCATTATACGCGGCTGTTGGAAGCGTCCGGGCTGACGCGCGAAGCCACAGCGGAGATGCGGCTGTTCGTATCGGGTTCGGCCCCTCTGCAGACAGACACGCACCGTCAGTTCATGGAGCGCACCGGTCACTCCATTCTTGAGCGCTACGGCATGACAGAGACCGGAATGAACACCTCCAACCCCTATGCAGGCGTAAGACTGCCGGGAACGGTTGGCCCCCCCCTCCCCGGGGTCAGTGTGCGCGTGACCGACGTGACGACCGGGCGCCAGGTGAATGACGGAGAGATCGGCGTGCTGGAGGTGCGGGGCGACAACGTATTCCGCGGCTACTGGCGCAATCCGGGCAAGACCGCCGAGGCCTTCAGGACCGACGGCTATTTCATAACCGGCGATCTGGGGGTCATCGACCCGAGGGGCTACGTCTCAATCGTTGGCCGCGGCAAGGACCTTATCATCTCCGGCGGCCTGAACGTCTATCCCAAGGAAATCGAAGCGGCGATCGACGGTCTGGAGGGCGTGGTCGAGAGCGCCGTGGTCGCAGCGCCGCATCCGGACTTCGGCGAGGCAGTCGTCGCCTTTGTCGTCCCCGACGCCCAAGGGACCGACGAAACCGCGATCCGGTCGGAACTCGCCGGCCGGTTAGCCAAGTTCAAACTCCCCAAGCGTGTGCTCCTGATCGAAGCCCTGCCCCGCAACACGATGGGCAAGGTCCAGAAGGCCGAGTTGAGGGCGCGGGTGAAGGACCTTTTCGAAACCGGCTAGAGGCCTTTGGGCCACAGCGCATTCGGGATGGGCGTTGACAAGATCAACCCCGATTTCAGCACCCCTGCGGCAGGATCGTGCAAGGCAAGGCTTTGAAGGAGGGCAAATGACTACCCTTGCCGCCAAAGTGCGACCTTGCGACCGTTCCGAGCAGCGCCGCTTGAAAGCCGGAATCCCGGGGCCACATAATTTCTCAATCAATGACGCCGGGAATCGGCGGACGGATGGGAAAGACTCGACCCACAATCGAGTTGTTCACGTATCCGGACGGCCACGAGCAAGCCCGGCGGGAGAGCGTCATGTCTGAGACTAAGGTTATCCCTGTGCTGCCGTTGCGGGACATTGTGGTGTTCCCGCATATGGTCGTTCCGCTCTTCGTGGGCCGCGACAAGTCCGTCCGGGCGCTCGACGAGGTGATGCGGGGCGATAAACAAATTCTGTTGGCCACGCAGAAGAATTCAGCTGACGACGAGCCTCAGCCGGACGCCATCTACGAGGTCGGCGTGCTGGCTACCGTCTTGCAGCTCCTGAAGCTCCCGGACGGCACCGTGAAGGTGCTGGTGGAAGGCAAGTCTCGCGCGACCATCGGGCGATTCACGGCTCAGGCGGACTACTTCGAGGCGGAGATCGCCTACATCGCGGAGGACGGCGGTCCCTCCGAGGAAGCCGAAGCCCTTTCGAGGGCGGTCGTCGAGCAGTTCGAGAACTACGTGAAGCTGAACAAGAAGGTGCCGCCCGAGGCCCTCTCGTCGATCCCGCAGATCACCGACCCCGGCAAGCTGGCCGACAGTGTCGCTGCTCACCTCTCGGTCAAGATCGCCGACAAACAGCAGCTGCTCGAACTTTTCGAGGTGCCCCGCCGCCTGGAGCGTGTCTACGCGCTCATGGAAGGCGAGATTTCCGTGCTCCAGGTCGAGAAGAAGATCCGCTCGCGCGTCAAGCGCCAGATGGAGAAGACCCAGCGCGAGTACTATCTCAACGAACAGATGAAGGCGATCCAGCGCGAGCTCGGCGAAACCGACGATCAGCGCGACGAGATCCTCGAGCTCGAGAAGCGCATTCGCAAGACCAAGTTGTCCAAGGAAGCGCGCGCCAAGGCCGACGCCGAGGTGAAGAAGCTACGGAACATGAGCCCTATGTCGGCGGAGTCGACGGTGGTTCGGAATTACCTCGACTGGCTGCTTTCCATCCCTTGGGGCAAGGCCAAGCAGAAGCCGATCGACCTGAAGAAGGCCGAAGACATCCTCGAGGAGGACCACTACGGCCTCGAGAAGGTGAAGGAGCGCATTCTCGAGTACCTGGCGGTGCAATCACGCACCGGCTCGAACAAGGGTCCGATCCTCTGCCTCGTGGGCCCTCCGGGCGTCGGAAAGACGTCGCTGGGCCGCTCGATCGCCAAGGCCACCGGCCGGGAATTTGTCCGTCTGTCCCTTGGCGGCGTGCGTGATGAAGCTGAAATCCGGGGACACCGCCGGACCTACATCGGTTCCATGCCGGGCAAGATCATCCAGTCCATGAAGAAGGCCAAGACCGCCAACGCCTTCATGCTGCTGGACGAGATCGACAAGCTGGGCGCCGACTGGCGCGGCGACCCCTCTTCAGCATTGCTGGAGGTGCTGGATCCGGCACAGAACTCAACCTTCGGCGACCACTACCTGGAAGTCGACTACGACCTGTCGCCGGTGATGTTCGTCACCACCGCCAACAGCCTGAACATGCCCCAGCCCCTGCTTGACCGCATGGAGGTGATCCGTATCCCGGGCTACACCGAGGACGAAAAGGTCGAGATCGCCAAGCGACACGTCCTGCCCAAGATACTCAAGGACAACGGCCTCAAAGACGGCGAATTGGTGGTGCCCGAGGCGGCCATCCGCGACCTGATCCGCTACTACACACGCGAAGCGGGTGTCCGGAACCTCGAGCGCGAGATCGGCAACCTGGCCCGCAAGGCGGTGCGCAAACTCGAGACCGAGAAAGTGGCTTCGGTCACCATCGACGACGAACTGCTCGCCAAGTTCGCGGGTGTGAAACGCTTCCGCCATGGCGAGACCGATGAGGACGACGCGGTCGGCATCGTCACGGGCCTCGCCTGGACCGAGTTCGGCGGCGACATCCTGACCATCGAGGCCGTTCGCATGCCGGGCAAGGGGCGCATGTCCATCACGGGCAACCTGAAGGACGTGATGAAGGAGTCGATTTCGGCCGCAGCGAGCTACGTGCGGGCCCGCGCCACCAGCCTCGGCATCAAGCCGCCGCTGTTCGAAAAGACCGATGTGCACGTGCACGTTCCGGAGGGGGCCACCCCCAAGGATGGCCCATCGGCGGGAGTCGCCATGGTCACGGCCATCACATCCGTGCTGACCGGTATTCCGATCCGCAGCGACATCGCCATGACCGGCGAGATCACGTTGCGGGGCCGGGTGCTGGCTATCGGCGGTCTGAAAGAAAAGCTGTTGGCCGCCCTGCGTTCCGGCATCAAGACGGTCCTGATTCCGCAGGAGAACGTGAAGGATCTCGCAGACATCCCGGACAATGTGAAATCGGGGCTGGAGATCATTCCCGTCTCGACCGCCGACGAGGTGTTGAAGCACGCCCTCTCCGGACCCGTGACGCCGATCGAGTGGAATGAGGAAGCCGAGCCGATTCCCCTTTCCACGCCTGCAGATGACGGCGATGGCGCGGTCGCGCACTGAAATCGGTCAAAAACAGGGGATAACCCCGAAAAAAAGGCGGTCCGGGCGCGTTCCGGGCCGCCTTTCCCTTTTGACTCTTGGGTTTTCGCGGTCCGATACTCCCAAGTCCGCGGCGACGAATCGCTGTCGCCGCTAAGGATTGAAATAGGCTGCTGGGAGAGAGCCATGACGAAAGCGGAATTGGTAGCCGCGGTTGCGGACCAGGCGGGGCTGAGCCGCGAAGCTGCTAAGAAGGCCATCGACGCCTTCACCGACAGCGTGGTCGCCGCGCTGAAGAAGGGCCAGGACGTTCGCCTGGTAGGCTTCGGCACGTTCCTGCCCGTGTCGCGTGCGGCCGGCATGGCCCGCAACCCGCGGACCGGCCAGTCGGTGCCCCGTCCGGCCTCGAAGACGGCGCGCTTCCGCGTCGGCGAAGGCCTGAAGTCGGCGCTGAACGGCAAATAAGCCAATCGGCCAAATTGGCTGAGGAAGGGCGCGAAGCTTCGGCTTCGCGCCCTTTCCGATTCCGGGGCTTCCGCAAACCCCCGCGCCATGCTTGAAGGCGCCTCCTGTGAGTGGGCGGATAGCTCAGCGGTAGAGCGTCTCGTTTACACCGAGAGGGTCGGGGGTTCGATCCCCTCTCCGCCCACCACAACGGCGGGTCTGATCGCTGAGGCGGCCTGCAAGGCCACGTCTCCGCTCCCTCGGCGATTTTCGTAAAGCTGATCGCAACTTTCCAGCGACATGATCCCCCGTTCGTTGGGGCGGGGGCTCAATGCGTTTCTCTCTGCTGATAGCGGCTGCAGCGGCGATATTGATCGCTGCGCCGAAGGCTGGGGCCGCACCGATCTCGGGCGCCAACGCGACCCCTCTGCAATTGGCGGACGCTGTCGAACGGCGCGCAGCCAGCACGGACTTTACTGCTCTCGACCGATTTGGCCGCGAAGCCCTCAAGATGCGCGGGCGCGAGCGGCTCAATCGCCTCTACCACGTCGCCTGGATCTACCTGAACCAGTCGGAATACGCCGCCTTTGACCGGTGGAACGCCATTCTCAGCCGCGAGGCGGCGCGAGACCGCGACGCCCGCTACATCGATGTAGCGCTCCTGAACGAAATGGAGGGCCGCTACGACCGTGGCCAGGCGACCGCCCTGGACGACATGCGCGCCCTGTCCGGACGGGAGACGGACTGGTTCGCCAAGGTTCACGCGGAACGCCTTATCGCCCGGGCCATCATCGATCAGGGGCGCATCGGCGAAGCGCTCAAGCGCCTCGCTGATGCCGACTCCCTCATCCCTCCTGGCGATCCCTACGCCAAGGCCGCCCACGCCGGCGTGTGGGAAATGACCGCTATCGCCCTTCGCGACCTGAACGACCTGCAAGGCACCGTGGCGGCGCTGGCGCGCTTCGAGTTCGACTATTCCGACCCCGCCTACCCGCGCCCCGACTTCGACTCGCTCTACAACATCTCCAAGCTCGCGACGCAGGTCGGTGATCAGCCCCTTGCCGAGCGGATGTACGCCGGCCACCACCGTCTCGTGGAGCGTTCCGGCCTGGCCGGTCTGAAGACCTGGGACGCCATACTCTGCAGCGCCGTCGCCGAAGGAGCGGACGACCCCCAGCGAGTGCTGCGATGCCTCGAACCGCTGGGGCGCGACCTGTCAAACGCCGACTTCCTTCCGGGTGACACCCTGCCCGCTCGGGCCATCGCCTACGCACGGCTCGGCCGCGTCGCAGCCGCACGGGCGGATCTCGCCACCATGCGTCGCCTCGACGCTGCCGGCGCCCTGGGCGGCCGAGGACTGGGCCCGGCCAAGCAAATCGAAGCCGAGATTCTGTTTGCTGAGGGCCGCGCCCACGAAGCCTTCATCCTGCTCCGCAACGACGCCCGCCAGCGCGGCATCGCCGAGGCCCGCAGTTTCTCGGAGGGCATGCACCAGGTCACAGGCGACATGCAGAGCCAGCTCGCCGAGCGCCGCGACCAACTGGAGACAGCCCGGAGAAACGCCGACCTGCAGACCGACGTGATCAGCGCCCAGCGCTGGATTGTCGGCATCGGCTCGGCCTTCGGAATCTCCGCCATCCTGGCGCTAGCGTGGCAGTTCAGGTCCGTGCGGCTGCTGAGGGTGGCGCGCAAGCGCGCCGAGGTCGCGAACCGGACGAAGAGCGAATTCCTCGCCAACATGAGCCACGAAATTCGCACACCCCTGAACGGCGTGGTCGCCATGGCTGACGCCCTTGCCGGTGCTCGGCTCCCCAAGAAGGAAAAGGAGATGGTGGAGGTCATCCGGTCGTCTGGCGTGACCCTGGAGCGCCTCCTTTCGGATGTCCTCGATCTGGCCCGCATCGAAAGCGGCCAAGTAAACATCGAAGTCGCCCCGTTCCATCTGGGGGATGCGGTCCGCGCCGCCGCCTCCCTGTCGCGCCTCAGGGCGGACGAAAAGGGCGTAGCGATGCAGGTCACCATCGATCCGGACGTAGACCGCATCGTCTCCGGTGACGTCGTCCGCGTGCGCCAGATTCTCACCAACCTAGTCTCCAACGCGGTCAAGTTCACCGAGCGAGGCTCCGTTCGGATCGTCGCTTCGCCCGCCGGCGAAGGCCGGGTGCGCCTGGAGGTCATCGATACCGGCGTGGGCTTCGACGCCTCCCTCAAGTCGCGCGTCTTTGGCCGCTTCCAACAGGCCGACGGATCGATCACGCGTCGCTTTGGAGGCACTGGCCTGGGCCTAGCCATCTCGCGCGAACTTGCGACCCTGATGGGCGGCGAACTCGACTGCGACTCGGTTCCCGGCGAAGGGTCGCGGTTCTGGGTGGAGATCGATCTCCCGAACGACGACACCGCGGCCTCCGAGACGTCTGGAGCAGCAGCGCCGGGGACCATCGAGGAAGGAGAGGAACGCCCGCTGCGCATCCTGCTTGCGGACGACCATCCGACCAACCGCAAGGTCATCGAATTGATGCTGGCGGAGACGGGCATCGACCTGACCATGGTCGAGAATGGCGCCGAGGCGGTGGAGGCCGTGAAGGCCGGCAACCGGTTCGACATCGTTCTCATGGACATGCAGATGCCGGTCATGGACGGCCTCACGGCCACCAGCACCATCCGGCGCTGGCAGACCGATCACGCGACGGCCCGAACACCCATCATCATGCTGACGGCGAACGCCATGCCCGAGCATGTCGAGGCAGGTCGCACAGCCGGGGCCGACGGTCATCTCGCCAAGCCGATCACCATGGCCGGCCTATTCGCCGCCATCGAAGCGACCTTGGAGGCTCAGGCCGCCGAGAACCGCGAGGCTGCCTAGGGCGCGCCCCTGACTCCCTTGTGGAACAATGCCGGGAGGCCTACGAAGCCGTTCCCGAATCGTTTCACATTGTCAGCGTATGTCCGTGCCGCAGCCTTCCCTGTTTGACGCCGAACCTGACGAGCCCGAAGCCCCCAAGGCGACGGATACGGTGGTGCGCGCT
Organism: Caulobacteraceae bacterium; assembly: GCA_019695035.1. Classification (GTDB taxonomy): domain Bacteria; phylum Pseudomonadota; class Alphaproteobacteria; order Caulobacterales; family Caulobacteraceae; genus JAEZEZ01. Next base: position 203,626 of record JAIBAU010000001.1, on the reverse strand, counting down.
GAACCGACGGCTGCCAATCCAACCCCCGTAGAGCCGGCCCCAACCAGCCCGCGCCCGGGGAGGCCATCCAAAGACCCCGCCCCCGGCTACTCCGCCGAGCATATTGAGGTGCTGGAAGGGCTCGAACCCGTCCGCAAGCGCCCAGGCATGTACATCGGCGGGACGGATGAGCGCGCCCTTCACCACCTCTTTGCGGAGGTGTTGGACAACGCCATGGACGAGGCCGTGGCCGGTCACGCCAAGTCGATTACAGTCGAACTGGACCGCGACGGGTTCCTGTCGGTGTTCGACGACGGGCGCGGCATCCCCGTGGACCCGCACCCCAAGCACCCCGGCAAGTCGGCCCTCGAGGTCGTCCTGACGGTCCTCCATTCCGGAGGAAAGTTCTCCGGCAAGGCCTATCAAACTTCGGGTGGGCTGCATGGCGTCGGCGTATCGGTGGTCAACGCCCTGACCGACCGACTGGACGTCAGCGTCTGGCGGGACGGCTTCGAATGGCGTCAGAGCTATGAGCGGGGCCATCCGCTATCGCGCATCCAGCAGGTGGGACCTTCGCGCAAGCACGGCACCCAGCTTCGATTTCACCCCGATGCGGAAATCTTTGGAGATGGCGCGGCGTTCAAGCCCGCCCGCCTCTACAGGATGGCGCGGTCCAAGGCCTATTTGTTCCGTGGGGTGCAGATCCATTGGAGGTGCGCGCCTGAGCGCATCACGGACCATACGCCCGCCGCCGCGACCTTCCATTTCCCCAATGGGCTGGCGGACTACCTGGCTGAGCGGGCGGCCGGCAAGGAGACCGTCACTCCGCGGGCGTTTGCGGGCCGCATCGAGCGTGCTGGAGACGGCGGCGCCGTTGAATGGGCCGTCACCTGGAGCCCGTCTGGCTTCGGCGAATTCGATGGCTTTATGCAGTCCTACTGCAACACTGTTCCGACGAGCGAGGGCGGAACGCATGAGGCCGGTTTCCGCGCCGCCCTCACCCGTAGCCTCAAGGCCTACGGCGAACTGACCGGCGAGAAGCGGGCCGGAATCATCACGGCAGAAGACGTCATCGCCAACGCCGGCGCGCTGGTTTCCGTCTTCATTCGCAATCCCGAGTTTCAGGGGCAAACCAAGGAGCGGCTGTCCTCAGCGGAGGCGCAGCGCTTGGTGGAGCGCGCCCTGGCAGATCCGTTCGACCACTGGTTGACCGAACAGCCAAAGGCCGCCACCGCGCTCCTGCAGTTTGTCATCGAACGGGCGGACGAACGCCTCAAGCGACGCAAGGACAAGGAGGTCGCCCGAGCCTCGGCGACCCGCAAACTGCGGCTGCCGGGGAAACTGGCCGACTGCTCTCGCCAGTCTTCGGATGGATCCGAACTGTTCATCGTAGAGGGCGACTCCGCGGGCGGATCGGCCAAGCAGGCCCGCAATCGCGAGACGCAGGCGATCCTCCCCCTGCGCGGCAAGATTCTTAATGTGGCCTCTGCCGCCGGCAACAAGGCGAGGGACAACCAGGAGCTTTCGGACCTGATGCTTGCGCTCGGAGCAGGCCCGAAGTTCCAGATGTCCGACCTGCGCTACGAACGCATCGTCATCATGACCGACGCCGACGTCGACGGGGCTCATATCGCCGCGCTGCTGATCACCTTCTTCTACCGGACAATGCCGGAGGTGATCCGGGCGGGCCGCCTCTATCTTGCGCTACCCCCGCTCTATCGCCTGTCGTCTGGCAAGGAGACCGCTTACGCTCGAGACGACGCGCACCGTGAAGAGCTCATGCAGACGGTGTTCAAGGGAAAGAAGGTGGAGATCGGCCGGTTCAAGGGTTTGGGCGAGATGAACCCCTCCCAGCTCAAGGAAACGACCATGGATCCGGCGCGCCGGACCATCGCGCGGGTCACCTTGCCCGAGAGTGAGGCCGAGGTAGAGGCGCTTGTCGAGCGCCTCATGGGCCGCAGGCCCGAAGAGCGTTATCGCTTCATCCAGGACAACGCTGAATTCGCCCAGGACGCCCTCGACGTCTAGCGGGTGCGCCGCGTCCCGGACTTGAACTGGCAGGTTTGAGGAGGCCGGGGCGACTCAGCGGGCTTGCGCCGCCCCGACGTTTCTCTTCGAGAACTGGGTCGAGGGACCCTTGCGCGCCGCTATTGGCCGGCGACGAGCTCGTAGCTCACCTTGCCACTGGGGGTGTCTTCGTCCCACTTGTCGCCAATGTGACGCTCGACGTCCGGGCGGCACTGCTTGGGCGTCGCGGCCGGCGCCGTGCGGGTAGTACAGAGCTGCCCGTTCTCAACGGCCCACACGCCGCCGCCCGCCACGCCGCTGGCCGTGACGAAGTCGTAGGTTCCATCTTGCTTGAAATGAATTCGGGTGGCGGAGCCATCCGGCCCAGTCATCACGATGGTGTTGCCGAAAACAGACGCTTGCTGGGCCGTAGCCGCCGTCGCAAGCAGCGAAAGCGCCGCCGCGCCAGCCAGTATCGCGAGTTTCATAAGTGAGCCTCCCCTGATTGGAGAGTCCAGATACCGCTGTTTTTGCGTTGCTGCAAAACGCCTTGATCCAACGGCTTGCGTTGACTTGGCGGCGATCATCGCTATGTGAGAGCGACGATCGGAGCAGGTCAGGCGAATCCGCGCCGCCCGCTCGCCCAAGACCGGGCGGCTCCGACGCATTGATTGCGTGACATGACCGAATTTTCTGACCTTGGCCTGTCGGCGACGACGCTGCAGGCCGTAGCCGACACCGGCTACACCACCGCCACACCCATTCAGGCCCAGGCGATCCCCGTGGCGCTCACCGGTCTCGACGTTCTGGGCATCGCCCAGACCGGCACCGGCAAGACAGCCGCCTTTACGCTGCCCCTCATCGACCGGCTGAAGTCCGGCCGGGCGCGAGCCCGGATGCCGCGCGCTCTGGTCATCGAGCCGACGCGCGAACTTGCGGATCAGGTCGCTGAGAGCTTCAAGAAGTATGCAAAGGGCACCAAACTCAGCTGGGCCCTGCTGATTGGCGGCGTTTCCATGGGCGACCAAGTGTCGGCCCTGGACAAGGGTGTAGACGTTCTGATCGCCACGCCCGGACGCCTCTTGGACCTGTTCGAACGGGGCAAGATTCTCCTGACCGGCGTGGAAACGCTCGTGGTCGATGAAGCCGATCGCATGCTCGATATGGGTTTCATTCCGGACCTCGAACGCATCTTCAAGCTTACGCCCCCTCGCAAGCAGACGCTGTTCTTCTCGGCCACCATGCCGCCGGAGATCACCCGCCTCACGAGCCAGTTTCTAAAGAATCCAACCCGGATCGAGGTATCCCGTCCGGCCCAGACCGCCGAGACGATCGCCCAGCACGTGGTCCGAATTCCCTCCTCCGATCCCAAGGCCAAACGCACTGCGCTTCGGGCCCTGATCGACATGAGCGAAATCAAGAACGGTATCGTTTTCTGCAATCGAAAATCAGAGGTCGACGTCGTCGCCAAGTCGCTCAAGCGGCACGGTTACGACGCCGCCGCCATCCATGGTGATCTCGACCAGTCGATGCGGATGAAGACGCTCGACAATTTCCGCAAGGGCGAACTCAAGCTGCTGGTCGCCTCTGACGTTGCAGCCCGCGGCCTCGACATTCCGGACGTCAGTCACGTCTTCAACTATGACGTCCCCCACCACGCGGACGACTACGTCCATCGCATCGGCCGCACGGGCCGCGCGGGCCGCAAGGGCGACACCTTCATGATCGTCACGCCGGCCGACGATCGGTCGCTCGACAAGGTGCTCAAGCTGATCAAGATGGCGCCCGACGAGGTCAAGCTTGATCTCGATTGGAACGAGCTGAAGTCTTCCGGAGGGCGTGCTTCCGGCAGCCGGAACCGCTCTGACGCTCCGCGCGCTCGTGGCCGGGCGGCGACGGCGGAATCCTCTCCGACTGACTCGCCGTCAGAAGCTCCGAAAGTCGCCGAAAGGCCGCGGCGTGAGCCCCGGCGGAACGCGAGGGATCCCAACAGGGCGGCCGATCCCGCGCCGCTTCCCGAAAGCCGGCCCGCCGAACCTCAGCGCAGTGAACGCCCCGAACGCGAACCGCGGCGGGAAAAAGAACCGCGACGCGACGACCGCCGTCGCGACCGAGACGATGACCGCGGCGACCGGACGATTGGCTTCGGCGCGGACCTTCCCGCCTTCCTGCGCCAGCCCGTTAAGGTGAAGGCGCCGGTCGAGGACTGAGGCCGCAATTTTCCCGCAGCGTTTAACCCTGCGTTACGGGTCGGCAGGCTAGGGTCGACCGGTCAAGGTGCGTCGAAATGGCGCGCTCAAGGGGGCGGAATGTCGGCTGAAGTCGAAACTACCCTGCGGGGACCGCAGGCCTACGAACTGGCGCGCGACGCCCTGGCACAAATGGAAAGCCACAAGGTGTGGCCGACACCGCTCAACTTCGAGCTCTGGCTGCACTACCTCGGTGATCCCAAAGGCCCCTTGGGGCTTGAGATCGACCGCATGCTCGCGGCGGGCGAACCGTTCACCGAAGAGGTTTCGGAAACGCTGGCCCAGACCTTCCTGCCGCGCGCCCGCCTGAACGACGAAATTCGCGACGCCGGCGCGCAACTGTCCAAGGAACTGAAGAGCGTCGCCAGCGCCATTGCGACCGCGCAGAAGACGCAGGAAGCGTACGGACGCACCCTGGCTGTCGCCGGCGAAGGCCTGGAGAACGCCGAGGAAGCCCCCGTCGTCCGACAGCTGGTCGACACCCTCTCGGCTGCAACCCGCAAGGTCCAATCGGACAACGCCTTGCTCGAGAAGCGCCTTCAGGAATCCACCCGCGAGGTCAATCTACTGCGCGAGCACCTCGAACAGGTTCGCCGCGACGCGATGACCGACGCCCTGACCACCCTGGCCAACCGCAAGGCCTTTGACGAACACCTGACCCGCATCTGCGCCGAGTCTGACGAGGCGAAGGCCCCCGTCACCCTCGCCTTGATCGACATCGACCACTTCAAGCGCTTCAATGACACTTGGGGCCACCAGACCGGCGATCAGGTGCTGCGCTATGTCGCCAGCGTCATTGGCCGGGTGGCCAACGAACCCCGGATCGCCGCGCGCTATGGCGGAGAGGAGTTCGCGATGATCTTCCCGTCCGAACGGGCGCCCGTTGTGGAAGCCGCGCTGAACGCAGTGCGACAGGAAATCGCCACGCGCCAACTCAAGCGGCGGTCCACCAACGAAGAACTGGGCGCAATCACGATCTCTGCAGGCCTGGCCCAGCGTCGGGAAGGCGAAGATCCGACCGCGCTGATGGAGCGAACGGACGCGGCGCTCTACGTTTCCAAGCGCTCGGGCCGAAACCGTGTGACCAATGCGGAGACGGTTGAACAGAAGGCGGCCTGAGACTCGGCTTTTCCCGGGGCGGCCAACCGCTAAGGTGGCGTCATGGGAACCTTCTTCTTCAACGTCGCCTACTGGCTGCTCTCCATCGTCTACGCCGTCATGGCGGCATTCGCCGCGCTCTCGCCTGGTCGAGAGGCGACGGGCTGGATCATCCGCCGCTACACGCGTCGCATGGTGCAGGCGATGCGGACCTTCGCCGGAATCCGGCTCGACGTCCGCGGCCGCGAGCGGCTGCCCCGAGGCGCCTTCATCATCGCCGCCAAGCACCAATCCTGGGGAGATGGCTTCTGCGTCTACTCCCAGTTCGACGACCTGGCCTTCGTGACCGGCGACCACCTGGTGAAATTCCCGCTGCTAGGCACGGTGTTGTCCAAGTTGGGCGCCATCGTGGTCGACAACTGCGGCGGCATCGAAGCCCGCAAGGCGCTCGCGGAAAGCGCCGCAAAGGCCCGGGAAGACGGTCGACGCATCCTCATCTACCCGGAGGGCCATCTTGCCCGGGTCGGCGAGAAATTCCGGTACCGCACCGGGGTCTTCCACATGTACCGCGACTTCGGCATGCCGGTTGTGCCCCAGGCCACCAACCTCGGTCTGTTCTGGCCGCAGGAGAAATACGAAAAGCATCCGGGAACCGCCATCATCGAGTTTCTGGACCCCATTCCGCCGGGGCTGGACCGGGCAGAGTTCATGGAGCGGCTTGAATCGGCCATTGAGGACAAGACCGCCCACCTCGTCGCCGAGGCGACCGGCGGAGCGGTGACGCCGGCAATTCGGGTTCCAGCGCCTGACGAGGCGCGCAAGGCGGAAGCGGCGGCCAAGAAGGCCGCGGCGTGAGGATCGCCGTGCCGCTCCGGATCGCCACCCGCGCCTTCTTCTGGCTGGCCTGCGCGGTCGGGCTGGGGCTTGCCCTGACCCCCAACCTAGGCCCGGAACTCCCACCGGGTCCCTACGACAAGATCGAGCACTTCATCGGCTTCTACGCCCTGGCGGTGTCTGGCCTGCTGGCCTATCCGGACCACCCGCGGCGCTGGCTGTTCGCCGGGCTGCTGACCTTCGGGGGAGCGATCGAGATCCTGCAGATGATTCCGGCGCTGCACCGGGACGCAGAATGGGGCGACCTCGCGGCCGACGCCATCGGGGTCGGCATGGCCCTGTTGCCGACCTTCATCAGGCGCGCCTAGGTCGACCTATTTCTTGGTCTTTCCGGGCTTCTTGGCGGCTGCCTTGCGCCGCGCCGCGTCCAGGGCCTCGCGGGCCCACTCGACGGCCTCGTCGGGGTCGTCCACCGCCGTCTCGGGGATCGACCAGTAGCCGAGCGAGGCATGCTCGCCATCCTTGGTCGGATAGGTGAACTGGCGCGCGCCGGCGGCCTGCATGCGCGCGATGTTGCCCTCGTCGCCGCGCAACCACAGCACGCCGTCGTCCACGATCGCGAACATCAGCCCGTCGGCATAGACCGCCCCCGCGCCGAACATCTTCTTCAGCGTCAGCGGACCCAGCCCGGCCAGCAGTTCCTGCACCCATTCCCCATCGGCGGCGCTGTAGGCCATGTCAGTCCGTCCCGGTTTCGCTCGCCGGCGCGATGGTCACGCTCTCGCCGCAACCGCAGGCGTCGGTCTCGTTCGGATTGCGGAACACGAACTTCGAGGCCAGGCGGGTCGTCTCGTAGTCGATCTCGGTGCCGAGCAGGAACAGCACCGCCTTGGGCTCGACCAGGATGGTGACGCCCTTGTCCTCGACAACCTCGTCCAGCGGATCGGCGGCCTCGGCGTAACCGAGGACGTACTCCTGCCCCGCGCAGCCGCCGTTCTTCACGCCGACGCGCAGGCCCGCGACCGGGGTCTCGGAGCGGCCGATGATTTCTCGCACGCGCTCGGCCGCCGCCTCGGTCAGGGTCACGACCTTGGGGCGGGGACGGCGGGCGCGGGGCTGAATGGTTTCCAGGCTCATGGGTCAGAACATGTTCAGGGCCAGCTTGGCCTCGTCGCTCATCTTGGAGGCGTCCCACGGCGGTTCGAACACCAGGTTGACGGTGCAGGACTTCACCCCGTCGATCTTCATGACCGCCTCGCGCACCCACTCGGGCATCTCGCCCGCGACGGGGCAACCCGGTGCGGTCAGGGTCATATCGACCACCACGTCCTTGTCGTCGGAAACGTCGACCCGGTAGATCAGGCCCAGTTCGTAGATGTCGACCGGGATCTCGGGATCGAAGACGCTCTTCAGCGCCTCGACCAGCTGGTCGGTCAGCACGTCGAGTTCTTCCTGCGACAGGCCCGTGGGCTTGTCGACGAAGTCGTCCGGCGATGAGAAACCTGCGTCGTCCATGCTCACACGAAAAACTGCCTGGCCTTGACCAGCGCGTCGGCGAAGGCGTCCGCCTCCTCGAGGGTGTTATATAGGGCGAACGACGCCCTTACGCTGGAGGTGACGTCGAAACGCCGCATCAGCGGCTCGGCGCAGTGCTGGCCGGCCCTGACCGCCACCCCGTACTTGTCCAGAACCTGAGCGATATCATGGGCGTGCGCGCCCTCGACGGTGAAGGCCAGGATCGCGCCCTTGCCCGGCGCCGTGCCGATCTGGCGAAACCAGTTGGCCCCGTTGATGCGTTCCAGAGCCCGCTCGTAGAGCGCCTTCTCGTGCGCATGCACAGCTTGCCGGTCGAACTGCGCCAGCCAGTCGATGGCCGCGCCCAGGCCGATCGCCTCGACGATCGGCGGCGTGCCCGCCTCGAACCGCATCGGCGGTTCGGCGTAGGTCACTCGCCCGATCGAGACGCTCTCGATCATCTCGCCCCCGCCCTGCCAGGGCGGCATCGCGGCCAGAGCCTCGGCCTTGCCGTAGAGGACGCCGATGCCCGTGGGGCCATAGAGCTTGTGGCCGGTGAAGACGTAGAAGTCACAGCCGATGGCCTTCACGTCCGGGGTGGCGTGCACCGCCCCCTGACAGCCGTCGACCAGCACTTTCGCTCCGACCGCGTGGGCCGCCTCGGTGACGGCCTGAACCGGGTTGATGGTGCCCAGCACGTTGGACATGTGGGTCAGGGCCACGACCCTGGTGCGCGGGCCCAGCAGGCCCATCAGGTGCTCGACGTCCAGCGAGCCGTCCTCGGCCACGCGGGCGAAGCGCAGCACCACGCCCTTGCGCTCGCGCAGCAGGTGCCAGGGCACGATGTTGGAGTGGTGCTCCATCTCGGTCAGGACGACCTCGTCGCCCTCGGCCATGCCGACGCCGAGCGATCCGGCGACGAGGTTGATGGCCTCGGTGCCCCCGCGGGTGAAGACGATCTCGTCGCGATCAGCGCCCAGGTATTCCGCCACGATGCCGCGCGCCGCCTCGTAGGCCTCGGTCGTCTCGTTGGCGAGCGTGTGCAAGCCGCGATGGACGTTGGCGTAAGATGTCCGCATCCGCTGGGCCATGGAGTCGATCACAGCGTTGGGCTTCTGCGCCGAGGCGGCGTTGTCGAGATAGACCAAGGGCGCGCCGTTCACCCGGCGGCCGAGGATCGGAAACTGGTCGCGGATGCTGTGGGGGTCGAAGCTCATCCCAGCCGCTCCACCAGCCAGGCGCGGCAGAGGTCGCGCAGGTCCTCCCGGCCGATGCGGTCGGTGACTTCCGCCAGGAAGGCCTCCGTCAGCATGGCCCTCGCCTGGGCCTCCGGGATGCCGCGCGAGCGCATGTAGAACAGCGCGTTCTGATCCAGTGACCCGACCGTATTGCCGTGAGCGCAGGCCACGTCGTCGGCGTAGATCTCGAGTTCGGGCTTGGCATCGACCTCGCCTCGGTCGGACAGGATCAGGGCATGGTGGCCCATGCGGGCGTCCGTGCCGTCGGCGCCTTCGCGCACCACAATCTGACCCTGGAAGACACCGCGGGCCTCGTCCTTCACCACGCCCTTGGTGAGCTGGCTGGTGATCCCGTCGACGCCGCTGTGGGTGACCGTCGAGGTCAGGTCGGCGTGGCGCTTGCCGTCCAGCACATAGAGGCCGTCGATGTGGGCGAAGGCGGCGCCCGGGTGGGCGACGTGGATTTCCTGGCGCAGCAGCCTGGCGCCGTTCGTCAGGGTGGTCTGGACGAGGTCGGCCTTTCGGCCCAGGCGTACGTCCGCGCGAGCGAGCGAGATGGCGCTGTCGGGCTCGTCGGTCAGGACGATGCGGTCGAGGCGGGCGTGATCACCGAGGGTGATGTCGAGCACGACGTTGGAGACGTAGCGCGGCGCCTGGCCTTCGTAGCTTTCCAGCAGCAGGAGGCGCGCGCCGGGCTTGAGTTCGATGCGGCAGGCGGCCTCGTGGCCCGTCCCTTCCGTCGTCGAGACGAAGCGGAGGCGCACGGTCGTTTCGCCCTCGACGACGATCTGGGTCGCGCCGGTCGCGCGGCCGTTGACGAAAGCCAGCTCCTCGCCCCCCAGCGCCGCGAACGGCCCGCCGGGCGCGACGGTCGCTTCGGGCGACGACGGCGGCGTCTCGCGCAGGATGCGGTGGAGGTCGGTGTACTTCCATTCCTCCACGCGTCGCGACGGGAAGGTGGTGGCGTCGGCCAGGTTCACGCGGGCCGCCATCATCGTGCCTTCTCCCTTTGCGGGAGAAGGTGGCTCGCGAAGCGAGACGGATGAGGGGTGTCGGCGGAGACCTGTCCGGACAAGTGGGCGCTTGCACCCCTCATCCGGGTCTCTCCGAGACCCACCTTCTCCCGCAAGGGGAGAAGGAACGAGAAAGCGTTCTTCACGCCGCTTCCCCCACGTACTTGTCGTAGCCGCTCTTCTCCAGCTCCAGCGCCAGTTCCGGGCCGCCGGTGTCGGCGATGCGGCCGGCGGCCAGAACGTGGACCTTGTCCGGTTTGATGTAGTCGAGCAGGCGCTGGTAGTGGGTGATGACCAGCATGGCGCGGTCGGGCGAGCGCAGGGCGTTGACGCCCTCGGCCACCACGCGCAGGGCGTCGATGTCGAGGCCGGAATCGGTCTCGTCCAGGATCAGCAGGCGCGGTTCCAGGACCGCCATCTGCAGGATCTCCATCCGCTTCTTCTCGCCGCCGGAGAAGCCGACGTTGAGCGGCCGCTTCAGCATGTCGAAGTCCATGCGCAGCGCCTTGGCCTTCTCGCGCACCAGCTTGAGAAACTCCGGCGCGGAGACTTCCGATTCGCCGCGGGCCTTCCTCTGCGCGTTCAGCGCCGTGCGCACGAAGGTCAGGCCGGGCACGCCGGGGATTTCCAACGGGTACTGGAAGGACAAGAAGACGCCCTTGGCGGCGCGCTCGGATGGGTCCAGCGCCAGCAGGTCCTGGCCGTCGTAGGTCGCCGTCCCGGCGGTGACCTCGTAGCCGGCGCGGCCGGCCAGCGCATAGGCCAGCGTCGACTTGCCCGCGCCGTTGGGGCCCATGACGGCGTGAACCTCGCCCGACGGCAGGTCCAGCGTCAGGCCCTTGAGGATCGGCTTGCCGCCGACTTCCACCTGCAGATTTTCAATCTTCAACATAACTCTCGTCACCCTCAGGCTTGTCCCGAGGGCCCATGGTTCGGTTCGCACGAACCGGGGAGGGTTCGCGTTTCGATGGCGGCTCCGAATCCCATCCCGCGCTGCGGCGGACGGATGGGTCCTCGGGACAAGCCCGAGGGTGACGTAGGCGACGCGGTTTCGTGAGGCTTGTCATTGCGCCGCCGCCGTCGGGAAAATGACGAGATCCGCCATACCCACCGTCACCAGCTGCACAAACAGAAACAGCGACATCGCGTTTGGAAGTTCCACCCGGAACAAACCTTTGGCTGGGCTCCGCATGCCCATCAAGAGAGCCGCAAGAATCCACAGCCCTGTCGCGAAGAACCGGGCGATCCGCAGGGTGTCAGTTGAGAGGGGAGTAAGCGAGTAGCGGTGCGCAAGAGCGATTGCCATCACGAGCCCGGCGAGGCCAAGCGACGAAAGTACGAGCGCCACCAGGCCGCTACTCGGCTTCGCGGCGCCTGGGGATTGAATGGGGGCGCTCATCCCACGCTCCCCTCAAGCGAAATCGCCACCAGCTTCTGGGCCTCGACGGCAAACTCCATCGGCAGCTGCTGCAGCACGTCGCGGACGAAGCCGCCGACCAGCAGGGCCACAGCCTCTTCTTGCGAGAGCCCGCGCTGCATGGCGTAGAATAGCTGGTCTTCCGACAGGCGCGTCGTGGTCGCCTCATGCTCGAACTGGGCGCTGCCGTTCCTCGCCTCGATGTAGGGCACGGTGTGCGCCGCGCACTCCTTGCCGATCAGCAGGCTGTCGCATTGGGTGAAGTTGCGCGCGCCCCTGGCCTTGGGGTGGGCGGAGACAAGGCCGCGGTAGGTGTTGGCCGATCTGCCAGCCGACACGCCCTTGGAGATGATGCGCGAGCGGGTGTTGGGGCCCAGGTGAACCATCTTGGTGCCGGTGTCGGCCTGCTGGCGTCCGTTGGTGATGGCGATGGAGTAGAACTCGCCCACGGCGCCGTCGCCCTTGAGCAGGCAGGACGGATACTTCCAGGTCACGGCGCTGCCGGTTTCGACCTGGGTCCACGACACCTTCGAGCGGTCGCCGCGGCAGTCGGCGCGCTTGGTGACGAAGTTGTAGATTCCGCCCTTGCCGGTCTCGGGATCGCCCGGCCACCAGTTCTGGACGGTGGAGTATTTGATCTCGGCATCGTCCAGGGCCACCAGCTCGACCACGGCGGCGTGCAGCTGGTTCTCGTCGCGCATGGGGGCGGTGCAGCCCTCGAGGTAGGAGACGTAGGCCCCCTTGTCGGCGATGATCAGGGTGCGTTCGAACTGGCCCGTGGACTGGGCGTTCATGCGGAAATAGGTCGACAGCTCCATCGGACAGCGCACGCCCGGCGGAATGTAGACGAAGGAGCCGTCGGAGAAGACGGCGGAATTCAGCGCGGCGAAATAGTTGTCGCTGACCGGCACGACGGTGCCCAGGTACTGGCGCACCAAGTCGGGGTATTCGCGCACGGCTTCCGAGAGCGGCATGAAGATGACGCCGGCCTTGGACAGCTCCTCGCGGAAGGTGGTCACCACCGAGACGCTGTCGAACACCGCGTCGACGGCCACGCGCGGCGCGCCCTGGACGCCGGCCAGCACCTCCTGCTCCTTCAGCGGAATGCCGAGTTTGCGGTAGGTCTCGAGGATCTCCGGGTCGACCTCGTCGAGGCTCTTAGGCCCCTCCTTCGTCTTGGGCGCGGCGTAGTAGTAGAGCGCCTGGTAGTCGACCGGCTCGTAATGCAGCTTGGCCCAGTGCGGCTCTTCCATCGCCAGCCAGCGGTCGAAGGCGGCCAGGCGCCAGTCCAGCATCCACGGCGGCTCGCCCTTCTTCTCGGAGATGAAGCGGACGATGTCGTGGTTCAGGCCACGCGGGGCGAACTCGGTTTCGACGTCGGTGACGAAGCCGTGCTTGTACTTTTCGAGGGACTGGACGGCCTGGACCGTCTCGCGGACAGCCGCCATCAGGCCACGCTCACCAGTTCCGACTTGGCCTTCACCTTGGCGTATTCGGACACCCAGGCGTCGGCGAAGGCCTTCCAGTCCTCCTCCACGGTGCCCCAACCGCCCGAGACGCGCAGCATCCCCTGACTGAGGTCGCCCATCCCCATGGCGGTAAGCGCCGGTGAGGGCTTCACCTTGCCAGACGAACAGGCCGAACCGGCCGACACCATCACACCCTTCAGGTCGAGCAGGATCAGCTGCTGCGTAGACAGCCAGTCGGGCGTGACCATGAACAGGGTGTTGGGCAGACGCGCGACTGTCTCGCCGATGACGCGGGCGCCGGCTGCCTTGACCATCTCGGCGGCGGCGTCGCGCCAAGCCGAATGATCCATTCCGCTTGCAACCTCGGCCGCGGCCAGCTGCGCGGCCAGGCCGAAGCCAGCGATCCCCGGACCGTTTTCCGTCCCGCCGCGCAGGCCGCGTTCCTGGCCGGCGCCCTGGACCCACTTGGTCAGCTCCACGCCACGCGCGTGCACCAACGCCCCGACGCCCTGCGGTCCGCCCAGCTTGTGTGCGGAGAGCGCGATTGTGTGGGCGCCGAGCGCATCGATGTCGACCGCCAGCTTGCCCGCCGACTGGACCACGTCGACGTGAAGCCAGCCCCCGTGCTCCCGCACCATGCGCGCGGCGTCGGCGATCGGTTGCAGCACGCCGCTTTCGTTGTTGGCGTGGTGGATAGCGACGACGGCCCTCGGACCCTTGGCCAGCATCCGCTCCAGATCCACGAGACGCACGACTCCATTCTCATCGACGCCGAGGATCTCGACCGGGCGTCCCGACACCCTCGCGGTCTCCATGACGCAGGGGTGCTCGGTGGCGCAGACGATCAGTCGCTCGCAGCCCGCCGCCAGGGCCGAAGCGATCGCCTGGGCGTTGGACTCCGTGCCGCCCGACGAAAACACGACCGCGGCGGGATCACCGCCAACCAGATCGGCGACCTGCTGTCTTGCGGTTTCGATCCGCGCCCGAGCGCGCCGGCCCGCGGCATGGATGGCCGAAGGGTTGCCGTTGTCGGCCAGCGCCTCCGCCATCAGCGCTTGGACCTGCGGCCGCACCAGACCCGATGCGTTGTAGTCGAGGTAGACGGGCTTGATCGTGCTCATGAGCCTACTCCGCCGCCAGGGCCTGAGCCGGACCGCGCACCAAATTGCGGCGCAGGATCACGTCTTCCAGGCTGACGCTTGACAGGTAGCGATGAATTTCGCGTCCGAGACCGTCCCACAGGTCGTGCGTGATGCAGCGTTCGCCCGTCAGCATGCAGCCTCGCGGACTGCCCTTCACGGCGCAGCGGGTGGCGCGCAGCGGCTCGTCGACGGCCAAGACGATCTCGGACACCCAGGTGTCTCCGGCTTCCCGGGCCAGACGGTAGCCCCCGCCCGGGCCGCGCACGCTCTTCACCAACCCCCCGCGACGCAGGCGGGCGAACAGCTGTTCCAGGTAGGACAGCGAGATTTCCTGCCGCGTGGCGATCTCGGCCAGGGAGACGGCCCGTTCGGCCCCGTTCCTCGCCAGATCGGCCATCGCCATGACGGCGTACCGGCCCTTGGTGCTCAGGCGCATGTGCTATTTGCTCTCAGAAAGCGCGCGCATTTCGGATCGCCTGTGATAAACGGCGGCCCTCGCGGGGCTTCGGCTCATCGCGGCGAGGGTTGGGATAGGAAAACCAACCGGATTAGTCAACTATTCTGGGGCCTGGGGAAACACATGCCTGAAGTGATCCTGACCGGCGCGGCTGGCCGCATCGAAGGCCGTTACTCGCCGGGCAAGAGGGACAACGCGCCGATCGCGCTGATCCTGCACCCACACCCCAAGGCCCAGGGGCACATGAACAACCCGGTGGCCGTGCAGCTGTTTCACCTGTTCATGAAGCGTGGCTTCGCCACCCTGCGCTTCAATTTCCGCGGCGTGGGCCGTTCCCAGGGCGAATTCGACTCGGGCATCGGCGAACTGGCGGACGCCGCCTCTGCGCTGGACTGGCTGCAGGCCAACAATCCGGCCGCGTCGCAGACCTGGGTCGCGGGCTACCAGTTCGGCGCCTACATCGGCATGCAGCTCTTGATGCGCCGGCCCGAGACCGACGGCTTTATTTCGGTCTCGCCGCCGACCAACATGTATGACTTCAGCTTCCTGGCCCCCTGCCCCGCCTCCGGCCTGATCCTGCATGGCGCCTCGGACACCATCGTTCCGCCCAACGAGGTCGAGCGCGTGGTGGCCAAGCTGCGCACGCAGAAGGGAATCGTCATCGATTACGAGGTGGTGCCGGACGCTAACCACTTCTGGCAGGACAAGATCGGCGAGGTGGAACGCCACGTTGGCGGCTATCTGGACAAGCGGCTGGAAGCGGAGCCGGCCTGACTGTGACTGCGGGAAGCCCTGCTTCCCGGACTACGGCCCCTCCCCGGGCCTGAAAGGACCAAGTACATGCGTCTGGACGCCATACCGGTCGGCAAGAACCCGCCCGAAGAGGTCAATGTCGTCATTGAGGTGCCGATCGGCGGCGAGCCCATCAAGTACGAGATGGACAAGGCGTCGGGCGCCATGTTCGTCGACCGCATCCTGCACACGGCGATGCGCTACCCGGGCAACTACGGCTTCATTCCGCACACCCTGTCGGGGGACGGCGACCCCTGCGACGTGCTCATCGCCAACACCCGCCCGATCGTGCCCGGCGCCGTGATGCCTGTTCGCATCGTCGGTGTGCTGTTCATGGAGGACAACGCCGGCCAGGACGAGAAGCTGATCGCCGTGCCGGCCCAACGCATTTCACCGCGCTGGGGCAACGTCGAGAACTACACCGACCTGCCCGAAATCCTGATCAAGCAGATCGAGCACTTCTTCGTACACTACAAGGATCTCGAGCCCGGCAAGTGGAGCAAGGTGGCTCGTTGGGGCGACGCGGCCGAAGCGCGCCGACTGGTGATCGAGGGCATCGCCCGGGCACACCCTGCCGCCTAGGCCAGGGGGATCGAGCGACCTTCCCGCTCATAGAGGGCGTAGGCGGCCTGACGGACCAGGTCCATCAGGCGCTGGGCGCGTTCCTCGCTGAGGTCGAATCGTCCGACCAGTCGCTCCACCGCAGAACGGTTGTCCGGCATCGCGCGGGCGCTCATCAGCAGGAAGTCGAGGTCATCCGCGCCCCTGCCGGCGGGATCTGTGCGGACCGCCCGTTCGCACTGCTCGGCGCCGGTGATCAGCATGTCACGAACCTCGCCGAAGACACGCCCGTCATCGGGAATGCCGGATTCGCGGACGATCCGTTCCGCCCAGTGCTTCTTGCCGAGGAACATCAGTAGATCAGGTGCGGCCGGCGCACCTCTTCCCAGGCCAGTTCGTCGGGCGTCGTGGCAGCGTCGAGGTCGCCCGGCTGCGAGGCCGGGTCGTCGACCCATGCGCGCAGCCCGGGGCCCCCGTTGATCACGTCGATGGCCAGCTTGTCGAAGACGTACTCATAGGGGAAGTCGCGCCACAGGTCGTAGTCGGGATAGAGCAGCCGGATCGCCTTGAACGCCAGCGCCTGCAGCCGCCACGGCTTGAAGGCGTGGTGGTCGTAGCTGGGGTCCTCGGTGTGGATCTGCACACCGCTGCAGAGCTGGTGGACGTGCTTGTGGAAGGTCGGCTCGAACCAGATGTCCCGCAGGCGGCAACCCTTCAGCCAGTGCGGCGCCAAGCGCTCCATCTCCCCCATGACTGCGCGGGCGTCGATGTCGGGAGCGCCGAACAGCTCCAGGGGGCGCGTGGTGCCCCGCCCCTCCGACAGGGTGCAGCCTTCCAGCATGACGGTACCTGCGTAGGCCCGCGCCATCCACAGATTGGGCGCATTGGGGCTGGGGTTCACCCAGGCTCGCTCGCCGAGCGGCCAGCCAAACCCGGGCCCCTCGTCGGGCCGGTAGCCCTCCATCTCGATGACGCGATAGGCGACATCGAGCTTGAAGTGGTCGATGAACCAGCGGCCAAGTTCGCCCAGGGTCATGCCGTGGCGCATCGGCATGGGGCCGGCGCCGACGAAGCTCTCCCAGCCTTGCAGCAGGGTCATGCCCTCGATCGGCCGTCCGGCCGGATTGGGGCGATCCAGCACCCAGACCTCCTTGCCGTGCTCGGCGGCGGCCTCAAGCACATAGAGGAGCGTGGTGATGAAGGTGTAGATGCGGCAGCCCAGGTCCTGCAGATCAACCAGCACGACGTCGAAGGTCGACATCGATTGGCCGGTGGGCCGGCGCACCTCGCCGTAGAGGCTGAAGACCGGGATGCCGAGCCGCGGATCGTTGAAGTCCGGGCTCTCCATCATGTTGTCCTGTTTGTCGCCCCGCAGGCCGTGTTGGGGTCCGAAGGCTGCGGTCAGCTTCAAGCCGGCCGCCGAGAGGGCGTCCAGCGAGTGAGTCAGGTCGGGCATGACCGAAGCAGGGTGAGCGACCAGCGCTACACGCTTGCCCTCCAGCGGTTTCCGCAGGGCCGGGTCGGCGAGCAGGCGATCGATGCCGAATTTCATGAGCGGTCCGCTGGCAGGTCGAGGACGAAACCGTCCGGGTGATGGAAATCCGGCTTACCCGGCGCGTGAGCCAAAGCCCAATAGGATTTGTCGCCGTCGTCGAGTTCGATGACAGCGCTGATCGCGACCGACCACGCGGCTTCCGACGCGAGACCGTCGAAGGTCGTCTTGAGGATCAGTCGCCGGTCGCTGCCACCCAGATCGATTGGGCCGGCCGTCACTGCTTCAGCGTCGATCATCCCGGCTCGATAGTCGTCAAAGTCGTAGCTCGCCCACCGGCCCGATGGCGAGGCGTTCAGTTCGGTGTAGGCGTCCCCTCCGAAAGGCTTCACGAACGCCTCGAAGCACGTCGCCCTCCACAGTCCCTCGGCGCGACCGGCAGCACGCGGCTCAGGCAGGACAATGCGCGTGGCTGCGCCCTCCAGGTGCCAGCAGAGCGACAGGCGACCGCCCTCCCGTTCGACTTCGCAGTCGAAGGCGGTGATCGCCGAGCACGGCGTCTCAGGGTGCGGCTTCAGCACAACGCGCATGACGCCTTCGATAGCGAGCCCTTGACCGCCGTCAACGCTGCAAGCTACCCACAATCCATGAACGCGCCTCGGACCCGTGCCGAAAGCTATTACCGCTCGCCCCTTTAGCGAGCGGCCGTTCGATCATACCCGAACCTTCCGCCCGCCAATCGACAATGGCCGGCGGCAGTCATGGGAGACGGTCACCGGCGCAACCGACAGAGACCGCCGACGATGACCGACCTGCAAGCCTTCAAGTCCGATTTCCTGAAAACCCTCAGGGATCGCGGCTACATCCACCAGATCACCCATCCGGAGGAGCTGGATGCGGCGGCCGTGGGGGGCGTGGTCACTGGCTACATCGGCTTCGACGCCACCGCGCCATCGCTGCACGTCGGCAGCCTGATCCAGATCATGATGCTGCGCCGCCTCCAGCAGGCCGGGCACAAGCCGATCGTGGTCATGGGGGGCGGCACCACCAAGGTCGGCGACCCGTCCGGCAAGGACACGTCGCGTCAGATGCTGACCGAGGACGGCATCAAGGCCAACATCGCCTCGATCAAGACCGTCTTCGAGAAGTTCCTGCGCTTCGGCGACGGCCCCACCGACGCCATCATGGTGGACAATGACGAGTGGCTGTCGGCCTTCGGCTACATCCAGTTCCTGCGAGAGTACGGGCCGCACTTCACCATCAATCGCATGCTGGCGTTCGACAGCGTGAAGAACCGGCTGGACCGCGAGCAGCCGCTGACCTTCCTCGAATTCAACTACATGCTGATGCAGTCGGTGGACTTCCTGGAACTGGAGCGCCGTTACGGCTGCCTGTTGCAAATGGGCGGGTCCGACCAGTGGGGCAACATCGTCAACGGGGTCGAGCTGATCCGCCGCGTCGAGCAGAAGCCGGCATACGGCCTGACGACCCCGCTGCTCGCCACCGCCTCGGGCGCCAAGATGGGCAAGACCGCCGCCGGCGCGGTTTGGCTGAACGCGGACCAGCTCTCGCCCTATGACTACTGGCAGTACTGGCGCAACACCGAGGACGCGGACGTGGGCCGCTTCTTGCGCCTTTTCACCGATGTGCCGCTCGATGAGGTGCGGCGCCTCGAGAATTTGCCCGGCGCCGGCATAAACGACGCGAAGAAGGTCCTCGCTGACGAGGCGACCGCGATGCTGCACGGCAAGGAGGCCGCCACGACAGCGCGCGCCACGGCCGAGAAGGCGTTCGAACAGGGGGGACTGTCCGCCGACCTGCCGACGGTCGAGATCCGGGCGGCCGATCTGGAGGCCGGGCCGAGCATCGCAGCAATCGCCGTTCGCGCGGGCCTCGCCCAATCCAACGGCGAAGCCCGTCGCCTCGCCCAGGGCGGCGGCCTTCGTCTCAACGACGAGCAGATTATGGACGGCATGCGGCCGGTCAGTGTCGCGGACGTGAAGGACGGCGTGATCAAACTGGCTGCTGGAAAAAAGAAGATCGTGCTGATCAAGCCCGTGTAACGCAGCGGAGACCAAGATGCCCAAGGAACTGGAAGCCGGCGAAAAGGCCCCCGATTTCGACCTGCCCACCGATACGGGGCGCGTCTCACTGGCCGGCCTGAAGGGGCGCAAAGTGGTTCTGTTCTTCTACCCGAAGGACGACACGCCCGGCTGCACCACCGAGAGCATCGGTTTCTCCCAGGCCAAAGACGCGTTCGAGAAGGCCGGCGCCGTCGTGATCGGGGTGTCGAAGGACACCGCCGCCAAGCACGGGAAGTTCCGCGCCAAGCACGGCCTGACCGTCGAGCTGGGCTCGGACGCCGACAGCGACGTGATCGAACGGTACGGAGCTTGGCAGGAAAAGTCCCTCTATGGCCGCAAATACATGGGCATCGACCGTTCCACCTTCCTCATTGACGGCGACGGGGTGATCCGGCGCGTCTGGCGACACGTGAAGGTGCCGGGCCATGTGGAAGCGGTGCTGGAGGCGGCCGGGGGTATATAGGGCGGGTCTCCAGTTCTCCCTGCAGGCCAGCCCTTGCGAGACCGAAAGGAACCCCATGACTCGCTGGATCGCAGCCGTTGTCCTCCTCGCCGCCGGGGCGCCCGCATCGGCCGAACCCACCTGGGTCAACCTCAACGGTGGGTTCGCCTACGACTCCCAGTCGCCGCGCTACCTAGCCTCGATTGACGCCGTTTTCCTGACCAAGCGTTGGACCGGGGACGACGGCGCGGTCGACTCCGACTGGCTGGTGCTGTGCGGACGCGAGCAACGCTGGCGCCTGATCGACCCCGGCACGGCGACCTGGAGCGGGCCGTTCCAGTTGGTCGGCCAGGACGAGAGCTATCGCAGGAGCCTTTGCGACCGGGGCCGCGCCGGCGAGCTCCCGCCATACGCGGGGAGCCCGCCCCCGACCCTCCTCAGGGGCCCGCCGCAGGCGCCTCAGGGCGATTGAAACCCGGCATAGTCGCAGAAACCGCAGGAAACAATCCGCACGCGTGCCAGTCGCTGTATTGTGAAGCTGCGGCCGCTCGCCGCACGCCTCCGCCAAGCCTCAGGCCTTCCGGGGGAGACAAACGATTGCCCAAGTTCAATAGGTTACCAAATCTTTAAGGTCAGCCGTAACGCCGGAGACACGGTCAACAGGTCTTCGATCCCCCAGGCCTTATCCACAGCGCGAATCAATGCCCCAAATTGGCTAGATGGGCGGGCAGAGCTCCTCTTAGTAACTTTAAAACCAATTTGGTGTACTCAAACTTCAAAGAATAAATGGTGGGCCCAACGGCGCATGGTTCAATACCCTCAAGAGGGGAACCCTTCGCCGTTTAGCATCGCTGCAGGTGAATCTAGGTCCGGAGACATGCTTAACGGGCTGCGCGGCCCTTGCGCGGTGAATGCGCGTCAAGCATAACTTCCGGAAACTAAAACGGGTGTGGGGCGATGAACACTGGCCGTGTGGCGCGCGTGCGCCATTTACTGGACCGATTGTTCCCAGAAAGACACATCTACCTGCGCGCCAACGGCGAGACGCGGGGATACATCCTGACCGCGCGCAAGCAGATGCTGATGGCCGCGGGCGGTGTAGGCTTGGCAAGCTGGCTGATTCTCTCGACGGCGTCCACGGTATTCGCCGCGATAAACTTCACCACCGTCGACCGGGCCGTGGCCCAGACCCGGGCCAAGTACGAGCGACTGATGGCCGACCGTCAGGCTCGCCTCGACACGGCCGTGGTGCAGCTGGAGACGACGGCCGGATCGGTGGACGAGCTGGCCCGCACCGTAGAGCGCCGCCATGCCGCCCTCGGGCTCGTCCTCGACAACTTCCGCAACATCCCGGGCGCAGCCCGCGCGCTCACGCCCCAGGTCCCGCCGGCCAATACCCACATGGCGCCCGTCGAACGGGTGCTCGCAGTCAAGCTGGACCAGGAGCGCCTCATCGCCCGCGCCCAGACGTTCGCCCGCACCCGCGCCGAGCGCCTGCGCCTGGCCTTCCGACTCGCCGGGCTGAACCCGTCCTCCTACATGTCCGGCTCGATCGGGTCCGGCCTGGGCGGCCCTCTGGTCGATGCGAAGGACACCCATGCGCTGGCGGCCGTGCTGGACGTCGACGAAGCGTTCGCGGCTCGCATCAAGAACGCCGCCGACAACCTGTCGGAGATGCGCGCCTTGGCGGACGCCGCGGACAACCTGCCGTTCTCGCGACCAGCCCGGGATGTCCGGCAGACCTCCGGCTTCGGGATTCGCTTCGATCCGTTCAAGCACACGCCCGCGGTCCATGCCGGCCTCGACTTCGCCGGCCCCTTCATGACACCGATCTACGCCACCGCACCGGGCATCGTGTCCTTCACCGGCGTGCGTAGCGGCTATGGCAATGTGGTCGAGATCGACCATGGCGGCGGATTCAAGACCCGCTACGCCCACTTGCAGAGCTTCTCGGTGAAGCCCGGCGATCGGGTTGCGGTGGGCACGCGCATTGCAGCCATGGGATCAACTGGACGCTCCACGGGCGTTCACCTGCACTACGAAGTGTGGATGAACGGCCGCCCTCAAAACCCCGCACGCTTTGTAAAGGCCGGAGATTATGTTCAACAAAACTAAGCCCACCCCGCCCCAGCAGAACACTGTCCCAATTCCGGACGACCTGCCCGACCTGACCCGTCCCGGCACGGCTTCCGCGCCGCAGGCGGCCGCTCCGGCTCCGCGGCCCGCACCCCAGAAGACCGCATCGCTGCTGTCCTCGGACTTGACGTTCGAAGGCAACATCTCCGGCGCCGGCGACCTTCATATCGACGGCGCCGTTCGCGGCGACATCCGCGTCGGCCGGCTGACCGTCGGCGAGACCGGCAACGTCGAGGGCTCGGTCCTGGCCGACTACGTCGAGATCCGCGGCCGCGTCGTCGGCGCGGTCGGCGGTAAGCAGGTCAAGCTGATGGGCACTGCCTACGTCGACGGCGACATCACTCACGAGCAACTGTCGATTGACGTCGGCGCCTACTTCCAGGGTCGCTGCCTGCAGGGTCGCAAGCAGGAAACGCCGGCCGCGCCGGTCGGCTTCCAGCAACCGGCCCCGATGCCGGCTTCCGCTCCGGCGCCCGCGCCGCAGGCCACTGCGGCTTCGGCGGCGGACAGCGCGCAGCTGATCTCGCTCAAGCCCGGCGCCTAAGCGCTCCGGCCAGCGTGCAGACGTCTAAGGGGGACCCGTTCGCGGTCCCCTTTTTCGTGTCGTCAGGGCTGAGGCTTCTGGACCACGTTCGCAACGCCCGGGGGTGCCTGATCGATGACCATCAGGATCACCGGCTCATCGCCGACGACGCGTCCCGAGTGCCACTGGTCGATCGCTTCCACGATGAATTCGCCTGGCCCGAACTCACGGGTCACGCCGGTCACCTCGTTGGACACGCTGAGTCGGCCGCTCTCGATGTGCACGTAACGCGGATAGGGATGCTTGTGCGGGGCCAGCGCCGTTCCCACGGGCATCACCACACGCGCCGCCTTCAACTCGATAGGTCCCTGCGGCAGGTTCAATGGCTGGCCCGACCAGGTGGTGGTGGCGGTCGCCAGCGGCGTACTCTGTATCGGCGCGGCGGCGAACGTGGCGCTTCCGAAAGTAAGGGCCGCCATGAGGCCCATGGGCAGGCTTGTCCGCATCGATTCAGCGCCTCGTGTTCGCAGTGCGAGCCTAGGGGCGGCCACGGCGCAGGTCCAGCGAACGGACCTAATCCTCGGCCCCCTCGCCCCGCGTCGCGCCCACCCGCGCCGCCAGCGCGGCGCCCATGAACTGATCCAGATCGCCGTCCAGCACGCCCTGCGTATCCGAAGTCTCCACCTCGGTCCGCAGATCCTTCACCATCTGGTACGGCTGCAGCACGTAGCTGCGAATCTGGTGGCCCCACCCGATGTCGGTCTTTGCGTCGGCAAGCGCCTGGGCGGCCGCCTCGCGCTTCTGCAGCTCCAACTCGTACAGACGGGCGCGCAGCATCTTCCAGGCCTCGTCGCGGTTGGCGTGCTGCGAACGGCCCGCCTGGCAGGCCACCACCGTGTTGGTCGGGATGTGCGTCAGGCGAACGGCGGAGTCGGTCTTGTTCACGTGCTGGCCGCCCGCCCCGGAGGCCCGGTAGGTGTCGGTGCGCACGTCGGCCGGGTTGATATCGATGACGATGGCGTCGTCGACCACAGGCGAAACCCCGATCGAAGCGAAGGAGGTGTGACGGCGCGCCGAGGAGTCGTAGGGGCTGATACGAACCAGGCGGTGGACGCCGCTCTCGCTCTTCAGCCAGCCGTAGGCGTTGGGCCCCTTGATGACGATGGTGGCAGACTTGATCCCGGCCTGTTCTCCCGGCGTCTCTTCCGCGAATTCCACCTGGTAGCCATGCGCGTTGGCCCAGCGGGTGTACATCCGCAGCAACATCGCGGCCCAGTCGTTCGATTCGGTGCCGCCGGCGCCCGAGTTGACCTCCAGATAGGCGTCGTTTCCGTCCGCTTCGCCCGAAAGCAGGGCCTCGAGTTCAGCCCGGGCGGCGCGCTCCTTGAGCCCGCGCAGGGTGGCGCGCGCCTCTTCCAGCGACGCCTCGTCCCCTTCCATGTCCGCCAGCTCGGAGAACTCGACCGCGTCAGCGGCCTCCTTCTCGATGGAGCGCACAACGGCGACCTGATCCGCCAGTTTGGTGCGCTCGCGCATGACGGACTGGGCCTGCTCCGCGTCATCCCAGAGCGTCGGATCCTCGACTCGCGCGTTCAGCTCGTCCAGCTTGCGGAGCGCAGGCTCCCAGTCAAAGACGCCTCCTGAGCAGTCCTACGGACTGCTCGATGTCGGCCGCCAGGGCCTCGACATCCGGTCTCATATCAACTCTCCAGTTCGGAACGCGGCGAGATAGGGCGCAAGCGCGCCTTGCGCAACGCTCGATTTCAGACGGTCAGTTGGCCGGCGGCGGCGGGCCGCGCGAAGCGTCCGCGGCGTTGGCCGCCCCCGAGACGCGGCCATCTCGCCAGACCTCGTTGTAGGGACGCGGCCCCTGCACCGCGGCGCCCGCGCTTGACGAGGACGGACGCGCCGGACCGATCGGGCCTCGCGGCTCGGTGCCCGGGCGGAACGCTTCCTCGATGCCGCCGACCATGACGTATTTCGCCTGCTTGGGCTTGCGGAACGGTTTGGGCGCCTGGCGACCCACGGCCTGCTGCATGAAGTTGACGAAGATCGGCACAGCGGTCACGGCGCCGGCTTCGCCGGAGCCCAGCGAGCGGTTGTCATCGAAGCCGACGAAGACGCCCACGACCAGGTCCGGCGTGAACCCCACGAACCAGGCGGACCGGTACTCGTTGGTGGTGCCGGTCTTGCCCGCGACGGGCCGGTTCAGGACTCGCGCGGCCGTGCCGGTGCCGCGCTGGACGACCCCCTCCAGCATGGAGGTGATCTCGTAAGCCACGACCGGATCGAGCACCTGCTCTCCGTCGGGACGCAGGCGGGGTGATTCCGCGCCCGCGAAGCCGCGGCCGCAGGTGAGGCAGCGCCGGCTGTCAGCGCGATAGATGACGTCGCCCGTGCGGTCCTCGACCAGTTCGATCAGGTGCGGAGTCACGCGCCGACCGCCGTTGGGGAAGATCGAGTAGGCGGCGGTGAGCTTGAACGGCGTGGTTTCGCCGGCGCCCAGCGCCATCGCCAGCTGAGGCTCCATGTGCTTGACGATGCCATAGCGGATCGCGTTCTCGGCGATCCGGTTCATCCCGACCTGCTGGGCGAGGCGCACGGTCATGACGTTGCGCGACAACTCGAGACCCGTGCGGATGCGAGAGGGACCGTAGTAGCGGTGGCTGTAGTTCTCAGGCGACCAGTTTCCGAACCGGATGGGCGCGTCGAGGATGATGGAGGCCGGAGTGAACTTGTCCTCCAGCGCGGTGGCGTAGACGAACGGCTTGAAGGTGGAGCCTGGCTGCCGGTTCGCCTGGGTCGCGCGGTTGAAGTTCGACAGCGAGAACGAATAGCCTCCCACCATGGCCATGACCCGGCCGGTATTGGGATCGAGGGCGACAAGGGCCCCGTTCACCGCCGGGATCTGCCGCAGACGGTAGCCGCCGCCGTTCGCCGCCGGCTCGACGAAAATCAGGTCGCCGCGCTTCAGCCCCTTGCCTGCATTGGCCCAGCTGACATCTTCACCGACCAGTTGGCCTGCCCCCCCCTGCGCCAGCTGAATGGCGCCTCCGGGGGTCAACACGGCGGCTGCGACCCAGGTGCGCCGTTCGGCGGGCTTCGCCTTCTTGGCGGCTTCCTTCTCCCAGCCCGGTTGGATGACGACGTTGCCCCAGGCCCCGCGCCAGCCGTGGCGGCGGTCATAGGCCTCAAGGCCGTCCATCAGCGCGATACGCGCCGCGGTCTGCATGCGCGAATCCAGCGTGGTGCGGAGGTAGTAGCCGCCCTCGGTCACCCGCCGGTGGCCGAAGAGGCCGATGGCGCGGCGACGCACCTCTTCGACGAAGAAGTCGGCGTCGCGATACCGGGCCCGCTGGGGCGCAAGCTGGACTACCAGATCCTCGCGCATGGCGGCTTCGGCCTGTGCGCGGGTGATGGAGCCGGCCTCGGCCATCTGACCCAGGATCCAGTTGCGGCGCTCAAGGGCGCGCTGCTTGTTCTTGATGGGATGGTAGTTGGACGGGCCCTTCGGCAGGGCCGCCAGGTAGGCGGCTTCGGCCAGGGTGAGGCGGTCGAGCGGTTTGCCGAAGTAGTTGAACGCCGCCGAGGCCACGCCGTAGGAACGATAGCCGAGGAAAATCTCGTTCAGGTACAACTCGAGGATCTGGCGCTTATCGAGTGTCGCCTCCAGGCGCCGGGCCAGGATCGCTTCCTTGAGCTTGCGGCCGACCGTCGCCTGGTTGGTCAGCATGATGTTCTTGGCGACCTGCTGGGTGATCGTCGAGCCGCCCTCGAGGCGACGACCACGCACGAAGTTCAGCACGTTCTTGGCCATGGCCCGCCCCAGGCCGCCCACGTCGATGCCTCCGTGGTGGAAGAAATTCCGGTCTTCGGCGGCCAGGAACGCCTGGGCGACCACCGGGGGAATCTCGTCATAGGGGACGAAAATGCGCCGCTCGGTCGAGAACTCGCCGATCAGGGTGCCGTCCCAGCCAAACACCCGGGTCGCCACGGGCGGGCGGTATTCGGCCAGTTCGCCGGCGTCGGGAAGGTCGTGGAAGAGCCAGGCGGCGTAGATCGCCACGGCGAAGCCAGCCACCGCCACCATCGAGAGGATGACGACGCCCGCCATGGCGAACCAGCGTTCGGCAGCCTTCACCCGTACTCCTCCGACCGGACCGGCGGGCCCGGCCCCGTCAAAATCCCGGAGTCGTCTTACCGAGTCGGCCCGCGCTTGGCAAAGGCGAGAAGTGGGCGAAAGCGCCGTTTGCGGCGGTCAGAGGCCGCCCGTCAGCCCTGCATACTGGCCGCCCTCGGCGAAGTAGGCGTCAACGGCGTCCGCAATGCCTCCCACCAGCCGCTCCCGGCGGCGCGGGTCGGCCAGGGCGCGTTCATCCTGGGGATTAGTGATGAAGCCCATCTCCAGCAGGACGGCCGGGACGTCCGGCGCCAGCAACACCGCGAATCCGGCGTCGCGGTGGCTGCGGTTCAACAGCAGAGTGTCGTCGGCGATCTGGTCCAGCAGAACCCGGGCGAAGACGGCCGAACGATTGGTCGTGGCGCGCTGGGTCAGGTCCAGCAGGATGCGCGTGACTACCGGGTCCCGGCCCAGCGATCCGTCGTGCACCCAGTTCTCGCCCGCGAAACGCCGCGCCGCCCGCTCGGCGCCCCGTTCCGACAGGGTGTAGACGCTCGCGCCCCGCAGACTGGAATCTCCGACGGAGTCGGCGTGAAGAGAGATGAAGAGGTCCGCGTCAGCCTGCCGCGCGATGGCCACCCGTCGCTCTAGGCCGACATAGGTGTCATCCGAACGCGTCAGGACAACTGTATAGCGACCGGTCCGCTCCAGCCGGGCCTTGAGCGCCCTGGCGGCCGCCAGCGTGAGGGCCTTCTCGTGGTTGTTCGCACCCTGGGCGCCCGGATCGTGGCCGCCGTGGCCGGCGTCGACCACGATGATCCGGCGCCCGTGGCGGTCCGCGGCGCGGGTGGTCCGCGCGGGCGCGGTGCTCGCCGGGACGGCCTCGCCGGTCGCCTCCAGGTCCATGACGTATCGATAGACGCTCACCCCATCACCGGGGGGCAGTAGAAAACGGCGCTTCACGGTGACAGGCCGGCTGACCGCGAGCTTGACGCGGGCCTGGCCGGCGCCTTCGGCGCTCCACTCGCGAACCAGACCCTGGCCGCGACCCCGCATGGACTCCGAGCCCACGCCGTTGAGCGCCAGGACCACCTTGCCAGGATCGTCGCCCAGCACCTTGCCGGTGGCCGAGCGATCGAGTTCGACGACGACGCGCGTGGTGCGCTGGTCGCCTCCGATCCGGACCTTGACCACGCCGCCGGCGCCCCAGGCGAAGGTCTGTCCAGCCAGCATCAACCCGAACACGGCGACAGCCAACGCCGCCCCGCGCACGCGCGCACTCCCCGCCAGAGCCTTGAGACCACTCACCATCGGCCGAATTCTTCAGAGCCTGTTTTGAGCGGCTAATCTGCACTGGACGCCATGAAAATCGCGTTAAGCGCGGCCTCGCACAAACCGCCCTTCGCGATCCAGACCCTCATGCTCCCCAGCCCCGCACTTGCGCGCACGGCAGCCATCAAAGGTCGAGCCGCCTTGCAATCGGAGGCGCCACGGCGCATGTTCCGGCGGCGCGAACGGCAGCGGCTGCACAGGCCTGCGCCCATTCGCCAACCGCCGGGCTTCTCAAAAGCCGGGCGCCCCACTCCCTCACACGCACAAGCGTGGAACGGAAACGAAGCTCATGGGCTGCGCCGCCCCCGTCCTTTCCGGCCCCTTGGCCGCCAACGCCGCCAAGCGCGGCGGGACGATGCGCGCGCGCCTCTCGCAACTGAACACGAATGAACGGCGACCGGTTGAACAAGCCGCTGAGCGCCTCGGAGACTTTTATGTCCAAACATATGCTTATCGATGCGGCGCACGCGGAAGAAACCCGCGTCGCCGTGGTGGACGGCCACCGGGTTGAGGAATTCGACTTCGAAAGCCGCGCCAAGAAGCAGCTTCGCGGCAACATCTATCTGGCGCGGGTCACCCGCGTAGAGCCCAGCCTGCAGGCCGCCTTCATCGAGTATGGCGGCAACCGCCACGGCTTCCTCGCCTTCGACCAGATTCACCCGGACTACTACCAGGTTCCCGTCGCCGACCGCGAAGCCCTCATGGCGGAGCCGGACGACGAGGAAGATCGCCGTGCGGCCGAGGAAGAGGCTGACGACGACGAGGTCCCGGCTGAGGAAGCCAAGCTGCGCCGTCGCCTGATGCGGCGTTACAAGATTCAGGAAGTGGTGAAGCGCCGGCAGATCCTGCTGGTCCAGGTGGTCAAGGAAGAGCGCGGCTCTAAGGGCGCGGCGCTGACGACCTATCTGTCGCTGGCAGGCCGTTACTGCGTGCTCATGCCCAACACCGCGCGGGGCGGCGGGATCAGCCGCAAGATCACCCAGGCCACGGATCGCAAGCGGCTCAAGACAATCGCCCAGAGCCTCGACGTTCCGCACGGCATGGGCGTGATCATCCGCACCGCCGGCGCCAAGCGCACAAAGCAGGAGATCACGCGTGACTACGCCTATCTGCTGCGCCTCTGGGAAAGCATCCGCGAGACGACCCTGAAGTCCATCGCGCCGGCGCTGATCTACGAGGAGGAAGACCTCGTGAAGCGCGCTGTCCGCGACATGTACGACAAGGACATCGACGCCATCCTCGTTGATGGCGAGGCCGGCTGGCGCGAAGCCCGTGACTTCATGCGGATGATCATGCCGGCGCACGCCAAGAAGGTTCAGCTCTACCAGGAGCCGACGCCTCTGTTCGTGAAGCACCGGGTCGAGGACGCATTGGCGGCGATCCACTCGCCTGTCGTGCCGTTGAAGTCGGGCGGATACCTGGTGATCAACCAGACCGAGGCGCTGGTGGCCATCGACGTGAACTCGGGCCGCTCCACCAAGGAACGGAACATCGAGGCCACGGCCCTGAAGACCAACCTCGAGGCCGCCGATGAAGCCGCTCGCCAGTTGCGTCTGCGCGACCTGGCGGGGCTCATCGTCATCGACTTCATCGATATGGATGAGTCGAAGAATAACCGGGC
The DNA here is from genome assembly GCA_019695035.1 of Caulobacteraceae bacterium. GTDB lineage: Bacteria > Pseudomonadota > Alphaproteobacteria > Caulobacterales > Caulobacteraceae > JAEZEZ01. Next base: position 174,105 of record JAIBAU010000001.1, on the reverse strand, counting down.
GGTTGAGAAGCGCCTCAAGGACGCACTGGACCAGGACCGAGCCCGCATCCAGATGGGTAAGATCTCCTCCTTCGGCCTGATGGAGCTGTCGCGCCAGCGCCGGCGGTCCGGCGTGCTGGAGGGCACGACCCATGTCTGCGAACACTGCCAGGGGTCCGGCCGCGTCCGTTCCGTCGAATCGAGCGCGCTGGGCGCCCTGCGGGCCGTTGAAATGGAAGCCGTGCGCGGCGGCGGGGCCGTGACCCTCCGCGCGCCCACCGCCGTTGCGCTCTACATTCTCAACGAAAAGCGCGCCTTCCTCGCCCGCTTGCAGGAGATGAACGGGCTGTTCGTCACCGTGCAGGTCGATGACAGCCTGGCGCACGCCGAACATGCCGTGGAGCGGACAGAAACCCGTGAACACGTGCCCGCGCCCGGGGGTGCGGTCCGCTACACCACGCCGCTCGACGACGCCGATGAGGCGGTCGAGGAGGATTTCGAGGACGACGCCGACCTCGAGGACGAAGAAGAAGCCGAACTGTCCGAGGGCGGACATGAGGGGCGGGATGATGATCGCGATGGCGGCCGACGGGGCCGGCGCGGTCGCGGCCGCCGCCGGGGCGGACGCCGCGACGAATTCGAGGACGCCGACCGCAGCGAAGCGGACGCCGGGGCGCTGCCCCCCCGGGACGATCAGGGCGACGAGGATGGCGAAGGCGGGAGGCGTCGCAGGCGGGGCCGGAGAGGCGGCCGCCGCGGCCGCGAGGGCGCCGGCGAGCGCGACGCCTACGCCTGGACGCGCGCACGGACGCCCAACCTCGACGAGCCCTACGTCTGGTTCGACCCCATAGAGCAGGCCTCGACGCCGCGCCTTGACCGGGATGAACGCCCGTCCCGGGCGGACGAGACCCGTCCTGCGGCCCGCGAGGGGGGCGACGAGCTCCGCGGCGAACGCGATCGTGAACGCGGCGAACGAGGCGGCCGACGCCGTCGCGGGCGCGGGCGCGGGCGCGACCGGAACCGAGATCGCGACGAGGGCTTCGAGCCGACCCTGACGGCCGTCCCGGAGACGCCCGTCACGCCGATGGCGGCCGAGGCGGTGACCGATGACGGCCCCACCGAAGGCGAGCACTCGATCCCTGCGGAACCCGTGAAAAGGCGGCGCGTGCGCGCCCGCAAGGCGGACGCCGTGGAGGCTCCGGCCGCCGAACCAGCCGTGGAGGCGGCCCCAGTCCCCGAGGCGCCGCAGAGCGAAGAGCCGGCCCCAAAGCCGCGCCGCAGTCGCGCGAAAAAGCCCGCGACGGATAAGACGCCGGGGTCCTCCGCCGTGGTCGAGGAGGCGCCCCTGGTCGCCGAGGCGTCGCCGGCCAAAGCCGCCCGCGCTCGCAAGGCTCCGACGCCGGCCCTCGAGGAGGATCCGCACCAGATCGCGGCCCCCCCTGAACGGCCGAAGGCGGGCTGGTGGCGCCGGAAGGGCTGACGGGCTAAATTAAGCCACGGGTTCGATGTGCTCTCTGCGACCTGAGCGTAATCGAGGAGCGTAACGAGTATGGTTTCTCGCAACCGCGTCGCACGGACCCTGGCGGCCCTTACCGGACTTGCGGCGGTGCTCGTTTCGAGCGCCGCCCAGGCCCAGGGCCTGCGCCTGATCCGGGACACAGAGATCGAGGAGACCATCCGGGAAGAAAGCGCGCCGGTGCTGCGCGCGTCCGGTCTCAATCCGGACGCGGTCCACTTCTACCTCGTGGCGGACAAGGATCTGAACGCCTTCGTCGCAGCCGGCCAGAACATCTTCCTGCACACCGGTCTGATTCAGGAAACTGAGAACCCCAACCAGCTTCTCGGTGTCATCGCTCACGAAGCAGGGCACATCTCGGGCGGACACTCCGTGCGCCAGGGAGACATGCAGCGAGCCGGCATGGTGCCCTTCATCCTGACGATGGGCATGGGGCTGGCGGCGGCCATCGCGGGACAGGGGCAGCTGGGCGCGGCGCTGATGTCCAGTTCGTCCTACTTCGGCACCCTCAGCGTCCTGAGCTATTCCCGGGTCCAGGAGGCAGCCGCCGACCAGGCCGCCGTCTCCGCCATGGAGCAGGCGGGCCTGTCCTCCCGCGGTCTCGTCGAGTTCTTTGATGCCTTCCGCTACCAGGAGATCTTCTCCGAACAGAAGAAATACCAGTTCTTCCGGAGTCACCCTCTCTCGAGCGAACGCATCGAGGCGCTGCGCCGCCGCGCCGAAGAGCAATCCCACTACGGCGTGGTCGACACGGCGGCGGCCATCGAAGAGCACGAGATCATCAAGGCCAAGCTGGACGCGTTCATGAACCCGCCCCAGCAGACCTTCATCAAGTATCAGGACCGGGATACCCGTTACGTCGCCCGCTATGCCCGGGCTATCGCCTACTATCAGTCCGGCGAAGCGGACAAGGCGCTGGCCGCGATCGACAAGCTGATCGCCGAGCATCCCGACAACCCCTACCTCTGGGAGTTGAAGGGGCAGGTCCTGTTCGAAAATGCCCGCACCGCCGAGGCGGCGGTCGCTCACGCCCGCTCGGTGGAGCTGAAACCCGAAGCGCCGCTGCTTCGCGTGAACTACGCCCAGAGCCTGATTGCGCTCAACGATCCCCAGCGCATGGATGAGGCGATCGCTCAACTCAAGCGCGCCCTCACCGAAGAGAATGATAATTCCTTCGCCTGGACCCTCATGGCCCAGGCATACGAGTCCAAGCAGATGCCCGGACAAGCCCGCCTCGCGACTGCGGAGGCCCGCTTCGCCCTCGGAGACCTGACGGGCGCCCGCGCGTTCGCGATGCGGGCCCGCGAATACCTGACCAAGGACACGCCGGACTGGCGCCGGGCGACAGACATCGTTCTGGTCTCGGAGCCGACCCCGGAAGACCTGAGATCGCTGGCGCGCGAGACGCGTGGCGGCTAAGCCTTACGGATGGACCGCGTGAAGACCTCCAAGACGGCGCTGGGCGCCGCCCTCGCCCTGGCGCTCGCCACTGCCGCCGGCTGCTCCAAGTCGCCGCAGGACGTGCAGTTCGAAGCCAAGGTGCGCAACTACCTGCTGGAGCACCCTGAGGTCATTCAGGAGGCGATGCAGCGCCTGCAGGACAAGCAGGCGCAGGAATCGCTGCGCCTGGCGTCGGAGGCGATCAAGCAGAACCGCGCCGCGATCGAGCAGGATCCCAGGGACTTCGTGGCCAACCCCGGCGGCCGCATCACGGTGACCGAGTTCTACGACTACAACTGCGGCCACTGTAAGAACATCGCGCCGGAGGTATTGAAGCTGATCCGCGAGAACCCGGACATCCGCTTCGTCTTCAAGGAATTCCACATCTTCGACGTGCCTTCGTCCCTCAGGGGCGCTCGCGCGGCCCTGCTGGCGCGCAAGAGCGGCCGGTACCTTGCTGTCTATGAGCAGCTGATGGCTGAACGAGCGCCGATCGAGAACGCCAAGGTCGACGCCATTCTGCGCGCCAATGGCGTGGACCCCTCGCCGCTCGACAACCCGATGGCCATGGCCCAGATCGACCGGCAGCTGCAGGACATCCAGGCCCTGGCGGCGAAACTGCACATCGACGGCACCCCGGGCTTCGTGATCGGCGACGTATTGGTGCCGGGAGAGGACCTCCCGGGCATACGAGCGGCGATCGATCAGGCCCGCGCCCGCGCCCGCTGACGTTTCAGATCAGCCCGGCGAGCGGGCTGGACGGGTCGGCGTAGAGTTTCCGCTGCATGCGACCCGCCAAGTAGGCCTCGCGGCCGGCGATGACGGCGTGCTTCATGGCGGTCGCCATGCGGATCGGATCCCGCGCCTCGGCGATCGCCGTGTTCATCAGGATGCCGTCGCAACCCAGCTCCATGCCGATGGCGGCGTCCGACGCCGTGCCGACACCGGCGTCGACGAGAACGGGCACTCTGGCCTGCTCGACAATCAGCCGGATATTCACACGGTTCTGGATCCCGAGACCCGATCCGATCGGCGCGCCCAGAGGCATGATCGCGGCCGCGCCGGCGTCCTCGAGCTTCCGCGCATAGACCGGGTCGTCCGAGCAGTAGACCATAACCTCAAAGCCCTCCGAGACGAGCAGCTTGAGGGCCCGCAGCGTCTCCTCCATGTCCGGATAAAGGGTCTTGGGGTCAGACAGGACCTCCAGCTTAACGAGTGTCCAGCCGCCCGCTTCCCGGGCCAGTCGGAGCGTGCGCACCGCGTCTTCGCCGGTGAAGCAGCCTGCAGTATTGGGCAGGTAGGTGAACCGATCCGGGGACAGAAAGTCGACCAGCATCGGCTGGTTCTTGTCGGTCAGGTTCACCCGGCGCACGGCCACGGTGACGATTTCGGCCCCGGCGGCTTCGGCGGCGGCGGCGTTGACCGCGTAATCCTTGTACTTGCCCGTGCCGACGATCAGCCGCGATGTGAAGGTCCGGCCTGCGACGGTCCAGGTGTCGGCGGCAGGGGAAGAGACGGGCGCGTTCATGGCGGTCAGATACGCCGAAGGCGCGCCCGCGTGAAGCGCCGCCGAGCGCAAGTCAGCATGTCGCACGTCAGGCCTGGGGCGGCTCGACCACCCGAATTCCCGGCGAACCGGCGACACACCGCCCCACAATCGCTGCGGCAGCAAATCCCGCATCCTGCACGTGCTCCAGCACGGCCGCGGCGCGGTCCGGGTCGACGGCGACCAGCAGGCCCCCCGAAGTCTGGGGATCGGTCAGCAGATCGCGGCGCCAGTCCTCGAACCCATCGGGCAGTTCTACCGCCTGGCCATAGCTGGCCCAGTTGCGGCCGGAGGCCCCGGTCCGCACGCCCTCGCGCGCCAGGGGCTCCACCCCGGCCAACAACGGTGGGCGGCCCGTGAGCTCAACCGCCACGCCGGAACCGCGGGAGACCTCCAACGCATGCCCCAGCAGTCCAAACCCTGTCACATCGGTCAGCGCGTGGACTGCAGGATCTTCCGCGAGGCGCGCGCCCACAGCGTTCAATTGAGTGGTGGAGGCGATCAGGGCGTCGTAGCCGCTTCGTTCCAGCCGCTCTTGCTTGAATGCGGCGGAGAACACGCCGACGCCCAGACCCTTGGTCAGGATCAGCAGATCGCCGGGACGGGCCCGGTCGTTGCGGCGAACCCGATCCGGATGAACCAGCCCCAACGCGACAAGCCCGTAGATCGGCTCGACGCTATCGATGGAGTGGCCGCCGGCGATGGGAACCCCGGCGTCGGCGCAGACGCTGGCGCCGCCGGCGAGGATCCGGCCGATGGTCTCCACCGGCAACCGGTTGACCGGCATGCCGACGATGGCAAGCGCCAGGATCGGCCTCCCCCCCATGGCGTAGATATCGGACAGAGCGTTCGTGGCGGCTATCCGACCGAAATCGAAGGGATCATCCACCACCGGCATGAAGAAGTCCGTGGTGGCGACAAGCGCCTGCTCGTCGTTCAGTCGCCAGACCGCCGCGTCGTCCGAGCTTTCATTGCCCACCAGCAGGTCGGGGAACACTCCGGAGGCCGGAATCTGCTTCAGAATGTCCTTCAGCACGCCGGGGGCCAGCTTGCAGCCGCAACCGCCTCCATGGGCGAGCGACGTGAGACGCAGGGATGTCTGGGCATCGGTCATGGGGCTCGGCTCTAGGCCCGCACGCAGGCTATATCAACGCTGATGACCACTTCGCCGGATGCCCCCGCGATCAGACTCCTGCCCGACGCAGATCGCGCCAGTCTTGCTGGCGCGGACCTGCTCATCGACGCCCGCAGTCCTTCGGAGTACGCCGAGGATCACATTCCGGGGGCGATCAATCTGCCGGTGCTTTCAGACTCTGAGCGAGCAGAGGTGGGCACGCTCTACGTCGCGTCGCGCTTCGAAGCCCGCAGGCTGGGGGCGGGGCTTGTCGCCCGCAACATCGCGAGGCACCTGGAGACCGCCCTGGCCGACCGCCCCGAGAACTTTAGGCCGCTGGTTTATTGCTGGCGCGGCGGCCAACGCTCGCACGCCTTCGCGACAGTGCTGAGCCAGGTCGGTTGGCGGACATCGCTGCTGCAAGGCGGTTATCGAACCTATCGCAGAAGGGTTCAGGACCAGCTCTACGGCGACGGGGCCGGGCCAAGGCTCCTGCTGATCGACGGCAACACCGGCGCGGGCAAGACCGCCGTCCTGCGACTGCTGCAAGCCCGAGGTCTCCAGGTGCTTGATCTCGAGGGATTGGCCGTCCACCGGGGCTCCCTGCTCGGCGGCTACGCGGATCGCCCCCAGCCGAGTCAGAAGCGGTTCGAGAGCCTGTTGCTGGAGGCCCTGGAGGGCTTCGACCCGGCACGACCCGTCATCGCAGAAGCCGAATCCAGCCGCATCGGCGAACTGATGGTGCCGCCGCTCTTGTGGCGCGCCATGCAGGCCGCGCCGCGGATCGAACTCGAAGCTACGCCGGAAGCCCGCGCTGACTTCCTCGTCTCGGCCTACAGCGATCTGGTCTCAGACCTCGACGGGCTGGAGAGGCTTGTGGCCCGGCTGCCGACCCATCCCAGCCAGAAGCGGCTCGAGCACTGGCGGGAGATGATATCGGTGGGTGATTTCCGCGGCCTGGCGCTGGCGCTGATGGCTCTGCATTACGATCCCGCCTACGCCCGTTCGGCGCGCCGGGAGACCCGCGCGCAGCTCGGAAGCGTGTCGCTCGAGCCGGGTCGGCAGGAAAGCCTGGAGGCCGCGGCTTCGGAAATCGAGAGGCTGGTGGACGGCGTGCTCCCCTGACCTTACTCGTGACGATTCTCGAAGGGGTCGCCGTGCAGGGTCAGCAACGGCACGACAATATCCTCTTCATCGTGCAGATGGCGGGCGAGGGGCATTGAGGCGGCCTCGATGGCGTCGGCGAGCGCCGCGCCTGGCCCGGCCGTGTCCGCCCCCCCGGCAAGCGCGCGATTGAAGTCGTTGCCGGTCTGGAACATGCGCTCCAGCAGCCCGTGGACCACCTCGTGATCGCGATCCAGCAGGGCTATGCCCGCGGCGATGCGGGGCTCCTGGCGCGAAAATGCGGGGAAATAGAGCCGACTTTCCCGCTGATGATGACCGTCGAGATTCTGCAGGAACTGCTGAAGACGCGGCATCAGCAGGGCCTGATACTGCGGAGCGGCGAGCCCACCTTCCCGCCATTGCCCCGTCAGGGCCGTGAGGCCGCCCAGCATCTGGCGGAACCAGCCGTGAATCTCCAGCCAGTGGGCGCCCATAGCGTGGATGCGGTCCGGCTCGCTCCAGGCCTGCCGCGGGCAGCCGGACTCCAGCCACCGGAACTCATCCGGCAGGCGGGTGCGGGCGAACAGGTGGTCGGCGTGGAGGGGCGCGTCGGGCATGCGCCTAGATAGTCGCGATCAGCGCGGTCCGCACTGGCTGGTATCGCCAGCCTGGCAGGCCTTGACCCGAGCTTCCCAGGCGGCGCGGTCGCGTTCGTACTGGGCGGCGGCGGCTCGCTGAGCGGCGAGGTCGGCCTGGTAGCGGTCCTGCGCGGCCTTGTTGGCCGCCAGGCGGGCGTTGTAGTCGGCCTGGGCCGCGGCATTGCGCTGAACGGTCGCCTGGTCGGCCGCAAGGGCCTCGGCGGTCAACCGGCGGGCCTCGGCGACGCGGTCGGGATCTGACTCGGTCGCCGGAGCGGTCTTCTGCAACACGGGCGCGGTCTTGCTCAACTCCTGCGCCAGCACCGGCTGGGCGATGAGAGCAAGGAAAGCTGCGGCGACGGCGATGAGGCGCATGTCTGAACTCCCACTGACGGGCCGTGGCTAAGGTCGCAATATGGCCAAGCCTTGGCGCCGGAACGCAAAGATTGCGGCGGCTCTCAACCGCCCCCGACGAACTGGACGATCTCCACGCGGTCCCCTTCCCTCAAGGGCGTTCCCGCGTGAAGCGAGCGCGGCACAATCGACAGGTTATGCTCCACCGCGACCTTGCGGGGGTCGAGGTCGAGCTCGGCGATCAGGCTGGCGACGTCGCGCGCCGCCACCTCCCGCTCGGTTCCGTTCACCGAAATCCTCATGGACCCTCGCATACTCCGGCGGTTGCGGCGGGTTGTGACGCTGGCGGGGCGGCTATACAAGGGCCGCGGATTCGAACGGCGGGCGAATGGCCAAACCGATTTATGTTCTCAACGGCCCCAACCTGAACCTCTTGGGGACCCGCGAACCGCACATCTATGGCAAGACGACGCTCGAGCAGATCCGCGGCCTGTGCGAGGCGCGCGCGGCCGAGTATGGCCGCAAGGCCGTCTTCCGCCAGACCAACCACGAGGGCGAGCTGATCGACTGGGTACAGGAGGCCGGCGAACAGGCCTCGGGCCTTGTCCTCAATGCAGGCGGCTACACCCATACCTCGGTGGCGCTCCTTGACGCGCTGAAAACGCTGAAAATTCCGGTGGTCGAGTGCCACCTTTCGAACCCCCACGCCCGTGAGCCGTTTCGCAGGCAGTCCTTCGTGGCCCTGGCCTCGATCGGCTCCGTCAACGGTTTCGGCCCGATGAGTTACGAACTGGCCGTCGATGCGGCGCTGCGCCTGACCGGCGCGGTCCGCGCGGCCCAATAAGACCAAGGCAGGCTAATGGCTGATCGCAAGTCCCCTGCGCCCTCGGGCGCCGCCATCGACACCAAGCTGGTGCGCACCCTGGCCGAAATCCTCGGGGACACCGGGCTGTCCGAGATCGAGGTCGAGAGCGGCGACCTGAAGATCAAGGTCTCTCGCCAGGCAGCCGCCACCAGCGTTTCCTACGCCGCACCGGCCCCGATCGCCGCGCCTGCTCCGGCGGCGGCTCCGGCGACGGCCTCCGCCCCAGCGCCTGCCGAGGCCGCGCCCATGCGCGGCGACGCAGTGAAATCCCCGATGGTGGGCACGGTCTACCTTCAGCCCCAGCCGGGATCGCCCTCCTTCGTCAAGCCCGGCGACAAGGTCAAGGAAGGCCAGACCCTTCTCATCATCGAGGCGATGAAGACCATGAACCCGATTCCGGCCCCGAGAGCGGGCACGGTGGTGGAGATCCTGGTTGGCGACGCCCAGCCGGTGGAGTTCGGCGAGCCGCTCGTCGTCATCGAGTAGGACGACCCATGTTCGACAAGGTTCTGATCGCCAACCGCGGCGAGATCGCGCTCCGGGTCATCCGGGCGTGCAAGGAGATGGGCATCTCGACGGTGGCGGTGCACTCGACCGCCGACGCCTCGTCGATGCATGTGCGCCTGGCCGACGAAAGCGTCTGCATCGGGCCCGCCCCGGCGGCGAAAAGCTACCTCAATATCCCGTCGATCATCGCTGCCTGCGAGATCACCGGCGCCCAGGCGATTCACCCCGGCTACGGCTTCCTCTCCGAGAACGCGCGCTTCGCCGAGATCGTGAAGGCCCACGGCCTCACCTTCATCGGCCCGACGCCGGAGCACATCCGGGTCATGGGCGACAAGATCAGCGCCAAGCAGACCGTAAAGGACGCCGGCATCCCGGTGGTCCCGGGCTCTGAAGGCGGCGTCGCGACCGTCGAAGAAGCCATGGCCGCCGCTGAGGCGATCGGGTTCCCCGTCCTGATCAAGGCGGCCGCCGGCGGCGGCGGCCGGGGCATGAAGGTGGCGAAGGATCGCGACGGCCTGGCGGAGGCGGTCATGGCCGCCCAGCAGGAGGCGCAGGCCGCCTTCGGCGATGGGACAGTCTACATGGAGCGCTACCTCCAGAAGCCGCGCCACATCGAACTGCAGGTCATTGCCGACAGCCACGGCAACGTCTGCCATCTGGGTGAGCGCGACTGCTCCTTGCAGCGTCGCCACCAGAAGGTGCTGGAGGAGGCCCCCTCCCCGGCTCTGGACGCGGCCGGCCGGGAAAAGATCGGCAAGGTGGTCGTCGACGCCATCAAGGCCATCGGTTACCTCGGCGTCGGCACGATCGAGTTCCTCTGGGAGGACGGCGAGTTCTTCTTCATCGAAATGAACACTCGCCTGCAGGTCGAACATCCCGTCACCGAAGCGATCACCGGCATCGATCTGGTGCGCGAGCAGATCCGCATCGCCGCTGGCCTGCCCCTGTCCTTCAGTCAGAAGGACATCATCTTCGAAGGCCATGCCATCGAGTGCCGGATCAACGCCGAGAATCCGAAGACCTTCACCCCCTCGCCGGGGACGGTCACGGACTTCCATGCGCCGGGCGGCCTGGGCGTGCGCCTCGACAGCCACGTCTACGCCGGCTACGCGATCCCGCCGTACTACGACAGTCTGATCGGCAAGCTGATCGTGCACGGCCGGGATCGCGCCGAGTGCATCGCCCGGACCAAGCGTTGCCTGAACGAGATGGTGGTCGCCGGCATCGACACCACCACCCCGCTGTTCCAGGAGCTGTTGCAGGAGCCCGACATCATTGCCGGCGCCTACGACATCCACTGGCTTGAGAAGTGGGCGGCGAAGAACGCCTCCTGAGGCCGTGACCGCCTTCAGTCTCGAGGACCTGATCGAATGCTATGCACGGGGCGTGTTTCCGATGGCGGAGACGCGTGACGACGAGCGCGTTTTCCTCGTCGATCCGGAACTGCGCGGCGTGCTGCCGCTGGACCGCTTCCACGCTTCACAGAGGCTCTGCCGGACCGTGCGGTCGGACCGCTTCGAGGTGCGTATCGACACCGCCTTCGAGCAGGTGCTGGACGAGTGCGCCGCCGAACGGCCGAGGCGCGAGGACACCTGGATCAATCCGGCTATCCGGGGGATGTACCAGGGGCTCTTCGCCCGGGGCCTCGCCCACTCGGTCGAATGCTGGCGGGACGGAACCCTCGAGGGCGGGCTCTATGGGGTCGCACTCGGCGGCGCGTTTTTCGGCGAGAGCATGTTTCCCAACGCCCGGGACGCTTCGAAGGTGGCGCTCGTTCACCTGGTGGGCCGGCTGAGAGCCGGCGGCTACCGATTGCTCGACGCACAGTTCCTAACGGCCCACCTGGTCCAGTTCGGCGCGGTCGAGGTTCCGCGACGCGACTATCACCGCCTTCTCGAGGCGGCCCTGGCGGTGGAGGGAGATTTCTTTGCGCTCGGGCCGCGGGCGAGCGGGTCTCAGGCCTTACAGGCGATGACCCAGGCGTCGTAAACCGGGTGCTGCAGCGGGTTCAGTCCGGGAGACGACGCGAACATCCAGCCCCGGAAAACCTCGCGGGACGGCTGCTTTTCAGAGACGGTGCGCGGCTCGGCGCGAATCTGCAGGTAGGCGAAGGAGTCGGTGATCGCCTCCTCGTCAGAAGAGGTCTCGCAGGCTCGCAGGGTGAAGACCAGACCACGGTATTTCACCGGCGTGCCGACGCGGACCTCGAAGCGAATGGTCTCGGCGGTAATCTTGTCCAGCGCCTGGATGATCGCCGAGGCATGGCGCACCCGCTTGCCGGTCGGGGCCTGGACCTCGAGCGGTGCGGCTGGAAGCGACTCTGCCGTCTCCTCGGTCTCGTCGGTCTTCTCGGCCTCGGTGACATCCACGGGGGCCGTGGCGTCCGGCGCCGGAGCGGCCGCGTCTGGAGCCGGGGGAGCGACCTCGCCGGGCGCGGCCGGCGGGGCTTCCACCGCTGGCGGAGGCGGCTCCTGGGGGGGCGGCGGTTCGTCGAAAACAAGCGGCGGAGGGCTCTGGTCATCCTGTGCGACTGCCAGGCCGCCGATCGTCACGATCGCCGCCAAGGCCGCAAGGGTGATGACCGCACCGCGCTTCATTCCGCCGGCTTCCAGGCCTCGTAGTCGCCGGTCGCCGCCTGGCGCTCGCCGCCGCGGGCGATGGAGCCCTTGGGGCGCCACGCATAGGGGGTGCCGGTCAGGTTGGGCAGATGATCCAGCTCGAACCGGCGGCGAGGCAGAGGAGCCTTGGTGGGCGGCTCATCGAAGGTGTGGTGCAGCCAACCGTGCCAATCCGGCGGGACCTTCGAGGCGTCGGCATAGCCATTGAAGATCACCCAGCGGCGCTTGCGGCCGTCGTAGGAATTCTTGTTGGTGCGCGCCTCGAAATAGCGGTTGCCGAACTCGTCCTGGCCGACCTTTCTGCCGTTGACGCCGATGGTCCACAGCGTGCCAAGGGTGGCGCCGTTCCACCAGGTGAAGATCTTGGAAAGCACGAGAGCGCGAGTCCGTTGGAAACCGATGGGTCCGTATAGGCCGGAGCGGGGGTTAGCGTCCACAGCGACTTCGGTGCGGCCGCCAATTTCGGCCTCGGCGTCGAAGCCCCGCCCAAGGTGAGGCCGGAGCTCGCCAAAAGAGCCAGACCTGCAACATCTTGTGGGTAACCGGCCAGAACCTACCAGATTTATTGGAACTCGCGCGCGAGGGGGTTAGCCTTCGCGTGACCACCTTCGGGGGAGGCGCGCGTGCGTTTCGAACGGATCTTCGCCGGCAAGGACGCCCCGGCCATCGAGCGCGAACGGCGCCAGATCGAGCGCGCCGGCCGTGTCGTTGAGGTGGAGACCCCGCGGAGCTGGTCGTCGACCCGCGTCGAGGCCTGGCTCGACTGGGCTGAGCAATTGCCGGCCGACCACCCCAACCTCGAGCCCGGCGCACTGAGTCCGGACAAGCCGGTCGACCCGCTGCTTGGCGGGGGTCCCGCTCGCTATGCGCGGCGCCTCGCCGCCTGGGGGTTCGCCATTGGCCTGTTTGACCGTGCGGAAGATGCCGAGGTGTTCGCCCACGAGCTCTTCGCCACCATAGCTCTCGGCATCGCCGCCCCGGGCTCGCAGCGGCCCGGCGGGGCGCGGGTGCATCCGATCGCCGAAGACCGCTTGCCAGCGCGTCACGAGACCCCGCTCCTGTCGCTCTCGGACCTCGAGTTCACCGCGGCCGTCCGGCGGCACGTGGCTGACGCGCGAGGGGCCAGGCTGGCGGTCGAGGCCGCCGACCTGCTGGCCGCACGCCTGGCGGCGGTCGCCGACGCCGTTGAACGCTGCGACGGCGACGCTCGGGTCTGCGGTGACCCGACCCAGAACACCGCGCTTGCCCGGGCCGCCCTGGCCGCACGAGAGGCCGGCGCATCGGACGGGCTGATCCTGGCGGCTATCGCGTCGGCGCAGAGCATCGGCTGCGGATGGGACTCTAATCCGTCGCCCGTTCCGCTGCCCTTCCCGCTGCTGGCGCTGGCCTCCCGAGACCTTGTTGAGGCCGGGGGTCCGGAGGCTGCCGAGGCCGCCCGCGCAGGGGCGGAGACCGGCCGGTTGACCCTTGCCTTCGACGCACGGGACGCAGAAGCCCTTGCGCGCGCGCCCTTGGCGCCCAGGGCCGCCCTCGACGCCGCCCGGCTTCTCGAACCCGCGGCCATGGAGGCCGCTGTCCGCCTCTGGACCGTCGCCCTCGAGATCGAGGCGGCCACCGGTTACGCCGCCGACTTTGATCAGGCCCGGTTGCGGGCCGAGTTTCGGCCGCTTGCTCTTACCCTGGCGGGACTCGGGGACATCCTTGCACGCGAAGGCCTCGACTTCGGCGCCGACAGCGGCCGCATTCGCGCCGGCGGACTATTCGCCCTGTTCGATGCGGCGGCAGTCGCCACCTCGGCCGAGATCGCCGCCCGGATCGGAGCCTATCCGGAATACGCCCAGGATCGCGAGGCCCGTCTGACGGCGGTCTCGACTTCGGCCGAGGCGACCGCCGGCGTGGACGCCAGCCTGGCGCCGCTGGCAGCCAATCTTTACCGGGAGGCGCTGGCCACGGCCGTACGCACCGGCCTCCGCCACGCCGAGGTCACCGCCCTCTTTGAGGATGCGGATCTTGAGCTCCGACTTTCAGCGGGCGGCCTGGGCCCGGCCCCCTGGAGTGGCCCCCTGACGGTGGTCGAGACGGCCGATGGAGAGGTCGTTCCGACCCTCTCGGACCAGGCCTTCCTATCGCTCGCCGGCGCAGGTGCGGACGTCGATCAGGCGGCCGCCCACGCCCTGGGCCGGCGGACCCTGCTCGGCGCCCCCGCCCTCGGCCACGAATCCCTGCGCGCCAAGGGCCTTACCGACTTCGAACTGGGCGCTGTCGAGGACGCGCTTACCCGGGGAGCCAGCCTTCGCGCGGCCTTCTCAGCCCATGTATTGGGCGAGGGCTTCCTGCGCGACGTTCTGGGTGTCCCCGCCGAGGTCCTGGCTGAGCCGGGATTCGACCCCCTCGAACGTCTGGGATTTGGCTCCCGCGAGATCCAGCAGGCCGCCGCCTGGGTCGAGGGGGCCGGAAGCCTGGCCGACTGGCCGGACCTCCCCGGTGACCTGAAAGGCCTGTTCTCCGGCCCCACCCGTGAGGATCGACTCGCCATGGCCGCCGCCCTCGAGACGTTTGCCTCCACCCCGTCCCAGATCGCAATTCCGCTGGACTGGCGAAGCACCGGCGCCGACGCAGTTCGCGTCCAGTCGGCGGCCGCGGCTGCGGGCCTGCGCGCCGTGCGCCTGGCCCGCGCCAACCCGCCGGCCCTGCACACCCTGGATCTCCCGCGTGTCGATCCGTTGCGGAACGAAGCGCCCCCGCCCGCTCCCGAGCCGCGCACGGTCGAACGCGTCGTCGAGCGCGTGGTGGAACGCGAGCGCGCCCGGCGCAAGCTGCCCGACCGGCGCAAGGGGTACATCCAGAAGGCCGCCGTGGGCGGCCACAAGGTCTATCTGCACACCGGCGAGTATGAGGACGGAGAACTCGGCGAAGTGTTCCTGGACATGCACAAGGAAGGCGCCGCCTTCCGCAGTCTCATGAACAACTTCGCCATCGCGATCTCGATCGGCCTCCAGTACGGCGTGCCGCTCGAGGAATTCGTCGACGCCTTCGTGTTCACCCGCTTCGAGCCCGCCGGCCGGGTCACCGGCAACGACTCCATCAGGTCGGCGACTTCAATCCTAGACTACATCTTCCGCGAACTGGCCGTCAGCTACCTCGACCGTACCGACCTCGCCAACGCTGACCCCGACGCCCTCCATGCAGACGGACTGGGGCGCGGCGCGAAGGAAGGGGAAGGCGCCGAGGACGCTCAGGAAGAGCCCGAGGCCGTCCCGGCATCCCTGTTCATCTCGAAGGGCTTCGCCCGCGGCACGGCCCCCGACAACCTGGTGGTCGCAAACTTCGGCGCCCGGAAACCCCGCGAAGACCGCACCGAAACCCGCCACAACGCCATGTGCCCGACGTGCGGAGAACTGGCGCTGAAGCCGAGCGGAGCGGGGTTCACCTGCGAACACTGCGGCGCGGCGCCGGAGATGACGGGGTAGTCCCTCGACGTCGGTTCACTGGCCCATTTCCTGCAGGGCCTCGCCACCGATTGCGTGCGAGGCGGACAATGAAGCAAATCCTGTCGATGGCGGCGGTTTTCGCTGTGGCCCTGGCCTTCCCGGCTTTGGCCCAGAACGCTTCGCAGATCGCGTCCGCCCAGCGCGGCGCCAATTGCGCGGGCTGCAACCTTTTCCAGGCGGACCTGCAGGGCAAGACGTTGAAGTCCCGGAACTTTTCTCATGCGCGCCTGCGACAGGCCGACCTGAGCCTGGGCATCTTCAACGGCTCGAACTTTTCCGCGACAGACATGCGCGACGTGAACGCCTACGGCGCGCTGTTCTCGTCGGCCAGCTTCGCAGGAGCGAACCTGACCAACGCGACTTTCGTCGGAACCTATCTGCAGGGGGCCAACTTCTCGGGCGCCACCCTGACCGGCGCGAATTTCTCCGGCGCCGAGATGGATCGGGCGCGAGGCCTGACGCAGGCCCGGCTCGACCAGGCGTGCGGCGACGAGGCCACCCGGCTGCCCGCCGGGCTCCGCATCCCCCGCTGCCGCTAGCGTCTCACCTCGATTTAATCGGCATTACCGCGATTTAAGTGGCTTCCGTTGGCGCGAGGCCTCATCTCTCGGTCCATGAAGCGATCCTCCCCTCTCGCGAAATTCGCCTTCGCGGCTGGCGCGGCCCTTTCACTGGGCCTGGCTGCCGGCGCGGCCCAGGCCGGAATGGGCGATCAGGACGTCGCCCGCACCGTCACCTTCGGCGGCCACTGCCAGGGGTGCGAACTGTCGGGCCGCAAGTTGATCGGGGCGTCGTTCGCTTCCGCCAACTTCCAGGGCGCGACCCTGATTGGGGCGGATCTACGCGGCGCGGAGCTGATCGGCTCCAACTTCTCGGGGAGCGACTTCACTCGCGCCGACCTGCGTCAGGCCGAGATGGTGGGTTCGAACTTCTCGGGCGCGATTTTTGTCGCGGCGCGGCTCGACGGCGCCGAGGCCCCCGGCTCGGTCTTCATGCGGGCCAATCTGACCTCCGCCAATCTCTCCGGCGTCGCCATGCAGACGGCGCAGTTCGGCGGGGCGATCCTCACCCGCGCCAATTTCGCCGAGGCGGAGTTGCAGCACGCGAACCTTTCGCGCGTGTCGGCCCAGCGCGCGAACTTCAACGACGCCCAGCTGCAGATGGCGACCCTGGCGGGCGGCAACTTCGACAACGCCTCGTTTCGTGAGGCCGGTCTCGGGCAGGCGACCCTGAAGGGGGCCACCTTCCGCGGCGCCGACTTCGCCGGGGCCTCGCTGCACCGCGCCGACCTCCGCAGCGCCGATCTTTCGACGGCCCGGCATCTCACCCAGGCGCAGGTCAATGCAGCCTGCTCCGACGGGACGACCCGCCTGCCCTCGGGCCTCAAGCCCCGGGTCTGCCCGGCGACCGCGTTCGTGGTCCGGCGGCCCATGCCGCCGATGCCGCCTGCGCCGCCTAGCCCGCCCACGCCCAAGTACATCGTGGCGTCGGACACTCATCAGGTTCCCTAGGTCTCCGGCCGGGCCAAACGAGGAAAGAGGCCGCGGATCGCTCCGCGGCCTCTCAATCGTTCGCCCATGAAGCGCGCGCCCTAGACCTTGATCGGTGGCGCCAGCCGGATGTGCAGCTCCTTGAGCTGCTTTTCGGTGACGTCGGAGGGCGCGTTCATCATCAGGTCCATGCCCTGCTGGTTCAGCGGGAAGGCGATGACCTCGCGGATGTTCTCGGCGCCGGCCAGCAGCATGACGATGCGGTCGATGCCGGGAGCCAGACCGCCGTGGGGCGGCGCGCCATAGCGGAAGGCGTTCAGCATGCCGCCGAATTTCTCCTCGACCACCTCGGGGCCATAACCGGCGATGCCGAAGGCCTTGATCATGATCTCCGGGCGGTGGTTCCGGATAGCTCCGGAACACAACTCGATGCCGTTGCAGACGATGTCGTACTGGTAGGCGAGGATCTCGAGAGGATCCTTGCTGTTCAAGGCCTCCAACTCGCCCTGCGGCATCGAGAACGGGTTGTGAGAGAAGTCGACGCGCTTCTCCTCGTCGTTCCACTCAAACATCGGGTAGTCGACCACCCAGCAGAACTCGAACGAGCCCTGCTTGGTCAGCTTGAGATCCTCCCCCACCTTGTTGCGCGCGGCGCCGGCGAACTTGGCGAAGCTGGCGGGATCGCCCGCGGCGAAGAAGGCGGCGTCGCCGGTCTTCAGGCCGAGACTATCCATCAGCGCCTGGGTCTGGTCGCCGCCCAGGTTCTTGGCGATGGGCCCGCCCCAGCCCCCCTGGTCCTCGGACCAGAAGACGTAGCCGAGTCCCGGCTGCCCCTCGCCCTGGGCCCAGCTGTTCATGCGGTCGCAGAAGGCGCGGCTGCCGCCGGTGGGCGCCGGAATCGCCCAAACGCGGTTCTTGGCGTCGCCTTCCAGGATGCGGGCGAACAGGCCGAAGCCGCCGCCGCGGAAGTGATCGCTGACGTCCGACATCCGGATCGGGTTGCGCAGGTCGGGCTTGTCCGAGCCGAACTGCTGCATGGCGTCGGCATAGGCGATGCGCGGGAAGGGATAGGGCGTCACCGGGCGGCCGTCGGCGAACTCTTCAAAGACGCCATGCATCACAGGCTCAATGGCCGCGAAAACATCTTCTTGGGTGACGAAGCTCATCTCGACGTCGAGCTGGTAGAACTCGCCGGGCGAACGGTCGGCGCGGGCGTCCTCGTCACGGAAGCAGGGCGCGATCTGGAAGTAGCGGTCGAAGCCCGAGACCATCAGCAGCTGCTTGAACTGCTGCGGCGCCTGCGGCAGCGCGTAGAACTTGGACGGATGCAGGCGCGAAGGTACCAGGAAGTCGCGCGCCCCTTCCGGCGACGACGCCGTCAGGATCGGCGTCTGGAATTCGAAGAAGCCCTGCTCGTTCATGCGCCTGCGGATCGAGGCGATCACGTTCGAGCGCAGCATGATGTTCCGGTGCAGCGTCTCGCGACGCAGGTCCAGGAAACGGTATTTGAGGCGGAGCTCTTCCGGATAGTCCGGCTCGCCGAACACCGGCACCGGCAGTTCCTCCGCCGCGCCCAGCACCTCGACGTCCTTGACGCGCACCTCGATCTCGCCCGTCGGCAGGTTGGCGTTCACGGTGCCGGCCTCTCGGGCGACCACCTCGCCGTCGATGCGGATGACGGTCTCGGCGCGCAGGCGCTCCACCAGTTCGAAGCCCGGCGTTCCCGGGTGCAGCACCAGCTGGGTCAGGCCGTAGTGGTCGCGCAGATCGACGAAAAGCAGGCCGCCATGATCGCGCTTGCGGTGGATCCAGCCCGAGAGGCGCACGGCCGAGCCGGCGTCGGAGGTGCGCAGGGCGCCGCAGGTGTGGGAGCGATAGGCGTGCATGGTCGCAGGTCTTCGTTGGGCCGTCTTCGCAGGCGCGAAAAGGGAGGAAAATTGGAGCGCGGAAGGGCGCATGTGAAGGCCGGAAAGTCAAGGCGACGAACGGACCTGGAATGGTGTAGCTTGGCTGCAGCAATCGGAGGGGAGGCCGAACATGCGGGTCCTGGGCATTCTGAGTTGCATCGCGATTGTCGCGGCCACGCCGGCCTTGGCGGGCCCGTACGAGAGCTGGGTCACCTTACCGGTGAACCAGCAGGGCCAGAACGGCTCGTACGACGTGGGTACAATCCACATTCAGGGATCCTGGCGCACCATCCGCATGCGGTTCGACAATCCGGCCAACGCCGGACGGCCGTCCGACATCTGGGTAAGGGTCGACTGCAGCAGCGCCGCGGTGCAGGTGATCGGAGAGTTCAACGCCAACGGCGAGCCCGTCCCGGCGGGGGATTGGTCGGCCTCCGCACCGGGTTCGATGGGCTCGATTATCCGGGACGGCGTGTGCAACCGCTGATCGGGGGCGCCCTCGCCGGAGCCTAACCCGGCGGATCGGCCAGGCTGACCAGCATCTCGAAATTCCAGCGGGCCGCCTCCGGCGAGAGCTGCAGGAAGGCGATACAGGCCCCCGACATGTCGCGCCGGGCGTGGAAGGCGTAGGTGGCGCTGTCGTGGTGGACGGCGCTCTCGCCGCCGACCGCATAATAGCGCTCGGTCGTCATGGCCAGACGCACCGTGCGGCCGTCGAGTACGAAGACGGCGTCGGGAGCGTCCCAATCTCCATCCCCGCGCGGCGTGTCCTTCACCAGGAAAGCGTCAAGCGGAACGCCATGGCGCTCGATTCGAGCCAAGGCCCGATCGGCGGCCCCCGGAAAGAGCTTTTGCAGGAATGCGGGAACCCGCTGTTGAAGGAGCCCGGCCTTCGACAGGTCGGCTACGACAACGACCCGGTGGTGCTTTCCTTCCAGAGCCACGTAGTCGGCGAGGCGAAGCCACAACGGCCGATCGACGTGCATGTCCGCGGCGCCCTCGACGAACGTGTCCTGGATCACCTCAAAGCGATGGCTGAAGCCGAACGACCTCAGGAATGGTGGCCAGGCCATGGTTGACCAGTCGTCGACGACGAAACGCAGGTCGATGGCGGGATCGTTCGGTGAGTCGGTCACAATGACAGCTTTACCGCGCTCGCCTCACCAGCGCAGGGTCTGCTCGCCGGTGATGACGGTGGCGTCTGAGGAATTCATGGCCATCACGTTCGCGGGCCGGGACGGCAGCGGTCGGGCGCCGGCGGGCCAACCGTCGCGAAGCGCAGCCCACTGGACTCGGACGGAGCCGTGGGGGACCCTGGATCGGAAGCTGAAGTAAAACCCAGGCCCGGAAGCAGGCGCGTACCAACGGACTCGATACGGCCTGCCGGCCTGCACGGGATCGCTGAACCCGATTGGCGTGGTCGAGAAGCCCATAGCCTCGTCGGTTGCGGTGACATCGCTGGAGAACGTCAGCGTGACCTTGAGGTCCCGGGCGCCCGCCCAATAGGGCATAGCGATCGTCAGCGGGGCATTGCGCGCCAGCGATGGCGACCAGACCAAGCTCGGATCGCCAGGCAGGTCCGTTCCGGTCGGGCGCGGACGCGCCGAGGCAGCCACCGGATAGCTCCATGAAACGTCTCTCGCCTCGATAGGAACACTGGGTCCCGCTGGCGCCCACCAAACATGATCAGCGAACAGCAAAGGCAGTGATCCTTCCTGAACCGGTCCATGTGACGCGAGCACCCCGCGACCCCAAGGGTCGAGCTCACCCCCCACGCTCACCACCCTCGCCTTCCCGGTCGTCTGGTCGGCGACGTAGAGGACGTGGCTGGGGCGGGGCGTGCGGGCGGTCCAGGGCGGGCTGAGCGCGACGAAGGCGATCAGGGCGACGCCGCCGATACTGCAGGCGAAGGCGGTCCAGTGGCCGCCCTTGCCCCAGGCGACCCAGCCCAACAGGAACGGCGTGACCAGCATCGCCCCGATCAGGGTGAACAGGCCGAGCAGCTCCGGATTGCTGAGGCCAAGCCCGTCGAACAGCGGTGCGGCCATGCGCAGCACCCAGCCGAGAAAGACCGCAGCCATGGCGGCGGCGATCAGGTCGCGGACCAGGCTGGGCGCCATGGCGGCGAGGATGGCGGCCGTGACGGCGGCGCCGAGCAGCGGCCAGACGATCAGGAAGGCGATGCCGGGGGCCAGCGCTTGCAACAACAGGCCAAGCAGCAGGCCGCCGATCAACAGGCCCTGGGTCGCGCCCCTGGGATCGAGCGGGCGGCCGAGGACGGCGGCGAAGAGGACGGACGCGGCCACGCCCAGAACCGCGCCCTCGACGTCGAAGCCGCCGCGCGCCGAACACAGCAGGCCGGCGACCAGGGCGGCGCCGGCGGCGATCCAGCGGGCCTTGCCCCGCGCGGCGAGGCTGACCGTGCCCAAGGCCATGCCGGCGGCGAGCAGCGCCATGCCGGCGAAATAAACATCGAACCGCGCTCCGGTAGCGCTCTGGTAGAAGTCCGGCCCCGTCGGCGCGAGCCGCCAGGCCAGGTGCAGCACGAGCGCCGGCCAGACCAGCAGCAGCATCAGCAGGCCGACCCCGCGCAGGGCGTCGAGGCGCTGCTCGGGCAGGCCCTCACGCTGCGCCGCGAAGCCGATCAGGCCGCCGCAGACCATCAGCAGCAACCACCCGCCCCATGCCGGATAGGCGAGCAGCCAGCGGCCGAAGACGTCGGCGTAGACGAGGTCGGGCCCGCGCGCGCCGGGCCCGTGGGTCAGGAAGGCCTGGGCCATCTCCAGTGTTTGATCGCCCATGTGCTGCAGGCTGCGGCGGTCGAGGTTGGCGGGCGTGGCGCTGGGCGAATGGTAGTCGAAGGGGCGACCGATGAAGGCGATGTTGACCCCGGGGAGGCCCAGCGTCTTGGGCACGGTGAAGTCGGAGCCGTTGGGCATGCGGTCGTAGACCCAGCCGGTCAGGGAATTGGCGGCGGGACGGTCCACGGCGCGGGCGTAGGCGCCGATGACGCCCGCATTGTCGCGGCCCGTCTCGAACATGAAGGCGGGACCGGAGCTGCCGCGGGTCTCGAGGTTGATGACCGCTCCGATCCGGCGCAGGTCGTACGCGCCCCGGGCCGGATCCGCGAACGCCGCCTGGGCGCCAAACAGGCCCGTCTCCTCCCCGTCGGTGAGCAGGACCACGAGGTCCCGCGCCTGGGGCCCTCTCGCCTTCAGCGCCCGCGCGGCCTCCAGCACCGACGCGACGCCGGCGCTGTCGTCCGCTGCCGCCGGCGATCCGGGCACGCTGTCGTAGTGCGCCATCAGCAGGACACCGGGCTTCGCTCTGTCCCTTCCCTTCAGGACTCCCAGGATGTTGGTGACGTCGGCGCCCACGTAGCCATCATCCGTCTTCCGCACCGCCGACCCCGGGATTTGCATGGCGTCGAAGCCCAAGGCTTCCAGCCGGGCGGTCAGGGCGTCGCGGACGCGATCATGCTCGGCGCTGCCGATCGGATGCGGAGCACGCGCGATGTCGTGCACCACCGTCATCGCCCGCTCCGCGGAAAAATCGCCGACCGGCGTTGCGGCGGCGCGCGGCCGCGGCGGGGAAACGGTCAGGACGGCCAGCGCGAGCGCACCCAGAACCACCAGCCAGAAAGCCCAGGCCTTCGCCATGTCCGAGTCCCCCGTCCTGGGTTCAGCCTAAGGCGCCAGGCGCGCGGGGACCACTCGGCCGATTTTGAACGCCGCTCGGAATCGGGAGTTCGGGCGCGCCCGGCAGCCGCTCGACCGGGAACAATAAACACACATGCAAACGTCTGTTCGATTGTGTTCACATCTGCCTATTCTTTGCGTCGCCTATGTAATGCCGAAATATGTGACGTTCGTGATACCCACCTGTATTTTATGAATTGGTTGAGCTGCATTGTATTGTAGTGACTCAATACTAAGCCCTACCGTCGACGAATGCGGGGGTGGCCGGCTTTCGGCCGGGGCCCGCGTCTGTCTTCAGGAGGGACTACCTTGAAAATTCAATCCGCACGTCAGCGCCTGTTGGCGTCGACCATTATCGGCGGGGCTGCCTTGCTGGCCCTGCAGGCGGCGCCGGCCTATGCACAGGACGACGCCACGGAAGTCGAAGGCGTCGTCGTCACCGGTTCTCGTATCGTCCGCCAGGACTTCGAAGCGATCTCGCCGGTCACGACCGTCGGTTCCGAGCAACTCGAGATGACGGCGACCCTGACCGTCGACAGCCTGCTCAATGAGCTGCCCCAGATCGTTCCCGGAAACACCCGCACCTCGAACAACGCCGGGGGCGAGGACTTCGCGACCATCGACCTTCGCGGCCTCGGCACGCAACGCACCCTGGTGCTGGTGAACGGCGAGCGCGTCCCGCCATCCTCGACGACCGGCGTGGTCGACCTGAACACGATCCCCGCCTCGCTGATTGACCGCATCGAGGTGGTCACCGGCGGCGCCTCTGCCGTGTACGGCTCGGACGCCATCTCGGGCGTGGTGAACTTCATCCTGAAGGACGATTTCGAAGGCGCCGAGCTAACGGCGACCTACACCTCGTCCTTCGAGGGCAAGGCTCCGGAAGTCGAGGTCAACGGCATCATCGGCGGCAACTTCGCCAATGGCCGCGGCAACGCCACCGCCTACGCCGCCTATTACAACCGCGAAAGCGTCTTCCAGTCCGAGTTCGACTGGTCGCGCCGGTCCGCAGCCATCTACTTCAACGCCGCGGGCACCGGCTACACCATCGCCGACAATGCGTCCGAGGGCATCGGTCTGGGCGCCGCCCTGGCGCCGGGCGGCTCGGGCACGCCGGCCTGGGGCTGGATCGCCAACAACGGCGCCAACCCGTTCCAGAACCTCTCGGTATTGCTTCCGGCCCACTTTGGTGCGGGGAATACCGACACGAACTGCGACGGCATTCCGGGCGGCGCGGTCAACGGTGGCAACCTGTCGTTTAACGACGCCGGTCAACTGACCCCCCGCAACACCGGCGGAGCCTGCGCGGTGCCGGATCGTACGGCGGGTTCGTCGCGCTACAACTTCGCTCCGGACAACTACATCATCACGCCGGGCGAGCGGTTCAACATGACCAGCACGGTGAACTACGACATCACCGATACGATCCGTGCCAAGGTCCTGCTGAATTTCGTCAACAGCACCCAGGAAGTTCAGCTGGCGCCGACGCCGGTGGCCAACCCCTCGATCCCCTCGTCCCAGGTCACCCTGACCCCGGCGATGCAGGCGCTGATCAAGACCAACCATCCGGACCTGTGGATCGCCCTCCAGTCGCGTCCCAACCCGCTGGCGCCGTTCCTTATCGACCGCCGCACCAACGAACTCGGGACTCGCAACCAGTACAGCGAGAACAACTCCTTCTACGCCTCCACCACCGTGGACGGCGAGTTTAACGACAACTGGAGCTGGTCGGTGACGGCCACCTACGGGTCGAACCGCTTCGACAACCGCACCTCGAACAACGCCAACAAGACTGGCTGGCTTCAGGGTCTGGCCGGCTGTCAGACGGCGGCGGGCGCTCCGCTCGGCAACGCGGCCTTGCCGGGCTGTGTGCCGCTGGACGTGTTCGGGGCAAACACCATGACCCCGGCCATGGTGGCCTTCCTTCGGACGACAACCTTCACCACGACCGACATCGAGGAGACCCGTGTGGCGGCCTTCGCCCGCGGCGACCTTCTGGAGCTGCCGGCGGGTCCCGTGGCCACGGTTTTCGGCATCGAGTACCGTGATCAGTCGATCGCGTTCGACGTCGACAAGAACCTGGAGAGCGGCAACATCTTCGGCTTCAACGCGGTCGGCTCCACCGCCGGCAGCGTCCAGGTCACCGAGCTGTATACCGAAGTCAGCGTGCCGCTGATCAAGGACCAGCCTCTAGCCTACTACGTCGGCCTCGAAGGCGGCTACCGCTATTCCGACTACTCGACGGTCGGCAGCGTCACCACCTTCAAGATCGGCGGCGAGTGGGCGCCGGTTGAGTGGCTGCGCTTCCGGGGCGTGTACAACGAGGCGACCCGCGCGCCGTCAGTCATCGAACTGTTCCAGAACGGCGACCAGGGCTTCCCGCCCTACACCGATCCCTGCCGCTTCAATGCGCCGGGACAGAACCCTGTGCTGCAGGCCTTCTGTGTCGGTCAGGGCGTTCCGGCGGGCCTGATCGCGACCTTCCAGGCCAACAACAGCCAGGTTCAGGCGTTCGCTTTCGGCAACCCGAACCTGAGGCCCGAGACCGCCAGCACCTACACCATCGGTGCGGTGTTCCAGCCCACCTGGTTCCCCGTCGGCGATTTCCGGATGACGGTGGACTACTACAACATCCAGATCGAAGACGTCATTCAGACCAACAGCGCCCAGTTCTGGATCAACGCCTGCTACACGATGACCAACCCGGGGGCCTGCACCCGGATCGATCGCGATCCTGTCACCGGCGACATCCTGCGGGTCAACACTTCGATCGCGAACCAGTCGGCGTACAAGACCGACGGCTTCGATTTCCAGTTCGAGTGGACCGTCAACCTCGAGGACACCTTCCTCCCCATTCCGGGGCGCCTTCGTGTCAACGAACTGCTGTCCGTCCTCGACGAGATCGCGCTCAACGCCTCAGACTTCGCCGGCACCACCGGGGGTTCGATCGGTTCGGCCGCCTTCGACTGGAAGTCCACCCTGACGGTGAACTACAGCCTGGGCAACTGGACCGCCATGGCCCGTTGGTCGTACGTGCCGGAACTCTGCGACACGCTGTTCTCGACCAGCCCCACCGAAGGCGCCTGTAAGGGCGGCTTCGGGGTCCACGACCTCGGCGTCTACGATCCCGCCGCGAGCTACGTCGACATCTCGGCGCGCTGGAACGTCACGGACAACTTCCAGGTCACCGGCTTCATCGGCAACCTGTTCGACGAGGCTCCGCCGCAGACCATCGGCGGCGTGGCCGGCGGCGGTCAGGCGAACACCGACCCCGCGGTCTACCGCGTCCTGGGTCGGACGTTCTCGATCTCCGCGCGGGTCCGCTTCTAGACCCCCAGCCGAGGCGAAACAGAGAAGGCGGCGGGAGCCATCCCGCCGCCTTTTTTCTTGCCTGCATCGCGGCGACCGCCGCCGCTTCCGGACCTGGGGATCAGTCGGCGGCGCGGATGGAGGTGATGTCGTACTGCTTCAGCTTGGCCTTCAGTTCGGCCAGGTAGGATCGGCCGATCGGGGCTTCCTCTCCCGACCGCAAGGTGACCGCGCACAGGCTCCAGGCGCGCCGGCGCAGCGCGCGCACGGCCTGCAGGTTGACGATCGCGGAGCGGTGGATGCGCTGGAACATGCTGGAGTCCAGCTTGCCCTCCAGGTCGGCCAGGGTGCCGCGCTGGATGAAGGTGTCGGAGCCCGCGTGGATGCGTACGTAGTCGCGCTGCGCCTCGAACCAGTCGATCTGGGTCAGCGGCACCCGCGTGCGTCCGCGCGCATCCGAGATCCACAGCGAACGGCCGGCCCCCGCGCTCTCCAGTTCACGGCTTTCGGCGCCACGGATGCCGTCGATCACCCGCTGCATCTCCTCGGCCCTCTGCTGGGCGCTGTCGGCGGCGAGACGGTCCTGGGCGCGCTGGATCGCGGCGCGCAGCCGCGGGAGGGTCACCGGCTTCATCAGGTAATCGACCGCCGCCACTTCGAAGGCGTTGACCGCGAACTGCCCGTAGGCGGTGACGAAGATCACGGCCGGCCCTTCCGCCTCGGCCAACGCCTCGGCCAGGGCCAGTCCGTCGAGCCTGGGCATGAGGATGTCGAGAAGCACGATGTCCGGCTTCTCTCGCCGTATGACTTCCAGCCCCTCGACCCCGTCGCGCGCCGTCCCCACCAGTTCGACGCCGGGGACGCGGCCCAGGGACACGCGGAGCCCGCGGATGGCCAGCGGCTCGTCGTCGACGACCACGATGCGGGTCAGGGCTTCGCGGGCGCTCATGGCGCCGCCATCGGAACGATGATGCGCGCCACATAGCCATGGGGGGCGGCCGGGCCATGCTCGAAGCGCGCGCGACCCCCGTAGATCAGCTTGAGGCGGCGGGAGATGTTCTCCAGGCCGACGCCAAGACCCGAAGCCTTGGGAGGGTTGCGGCCATCGTCGCGCACTTCCATGACCAGATCCGCACCCTCCGGGTAGGCGGACAGTTCAATCCGAACAGGCGTCGAGGCGGGGCTGACCGCGTATTTGACGGCGTTCTCGATAAGGGGCTGCAGGATCAGGGACGGCACCAGCACGGACTCAACCTCAGGCTCGATCCGTCGCTCGAAGGTGAGCCGGTCGGAGAAGCGGACTTCCTCGATGGCGAGGTAGGCCTGTTGTGCATCCACCTCTTCACGCACTGTGACCATGTCCTCCGGCTTTCGGGCGAGCGAGTAGCGCAGGAACTCCGCCAGCCGTTCGACGACGCCCCGCGCCTGGCCTACGCGCCGCTCGAGCAGCAGCGCCTGCAGCGCATTGAGGGTGTTGAACAGGAAGTGCGGGTTGATCTGGTAGCGCAACATGCGGTTCTGCGCGTCCGCGGCCAGCGCCTGGGCCTCCACCAGTTCGAAGGCGTTGCGCTGCGACTGCTCGGCGTACTTCGTCGCAAGGAAAGCGAAGCACCAACTCATGAAGACGAAGATGTTGAACTGGCTGCGATTGAAGATCTTGATCAGGTACGGCGCCGCGTCTTCCGGCGAAGGCGTTAGCGTTCCGAATACCCAGTCCACGACCGCCGAATAGGCGATCGACGCCGGCAGGGAGGCCAGTACGCCGATAGCAAGCTGCCACTTCAGACTGAGATGGCTAACCCCGCGATAGGCCAGCGAGAGGAGGAGGCACTCCGTCGCGCCAACGATGCTGGACAGCAGACGCGGACAGAACTGGCCCCAGAAATTGAGCGGGTTCAGGAACGACCGTAGCGTGAAGATGATGAAGACGGCGATCCACAGGGACACCGTCATCGTCACAATGGGCGCGGGTCTGGGTCGAGCAATCGTCTGTGCCACCGCCCCTCCCCCGGGTCGCGTCTTCAAGTGCATACCTTACCGGGCCGTTCGTCGCGGCGCTCGACGCTCGTTGCCAAAACTCGACGGCCGGTCGAAACGAGAATGCACCGGCAGGCATCGTTTGCGAACGTGAATGCACCTGATTCATGCACGCTCGTAGGGGCCGAGGATGTCGATCACACTCAGGGCGCAGGTCACCATCGACCTGAATGCAGCCGATTTCGCCACCGCGGCGGACCATCAGCGCCGCATCGAGGACCTGATGTCCGTCATCCGGGAGCGCTATCCCGAGGCCTCGCTGGAATTTCGCGAGCGCCGGCCGCGGCCGCCGCGGGCCTTGCCCGTGAAGGCGCCGATGCGCCACTACACCGGCGCGGTCATCGACTACGCGGAGCGCTGAGATGGCCCGCCGCCGCCGCAACAGCCTCCTTCAGTCACTCGAGTTCTTCCGCGACCTTCACCCCGGCCTCGTGGTCGCCGACCTGATCGCCTTTCTCTACATTTGCGAGAACGAGGGACTGAACATCACGGAACTGGCCCAGCTGGGCCGCTTTACCGGCGCCACCGCCTCCCGCCGGGCCCGCGCCCTCGCCGGGCCGGACACGCCCTCGCCCCGGCCGCCCTCCCTGG
Organism: Caulobacteraceae bacterium; assembly: GCA_019695035.1. Taxonomy (GTDB): domain Bacteria; phylum Pseudomonadota; class Alphaproteobacteria; order Caulobacterales; family Caulobacteraceae; genus JAEZEZ01. Next base: position 145,901 of record JAIBAU010000001.1, on the reverse strand, counting down.
GGCTGGTGCAGATCTACGAAGGCGACGACGACGCCCGGGCTCGACAGCTCTTTCTGACCGGCAAGGGGCGTGAGGCCCGCGACGCGGTGGGCGCGCTGATCGCCGAGGCGATCCCGGTCGCCAAGCCCGCCTGGCGCGGAGACGACATGCGGCTCTAGAGATGTTCGGGGGCGCGGGGCGGGGACCGCGTGGATCGCCTGGCCCGGCGTGCGGGCCGCCGTGCGCCCCCGGACAACCCCGACGGAGCCGCATTTCCCCGGTTCCCACAGGGCGCCTGAATCGACCGGCCTGTTCCGGTTTGCTAGGTCCACGCTGCAATGAGCCCCTCGCAGCTGAGCCTTGGCCTGCAGGCAGACCCGCCGGTGACGCGCGAGGCCTTCGTGGTCTCCGCGTCCAACGCGGACGCCGCCCATGCGCTCGATCGCTTTCCGGACGCGGTCGGCGGAGTCCTGGCCCTCGCGGGACCCCAGGGATCGGGCAAGACCCATCTTCTCACGGCCTGGAGCAGCCGCACCGGCGCGATCCTGCTGGCCGGCGAACTCGCCGCGGTGGCGAGCCTGGACGACCTGCGGGGCCGCCTGGTCGCACTGGACGATGCGGAACGCGCCGACGACGAGACGCTGTTTCACCTCATCAACATGGCGGGCGAAGCCGGGGGCGGCCTGGTGATGGCTTCGCGGTTGCCGCCGGTCGCGTGGGAGACCGGCCTGCCCGACCTGCGCTCGCGCCTCAACGCCGCCCGCGTGGCCGTGATGGGCGAACCCGATGAGCGGGTGCTGCGCGGCGTGCTCGTCCGCTTTTTCGCGGAGGCCAGCGTAAAGCCCTCTCCGGATCTGTTGGAATACCTGCTGCGCCGGATAGAGCGCTCGGCGCCCGAGGCCAGGCTAGTCGTCCGTAGACTGATCGAAGCCGCCGCACCGATGCAGCGCCCCGTCACCCGCGCCCTGGCGCGCGAGGTTCTCGAAGCGGAAACCAAGTCGGGCGATCTTCCTTTCTGAGTGCTTGCCGTGACCCGATTGGCGGGCCACAAGCCGGGCTGTGGATGACGTTCGCAGGACCATGACCGACGCGGCCTCCAAGGAACCAGGCGTACCTGACCCTCAGGGCGTGCCTTCGTCGCGGGCGCCGCGGCTGAAGCTGGACGAGGCGGCCCTGGCCTCGCCGGACCGCTTCTTCAATCGCGAAATGTCGTGGCTGGCCTTCAACCGGAGGGTGCTCGAGGAGGCCGAAAACACCAACCATCCCCTGCTGGAGCGCCTGCGTTTCCTGTCCATCTCGGCCTCCAACCTGGACGAGTTCTTCATGGTGCGGGTCGCAGGTCTCAAGGGCCAGGTGCGCGAAGGGGTGCGCACGGTCAGCCAGGACGGCCTGACCCCCCGGGAGGTGCTGGCCAAGGTCTCGGCCAACGCCAACACCCTCATGCAGGAACAGCAGAAGCAGTGGCGGGTGCTGCGCAAGCTGCTGGCCGCCGCGGGGGTCGAAGTGGTCGATTCTTCGGACGTCGGCCGCGCCGAGCGGGCGAAGATGGAGGCCGAGTTCCTTTCCCAGCTGTTCCCGGTTCTCACGCCGCTGGCGATCGATCCGGCGCATCCGTTCCCCTTCATTCCGAACCTGGGGTTCTCGCTGGCGCTCAAGCTGAAGCAGCGTGTGGACGGGCACCAGCTGTACGCCCTGATCCCGGTGCCCAGCCAGGTGAAGCGGTTCTGGGAGCTGCCCGCCGAGGCGCCGACCGGCCGCAAGGGGCCGCCACGCCGCCGCTTCCTGACGCTGGAAGCCTTCCTGCTGCTGTTCGTCGATTACCTTTTCCCCGGCTGCGACCTGCTGGCCCACGGCGTGTTCCGGCTGATCCGCGACAGCGACATCGAGATCGAGGAAGAGGCCGAGGACCTGGTCCGCGAGTTCGAGGCGCTGCTGAAGCAGCGGCGGCTGGGCGAGGTGGTGCGGGTCAAGATGGAGGCGGCCATGCCCGCCGACCTGCGCGAATTCATCGTCGAGCAGTTGAAGGCCGAACCGCAGGAAATCGTGCTGGTCGACGGCGTGCTGGGCCTGGCCCAGATGAGCCAGCTGATCCCCGCCGACCGCGCCGACCTCAAGTTCCCCAAGTTCGAGGCGCGCTTCCCCGAGCGAATCCGCGACCACGGCGGCGACTGCTTCGCGGCCATCAAGGAAAAGGATATCCTGGTCCACCACCCGTTCGAGAGTTTCGACGTGGTGGTCCAGTTCCTCCGGCAGGCGGCGCGGGATCCCAACGTCATCGCCATCAAGCAGACGCTGTATCGCACCTCCAACGACAGCCCGATCGTGGCCGCCCTGATCGAGGCGGCCGAGCTGGGCAAGAACGTCACCGCCCTGGTGGAGATCAAGGCGCGCTTCGACGAGGAGGCGAATCTGAGGCGGTTCAAGAGCTGGTCGATCGACAACCACAAGCGGGTGCTGGAGTTGCGGGACTGATGGGGATGAAATCGGTGCGCCGGCTCTTGTGCGTTGGCGCAGTGATCGCCGCGTCGGGCTGGGTCGGGTGTTCAAGACCAACGGCGACAAGACCGGCTGAGGAGGTCCGCAGCGTAACTCCCGCCGATCTCGCGAATATCTTCGCGGCTGAGTGTGTTGAGCAAAGAAATCGCGCGCTCGTCGATAGAGAGTCGGCACGCATTCGGCGGGCGTGCGGCCCGTTGGACAACGGGGATTGTGAGGATAGCGTAGATGGGCTTGCCAGCTATCGAGTGAAGCTTCCAGATCACAGCGATGCTGTCGTGACCATGAGCTGGGTCGGGCGCGTGGGGACCGTGGACGGCGGCGGTCCACCTGCAGGTAAGTTGAACTGCCGCATCGCAGTGTCTGAGCAACTGGGACCGGCCCTCGAACAGGCGCGCAGCCAACTATCCATTCCCGACCTTCCTGCCGGCGCGCCTCTGATCGTTGGGCGGACCGAGGAGGCGGATCGACGGATTGTCTGGGCGCTCTCTTCGGAGGAAGGGGCGGTACCGAGCTTAGTGCTCACCCATTACATGACCGCCGACGCCTTTGCGGCGGCACTCCCCACGAACCGGGGCACGTCGGCCGATCGGAAGTTCCGTCTCGATCGACAAGCGGAATTGGCCGAGCGACCCTGGGTGCTTGAGTACACGACCTTCTGACTCGTCCGCTCCGGATTCCATTTTCCTAGGGAAGGCGCCCGAGTCCGGCGCGTCCCCCAGAAGGATTCTTCGACTTCTTTTCGTAAGAACCTCGTCCGCCCGTCGACTACCTTGTCCATGCGGGCGGCGAGGATCGATCACGCGGTGGGGAGCGATGGCCAGACAGACGCCCGGCGCGACGGTCTCTACCGGGAGGCCGTCGAGGCCCACGGCGCGGCGCTGGAGTCACCGTCACAGTTGAGTCTTGGCCTGGAAGCCGCGCCCGTGCTGACGCGCGAGGCGTTTGTGGTGTCGGCGTCCAACGCGGCCGCCGTCAGGGCCCTGGACGGGTTTCCTGACGTCGTCGGGGGCGTCCTAGCGCTCGTGGGGCCGCGGGGCTCGGGCAAGACGCACCTGTTGACCTCGTGGGCCGAGCGGACAGGCGCGGTTCTGCTGGCCGGCGAGGCGGCGGCGACGGCGGACCTCGGCGCGCTGCAGGGGCGTCTGGTGGCGCTGGACGATGCGGCCAAGGCCGACGACGAGACCCTGTTTCACCTGTTCAACATGGCCGGCGAGGCGGGCGCGGGGCTGGTGCTGGCGGCGCGCCAGCCTCCGGCGGTCTGGGAGGTCGAACTGCCCGATCTGCGTTCGCGGCTGAACGCCGTGCGCGTGGCCCTGATCAGCGAGCCCGACGACGCGGTGCTGCGCGGCATGCTGCAGCGCTTCTTCGCCGAGGTCGCGGTCAAGCCGTCAACGGACCTGCTCGAATACCTGGTGCGCAGGATCGAAAGGTCAGTGCCCGAGGCGCGGGAAACTGTCCGTAGACTGATCGAAGTGGCCGCACCCACCCATCGGCCGGTGACCAGGGCCCTGGCCCGGACCGTTCTCGAAACCGAAACCAAGTCGGGCGATCTTCCATTCTGAAGGCTTGCCGTGCGCCTCTGCGCGGGTCACAAGCCCTGCCGTGGATGACGTTCGACAGGCCATGACCGACGCCGCCCCAGAGCCCTCCGGCCAGCACGCCGCGGTGCCCGATCCAAAGGGCGTGCCGCCCAGCCACGCGCCACGCCTCAAGCTCGACGAAACAGCGCTGACCTCTCCCGAGCGCTTCTTCAATCGCGAACTCTCCTGGCTGGCCTTCAATCGTCGGGTGCTCGAGGAGGCGGAGAACGAGAAGCACCCCCTGCTCGAACGCCTCCGTTTCCTGTCCATCTCGGCCTCGAACCTGGATGAATTCTTCATGGTGCGGGTGGCCGGGCTGAAGGGTCAGGTCCGTGAGGGCATCCGCACCGAGAGCCAGGATGGACTCACGCCCCGCGAAGGGCTGGCCCAGGTGTCCGCGGCCGCGAACGTCCTCATGCAGGAGCAGCAGAAGACCTGGCGCGCCCTGCGCAAGGCGCTGGCCGGGGAAGGCATCGAAGTCATCGATTCCCGGGGCGTGACACGGCCCGAACGCGCCAAGCTCGAACCTGAGTTCCTCTCCCAGCTTTTCCCGGTGTTGACCCCGCTGGCGGTCGACCCGGCCCACCCCTTCCCCTTCATTCCCAATCTGGGCTTCACCCTGGCCCTCAAGCTGAAGCGCCGCATGGACGGGCGCGAGCTGTACGCCCTGGTTCCCATCCCCAGCCAGGTGAAGCGGTTCTGGGAGCTGCCGGCCACGCCCGGATCAGCCGGCGGACGCAAGAAGCGACGCTACCTGCCCCTGGAGAGCCTCGTCTTCACCTTCGTGGACCACCTGTTCCCCGACTGCGACGTCGAGCAGCACGGCATGTTCCGCCTGATCCGCGACTCCGACATCGAGATCGAGGAAGAGGCCGAGGACCTGGTGCGGGAGTTCGAAGCCCTGCTGAAGCAGCGGCGGCTGGGCTCGGTCGTGCGGGTGAAGATCGAGGCCGACATGCCGGCCGACCTGCGCGAGTTCATCGTCGATCAGCTGAACGCAGAGCCGCAGGACATCGTCCTGGTCGACGGCGTGCTGGGGCTGGCCCAGATGAACCAGCTGATCCCGCCCGATCGGTCGGACCTGAAGTTCAAGCCTTTCGAAGCCCGGTTTCCGGAACGTATTCGCGACCATGGCGGCGACTGCTTCGCGGCCATCAAGGAAAAGGACATCCTGGTCCACCACCCGTTCGAGAGTTTCGACGTGGTGGTCCAGTTCCTCCGGCAGGCGGCGCGGGATCCCAACGTCATCGCCATCAAGCAGACGCTGTATCGCACCTCCAACGACAGCCCGATCGTGGCCGCCCTGATCGAGGCGGCCGAGCTGGGCAAGAACGTCACCGCCCTGGTGGAGATCAAGGCGCGCTTCGACGAGGAGGCGAATCTGAAATGGGCGCGGGCCATGGAGCGGGCCGGCGTGCACGTCGTCTTCGGCTTCGTCGAGTACAAGACGCACGCCAAGCTCAGCGTTGTTGTGCGGCGCGAAGGCGAGAGCCTGCGGACCTACTGCCACTTCGGCACCGGCAACTACCACCCCGTGACGGCCAAGGTTTACACCGATCTGGCCCTGTTCTCGACCGACCCGGCGCTGACCCGGGATTCGGTCCGCATCTTCAACTACATCACGGGCTACGCACGGCCCGAGACCATGGAGAAGATCAGCTTCTCGCCGCTGACCATGCGCACGCGGTTGATGGGCCTGATCGAGCAGGAGGTCCGCAACGCGAAGGCCGGCAAGCCAGCCGCCATCTGGGCCAAGCTGAACTCCATCGTGGATGCCGGCGTCATCGACGCCCTGTACCGCGCCAGTCAGGCGGGTGTCCGCATCGAGTTGGTGGTGCGCGGCGTCTGCTGCCTGCGTCCCGGGGTGAAGGGGCTGTCCGAGAACATCCGCGTCAAGTCGATCGTCGGGCGCTTCCTGGAGCACAGCCGCATCGTCTGCTTCGCAAACGGCGCCACCCTGCCCTCGGACAAGGCGCAGGTGTTCATCTCGTCAGCCGACTGGATGAACCGCAACCTCGACCGCCGCGTTGAGACGCTGGTGCCGGTCGAAAACCCTACCGTGCATCGGCAGGTGCTGGACCAGATCATGGTGGCGAGCCTGAAGGACAACACCCAGAGCTGGAAGCTGAAAGCCGACGGAACCTATCGCCGCGCCAAGGTCGACGCGGGCGGGGAGCCGTTCTCCGCGCACGACTATTTCATGACCAACCCCAGCCTCTCGGGCCGCGGCAGCCATGTGAAGGTCATGCCCCACGCGATCGAATATGTCGGCTCGTCTCGCTGACAATATCCGCGATGTGGCCGTCGTCGACGTGGGCTCGAACTCCGTCCGCCTCGTGACCTACCGCATGGAAGGCCGCGCCATCTGGACCGTCTACAATGAGAAGGTGCTGGCGGGCCTAGGGCGTGAGGTGGCCGCGACAGGCAGGTTGTCGCGACAGGGCGTGGAGCAGGCGGTGAGCGCGTTGCGCCGGTTCCGTGCGGTGATCGACGGGGCCGCACCCCACGACGTGCTGGTAGCCGCCACGGCGGCGGTGCGCGAGGCCAGCGACGGGGCGGCCTTCGTGGAGCGGGTCAAGGCCGAGGCCGGGCTGGATATCCGCGTGTTGTCGGGCCGCGAGGAAGCTCACTACTCCGCCTATGGCGTCGTCGCCGGCTGCCCCGAGGCGCAAGGCCTGGTCGGCGACCTGGGCGGCTCCAGCCTCGAATTGGTGCGGCTGGGAAGGGACGGCGAGCCCGGCGACGGCGTGACCCTGCCCCTTGGCCCCTTCGCCCTCGGCGCACCCAACGATTTCGACCTGACCGGCGTCCGCGCCCGGACGAGCGAGCTCCTCAAGGGAGCGCGGAGGTTCGCCTCACCCGAGTTTCATGCCGTGGGCGGCGCCTGGCGCACCCTGGCGCTGATCCACATGGTGATGGCCGACTACCCCCTGAAGATCGTGCATCAGTACGAGCTGTCTGCCCGGGACGTCGCGGATGTCGCCCGCTTCGTGGGCCGGCAGTCCCGCACCTCGCTCGAGCGCATCCAGGGGGTGTCGCGCAAGCGTGCCGACGTGCTGCCCTGGGCGGCGGTCGTGCTGGAGACCCTCATCGAGTCGCTCGATCTGAAGCGGATAATCTTCTCGGCCTACGGCCTGCGCGAGGGCCTGCTGTACCAGGCCCTGCCGAGGAAGGAGCGCAGCAAGGATCCGCTTATTGAGGGCTGCGCCGCCCTGGGTCGCCGGCTGGGCGTGAGTCCCGAACTGGGAGGCGCGCTCGCCGGGTGGCTGGCGCCCGCCTTCAAGGCCCTGCCGCCCGTCTTCGCGGGCGAGGGCGACGCCCGCCTCCTGCAGGCCGCCTGCCGCCTGGCCGACATCGGGGCGCGGCTGCACCCGGAGCATCGAGCCGAACTGGCCTTCATCCAGGTGCTGCATGCGCCCATCGCCGGTCAGGGCCACGCCGAGCGCGCCTTCCTGGCCGCCGCCGTTCACGCCCGCTACGGCGGCGCCTCGACGCCCTATCCGGAGGCGCCGACCATTCGCAGGCTGCTTGATGAAGCCAGCGTCCAGCGGGCCAAGGTGCTGGGCCTCGCCATGCGCCTCGGATGCGACCTGGCCGGTCGCGCCCCGGCCCCGCTCAGGGACTCGTCGCTGGAGTTCCACAAGACGAGGGTCGTCGTGACCGCCGACAAGGCCCGGGCCGACATCCTGATGGGCGAACAGACCGCCAAGCGCGCCAACGCCCTGGCCCAGGCCATGGGGCTGGAACTTGAGGTCAAGGTGGGCTGAGGGCCCCTACTCTTCCGGCTCCAGTTCGACGACCCGGACGCGAGCGCCCTCCAGCACCAGGGCCAGTTCGCCGCGCTTGAGTTTCAGCGCGTCCTCCCCGAACACCTTTCGCCGCCAGCCCTGCAAGGCTTCCACGTCGGCCTGGTCGTTGACGGCGATCTGCTCCAGGTCGGCGACGGTCGCGATCAGCTTGGGCGCTACCTTGGCGTCCTCGCTTCGCGCCTTCAGCAACACCTTCAGCAACTCGACGATGGCGCCCGGCGCCTGCTGGCTGGGGGCGGGCTTCTCGATCTTGGGCGCGTAGCCCTCGGGATCCTGGAGCGCCTCGCGCAGCGCGGCGATCAGATCGACGCCATACTTCGAGTTGGCGAAGCCGCGCGGCGCCGAGCGCAGACGGTTGAAGCCCTCGGCGTCGGTCGGAAGCTGGGTGGCGATCTCGTCGATCGCGTCGTCCTTCAGGATGCGGCCGCGAGGCTGGTCGCGATCCTGCGCGGTCCGCTCGCGCCAGGCGGCGACGGCTTTGAAGGCCGCCAGATACCTCGCCGAGAACCGCCGGGGCTTGACCCGGCGCCAGGCCTTGTCGGGATCGGTGTCGTAGAGAGCCGGATTGGCCAGGGCGGCCATCTCCTCGGACACCCACACCAGGCGCCCGTCCTTCTGCAGGCGGTCATGCAGTTTCGGGTAGAGCTGGGCGAGGTAGATCACGTCGCCCAGGGCGTAGGTGAGCTGGTTGTCGGAGAGGGGCCGGCGCGACCAATCAGTGAAGCGGCTTCCCTTGTCGATGTCCTTCTTGAGCAGCTGACGCACCAGCGAGTCGTAGCTGACCTGATCGCCGAACCCCGCCGCCATGGCGGCGATCTGGGTGTCGAACATCGGAGTCGGAATGGCGCCGAGGTTGTTGAAGATTTCGATGTCCTGGCGGGCGGCGTGGAACACCTTGGTCACCGAGGTATTGGTGAGCACCCGCAGGAACGGCTCGAGGTCCAGGCCATCGGCCAGCGGATCGATGCACTGCGCCTCGTCTGGAGTCGCGGCCTGGATGAGGCACAGCTTGGGCCAATAGGTCGTCTCGCGCATGAACTCGGTGTCCACGGCGATGAAGGGCGCTTTGGAAAGGCGTTCGCAAAACGCGGCGAGGTCCGCGTTGTTCGTGATCGGCGTCATGAGCGTGCTATAGCCCCGCCGCGCGCAGTTCGCGCAACCCCGAATCCCTTTTTTCGCTCGCTGTGACCCAATGACCGACCGACCCAATGGCCTGACCTACATGGATGCGGGCGTCGATATCGATGCTGGCGAAGCTCTGGTCGAGGCCATCAAGCCGCTGGCGAAGTCGACCCGTCGGCCCGGCGCGGAGGCCGCGCTCGGGGGGTTCGGCGCCCTCTTCGACCTCAGGGCGGCTGGCTATGACGATCCGCTGATCGTCACCACCACCGACGGCGTCGGCACCAAGCTGAAGATCGCCATCGAGACCGGACGTCACGACACCGTCGGCATCGACCTGGTGGCCATGTGCGTCAACGACCTGCTGGCCCAGGGCGCCGAGCCGCTGATGTTTCTCGACTATTTCGCCACCTCGAAGCTGAAGGTGGACGAGGCCCGGCGCGTGGTGGCGGGCATCGCCGAGGGTTGCCGGCAGGCCGGCTGCGCCCTGGTCGGCGGCGAGACGGCTGAAATGCCTGGCATGTACGGCGAGGACGATTACGACCTGGCCGGCTTCTCGGTAGGCGCGGTGAACCGTGACGGGGTGCTGCCGCGGCTGGGCGACCAGAAGGCGGGCGACCTGATCATCGGCCTGGCCTCCTCCGGGCCCCACTCCAACGGCTATTCGTTGATCCGCAAGGTGGTCGAACGGTCCGGCCTGGGTTGGGGCGCCGACGCGCCTTTCGCCAAGGACATGAGCCTTGCCCAGGCGCTGATGGCGCCGACGCGCATCTACGTGAAGCCGGTGCTGCCGCTGATGAAGGCCGGCCTGATCAAGGGTGGCGCGCACATCACGGGCGGAGGCCTCATCGAAAACCCGCCTCGCTGCATCGCCGCGGGCCTCGTCGCGCGCTTCGACTGGGAGGCCTGGGACATGCCGGGCGTATTCGGCTGGCTGGCGGGTACGGGCGGCATCGCCGAGCACGAGATGCGCCGCACCTTCAACTGCGGGGTGGGCTTCATCCTGATCGTCAGCCCGCAGGACGCCGAGCCCGTGCTGGCGGCCCTGCTGAACGCGGGAGAACAGGCCTTCGTCTGCGGGGAGCTCGCCCAGGCGTGACCCCGGTCCGAGTCGCCGTGCTGATTTCCGGGCGCGGCTCCAACATGGCGGCCCTGATCGAGGCGGCCCGGGCCCCGGGCTGCCCCTACCGGATCGCGCTGGTCCTCTCCAACAAGGCAGGCGCGGAAGGGCTCGACGCGGCGCGGCTGGCGGGAATCGAGACCGCGGTCGTGGACTCGGCCCCCTACGGCAAGGACCGCGAAGCCCACGAGCGCGCTGTCGACGCTGTGCTTCGCGACCATGGCGTCGAGGTCGTCGCCCTGGCGGGCTACATGCGTATCCTCTCCGCATGGCTGGTCGGCGCCTGGGCGGGGCGGATGCTGAACATCCACCCCTCGCTGTTGCCGAAATATCCGGGTCTGCAGACCCACGCCCGCGCGCTCGAGGCCGGCGACAGCGTCGCTGGATGCAGCGTCCACCTGGTCACCGAGGGCATGGACGAGGGACCTGTTCTGGCCCAGGCCGAAGTTCCGGTGCTGGAGGGCGACACGCCCGAAACCCTCGCCGAGCGGGTCCTTTCAGTGGAGCACCGGCTTTATCCGGAGACCTTGAGTCGCTTCTGCGCGTCCCTGCCCCGCTGACGACCGGGGGTCAGCTCGCGAGCCGCGCCTCGACCTCGTCGGCGGACTCCACCACCTGGGCGATGGCCGCCAGCAGGACGTCGGGACGGACGGGCTTGGTGATGTGCAGGTCCGCGCCGGCCTCGCGGCTGGCGACGGCGTGCTCGTCCAGGGCGTTCGCGGTCAGCATGATCACCGGGGGGTGCGCGGCGCGCCCTGCTCCGCCTCCAGAGCCCGCAGGGCCGCCGTGGCGGTGAGGCCGTCCATCTCGGGCATCTGCATGTCCATCAGCACGGCGTCGAAGCGCTCGGCCGCCAGCGCCGCCAGGGCCTGACGGCCGTCCTCAACGACCGTCGGTGCGATCCCGGCGGTCTCGAGGATCAGCGAAACCACGCGCTGGTTGGTGGGGTGATCCTCAGCCAGCAGGACCTTGACGGCCCGGTCGATCGCGCGGGGCGCGGCGGCCTGGGGCCGGGCGCTGACGGCGGCCGCGCGCTCGAGCGGCAGGGAGAGGCGGAAGGTCGACCCTCTGCCCGGCTCGCTTTCATAGGCGATGCCGCCACCCATCATGTCTGCGAGCGCGCGGCAGATCGACAGGCCCAGGCCGGTCCCGCCGAAGCGGCGCGTGATGGAGTCGTCCGCCTGCTCGAAGCGTCCGAACAGGCGCTCGGCGGCGGCCGGATCGATCCCGATCCCTGTGTCGCGGACGCAAAAGACGAGGCCCTCCTCGGTCGGCTGCACGGTGAGGTCGACCTCCCCCGACTCGGTGAACTTGACCGCATTCGAAAGCAGGTTCGACAGAATCTGGGTCAGGCGCACCGGGTCGGCGCGCCAGCTGCCGTGGGCGCCGTCCGCGATGGACCAGGTCAGTTCCAGTCCCTTTGACTCCGCGGCCGCCCGGTGCAGCGACGCGATCTGGCGCACCAGCGCGTCGAGGTCGAAGTCGGCGGGCTGCAGCCGCATCTGGCCGGCCTCGATCTTGGAGACGTCGAGGATGTCGGTCAGCACCTGCTCCAGCAGCCGGCCGGAAGCGATGATCAGCTCGGCCAGCTCGCGGTCGGCCTTGGTCTTCTGCCGCTTCCCCAGCACTTCAGAGACAGCGACCACGCCGTTCAGTGGCGTGCGGAGTTCGTGGCTCATGTTGGCCAGGAAGCGCGACTTCTCGGTCAGGGCGTGCTCCAGCTCGACCGTACGGGACGCCACGCGCTCCTCCAGCGAAGCCAGCACCTCATCGGCGCACTGCCGTTCGGCCCTCAGCGCCTGGGCGAGCGCCCCGATCTCGTCGTTGCGGGCTTCGATGTCCGCGATCCCGCGTCCCGAACCGCGCCTGGCGTGCTCGGCCTCGGCGGAGGCCAGCAGGCGGCGCAGCGGCGTCACCACCCCGCGACGCGCCAACAGCACCACCGCCAGGGTGATGGCGAAAGACGCCGCGAACCCGATCAGCAGGATCCAGCGCGCCGAACGGATCGCCGTCTCCGACACGCGCGACGTCGGCGTCGCCACCAGGAAATACCAGTTCGGTCCCCGCAACAGGCCATAGGCCACGATTTGCGAGCCGTCCGGCGACTTGATCACGCCGGAATGGTGGTTCTGGGCGCGGATGCGGGCCACCAGCGCCTTGAGCTGGTAGCGCGCCTCGTGCGCCTGGACGCTTTCATCGTCGCCGCCGCGGCCGGGGGCGTCCGGGAAGGCGATCAGCTGGCCGCTGCCGTCCACGATCATGTTGGTCGCCCCGGGCAAGCCCTGGCCGACCGCGCGGCGGAAATATCCCGACAGGTCCAGCGAAGAGCCCCAGGCGCCGATCAGCCGGCCTTCGGCGTAGACCGGCGTCACGCAGGCGACGCCCGAGCGCGCGCCCTCCTTTTCGGTCAGCTTGCGCTGCAGATCCGTGCAGCGGGTCAGGCCGGCAGGATTGTTGGCGGGCAGGATGATCGTCGACATCTGCTCTCGCGAAACGTCGAGGGTCGGCGGCGCGTCCTGCCGATAGAACATCAGCCGGTCGGGCCGGTTCGGCGCGAACATCACCATCCGGGCGTCGGGCGTGAAGAAATAGAAGTTGTCGTAGACTCCCTTCAGCGCTTCCCCGAACCGCGAGGTCACCGGCAGGGCGGCCGCGAACGTGCGTCGCTGCAGGGCGTCCATGGCGGCCGCATCACGCAGGTAGCCGCCCACCCCGTAAATCGTATCGCCCGTCGCGGTGGTGCGTCCGTCGAACAGGTCGGGCGCGGTTCGGCGGGTCCCGTCGCCCTTGGCGGGGAAATCCTGTCGAAACAGCCGCTCGGCCTCGGACGGCGAGAGGGCCGCCATCCGGCGCTCCAGCGCCTCGGTGGCCGCGCGGTGCACGTTGGCCAGGTCGGAGAACTGCCGCTCCTCGCGCAGGGTGCGTTCGAAGACATAGTCTCCCAGCGCCGCCATCTCGCGCCGTTCGAGCTCCCGCTCGAAGGCGAGGTAGGCGGCGATGGTGGCCAGCAGGGTGACGGCCACGGCCATGACTCCAACGCTTATGAGGAAGCGGCGGGTCAGCGAGTGAACGCGCATGGGTCGTGGTTCAGCCCCGGTCATCGCAGGGCTGATGACACGGACCCTGCTAAGACAGGGTTACACAGGCGCCAATATTTTCGAACGCTGTTATCAGAAGCGTCAGGATCGGCTGGCCGGCGCCCGCGCCTCGGCGTTCGCCTTGCGCAGGGCTTCAAGGAAGCTCGCGCCTTCGGAGTCGGTCACGTCGTGTACGCGCCACTGGCCGTTCACCGCTACGAGGTTCAGCTTCAGCGGCCGTTCGTCAGGCGTGTTCGCCCACAGGTTCACCGTGGCGACAGCGGTCGTGGGCGACGTTTGCTCGACGCCCTGGACGGCGGCGCTCATGCCGCTGGAGTCCTGACAGGAGCAGATCGGGTCGCCGTCGACAAAGCCCACCTCTCCTTCGGGAGTCAGGTCCTCGTCCTCCTTGATCGCCGCCATAAGCTCGGGATCGAACCACTGCGCCTGGTTGGCGAAGGGACTGAAGTTCTCGTCCTTCCGATACTGACTGTAGAGGTCCTCGACGAACGCCCTGGGGGCCTGGGCGGGGGCGGCCGCCGGCGTCGCGGCCGGGGCCGGAGCCGCATCGCCCTTGGCGACGGGCTGGGAGCAGGCCGACAGCATCAGCAAGGCGGCGGCAGGGAGGGCAAGGCGCATCATCTGGGGTCTCCTGGCGAGCGGCGGCCACGCCTAGCGGCGTCGCGACGCATTCTGGTCCTTCAGGTACTTGAGAAAACTGTCGTCGCCATCGCCGATGTCGTGCACCCGCCAGCCGTCGGGCGTCATCACCAGGTGCAGCACCGTCCGGCGGGTGTAGTCGGGCGCCTGTTCGGGCGCGAGATCGGGGGGCACGGGCCAATTCAGGTTCAGCTCGACCCGCGCGCTGTTCGGGCCCGTCAGGGAGACAGCGGTCACCCGGGCGGTCATGTCCGTCGGATCCTGGCAGGAGCAGATGGGGTCGGCGTCGATCGCGCCCATCTCGCCTTCCGGGGTCAGCCTCTGGTCCTCCGCCAGTTCGCGCTCAATGTCGGCGTCAAAGACCCTGGCCCCCTCCTTGAAGGGACTGAAGGCGTCGTCCTTGTAGCGATCGTAGAGCCGCACCGCCCAGATCCGGGCGGCGTCGGCGGAGGGCGCCGCGGCGGCGGTCACGGCGGCCGCGCCCACGCTCACGGCGGCGGGCGCGGGAGCGGTGGTCTCGCTCTTGGCGGGCGTCGCCTGCGAACAGCCGGCGAAACCCAGTCCGGCCGACAAGAGCAAACCCACGGCGAAACGAGTCATCACCATTCCCCTCGAACTGAGCCAGCTTAGCAGCGCTTGGCGGAACGGCGCTATCGTTCGAAGCTCTCAGGGTGCGGGAGGGTTGGCGAACACCGCCCGGAAGGCGCTGGTGGCGGCCGGATGATAGATCGACGCGTGGGTTTCGGTCTCCGACAGTCGATAGTCCAGAACCGTCGCGGCCTCGAGCCCCTTGCGCAGCCGCTCGCCTTCCTCGCGGGGCCCCTGGGTGGACATGGCGATGTAGACGCGCCGCGGCGGATCCTGCCGGCGCCAGCCCGGGAGCCCGGCCTCCCGTACCAGCGAGCCCTTGTTCCACCACAAGCTGGGGTCGATGGCGATGTAGGTCTGGAAGGCCCCCGGCTCGCGCAGCAGGGTCTCCACGACGAACAGGCCCGCCAGGCTTTCGCCCATCAGCGCGCGTTCCGGCGTTGTGCGATAGCGGTGTTCCACCCACGGCGCGATCTCGTCGATGAGCCGGCGCCGGAAGCCGGCCGCGCCGCCGTTGACCGGCACGGCCTTCAGATCGTCGGGATCGGCGGACGGGAAGGTCATGAGGGCGCGGCGCCTTGGACCACTCTCGATGCCCACGACCATGAACTCGCGGGTCACGCCGTACTCGCCGCTGATCCTCGCCAGACCGCTGATGTGATGGAAATCCTCGTCCACGCCGCCGTCCAGGAGGTAGAGCACCGGATAGCGGCGGTCGCTCCCGGCGTAGCTGGCCGGCAGCCAGACATTGACCACCTGGGCGCCGTCCCCGGTGTCGATGCGATGCGACTGGCCGATCACGATCGGAGCACCCTCGGTTTCGGGCGCGGCCCGCCAGGCGCCGCCTGCGGCTAGAGTCGCGGCGCCCAGCGCCAGAAGTTCGCGTCGTCGCATCAGAGGTCCTCCCCGGCCAAGGTTAGCAAAAAGGCCGGGGCTTGCGCCCCGGCCTTCAGGTCGTTGGTCGCGAAAGAGCGCCTAGCCGACGATATCGTCCGCCGAGAAGAACTGGGCGATCTCGATCGCGGCGTTCTCGGCCGAGTCCGAACCGTGCACCGAGTTCTCGCCGACGTTGCGGGCGAAGAGCTTGCGGATGGTGCCGTCGGCGGCGTTGTCCGGGTTGGTGGCGCCCATGACGTCGCGGTAGGCGGCCACGGCGTTGTCGCCCTCCAGCACCTGAACCACCACCGGGCCCGAGGTCATGAAGTCGACCAGCTCGCCGAAGAAGGGGCGCTCCTTGTGGACGCCGTAGAACTGCTCGGCCTGGGCGCGCGACATGCGGATGCGGCGCTGGGCCACGATGCGCAGGCCCGAGGCCTCGATCACGGCGTTGATGGCGCCGGTCAGGTTCCGCTCGGTGGCGTCGGGCTTGATGATGGAGAAGGTACGTTCGGTCATAGGTCTCTCGGACGCTTGGGAAGTCGACGGGTTGTCGGGGTCGCGGGCTTATAGCGATGCGGTATGACGGTGGGAAGGCGCCATCTAGCCCCTCTCCCCTTGTGGGAGAGGATGGCCCGAAGGGCCGGGTGAGGGGTGGCGGCGCGACCGTGGCAGACGTGACGCCTGCACCCCTCATCCGGTCGCTCTCGCGACCACCTTCTTCCGCAAGGGGAGAAGGAGGCATGGCAGGCCCTTCTCCCCCGGCGATTTAGCGGCTAAGTCCCCCGCCCTCATGCTTCAGATCAACGACCTCACCTTCACGGCCTGGGGGCGCCGTTTCTTTGACGGGGCCAGCGTCGTGCTGCCCGCCGGGACGAAGGCGGGACTGGTGGGGCGCAATGGCGCGGGCAAGACCACGCTCTTCAAGCTGATCCTGGGCGAGCACGAGCCCAACGGCGGTGAGATCCTTATCTCCAATGGCTGGCGGGTGGCGACGGTCGAGCAGGAGGTCGCCGCCTCTCCGACCCTGTTGATCGACGCGGTGCTGCGGCTCGACACGCGCCGCCAGAAGTTGCTCGACGCCCTTGAGACCGCGCCTCCGGAGAGGCAGGCCGAGATCCACGCCGACCTCTACGCCATCGGGTCGGAGCGGGCTCCATCGCGCGCAGCCGAAATCCTATCGGGTCTCGGGTTCTCGAACGCCGACCTGACCCGCCCGGTGAGCGATTTCTCCGGCGGCTGGCGGATGCGGGCGACCCTCGCCGGCGCGCTGCTGGCCGAACCGGACCTTCTGCTGCTCGACGAACCCACCAACTACCTGGATCTGGAGGGCGCCCTCTGGCTGGAGGCCCGGCTCAAGCGCTACCCCAACGCCGCCCTGGTGATCAGCCACGACCGAGAGCTTCTGAACAACTCGGTCAACTCGATCGTCCACCTGAACAACGGCAAGCTCGACTTCTACACCGGGGGTTACGACGAGTTCGAACGGCTGCGGGCCGAGAAGCTCCGGCTCCAGGCCGCCGGGCGGGCCAAGCAGGAAGCCGAACGCGAGCACCTGCAATCCTTTGTCGATCGCTTCCGCGCCAAGGCCTCGAAGGCGCGCCAGGCGCAGTCCCGACTGAAGCGCCTGGCCAAGCTCCCGCCCATTCCCGAGGTGCTGGACGAGCGGGTCGCGCCCATCGTCCTGCCTTCGCCCGAGAAGCAGCTCGCTCCGCCCGTGGTGCGGCTGGAGCAGGCCAGCGTCGGGTACGGCGAGCGGGTCATCCTGCGCGACATGAACCTGCGTCTGGACGTGGACGACCGGATCGGCCTGCTGGGCGTCAACGGCGCGGGCAAGTCGACCTTCGCCAAGCTGCTGGCGGGCGCGCTCAGGCACAAGGACGGCGAGTTCTGGATGGATCGCCGGATGAAGGTGGGCTGGTTTCATCAGCACCAGATCGAGGCGCTCGACCCGCAGGAGACGCCGCTCGACCTGATGCGCCGCGCGCTGCCGGACGCCAGCGAGAGCCAGCGGCGCGCCCGGCTCGGTCACTTCGGCATGACGGTCGCCAAGGCCGAGACCAAGGCCATCGACCTGTCCGGCGGCGAACGCGCCCGACTCTTGCTCAACATGGTGGCGATGGAAGCGCCCCACCTGCTGATCCTGGACGAACCCACCAACCACCTGGACATTGACAGCCGGCGCGCCCTGCTGGACGCGCTGAACGAGTACGAAGGCGCCGTGGTGATCATCACGCACGACCGCTCGCTCATGGAACTCGTGGCTGATCGGCTCTGGCTGACGGCCGACGGAACCATCCGGCCCTTCGACGGCGACCTCGACGACTACGCCAGGCTGGTGCTGGACCGCGCCAAGGCCGACCGCAAGGCCGACCGCGCCGCCTCCGCCCCGCCGGAAGCCGCCAGACCCGCGCTCAGCGGCAAGGACGCGCGAAAGGCCGCCGCGGACGCCCGCGCCGCCGTGGCGCACCTGAAGAAGGCTGTGGAGGCTCAGGAGAAGCGCATGGCTTCCCTCGGCGCGGAGATGAAACGCATCGAGGAAAAGCTGGCTGATCCGGCCCTCTCGACCCGCGACATGGCCGAACTGTCCGCCGCCCACGGCAAGGCCAAGGCGGAGCTGGGGCAGGCCGAGGAAGCCTGGATGCTCGCCGCGGAGGAATACGAGGCCGCGACGGCCGGCTGAGGGTCAGTCCCGCCAGGGCTCGATGGCTGAGGCCAGCTTGACCAGCCTGGCCGAAAGGGTGCGGAGGAAGCCGGCCGAGCGTTCGTCCTTGAGTGAGCCGTCCTCCTCGAAAGCCTCATGGGCGCGGCTGACGCTGACCATCTGCGGGATCACGGTCGCCCCCAGTTGCAGGGTCAGGCTCTGGCGCAGGGCCATCAGCCCCCGGTACCCCCCGAGTCCGCCCGGCGAGGCCGAGGCGATGGCGAAGACCGGTCGGACGAAGGCGGCGTCCTGGCCGCCCTGATCCCGCACCCGGCTGACCCAGTCGATGGCGTTCTTCAGGATCGGCGGCGTGCCTGCGTTGTACTCGGGGCTCGCGATGAACACGCCCTGGGCCTCGGCGAAACGGGCGTGCAGGCGTCGCCCTGTCTCCGGAACACCCTCCTCTTCCTCCAGGTCTGCGTCGTAGATCGGCAGCGGATAATCGCGCAGCGTGATGTGCTCCACGTCCCCGCCCGCGGCGGCGATGCAGCGCTCGGCGGCCTCGGCGAGCCGGCGGTTGAAGGAGCCGGTGCGCAATGAACCGGCGAGGAGCAGGATGCGGGGCGGGGTCATGGGAGGAGCCTCGTTGAACGGGCCTCAAGGCCTACGACGGCCGGCGTCCCGCGTCACCCTGCGATGACCCTTGCTAGCCGCAGCGGACTTCTCGGATCACTTCGCTCTGCTGGTCGAAGAACACGTTCATGCGGGCGGGATTGAAGTCCATGGTCACCGCGCACTGCGTGCAGGCGGTGCGCCAGATCGCGCCCGCGGGCTTCGGCGGAAGCTGGCCCAGCGTTCGGCCCACATAGGCCTGGTACCGCGACGCGCCGCACTGGTCGGCGCCGGCGGAGGGACCCTGCGGCGCTCCGGCCGACATGGAGCTGCAGGCGGTCAGGGCCAGGCCGGCGGCGATCAGCAGACGCTTCATGAGTTCCTCAGCCACACTGGACGTGGGTCACCACGCCGTTCGCGGGATCGTACAGGATCGTCAGGCGATTGGGCGCCCGTCCCGGCGGCCGGGGCGCGGCCGTCGACTGGACCCATCGGTTGGACAGGTCCGCCCCAACGGGAATCTCCGTGCGCGGACGACCCACCAGCCAGGCCATGGAGTTCGCGCCGCAGGCGTCGGGAGCCGCCAGGGGCGCCGGCGCGGCGGAAACGTAGCCGCGGGCCGGAACGTCCGGCACGACGTAGGTATCGGTCGCCGCCCTTTGACTCGCCTGGTTCGAAGCGCAGGCGCCCAGCAGGACCGCGCTGGCGATGACGCAGCGCGGGCAGGCGCTCAGGCTTTTTTCTCCCAGCCTCCGCGCTCGGTCTGCCGCCAGTATGAGACGGGCGACCCAAGGGCGGTGAACGCCTTCCAGCGCCGCCGCGCCTCGTTCAGCGCGTCCTCGTCCCGGCCGTCGAACAGCAGGATGCATCGTTCAAACCCGTCAAGCGGACCGCATTCGGCGCCGTCCACGACAAACAGCGCCTGAGCGCCGTTCGGGTTTCCCATTTCCGTCGTCAAAAGAATGGGCTGGCGCGCCTCGTCGCCCTCGCCGGCGGGCGCATGGGGCAGGAAGCTGTCGTCCTTCCAGGACCACAACCAGCCGTCCAGATGCTCGATGCGATCGGGGGAGGCGGCGCGGACGATCGCCCGCCAGCCGCGCGCGATGGTCTTTTCCAGCAGCTCAGGCAGGACGCGGTCCAGCGAGGCCTGTTCCAGGTGATAGAACCAGACCTCGCAGGGACCGCCGCTCATCAGGACTCGAAGTTCTCGGCCACGAAGCGGTCGAGCAGGCGCACGCCGTAGCCCGAGGCGCCCTGCGGCGCGACCGGATTGGTGGTGTTCTTGCGCCAGGCCGTGGGGGCGATGTCGAGGTGAGCCCAGGGCACGCCGTTCACGAACTTCTGCAGGAACAGCGCCGCGGTGATCGATCCGCCCGGTCGGCCGCCGGTGTTCTTCATGTCGGCGATCTCGCTCTCGATCTGCTTTTCGTAGAGCGGCGTCAGCGGCATGCGCCAGAGGTGCTCGCCCACGCCCTTGGACGCGGCGATCAGCTGGTCGGACAGGGTGTCGTCGTTCGAGAAGCACCCCGCGTAGTCGTGGCCCAGGGCGATGATCATCGCGCCGGTCAGGGTGGCGAGGTCTACCATCAGCCGCGGCTTGAAGCGGTCCTGGGCGTACCAGAGCACGTCGGCCAACACGAGCCGGCCCTCCGCGTCGGTATTGATCACCTCTACGGTCTGGCCCGAAAGCGAGGTCACCACGTCGCCGGGCTTGATGGCAGCGCCGTCCGGCATGTTCTCGACCAGCCCGATCAGGCCCACCGCATTGACCTTGGCCTTGCGGCCGGCCAACGCGTGCATCAGCCCGACCACGGCGGCCGAACCGCCCATGTCGAACTTCATGTCCTCCATGCCCTCGGCCGGCTTGATGGAGATGCCGCCGGTATCGAAGGTGACGCCCTTGCCGATGAAGGCCACCGGCGCGTCCTTGGAGGCCGGATCGCCCTCCCAGCGCATGATCACGGTCTGGCTCTCGCGGCGCGAGCCCTGGCCGACGCACAGCAGGGTGTTCATGCCCAGCTTGGCCATCTCGGCCTCGCCGAGGATCTCGACCTTGAGGCCCAGCGCCTCCAGCGCCTTCACGCGTCGCGCGTATTCTTCCGGGTACAGAACATTCGAGGGCTCGCTGACCAGGTCGCGGGCGAAATAGACCGCATCGGCGATGGCGTTCAGCGGAGAGAAGGCCGCCTGGGCCGCTGCGGGATCGGCGGCGACGATCTGCACCGTCGTCACCGACGGCTTGGCCTCCGGCTTCTCGGTCGTGCGGTACTTGTCGAAGCGGTAGGCGCCGAGGCGAACGGCGAAGGCCGCGCGCGCGGCCTGGGCGGCGGAGAGGTCCGATACGTCGATCGCCAGAGTCCGGCTTCCCGAGCCCTTCACCGCGGCGTAGGCCGATCCGGCTGCGTTCTCCAGCGCGAGGTCGTCGAAGCCGTCCTGCTTCCCGCCCCCGATCGCGACTAGGTGCGTGGCCTCGAGGCCGGCCGGCGCGGTTAGCACCAGGCTCTGGCCCTTGCCGCCCGTGAATCGCCCGGCGCCCATGGCGCGGCTGAGGGCGCCGCCTGCCGCCTGGTCCCAGCGGCCGGCCGGTCCGGCCGGCTTTTCGCCGTCGAAGACGAGAACCGCGATGGCCGCCTGGGGAGCCGGCGAGCCGACGAACTCGATGTTCATTAGAAAACTCCAGAAACCCGCCGCCGGGGCGGGGAAATATCAAGGTCCGCAGCGGCTTTCGCCCCGGGATTCGGGCGTGTAATACATCCCCGCCCCCACCGGTCCAACTAGGCGGGCCGAGCCTCTCCAAGATTTAATGACCTTCGTCGAGCGCTACCTGTTCCGCCAACTGCTCGTGCCGATCGCCTGGGCGATCGCGGCGCTGACGGCCGTCGCCATGCTGAGCCAGAGCCTCTCGACCCTCGACGTCATCGTCGAGCGCGGACAGTCGGCCTGGGTGCTGGTGAAGGTGACGCTGTTCGCCCTGCCCCGCCTGCTCTCGATGATCCTGCCGGTGGCGGTGTTCGTCGGCGGGCTGATCGCCCTCAACCGTCTCCAGCAGGACAACGAACTGGTGGTCTGCCAGGCGGGCGGAATGACGCGCTGGCGCCTCTTCTCGCCCGCCATCCGGCTGGCGGCGCTGCTGTCCCTGCTCGCGTTGTTCCTGAACCTCTGGCTCCAGCCGGTGCTCTACCGCGCCATGCACGAGGAGCTCTACCGCGCACGCACCCAGGCGGCGGCGGTATTCGTCAAGGAGGGCCAGTTCGTTCAGGCGGGCTCCAACCTCACGGTCTACGTCCAGCGCATCGAGCAGAACGGTCTGCTCAAGAACGTCTTCATCCACATCCAGCAGCCCCGCGGCGCGACCGCCTATACCGCCCAGGAGGGCCGGATCGTGACCAACGACGGGACGCCGACCCTGGTCATGCGCCGAGGCTCGAGCCAGGAATTCGGCAAGAACGGGGTGCTAAACTACCTTAGCTTTGACGATTATGTCTTTGACTTGTCACCGTTCCTTACGGGAGATAGTGCCTTTCGCATGAAGAAGTCGGATCGCTGGCTGCACGAGCTGGTGGCGCCCAACCTGACCATCCGCCGGGAGCGCAAGGACCAGCTCGACTTCTACGCCGAGGCCAATTCCCGCATCGCCTCCTCCCTGTATCCGATCACCTGCATGGCCCTGGCGCTTTGGGCGGTGATGGGCGGAGCCTTCTCGCGCCTCGGCTACGGCCCGCGCATCGCGCGCGCGGCCGTGCTGGCGGTGGTCATCCGGGTGCTGGGCTTCGGCGTCGAGCCTCTCGCCGCCGAAGCCGGCTGGCTGAACGTCCTGCAGTACCTGGTTCCCATCGTCCCGGCCCTGCTGTGTTTCCAGATTTTGCTGCGCCAGAAGCTCGAGCTGCCGACCGCCGGCGCCGGCAAGGCCCGGCGCACGCGCCTGGCAGGAGCCGCCGCATGAGCAACGCCCGCTCCAGCCGCCCCGGCGGCCTGGCCCTGCTGCGCCTCAGCCTGACCCGAATCGAGCGCTACGTCCTGCTGCGCACCCTGTTCGCGGTCGCCGCCGCCCTGGCCATCATCACCGCCGTGGTCATGCTCATCGACTTCGTCGAAATCAGCCGCAACACCACCGCCGGGACCGACGTCGGGGTCATCGAGACCCTGGGCCTGACGCTGCTGCGCTCGCCCAACCTGGTGCTGCTGCTGTTCCCCTTCGCCTTTCTGTTCGGCGTGCTGGCCGCCTACGTGAACCTCAACCGGCGCAGCGAACTCGTGGCCATGCGGGCGGCGGGGGTGTCGGCCTGGCGCTTCATCTTCCCTGCCGCCGGGGCCGCCTTCGTCGTGGGCCTGCTGGCCATCTTCGCCCTGTCGCCGGTGGCCTCCTGGCTGGACGGACAGTACGACGTCGCCGCCGCCCGCCTCGACGCCAAGCCCGGCGTGGCCGCACCGCGCGACACCTGGCTGCGCCAGGGCGACGGGCGCACCCAGGTGGTCATCCACGCCCGCTCGCGCATCCGGCCCGGCGACCGCCTGCAGGACGTGTCGATGTTCGTCTACACCGCCGATTCCCAGGGCCGCCTCGAATTCTCCCGGCGCATCGAGGCCGATGTCGCAGTTTTGAAGCGGGGCTTCTGGCAGCTCTCCAACGCGCGCGAGGCCGGCCCCGGCCAGCAGGCCGTGCGTTACCGGACCCTGTCCATTCCCTCCAACCTGGACCCCGCCACGGCCTACGAGAAGTTCGCCGAGCCGACTGCGGTGCCCTTCTGGGCGCTGCCGGGGGCCATCCAGCGCATTGAAAGTGCTGGTTTCACCGCCACTGCTTACCGACTGAGATTCCAGCAACTTCTTGCGACGCCAATGCTGTTCGCGGCGATGTCGGTGCTGGGCGCGGCCTTCTCCTTGCGGCTGATGCGCCTGGGCGGTCTGGCGGTGCTGGCCACCTCGGGCGTCGCGCTGGGCTTCGTGTTCTTCTTCTTCAACGAGCTCACGGCGGCGCTGGGCAAGGCCGAAATCATTCCGCCTTTCCTGGCCGGATGGACCCCGCCGCTGCTCGCCCTACTTTCGGCTTTTACCTTGCTCACCTATACGGAAGACGGTTGAGGCCGGGCGAAGCAGAATCACCGTCCGGCAAAGGTTTTCAGGGTAGGGCATGAGCGACGCGCACGCGCCGCACGCGAGTGGGATGGGAAAGGCTTCCGGCCTGGCGTCTCCGCGCGCCCTGCTGGCGTCCCTGGCGGGGGTGCTGGGCCTGTCCTTCTCGCACGCCGCCGAAGCCCGAGACTGGACCGTTCGCTGGTCCCCTGACGAGGCTCCCGCGGGCGCCCGCTTCGCTGCCGAGGGCGAGGCCGGCGGCTCCGCCCCCGCCGAGGGACAGCCGCGCGCCACCGCCTCCACGCCCGGTCCCGACGGCCTGCGCGCCGACGGCTTCTATCTGGAGGCCGACACGGTCGGGGAAGACCGCGAAAAGCACACCATCACCGCCCGCGGCAACGTGCAGGGCCGCTACCGCGGGCGCACCCTTCGGGCCGACGAGATCACCTACGAGCAGGACACCGGCCTGGTGACCGCCCGGGGCCACGCCCAGATCATCAACGCCGACGGCACCGTCCAGTACGCCGACGAGATCGCCCTCGACGAGGACCTGCGAGCCGGGGTCGCCACCGGCTTCGCCGCCCGGCTGGACAACAACTACAAGGTCGCCGCCGCCTCGGCCGTGCGCCGCTCCGAGAACGTCAACGAGCTGAATCGCGCCATCTTCACGCCGTGCGACATCTGCACGGCCGACGGCAAGCCCAAGACCCCCAGCTTCGACATCGTCGCCGACAAGGTGGTGCAGGACCGGGCCGCGCGGGTGGTCTACTACCGCAGCGCGGTGGTGCGCCTGTTCGGCGTGCCGGTGCTCTACGCTCCGGTGTTCTGGCACCCGGATCCTACCGCCGAAGCCGCGTCGGGCTTCCTGATGCCCATGGTCGAGGTGGACAAGGCCCGAGGCCTCAGCTGGACGCAGCCCTACCTCTGGGTCCGTTCGCCCAGCGAAGATCTCACCATCGCTCCGCAGATCAACACCCAGGTCAATCCCCTGCTGAACCTGGAGTACCGCCGCCGCTTCTGGTCTGGCGAACTGCAGGGCCGCTTCGGCTACACCTACGAGCAGGACTTCGACAACCACGGCAACAAGTTCGACGACGAAGCCTCGCGCGGCTACGCCCTGGCCGACGGACGGTTCGCCATCAATCCGGAATGGCGCTGGGGCTTCGCGCTCGAGTACGCGTCGGACGACACATTCTTCGATCGCTACTCGGTCTCGGGCGTCTACCAGCAGCGCGGCCTGTTCCTGAACGACAGTCGCCGCCTGCTCAGTCAGGTCTACGTCACCCACCAGACCGACCGCATGTATTTCTCGGCGGCCCTGCTGCACTTCCAGAGCCTGCGCTTCGTCACCGATCCGCTGAACGCCAGCGTGCGGGTGGCCGAGGATGACGACGCCCTGCCGCTGGTGGCCCCGGTGGTCGAGTTGCGCTGGGAGCCCGGACAGAGCTTCGCCGGCGGACGCCTGCGCGTCTACGGCTCGGCCGTGGCCCTGGAGCGCGAGGAGGAATTCCTCAATCCGTTCCTCCCCCGGGTCGAGGGCGTGGACAGCCGCCGCGTCTCCGGCGAGGTCGACTGGCGTCGCGCCTTCACCACCGCCGGCGGCGTTCGACTGGAGCCCTTCCTGACCGCCCGTGCGGACGCCTATTCGCTGTCGGACGTGCCGGGCGTCGGCGACGACTCGCTCTCGCGCGGCAACATCACCGGCGGTCTGGACGTCCGCTATCCGCTGTTCCGCCGCTTCGGCGACACCACGGTGGTGATCGAGCCCATGGCCCAGGTGGCCGTCTCGCCCCGCAGCGACATCGATCCGGTCATCCCCAACGAGGACAGCCTGGTCCTCGAGGTCGACGAAACCAACATCTTCCGCGCCGACCGCTTCCCCGGCTTCGACCTGTATGAGGGCGGCGCGCGCGCCACCGTCGGCGGTCAGGCCAAATGGACCTGGGGCGACAACGGCGACCGCGAGGCCCGTCTGTTCCTCGGCCGCACCTTCCGCACCGACGAGGAGCGCGCCTTCCCGCCCGAGACCGGCTTCCGCCAGGTCTCCTCCGACTGGGTCGTGGCCGCCTCCTTCACCCCCGTCCCCGGCATCAACGCATGGACCCGGGCCCGCATCGACGACAACGGCGACGTGCGTCACGGCGAGGCCGCCATCGACTGGACCACGTCGCGCACCAAGGGCTATGTGCGCTACGTCGTCGACGACCGCGACGCCTTCGACCTGACCCGGCCGCGCCGGGAAGAGGTCGAGAGCGGCGGCGAGCTTTTCGTCACCGACAACTGGGGCGTCACCTTCCGCGGTCACTACGACTTCGAGGACCAGAAGTGGCGGCGCTCCGAACTCGGCCTCGTCTACCAGGACGAATGCCTGCGGCTCGAGGTGGTCTATGAGCGCAACGAGACCCGCGTGGGCGAGCTGAGGCCTTCCGAGTCGGTGTTCTTCCGCCTAAACCTCGCCACACTTGGCGATACAGGATATCGAAACGATGACCGCCGGTGACCGCGAACGCAAAAGCGCCGGACCCGTGGCCATGAGAGGACAAAGACCAACAATGCGTCGAATGTTTCTGGCGGCGGCCTGCTCGCTCGCGGCGATGGCGACGGCCGTCACGATCGCGGCCCCGGCCGCCATCGCGCAGTCGGAGCGCCCGCTCGGCGAAGGCGTGGCCGCGGTCGTCAACGACGAGATCATCACCTCCTACGACCTGCGCCAGCGCATGACGCTGATCATCGCCACCTCGGGCGTGCGGGTGACCGAGCAGAACCTGCCCCAGATTCAGCAGCAGGCCCTTCGCAGCCTGGTGGACGAGCGCCTGCAGATGCAGGAGTTGAAGCGCTACCAGGTGAACATCCCCGACAGCCAGGTCGACGAGGAAATCGCCGGCATCGCCCAGTCGAACAACTCGACGGCCGAGGCCCTTTACGCCGTTCTGGACCGCGCCGGCGTCAGCCACGAGACCCTGCGGGCCCAGATCCGCGCCCAGCTGGGCTGGCGCATCCTGGTCGGCGAGAAGTTCCGCAACCGCGCCCGCATCGGCGAGGACCAGATCGACGCCGCGCTCGCGCGCATGGAGGCGGCCGCCACCAAGCCGCAGTACCTGATCGGCGAGGTCTATCTCGACGCGGCCCAGGTGGGCGGCATGGACGAAGCCATGAACGGCGCCAACCAGCTGGTCGAACAGCTGGTGCGCGGGGCGCCCTTCCAGGCGGTCGCCCGCCAGTTCTCCAACGCCGCGTCCGCCTCGAACGGCGGCGACGGGGGCTGGGTCATGGCCGACGACGTGGAGCCCGAGGTTCTGGTCGCCCTGCAGAACATGGATCCCGGTCAGCTGTCCCGGCCGATCCCGACCCGCGACGGCGTCTGGATCGTCTACCTGCGTGAAAAGCGCGAGGGCGGCGGCGCGGAGATGATCACCCTCAAGCAGGTCGCGGTGCGCGTGCCCGCCGATGCGCCCCAGACCGACGTCGACGCCGCGGCCGCCCAGCTCACCGCACTGGCCCCCAAGATCAACTGCGAATCCATCGGCCGCGAGGCCGAAGCCGCCCACCTGTTGTCGTCCGAGCTGGGCGAGCAGGAGGTGACCGCCCTGGCGCCCGAATTCCAGTCCGCCGTCGCCGGCCTCGACGCCGGCCAGGTCAGCCAGCCCGTGCGCACCCGCGTCGGCGTCCATCTGCTGGCGGTCTGCGCCAAGCGCACCGCCGCCGCCGGCGTGCCCACCCGCGACCAGATCGGCAGCCGCCTGTTCGGCCAGCAGCTGACCATGCTGGCCAAGCGGTACCTGCGCGACCTGCGCAACTCGGCGACGATCGAGTATCGGTGAGCCGGCCCGCCCCCCTCGCGCTGACGCTGGGGGATCCACGCGGCGTCGGCCCGGAGATCGTGGTCAAGGCCTGGCAGGCCCTGCGCGAAACCGGCCCCGACTTCGTCGTCGTCGGCGACGCCGACTGCCTGCGCAGCGCCTTCCTGGGCGGCGATGAACCGACCGTGGAAACCGTGCAGGACCCCGGCGAAGCGTCCAGTCTTTTCCGACATGTGTTGCCGGTCCTTGATACGCCGGATGAACGTCAGCTGCTCCCCGGCGCGGCTGCCGACACGCGCGCGGCGTCCATCGTGCGCTGGATCGCCCAGGCGGCGGATCTGGCGCTGCAGGGCAAGGCCTCGGGCGTCGTGACCGCCCCCATAGCCAAGGCGCCCCTGTACGAAGCGGGCTTCGCCTTCCCGGGCCACACCGAGTTCCTGGCCGAGCTCACCGCGGACGCGCCGCACGTCGGTCCGCGCGGCCCGGTGATGATGCTGACCGCCCGGGACCTGCGCACCGTCCTGGTCACCATCCACACCCCCCTCGTCCAGGTTCCGGCCGCCGTCTCCGTCAAGAACGTCATGCACACCGCCCGGGTGACCGCCGCGGCGCTGAAGCGCGACTTCGGCGTCGAGCACCCCCGGCTGGCCCTGGCCGGACTGAACCCGCACGCCGGCGAAAGCGGGACCATCGGGCGCGAGGAGATCGAGGTGCTGGCCCCCGCCGTCGCGCTGCTCCGCGGCGAAGGCATCGACATCAGCGACCCCCGGCCGGCCGACACCCTGTTCCACGAGGCCGCTCGCCAGACCTTCGACGCCGTCGTCTGCCTCTACCACGACCAGGCGCTGATCCCGGTGAAGACCCTCGACTTCTGGGGTGGGGTAAACGTCACCCTTGGCCTGCCGATCGTGCGCACCTCGCCCGACCATGGAGCCGGTTTCGACATCGCCGGGCAAGGGATCGCGCGGGCCGACAGCCTGATCCACGCCATCCGGCTGGCCGCCGAGCTGGCGGAGCGCAGGGCCCGGGCGTCGTGACCCTCGACCAGTTGCCGCCTCTGCGCGAGACCCTCGACGCGCATGGCCTGATGGCGAAGAAGGCGTTCGGCCAGCACTTCCTATTGGACCTCAATGTCACCCGCAAGATCGCGCGCCTCGCCGGTCCCTTCGAGGGCTGCGCCGTCATCGAGGTCGGCCCGGGCCCGGGCGGCCTGACCCGCGCCCTGCTGGAAACCGACGCCTCGCGGGTCATCGTCGTCGAGAAGGACGCCCGCTTCCTTCCCCTGCTCGAGGAGCTGCGCGAGGCCGCCGGCGGAAAGCTCGTGGTGGTCGAGGGCGACGCGCTCGAGGTCGACGAGACCGCCCTGCTGGCCCAGCACGCGGACGGCGCTCCGGGGCGCCTCGTCTCGAACCTGCCCTACAACGTCGGCACGCCCCTGCTCATCAAGTGGCTGACCGGCCCTTGGACGCCCCACGGCATGGCCCTGATGTTCCAGAAGGAAGTGGCCGACCGGGTGGCCGCCCGGCCCGGCTCCAGCGCCTACGGCCGCCTCGGCATCATCGCCCAGGCCGTCTGCACCGCCCGCGTGGTCATGGACCTGCCGGCCCGCGCCTTCACCCCGCCGCCCAAGGTCGCCAGCGCGGTGGTGCGGCTCGAACCCCGGGCCGATCGTCCGTCCGCCGACATCCTCGCCGCCCTGGAGCGGGTGACAGCCGCAGCCTTCGGTCAGCGCCGCAAGATGTTGCGCTCCAG
The DNA here is from genome assembly GCA_019695035.1 of Caulobacteraceae bacterium. Lineage (GTDB taxonomy): Bacteria > Pseudomonadota > Alphaproteobacteria > Caulobacterales > Caulobacteraceae > JAEZEZ01. Next base: position 116,713 of record JAIBAU010000001.1, on the reverse strand, counting down.
TCTCAAGGCGCTGGGGGGCGAGGCGCTATGCGCGCAGGCCGGCGTCGACCCCAACGCGCGGGCCGAGGTGATCGACCTGCCGGGCTTTCTCCGGTTGGCCGCCGCCTCCGGCGCCGACTAGATCCAGCCCGCTTCCCGCAGCCGCGCCACGCTGCTGCGCGCCACCGGCGCCTCGAGACCATTACGCAGGCGCAGACGCAGGTTCCGGCCGTCCTCGACCGGCGCCGTCACCGCATTACGCGCCACCCACCAGGAGCGGTGCACCTGCATGCCGTCGACGCCTTCGAGTTCGGCCACGGCCTGGCGCATCGGCAGCAACAGCAGTTCCGAGCCGAGCGGCGTATGGGCCCGGACATAGTGATCTTCCATCACCAGGCAGAGCAGGTCGCGTCCCAGCCGGTGCGGCAGTCGGCGCAGGAACGTCGGCCCATCGGGCGCCGCCTCCGGCCCATCGTCGGGCGGCACGGAGTCCGCCGGCGGGAGCAACCCCGTCGCGTCCGCGCGCGTCAGGCGCAGCCGCAGGAAGATGTAGGCCGCAGTCGCCGGCAGGCTGACGATGAGCGCCTGACCGTACCATTCCAGCCAGCCGATGCGGGCGATCAACGGCCAGACCGCGATGGTCGCCATGCGGCTTACGATCGACAGCGGAATGGCGGCCAGCAGGATGGTGGCCGGGATCCAGGCCGTGGCCGGGATGCGGTGGCGGCGAGCCAGGGGCCGGACCGCCCGCAACGCGGCGCCGTAGACGATGACGATGGCCAGTGAGCTCAACGTCCACTGGGCGATGCGGACCGCCAGGCCGCCATTGAAGAAGCTGCCGAATGGTCCCAGCACGCCGAAGGCCAGGCCGAACGCCAGGCTGAAGCCCAGGTCGAGCGCCCAGGCGCGTGGAGAATCGAAGTCGGGCTCCGCCGCGGTCATCGCCCCTCTATAGCCCCGCTTGCGCCCGGGGCCACCCGTTCGCCGGGCCGCGAACCCGTTCGCCCGTTCACGAAGGCGCGCTGGCGCGAGGCCAAGGCGGTCCCCAGACAGGACGCCTCGACACGGGAGAAACCACCGCATGCCTACGCTTCGCGTCCTCATGGCCGGGCTCGCCGCCCTCGCGACCCTACAGATCGCAACCCCCGCCGACGCCTCGATCGGCTTTCGCCAGCTCGGCGCGCCCGACCCCGACGGCGGAACGATGCAGGCCGCCGTCTGGTATCCGGCCGACACGCCGGAGGTCCCTCTGAGGCTCGGGCCTGTGCAGCAGAACCTCGCCGTCAACGCCCCCATCCTCGGCGACCACCTGCCGCTGATCGTCATTTCCCACGGTAATGGGGGCTCGATGCTCGGGCATGCCGACACCGCCGCCGCCCTGGCCCAGGCGGGCTTCATCGCGGTGGCCCTGACCCATCCGCACGACAACTACGCCGACCAGTCCCGTTCCACCGACCTGCCCGCCCGGCCGCGCCAGCTCAGCGCCCTGCTCGACTACCTGCTGGGCGCCTGGCCCGAGCACGCCCGCATCGACGCGAACCGCATCGGTGCGTTCGGCTTCTCTGCCGGCGGATTCACGGTCGTGGCGGCCGCCGGCGGCATGGCCGACTACGGTGCGGTGAAGGCCCACTGCGCGACCCTGCCCGAAGCCTTCGAGTGCCGCCTCCTGGCGGCCTCGCCGCCAGCCACGGGGAGTTGGCGGCCCTGGACCCGCGACGGGCGGATTCGCGCCATCGCTGCGGCCGCGCCGGGTTTCGGCTACGCCTTCACCGACGACAGCCTGTCCACGATCCATATCCCGGTGCAGCTGTGGCGCGCCGCGGACGACGAGATTCTGGTCTCACCCCACCACGTCGAACCGATCCAGCGCCGCCTGCCCCAGGCCGAGATGCACGTGGCGGCGGGCGCGCGTCACATGGATTTCCTGACGCCCTGTCCGGCCGAGCTGGTCCCACTGGAGCCCGCCCTCTGCGGTTCCGCGCCCGGGTTCGACCGCGTCGCTTTCCACGTCGCGTTCAACCGCGAACTGGTCCGCTTCTTCCGCGAGGCTCTGAAGTGAGCAGGAAGCGGTCCTAGATTTCTTCGTCAAGCAGGCTCTGGCGGTAGGCCTCGACCCAGGTGTTGCGGCGCCGTCGGGACCGCTCGGCGTGATAGATGTGGGCCAATTCGGCGTAGGAGCGGTCGAAGTCGTCGTTGACGAAGATGTAGTCGAAGTCGCCGGCGTGGGCGATCTCGTCCTTGGCGTTGCCCACGCGCCGCTCGATGATGTCGTCGGCGTCCTGCGAACGGGTCACCAGCCGGCGTTTCAGCTCGGCCAGGCTGGGCGGCAGGATGAACACCCGCACCGCGTCATCGGGCGCCTTCACGGCGATGTCGCGCGCGCCCTGCCAATCGATGTCGAACAGCACGTCGTGGCCGGATTTGAGGGCGTCGTAGATCGGAGCCTTGGGCGAGCCGTACCGATTGCCGTGCACGTCCGCCCACTCCATGAACTCGTCTGCGGCGATCATGCGGTCGAATTCATCGTCCGAGACGAAGCGGTAATCGCGATCGGCGACCTCGCCCGGCCGGATGCCGCGGGTCGTGGCCGAGACCGACAGCACGAGCTCCGGGTGGTCGGCCATCAGGCGGCGGCACAGCGACGTCTTGCCCGCGCCCGAAGGGCTGGAGACGATGAGCAGGACGCCCCGCCGGGGGGTGCGGTTATTCGACATTCTGAATCTGTTCGCGGAGTTGTTCGATGACCGCTTTCAGCTCCAGACCGACCGCGGTCAAGGCCGTGGTGGCCGACTTGGAACAAAGCGTGTTGGCCTCGCGCATGAACTCCTGCGCCAGGAAGTCCAGCCTTCGCCCGGCGCCGGCCGCTCCCAGCAGGGTGCGGGCGGCGGCGATGTGGGCCGTCAGGCGGTCCAGCTCCTCGCGCACGTCGGCCTTCACGGCCAGCACGGCGGCCTCCTGCACGATGCGCTCGTCCATCGCCGAGGTGTCGGCGAGGAGTTCGTTCAGGCGCCGGGAAAAGCGCTCCTTGATGGCCTCGGTCTGCCGGCCGGCCTCCGCCTCGGCGCGGCCGACCAGCTGGGCGATATGGTCGACCTGGGCTGTCAGCACCGGCAGCAGGGCTGCGCCTTCCGCGAGGCGGGCGGTCTTCAGGGCGTCGAGCGCATGGCCGATATCGGCGGCCAGGGCGGCCTCGACCCCGGCGCGCGCGTCGGCGTCCTCGTCGTCCTCCACCGCCTCCAGGACCCCGCGCAGGGCCAGCAGGCCGTCGGCGCTGGGGGGCGTGGCGTTCCCGGCCGCGACCTGGGCGCGGCTGAGCTCGAGATAGCGGTTCAGCAGCTCCTGGTTCACGCGCACCGCCGCGACCGTCTCGGCCTTCTTCGCCTGCACGTTCACGGTCAGCTGGCCACGGGCGAAGCGGGCCTGGGCGCCCTCGCGCGCGGTGCGCTCCAGGCTGTCGAACCCGTTGGGCGCGCGCACCCGGGTCTCGAGGTTGCGGCCGTTGACCGAGCGCGCCTCGACGGCCCAGCTCCAGTCCCCCTGCGAGCCCTCGATGCGGGCGAAACCGGTCATCCCGGACAGGCTCATGCGCGGATCCTCACGCGTCCGGCCGCTGACGCGCCTTCTGGGCGGCCTCGACCTCGCGCCAGTGCAGCACGTTGCGCTCGTGCTCGGCGGCGGTGACCGCGAAGGAGTGGCCGCCCGTTCCGTTGGCCACGAAGTAGAGTTCGCGGGTGTGGGCGGGGCGCAGGACCGCGGCGATCGAAGCCTTGCCGGGGTTGGCGATCGGTCCGGGCGGCAGGCCCGCATGGCGGTAGCTGTTCCAGGGACTGTCGGAGTCCAGTTCGGACTGGCGGATGCCCCGGCCCAGGGGTTCGCCCCGCGAGATGCCGTAGATGATGGTCGGATCGGCGGCGAGGGGCACGCCCGCGCGCAGGCGATTGATGTAGACCGCGGCGACCCGCGGCCGCTCGGCGGCCAGGCGGGTCTCCTTCTCCACGATGGCCGCCAGGTTGATGGCTTCCTCCGGGGTGTCGAAGGGCAGGCCCTGCTCTCGCGTCGCCCACAGCTCCTTCAGCACCTTGTCGCGGGCGTCGATCATCCGCTGCAGCACCGCCGCGCGGGTCTCGCCGCGGGTGAACTCATAGGTCTCGGGCAGGATGGAGCCCTCGGGCGGAACCGTCACCGTCCCGGTCAGATCCCTCTGGGCCATCAGGATGCGCACGGCCATGGCCGAGGTGCGGCCTTCGGGAATGGTGACGAAGTGGCGGACCACCTCGCCGTTCTTCATCTTGCCCAGGATCGCGCTCAGGGAGGCGCGCGCCGGGAACTGGTATTCCCCCGCCCGCAGCGAGCGGTCTGCGCCGGTCACCTGGGCGGCGATGCGGAAGGCCTTGGTCGAGCGGATCACGCCGGCCTGCTTCAGGGTCAGGGCGATTTCCGACACGCCTGAGCCGGGCCTCAGCACCACCACCGTGTCGCGCGCGCCGTTGGGCGCCGGACCGGGGCCGTACAGGGTCAGGCCCGCCACCCCGAGGGCGAACAGCAAGAGGATCGTCAGGGTCGCCGAGAGCCCCGCCAGGAAGGCGATCGTGTGCGCCGGTTTCTGGCTGGGGGGCTGGGCGGCGGCCATGTCAGGCGTCGATGCGCTTGAAGACCAGGGAGGCGTTGGTCCCGCCGAAGCCGAAGCTGTTGGACAGGACGTAGTCGATCTTCATCGGCTTGGCCTTGTGCGGGACCAGGTCGATCTCGGTCTCGACCGAGGGATTTTCGAGATTGATGGTGGGGGGCGCGATCTGGTCGCGGATGGCCAGGCAGGAGAAGGCGGCCTCGATGGCGCCCGCGGCGCCCAGCAGGTGTCCCACGGCGCTCTTGGTGGAGGACATGGTCGCGCCGGACTTGGCGTTGCCCAGCAGGCGCTCCACCGCCCCCAGCTCGATCTCGTCGCCCAGCGGCGTGGAGGTGCCGTGGGCGTTGATGTAGTCGATGTCCGAGGCCTGGATGCCAGCGTCCTTGATCGAGGCGCGCATGGCGCGATAGCCGCCGTCGCCGTCCGAGGCCGGTGCGGTGATGTGATAGGCGTCGCCCGACAGGCCGTAGCCCACGACCTCGGCGTAGATCTTGGCCCCGCGCGCCTTCGCGTGCTCGTATTCCTCCAGCACCAGGATCGCCCCGCCCTCGCCCATCACGAAACCGTCGCGGTCCTTGTCGTAGGGCCGCGAGGCGCGGGTCGGTTGATCGTTGAAGCCGGTGGACAGCGCGCGGCAGGCCACGAAGCCGGCCACGCCCAGCGGCACCACCGAGCTTTCGGCCCCGCCGGCCACCATCACGTCGGCGTCGCCGTAGCGGATCATGCGGAAGGCGTCGCCTACGGCGTGGGCGCCGGTGGCGCAGGCGGTGACCACCGAGTGGTTGGGACCCTTCAGCCCGTAGCGGATGGAAACCTGGCCCGAGGCCAGGTTGATCAGCGACGAGGGAATGAAGAACGGGCTGACGCGGCGCGGGCCCTTCTCGTGCATCTCGATGGCGGTTTCGGCGATGGGGCCCAGCCCCCCGATGCCCGAGCCGATGATTACGCCGGTGCGGAAGCGGTCCTCGTCCTCTTCGGGATGCCAGTCCGCGTCGTTCAGCGCCTCATCGGCCGCCGCGATGGCGTACATGATGAAGTCGTCCATCCGGCGCCGGTCCTTGGAGGACACGACCTTCTCCGGATCGAAGGAGCCCGGAACGTCCGGTCCGCCGCCGCCGCGGCCGTCCACCGTCGGCACCTCGCAGGCGATCTCGCAGCCGAAGCCCGTGGCGTCGAAGGCGGTGATCCTGCCTGCCCCCGATTCGCCCGCGAGCAGGCGCTTCCAGGTTGTTTCGACGCCCCACCCCAGCGGGGTCAGCAGTCCCAGTCCGGTGACGACGACACGACGCATGACGCTATTCCGTTGCCCCAAAAAGAATTCGCGGCCGGCTCCGCCTCCCTGAGCCAGGGAAGCGGCGCAGCGGCCGCGACCTCAATTCATAGCCTGGCTCAGCCGGCCGACTTTTCGCTGATGAACTTCACAGCGTCGCCGACGGTCTGGATGTGCTCGGCCGCGTCGTCCGGAATCTCGATGTCGAATTCCTCTTCGAAGGCCATGACCAGTTCGACGTTGTCGAGGCTGTCCGCGCCCAGATCGTCGATGAAGCTGGCCTTTTCCGTCACCTTGTCCGGGTCGGCGTCCAGGTGGTCGATCACGATCTTGCGTACGCGCTCGAGGATATCGGACATTCGTCTCTGCCTTCTGTGTTCTCACCGCAAAAGCGGCTCTCGCGCCGTTCGGTGTCACGCCGCGACGGCTTTCGCAAGCCCTAAGGGAGGCTCAGGACCCGATGTTGGGGCGTAACATAGTCACGATGAGGGAAAAAGTGAGGGTTCAGCCGAGCGGCGGTCAAGGATCGAATGTGAACTCCGGCTTGTAGTCAGACTCCGGCGTCTCCGGATTGTAACTGATAAGCCCATTCGTTCCCGGGGACATTGCGATCCAGATTCGTTCGCACTCCGGACATTCGATGGTTTCGCGACCGTTCTCGCGGAACCAATCGAAGAACGCATCTTCACCGACGGCGCCCTTCGCAACGAGCGACACAAACTCGTGCACCTTTGCCTCGGAAACTAATGTCCCCGAGTGTGGACAAGGGATGTCTCCTAGCCAAATGCGATGGCCACAGCGGCATAATATCTTGGGCATGGTTCAGCCTCAGATCATCGCCATGCCGCCATTCACGTGCAGGGTCTGGCCCGTCACGTAGGCGGCCTCGTCGGAAGCCAGGTAGACCGCCGCCGCGGCGATCTCGTCGCCTGTTCCCAGCCGACCCGCCGGAATCTTCGACAGAATCGTCTCGCGCTGCTGCTCGTTCAGGACGTCGGTCATGGGCGAGGTGATGAAACCGGGCGCGATGCAGTTCACGGTCACGCCGCGCGAGCCCACTTCCTGGGCCAGCGACTTGGAGAACCCGATCATGCCGGCCTTGGAGGCGGCGTAGTTGGTCTGGCCGGGGTTGCCGGTGACCCCCACCACCGAGGTGACGCCGATGATGCGGCCGGCCCGGCGCTTCATCATCCCGCGCAGCGCCGCGCGGCTGAGGCGGAAATAGCTTTCCAGGTTCACCTTGATGACGGCGTCCCAGTCCTCGTCCTTCATCCGCATCAGGAGGCCGTCCTTGGTGATGCCGGCGTTGGCGACGAGGATGTCGAGGCCGGCGCCGGCCAACGCCTCGGCCTTCTCCACCAGCCCATCGACGGCCGCGGCGTCGGACAGGTTGCAGGCCGCCGCATGGGCCCGCCCGCCCAACTCCCCCGCCATCTCCTGCAGCACGCCTTCCCGGGTCCCCGACAGCACCACCGTCGCCCCCTGCGCGTGCAGCGCCTTGGCGATCGAGGATCCCAGGCCTCCGGTGGCCCCGGTGACGAGCGCGGTCTTTCCAGTCAGGTCGAACATCTCTGCCTCCTTCCTTCTTCCCCAGCGGGAGAAGGTGGTCTCGAAGAGACCGGATGAGGGGTGTCGGCGCGACGCCCCGGTGAATCACTGTCGAGAAACGCTAGCGGCCAAACCTCGGCGCCTGCACCCCTCATCCTGCCGCTCGCGCGGCCACCCTCTCCCGCAGGGGAGAAGGAGATCAGTCCAGGCTCCGTACGAACTGCTCCAGGTCGCTCGGCGTATTCAGCGGCGTCGCCTCGGCGTCCGGCGCGATGCGCTTGGCCATGCCGGACAGCACCTTGCCGGCTCCGGCCTCGGCGAAGCGGGTCACGGCGCCCTCGGCGGCCATCCACTCCATGCTCTCCCGCCAGCGCACCCGGCCGGTGACCTGTTCGACCAGCAGTCGGCGGATCTCCTCGGGGTCCAGCGTCGGGCGGGCCGTGACGTTGGCGACCAGCGGCGTGCGCGGGGCGACGATCTCGGCCTTGGCGAGGGCCTCCGCCATCTCGTCGGCGGCGGGCTGCATCAGCGGGCAGTGGAAGGGAGCCGAGACGTTCAGCGGAATGGCGCGCGCGCCCAGCGCCTTGGCCGCCTCGATGGCCTTGTCGACCGCGGCCTTGTCGCCCGAGATGACAACGTTGCCGTTGTTATTGTCGTTGGCCACCACGCAGACACCCGCGGCCGACCCCGCCTCGGCGGCCTTCTCGGCCAGGGCCAGGTCAGTCTTGGGCCCGATCAGAGAGGCCATGGCGCCTTTCCCCACCGGCACGGCCCGTTGCATCGCCTGGCCCCGCAGCTTCAGGAGTCGCGCGGTGTCGGCCAGGGTCAGGGCCTCGGCGGCGGCCAGGGCGGCGTATTCACCCAGCGAGTGGCCGGCCACGAAGGCGGCCTTGGTGATGTCCACGTCGAATTCGGCCTTCAGCGTGCGCACCACCGCCAGCGACACAGCCATCAGGGCGGGCTGGGCGTTCTCGGTCAGGGTCAGGTCAGCCTCGGGGCCTTCGCGCATCAACTGGAACAGCTTCTGGCCGAGCGCGTCGTCTACCTCCTGAAACACCTCCTTCGCCGCCACGAAGGCGTCCGCCAGCTCGGCGCCCATGCCGACGGCCTGGCTGCCCTGGCCAGGGAAGAGGAAAGCAAGGCTCATCGCGCATCACTCCGGATCGTTCGGCGCGGAGGGTTAGGGGAATCGTGTTGGGGCGGCAAGCTGGACTAGCCTGACCTCTCCCGCCGCCCGACGACCGGAAATTGCGGATAACGCCGGTTCGCGCCCCCTTGCGGCCCCACCCCACCCTTGCCCATGCTTGCGTCGTTCCTGGAGGAGCCATGCGCCGTCTTCTGCCCGCCCTCGCCTTCGCCGCAAGTCTCGCCGCCGCTCACTCCGCCGTGGCGGCCGCGCCGCCGAAGGCCATCCAGGACTCTACCGCCGCCGTGCTGAACGCTGCGGCCGACGACGGCTTGCGTGATCCGGACAACCCGGGCCCCGACCAGTGGGGCGTACCGGGGCCGGCCATGTTCACCCGCATTGCGGATTTCAACGGTGACGGCGTGCGCGACTGGCAGGTCGATTACGGCGAGGCGCCGAACCCCTCGCTGTTCTGCGGGACGGGCGGCTGCGTCGTCGAGCTCTGGGCTTCCCAGTCGGGCGGAGGCTTCTCGCGGGTCTTCAACACCCTGGTCCGTCAGCTCGACCTCAGCCGCAGGAACGGCGTCACTCGCCTGGACCTGGACTTCCACGGCTCGGTCTGCGGCGGCGCCGGGGTGCAGCCGTGCGCGCGCAGCTACACATGGAGCGAGGACATCGGCTGGGTCCCTATCCCCAGTACGGACGGCAAGACCTGGCTAAGGGGTGGCCCCGTCGATCTCAATGATTACGACAGCAAGGACTATCCTGCCGAGGTGCGCGCCGCACTGGCGCGGACACGGGGCCTTTGCCCGGATGTGACCGAAGCGGACGCCGCCGCCGTTGAGCAGACCTTCACCGTGACGCGCATCCCGGACGTGAACGGGGACGGCGGCCGCGACTGGGTCGTGGGCGGCCCTTACGACCGCTGCCCGGGCGGTGGCGATCCCCTCCCGATGAGCGTCCTGGTCGGTGACGCAGAGGGACGCTTCCACGACGCTTACAGCGCCCCGGGCGCGGCTTTCGGGGTCGACATCGCCTCCACCCCCGCGGCCTTCTATGTCATCCCGGCCGACATCGAGTGCGGCGACGAAGACGAGGACCTCACTCGGCCTTGCGGCGCGCGCCTGCGCTGGAACGCCGCCGCCGGGCGGCTGACGCCCTAGGCGTCGACTTCGCCGGCGGGGAGAAAAACCCCTGCCCGCCCTTGCCTTCCGGGCCTGTTTCCCGTATGTCCGCCCGCTCTCTGGAAGGCGGTCCTTCGCGGATCCCAACTGGCCCGGCATTCAGCCGGACCGACGCGAACGGAACCATCGCTTCCCCGGACCTTCCGCCGGGACAAGCGCCGCCTCCGCAATGGAAGAGGAAAATGGCGCTTTACGAACACGTTATCATTGCGCGGCAGGACATCTCCGCGCAGCAGGCCGAGGCTTTGAACGATACGCTCAAGGCTTTGGTCGAGGAGCAGGGCGGCTCGGTCGCGAAGATCGAGTACTGGGGCCTTCGCAACCTCACCTACCGCATCAAGAAGAATCGCAAGGGCCACTACAGCCTGCTGGCGCTCGACGCGCCGTCGGCCGCGGTGAAGGAAATGGAGCGTCAGCTCTCCATCAACGAGGACGTCCTGCGTTTCATGACCGTCCGCGTCGAGGAGCTGGACCTCGAACTGTCGCCGATCCTGGCGCGCAAGGAACGTGAGCGGGAGCGCGAGCGCGACCGTCCGTCGGGCCCGCGCGGCGGCTACGAAGATCTGGTCTGAGGAGCATCATCATGACCGACGCTACCAACGACACCCCGACCCCCGGCGCCGCGGCCGGCTCCGGCCCGGCCCGCCGTCCGTTCTTCCGTCGCCGCAAGGTGTGCCCGTTCTCGGGCGCCAACGCGCCGAAGATCGACTACAAGGACGTCAAGCTCCTGCAGCGCTACATCTCCGAGCGCGGCAAGATCGTGCCGTCGCGCATCACCGCCGTTTCGCAGATCAAGCAACGGGAACTGGCCCGCGCCATCAAGCGCGCCCGCTTCCTGGCGCTGCTGCCCTACGTCGTGAAGTAAGGAGCAGCACCGATGAAAGTCATTCTGCTCGAACGCGTCGACCGCCTCGGCGGCATCGGCGACACGGTCCAGGTGAAGGACGGCTTCGCCCGTAACTTCCTGCTGCCGAACCAGAAGGCGCTGCGCGCCACCGAAGCCAACCAGAAGATCTTCGACGCCCAGCGCGCCCAGATCGAGGCCCGCAACGCCGAGAACAAGGCCCAGGCCGAAAAGGCCGGCGAGAAGCTCGACGGTTCGTCCTACATCCTGATCCGTCAGGCGGGCGAAACCGGCCAGCTGTACGGCTCGGTCGCCGCCCGTGACGTCGCCGAGGCCATCCAGGCCGAAGGCGGTAAGGTCGAGCGCTCGCAGGTGGTCCTCCACCTGCCGATCAAGACGCTCGGCGTGCACGAGGTGAAGGTGCGCCTGCACGCGGACGTGACCATCACCGTCAAGGTGAACGTCGCCCGCTCGCAGGAAGAAGCCGAACGCCAGGCGCGCGGCGAGAACGTGATCGCTTCCCAGTTCGAGGAAGAACGCGCCGCCGACGCCGAAGCGGCCGCCGACCTGATCGAAGGCGGCGCCGGCCAGGCCCTGACCGAGGCTCCGGCTGAAGAAGCCTGATCCTCGCGACGAACGACCTGAAGTTTGCGGCCCGGGAGCAATCCCGGGCCGTTTTCTTTTGCCGCCGCCTGCCGCCTTATGCGGCGGCGAGATGGAGGCAGGCATGAGCCCACTGACGATCTGGACCCTGGAGTGGGTGCCGCCCGGCCCGCGCGGCTTCGTGCGCGACCTCCGGCTGCGCTGGGCTTGCGAGGAGGCCGGCCTGCCCTACGTGGTGAAGACCGTGCCCTTTGAGGATCGGGCCACCAATCACCTCGACCGCCAGCCCTTCGGCCAGGTCCCCTACCTCGACGACGGCGGCGTGACGCTGTTCGAGAGCGGCGCGGCCCTGCTGCACCTGGCGGGCAAGAGCGAGGTCCTGATGCCGACCGATCCGACGGGCGCCGCCGAGACGCTGCAGTGGACCATCGCGGCGCTGAACTCCGTCGAGATGACCACCGTGCCCTGGTGGTTCCTCAACATCACCGGCGCCGACGCATCCCCGCTCGCTGGCTGGGTGGAGCAGCGTCTGGGCCACATCGAGCGCGAACTGTCGGGCCGCGAGTGGCTGGCCGCGGGTCGCTTCACAGTCGCGGACCTGCTGATGGCCGACGTGCTGCGCATCCCTCTGGTGCGCGGGTTCGGCGACCGTCCGGCGACCGAGGCCTATGTCGCCCGCCTGACAGATCGCCCGGCCTTCCGTAAGGCCCACGCAGACCAGATGGCCCTGTTCGAAGCGGGCGACGCGGCCCGCGCCTGATCGACCGGCGTCCCCAGTTCGGCGACCGCCGGCCCCAGGGAGGCGTTTCCATTCCGTCCGGACAGGCGCATGCTGTCGTCATGAAACAGGCCCTGCGTCTTGCGGCGGCAGTGTTCGCCGCCTCCATCGTCTGCCCGGCCTCTGCGGAGGCCGCCGTCCTGGTGCTCGGTTCCGGAGACGCCGCCCTCTGCTCCCGGGCCGCGCTCGGCGACGGCGCGGCCTCCAACGGGGTGCGCGCCTGTGACGCCGCCCTGCGCGACGACAGCCTCACCGCGCGCGACCGCGCCGCGACCTTCGTCAATCGCGGCGTGCTGGAGCTGCGGAGCCGCGACTTCGACCGCGCGGTGCGGGACTTCGACGCCGCCCTGCGCATCAACCCCAGGCTGGGCGAAGCCTTGGTCAACCGAGGCGCCGCGCGGGTGGGCCAGCACCGCTACGCCGACGGCCTGCGCGACCTGGAGCGGGGCACGGAACTGGGCGCGGCCGAGCCCGAGAAGGCCTGGTTCAACCGCGGCCTCGCCCACGAAGGCCTCGGCGACCTCCAGGCCGCCTACCGCGCCTATCGCCGCGCCGCCGAGCTCCGGCCCGACTGGGACGCCCCGCAGCGCGAACTGGCCCGCTTCACGGTGCGGCCGGCCCAGTAGGGCGCCTCCAACTACGACCGAACCTGTCGCACCCGCGCGCGAGTGTCGCTCCATGCACGCAACCTGCGGCCAAGCTGACTGTCCACAGATCAGCGATCTCTTGTTGAGAAGCCCCGTGCAGTCGCGATTGCCACACCCACACAGCGTCGCGTGGCGACTAAGAGTTAACGCATGACGCTCCCCGCCTTCGCGCCCGGCCCCGGCTATCCCGGCGACGCCTCAGGCCCGGCCATCGCCGCCCTGCCCCACAACCTCGAAGCCGAACAGGCGCTGCTCGGCGCGCTGCTGTTCGACAACGCGGCCTACGAGCGCCTGGGCGACACCCTGCACGGCCGGCACTTCTACGAACCGTTCCACCAGCGCCTGTTCGAGGCCATCGAGGATCACGTCCGCAAGGGCCTGCTGGCCGAACCCATCGTGCTGATGGAGCGCTTCAAGCGCGATCCGGCCTTCGAGGAGCTGGGCGGCATCCGGTACCTGGCCGACCTTGTCGACCGTGCCCCGCCCGCGGCCAACGCCCAGGACTACGGGCGGGTGGTCTACGACCTGGCGCTGCGCCGCGACCTGATCCGCATCGGCGGAGAGATCAGCCGGGTGGCGCACGACGGCGGCGATCCCGAACCGATCGAGGCTCGCGAGCAGATCGAGACGGCCGAACAACAGCTTTACGCCCTGGCCGAGAGCGGCGCGCCCTCGACCGGCTTCATCTCCTTCGCCGACGCCCTGACCGGAGCGGTGAAGATGGCCGCCGAGGCCTTCGAGCGCGACGGCGGCCTCGCCGGCGTCGCCACCGAGCTGATCGACCTCGACCGCAAGATCGGCGGCCTGCATCCGTCGGACCTGATCATCCTGGCCGGCCGACCCTCCATGGGTAAGACCGCGCTGGCCACCAACATCGCCTTCAATGTGGCCCGCTCCTACGCCTGGGAGCCGCAGCCGGACGGGTCGCGCAAGACGGTGCGGGGCGGCGTGGTGGCCTTCTTCTCGCTCGAAATGAGCGCCGAACAGCTGGCCATGCGACTGCTCGCCGACGCCTCCGGCGTGTCGTCGGACCGCATCCGCAAGGGCGAGATCGACGCGTCCGAGTTCGGCCGCGTCCGCGACGCCGCCATCGAGATCCAGGAAGCGCCGCTGCACATCGACGACACCGGCGGCCTGTCCCTGGCCAAGCTGGTGGCCCGGGCCCGCCGCCTGAAGCGCCAGCACGGGCTGGACCTGATCGTGGTCGACTACCTGCAGCTGGTCACCACCACCGGCGGCGGCAAGGACGCCAACCGGGTGCAGGAGGTCTCGATGATCACCCAGGGGCTGAAGGCGCTGGCCAAGGAGCTCGACGTTCCGGTGATCGCCCTGTCCCAGCTGTCGCGCCAGGTGGAGAGTCGCGAGGACAAGCGGCCCCAGCTGTCGGACCTGCGCGAGTCCGGCTCGATCGAGCAGGACGCCGACATCGTCATGTTCGTCTACCGCGAAAGCTACTACCTGGGACGCGCCGAGCCGCGCGAAGGTTCGCCCGAACACCTCAAGTGGCAGGAGGACATGGACCTGGTGAAGGGCATGGCCGAGGTCATCATCGGCAAGCAGCGCCACGGCCCCATCGGCACCGTGAAACTGTCCTTCAGCGAAGACACCACCCGCTTCGGCAACCTGGCGCGCGAGGGACGGTACGACCAGTACTAGGTCGGACGCGATTTCGGCCAGTCCGGGAATTGACCCTTGATGCGGCCTGTCCGGTCAAGGGCGTTCGCGCTCCGCCCAGCCCGCGCCGTCGATCACCCCTTGATCCGGGGGCGCCCGTCAAGCTGGGGCCCGCCCCGCCGCCGAAAGCGTATCCGATCGCCCGCAAGAGCGACCCCGGGCGCCGCCGGCCGCGTTCATCGGACCGGAAAATCGACCTCCCGGACCGGAAATCCGACTCTCTGTCAGGGCGAAAAATTGTTTGCTTGCAGACCCTTGTCGGATGCCTTCGAACAAGCCCCGCCGAAGTGGCCGAACGAGGTTATCGCCCCCCTTCATTGTCCGGATCGCCGCCTTACGCGGGCGGTTCCCTCCGGGCATGTCTGGGCCCTCAACGAAAGGCGACAGACCATGCAGAAGTACATCATCGAGCGCGACATCCCCGGCGTCGACAAGCTGAACGGCCAAGAGCTGAAGGGCGCCGCCCAGACCTCCAACGCGGCGCTGGCCCAGGTCGGCGCCGATCGGGTGCGGTGGGTCGAGAGCTTCGTCACTCCGGACAAGACGTTCTGCGTCTACGAGGCGGTGGACGAGGAGGCGATCCGTGAGCACGCCCGCCTTTCCGGTTTCCCGGCCAACAAGATCACGCCGGTCGGCGGCATGATCAGTCCGGCGACCGCCGGCTGACCACCCGCGTCCAAGGGCAGGCGGATCCCACGGCCTCGCCAGACGGGGCCGTCTGCCCTAGGGTCGGGCGAACGGGAGACCGCGCATGCTGGACGTGACCGTGGTGCTGCTGGACGACGGCCTGTCGTCGACGGCGATCATGCCGCTGGAGATCTTCTTCTGCGCCGGTCGGCTGTGGAACGATCTGCACGGCGAGCCGGCCCGCCCGGCGTTCAACGTGCGTGCGGTTTCCATCACCGGCCGGCCTGTGATGGCTCCCTACGGCATCCGCATCGTTCCCCAGGCCTCGATCGCCGAGGTCGAGCGGACCGACCTGGTGGTGGTGCCCACCTCGGGCCTGGATCTCGACCTGAAGCTGGTCGAGAACTCGGCGCTGCTCCCCTGGCTGCGCCGCCACCATGCGGACGGCGCCTACGTGGCCGGCATGTGCATGGGGGCCGCCTATCTGGCCGAGGCTGGCCTGCTGAACGGCCGGCTGGGGACAACGCACTGGAAGCCCTGCGCCGACATGGCCGCCCGCTGGCCCCAGGTGGACTGGCGCTCGGACCTGTTCATCACCGAAGACAACCGGCTTCTGTGCAGCGGCGGCGTCTACGCCTCGGCGGACCTGTCGCTCTACCTCGTGGAAAAGCTCGCCGGCCACGAGACGGCGGTTCGGACCGCCAAGTCTCTGCTACTGCCCATGCCCCGCACGACCCAGGCGGGCTACGCCATGCTGCCGGTGTCGCGGCCGCATGACGACCCGGCCATCCGCGAGGCCGAAGCCTTTCTCCAGGCGCGCTTCCACGAGGACGTCTCCACGGCGGTGCTGGCGGACCGCTCGGGCCTGGGGGCCCGTACCTTCGTGCGCCGCTTCAAGGCTGCGACCGGCCACCAGCCAGGGGCCTACCTGCAGGCGCTTCGCATCTCGGCCGCCAAGGCGCTCCTGGAACAGGACGACCGGCCAATTCAGTCCATTTCGGGCGCGGTCGGCTATGACGACGTCGCCTTCTTTCGCGCGCTCTTCAAGCGACAGACGGGGATGACCCCGGCCCAGTACCGCGCCACCTTCGCGCCGCTAAGCGTGCGGGGGTATGGCCGGCAGCCGACATAGGCGCCGCGGCGTATCGACTTCGCACCTGCGAGCAGGCAGAACGCGAGCGATGTCGCAGGCCACCTCCCGCTTCACCGTCGATCTCGACGCGCTCGCCGCCAACTACGCCGCGCTGAAGGCGCGCGCGGGGTCGGCCGAGGTCGCGGGCATGCTCAAGGCCAACGCCTATGGCCTTGGCGGCAGCCATGTCGCGGCGGCGCTCTGGGCCGCAGGCGCGCGCAGCTTCTTCACCGCCGGAGTCGGCGGGGCCGAGGCCCTGCGCCAGCTGCTGGGCCCGCAAGCGGATGTCTATGTGCTGGACGGTTGCCGCGCAGGCGACGCCGGCCGCCTTCTGCAGGCCGGGGTCATCCCGGTGCTGAACTCGCTCGAGCAGGTCGAGCATTGGCGCGCCGGCGGGGGCGATCGCCGGCCGGCGGCGTTGCACGTCGACACCGGTATGAACCGCCTCGGAGTCCGCCCTGAGGAGGCGGAAACGCTGGCCCGCTCGGGTCTGCCAGTTTCCCTGCTGATGAGCCACCTGGCCTGCGGCGACGTCGAGGGTCATTCGATGAACGTCCTCCAGCTGGCGGCCTTCCGCGCCGTGCGCCCGCTGTTTCCGGACGCCCGCGCCAGCCTGGCCAACTCCGGAGGCATCTTCCACGGCGCCGACTATGCCTTCGACATGGTGCGTCCGGGCGTGGCGCTCTACGGCGGCGGCCCCTGGGGTGCGCCCCATCCGGACATCCGCACCGTGGCGACGCTGGAGGCCGAGATTCTCCAGGTTCGCGACCTGCCCGCGGGCGAGAGCGTCGGCTATGCCGCCAGCTACCGCGCCGAGAAGGCGATGCGCATCGGCACCATCGGCGTGGGCTACGCCGACGGCGTGCTGCGCTCGAACCAGCCGAACGGCAAGATCTGGTTCGCCGGGGCCGAGAGGGCGATGCTGGGGCGGATCTCCATGGACACCCTGGCGGTCGACATGACGGGTTGCGACGAAGCCCGACCCGGGCGCTTCGTCGAGCTGTTCGGACCCAACCTGAACGTGGACGTCGCGGCCTCGCGGGCCGGGACCATCGCCTACGAACTGCTTACCAGCGTCGGCACGCGGGTCGAACGGGTGGTCCGCCCGACACGCTAGCGGCCAGTGCGGGCAAGGGTCTCCAGGCGGTTGTAGCCGACCGAGGCCACGGCGGCCTTCAGGGCGGTCATGTCCACATCCGTGCCGTCAGCCTCCACGAGGAAGCGCTCCGCGACGATGACCGAGTACTGGCCGGAGCGCTCGGCGCGATCGTATTTCTCGGTGGTCAGGCGGCCGTCGACCTTGCCCACCTTCTCGTAGCGAGCGCCTTGCTGTTCGGTGTGGTTCACGTCGAAGGCCGAGCCTAGCTGCGCGAAGGCGGCCGCCCCGCCCATGTCGGTCACCGAGAGCTGGATGCGGCTTTCGCCGCGCGCGTAGCTGGCGCGCGCCATGGCCGTGTTCATGCCCGCCGCGCCGGTCGAGGAGGACCCGATTTCGCCCCGGGTGTAGCCCGCGATCGTGCCGGGGAGCAGCTCCTGCAAAGTGCCGGGGGGCGCCGGCTGCACCTGCGCCGCCTGCGGCCGCGCATCCCCCTCCCTGCTGGCCGCGAGGGCCGAGGCGATGGCGGCGTCGGCGGCCTTCTGGGCCGCCTGAGCGCGGTTCAGGTCGACCGAGCCGTAGCCCGGAACGTTCATGGTCCCAGACAGGGGCGCGTTCTGGCCATAGACCAGCGCCGGGCGCCCCATGGCCATGGCCGATCCTGCCACCGCCATGACCACGGCGTTGACCACCAGGGCCGCCAGCAGCACCACGATCAGGTAGACTAGCGTCTTGTCCTGGGGGACCCGCATCAGCAGCGGCAGTCCCAGCCACAGCAGATAGAGCCCGTACAGCCCGCCCAGCGCCGCCAGCCCGGCCAGCGGCGGGAACAGGCCCAGCACCCCCGCGACCCAGGCGGCCGTCATGGAGTAGACGGCGACCTTGAACGCCTGCAGCCGGTTCTTCTCACCTCCGAAATGCGGCGCCAGGAACTCGATCACCAGCGCCAGGACCGCCACGCCGATCAGGCTGAAGACGTAGGTGACGATCGCGCTCGACAGGGCGCTGAAGAGGTCCGGCCGCCAGGTCACCCCATAGCCGAACAGCCCTACGCTGCGCCCGAACAGCAGACTGCCCAGCATGTCCGCCAGCGGCGGGATGGCCGCGAGGATCATCGCATAGCCAAGGAACAGCCCCTTGATGGTGGCCGGCTCGGAGTCGATGGCGGCCCATTCCGCCTTGGGTTTCAGGAGGATGCCCCTGGCGCGCGCGACGATCGGCAGGGTTTGGGGAGGAAGTTTCAGATCGGCCATGGGGGCTCCGGGAATCGGGGGCCTGTCGTCAATGCGCAACGCTAACGCCGATATCCGCCACCCGCGACCCGGGGCGCCCTGAAACCGCCGCCGAATCACGGGAAAGTCAGCAGTCGGACGGCGGTAACCTGAGTTTGGAGAAGGCGCATGGCGCGCGAGGGCGCGATCTACGTCTGCCAGGCCTGCGGCGCCGTGCACGCCAAATGGTCCGGGCAGTGTCCTGCCTGCGGCGAGTGGAACACCCTCGTCGAGGAGGTCCAGGCAGCCCGGCCCCCGGGCGGCCTCAAGCCGGCGAAGGGCGCGCGCCAGCGCGGCATTTCGTTCGAGACCCTCGAGGCGGAGGACGCCGACCCGCCGCGCATCGCAACCGGCGTCTCGGAATTCGACCGCGTCTGCGGCGGCGGCGTGGTGCCCGGATCGGCGATCCTGCTGGCCGGCGATCCGGGAGTCGGCAAGTCCACTCTGCTGCTGCAGGTCTGCGCCAACGCCGCCCTGGGCGGCGCGCGGGTCGCCTACGTTTCCGGCGAGGAGGCCGTCGAGCAGATTCGCAGCCGCGCCGCCCGCATGGGCGTCAGCCAGGCCCCGGTGAAACTGGCCGCGGAGACCGCCCTGCGCGACATCCTCGATGCTATCCGGCGCGAGCCCTTCGATCTGGTCATCGTCGACTCGATCCAGACCCTGTGGAGCGACGCCCTCGAGGCCGGGCCCGGCTCGGTCGCCCAGGTGCGCGCCTGCGCCGGCGAACTGGTCCGACTGGCCAAGAAGAAGGGGGTGTCCGTCATCCTCGTGGGCCATGTCACCAAGGACGGTCAGATCGCGGGCCCGCGCGTGGTCGAGCACATGGTCGACGCAGTGCTCTCCTTCGAGGGCGAGCGCGGTTACCCCTTCCGTATCCTGCGCGCGGCCAAGAACCGCTTCGGCGCCACCGACGAGATCGGCGTGTTCGAGATGGGCGACGCGGGCCTGCGCGAGGTGCGCAATCCCTCGGCCCTGTTCCTCGGTGAAGGCGGCGAACGAGCCGCCGGCGCCGCGGTGTTCGCCGGCATCGAGGGGTCCCGTCCGGTGCTGGTCGAGTTCCAGGCCCTGGTGGCCCCCTCCGCCTACGGCACGCCGCGCCGGGCCGTGGTAGGATGGGACTCAGGCCGGCTGGCGATGGTGCTGGCCGTGCTGGAGGCGCGCTGCGGTCTCGGCTTCGGTGACCGCGACGTCTACCTCAACGTGGCCGGGGGGCTGCGCATCAACGAACCGGCCGCTGACCTCGCGGCCGCCGCGGCGCTGGCTTCCTCCGCCCTGGAGACGCCCCTGCCGCAAGGTTGCGTGGTGTTCGGCGAGATCAGTCTGTCGGGCGAAGTGCGCTCGGTGGGCCGAATGGAGGCGAGGATGCGGGAGGCGGCCAAGCTGGGCTTCGACTGCGCACTGGCGCCCAACGCCGCGGGCGAGGGTTCACCGCCGCTGACGGTGATGGGTTCGGGCCGCCTGGCCGAGGCCGTTCGCCGCATTGGCGACGAGGCCTGGAGCACCCAGGTGGTGAGGGCATGACCTTCTTCGACGGCCTCGCGCTCATCCTGCTCGTCGTCTCCGCCCTGATTGGATTCTTCCGCGGCGGCGCACGGGAAGTGGTGTCCGCCTTCTCGTTCCTGCTGGCCGGCCTGGTGTCGCTGCTGGCCCTGCCTGTCACGGGCCGGATCGGCCGGGCTCTGCTGGACCCGGACTGGGCCGGGACCGTAGCTGCAGTGGTGGTGGTGTTCGTCTTTGTCGGCCTGATCCTCAGGCTGGTGGCCGGCTGGCTGTCGCGTTCCCTGCAGGAGCATGACCATCTGGGCGGGGCGGACCGTATGGCCGGACTGGGGTTCGGCGTGCTACGGGCCCTGCTCCTCCTCGGGATCATTCACTTGGCCCTTTACGCCGCCACGCCCGCCGGGCGCATTCCGCACTGGTATCGCGACGCCAAGGCCTACCCGGCCGCGCGCGCTTCCGCGCGGGTGTTGCAGCTGGTGCTGCCCACCTGGGCCAAGGCCGCCGACGCGGTCGCCCCCGCCGTCGAGCGCAGCGTGCGCTCCGGCGCCACCGACCAGCCTCAATCCGGGGCTAAAGCCCCCGCCCACCGCTAGGCCCCCTCCCCAGGACCCCGTGGAGACTTCGATGAGTACGCCCAAAGATTTCGTCCACCGGATCCCCCAACGAGACCCCGACGACGACCGTCCGCGCCTCGAGTGCGGAGTGTTCGGCGTGTTCGGGGTGGACGACGCCTCGGCGGTGGCGGCGCTTGGTCTGCACGCTCTCCAGCATCGCGGACAGGAAGCCTGCGGCATCGCCGCCTTCGACGGCCAGAAGTTCCACACGGAACGACACCTCGGCCTCGTCGGCGACGCCTTCACCGCGGCCGACCTGGTGGAGCGCCTGCCCGGCCGGACCGCCATTGGTCATACGCGCTATTCGACGGCCGGCGGATCGTTCCTGCGCAACGTGCAGCCCATGTTCGCCGACCTCGACTCCGGCGGCATCGCCCTGGCGCACAACGGCAACCTGACCAACTTCCTGGCCCTTCGGACCGAGCTGGTCGCCGAGGGCGCCATCTTCCAGTCCACCTCGGATTCCGAGGTGATCCTTCACCTGATCGCGCGCTCCCGGAAGGCGCGCATCATGGACCGCTTCGTCGACGCCCTGCAGCAGATCGAAGGCGGCTACGCCCTGGTCGCCATCACCAACAAGAAGATGATCGGGGCCCGCGATCCGCTGGGCATCCGTCCGCTGGTGCTGGGCCAGCGCCACGGCCGCTACGTCCTGGCCTCCGAGACCTGCGCGCTGGACATGATCGGCGCCACCTTCGTGCGCGATATCGAGCATGGCGAGGTGGTGATCATCGATGAGGCCGGGATCGAGTCCATCCGGCCCTTCCCGGCCGCCCAGGCGCGCCCCTGCATCTTCGAGTACGTCTATTTCGCCCGGCCGGACTCCATCGTGAACGGCCGCTCGGTCTACGATGTCCGCAAGAAGATGGGCCGCATCCTCGCCCGCGAGACCGGGGTCGAGGCCGACGTCGTCGTGCCGGTCCCCGACTCGGGGGTCCCCGCTGCGCTGGGCTACGCGGAAGCGGCCGGCGTGCCCTTCGAGCTGGGCATCATCCGCAACCACTACATCGGCCGGACCTTCATTCAGCCGACCCAGGCCGTCCGTGACCTGGGCGTGCGCCGCAAGCACAGCCCCAATCGCGTGGCCCTGGCGGGCAAGCGGGTGGTGCTGATCGACGACTCCATCGTGCGCGGCACCACCTCGGTGAAGATCGTGCGCATGGTGCGAGAAGCCGGCGCGCGCGAGGTGCACCTGCGCAGCGCCTCGCCGCCCATCAAGTGGCCCGACTTCTACGGCATCGACATGCCCGATCAGGACAAGCTGCTGGCGGCGCAGAAGTCGCTCGAGGAAATGCGCAAGTTCCTCGAGGTGGACAGCCTCGGGTTCCTGTCGGTCGAAGGGCTTTACGAAGCCATGGAGGCCGGCCCGCGCGACCCGGTCACGCCGCAGTTCACCGACCACTACTTCACCGGCGACTATCCGACCCGCCTGCGCGACCGCGAGATCGCCGAGGGCAGCGACGAGGTCGGTCGACAGCTCAGCCTGCTGGTCAGCGCCTAGGCCGGAACTGCACCTCGCTGCGCGGATAGTCGACGGCCACCGCGCCGAAGCGCCGCAGCGTGTCGATCCCGAGCAGCAGCGCCGGGCCTTCGTCCAGGCCGAGGGGTCCGAACACCGGAAGTTCCGCGAAGACGAGCCGTTGGTCCGCCAGGACCTGTCCGGCGAGATCGACCCGCGCCGACGCCCCGGTCCAGGTCCGCATGACGTGACCCGTCGCGCCGGTCGGCTTCGCCTCTAGCGCCAGCCGGGCGTCATCCTGGGCGTAGCCCATCGCCGCCATCAGCTTCAGGTTGGCCAGCGTGCCGCGGGCCCCGCTGTCGACGAGGGCCGGCAGCTCGATGTCCCCCACCCGGGCCCGCACGATCGCAAAAATGCGCCGCGTCAGTTCGGCCTTCAGAGCCGACCAGCCGGGGCTCGCCGGCGCGCGGCTTTCACCCAGCGACAGCCGACCGGCCTCGAAGTCGAACTCGACCCGTCCCGCCCTCAGAAACACGTCAGCCCCCAGCACCCCCCGGGAATCGCTGATGCCCGCATTGGGCAGGCTGGTGGCGAACGCCGGCTTTACCTCGAAATCCCCGACCTTGAGGCTGTCGAGGTTGAAGAGCTGCACCGAGGACTGGCCGCTCGCACCGCGAACGGCGACGTCGGCATTGGGGTCGGCGGCCAGCTTGAGCTCCTGGGCCAGGGCGGGCGTCAGGGCGCTGCCGCCCGCCGCGGTGTCGGCGACCAGCGAGAATGGCCCCTTGCCGTTGATCAGGACCGGCGCGGTCGGACGGCCGTCCTTGTCGTAACCCAGCGGGACAGTCGCCGTCCCTGCGCGCGAGGGCGCGGCGGTCAGCGAAAGCGGCGCGGCGGCCAGCAGTGATACGGCGGTGCGGCGCGAGATCGACGGCATGATGGGCTCCTTACGGTCGGCCGCAGCCTGGCCCGCGGAGGTTCCGCATGTGTGACGGCATGTTGCAAACCGGAAACGCAGCCTCCGACGCTGGTCACCCGCCGTCGACGCGCTAAGGTCCCCTACCTTCGCTGGAGCACGCCATG
Source organism: Caulobacteraceae bacterium (assembly GCA_019695035.1). GTDB lineage: Bacteria > Pseudomonadota > Alphaproteobacteria > Caulobacterales > Caulobacteraceae > JAEZEZ01. The sequence continues at coordinate 93,651 of JAIBAU010000001.1, read as the reverse complement.
AACGCCGACGCAGAGTTCGACCTGATCGTCTACGGGGCCAGCGGCTTCACCGGCCGCCTGGTGGCCGAATATCTGGCCCGGCGCTACGGCGTGGCGGGTGAAGTGAAATGGGCCATGGCCGGACGTGACGCGGCCAAGCTGGCGGCCGTGCGCGACGAGATCGGGGCCCCGCCAGACACCCCGCTTATCGTCGCCGACGCCAGGGACCAGGCCTCCATTGTCGCAATGGTTGGCCGCACCCGCGCGGTCGTCACCACCGTCGGCCCCTACCAGCTCTACGGCGAGCCTCTGGTGGCAGCCTGCGCCGAGGCCGGCACGGACTATCTCGATCTCTGCGGCGAGCCGGCCTGGATGCGGCAGATGATCGACCGGTACGAAGCGCAGGCCCGGGCCTCCGGCGCTCGTATCGTCTTCTCCTGCGGCTTCGATTCCATTCCCTTCGAGCTCGGGGTCTTCTTCCTGCAAAAGGAGGCGATACGCCGCACGGGCAAGCCGGCCCCGCGGGTGAAGGGCCGCGTGAGGGGGATGCGCGGCGGCTTCTCCGGCGGCACGGCGGCAAGTCTCGACGCCACCATGGCGGCGGCCGCCAAGGATCCGTCCGTCCTGGCGCTCCTGAAGAACCCCTTCTCCCTCACGCCGGGGTTCGACGGGCCCGAGCAACCCAAAGGGAATCGCGCCGAGCTTGACGTCGACCTCGGCCTCTGGACCGCCCCCTTCGTCATGGCCGCGATCAACACCCGCAACGTGCACCGCTCCAACGCCCTGCTGGGCCACCCGTGGGGTCGCGACCTCGTCTATGACGAGATGATCCTGACCGGGCCCGGCGAACAGGGCCAGGCGATCGCCGAAAAGATGGCGTCCCGTCACGGCAAGGAATTGGGCGGGCCCGACGGCCCCAAGCCGGGAGAAGGTCCCGGAAAGGAGGAGCGCGAGAGCGGCTTCTTCGACGTCCTGATGGTGGGCGTCTATCCCGATGGTTCCCAGGTCCGGGCCTCGGTGAAGGGTGACAAGGATCCGGGCTACGGCTCCACCTCGAAGATGATCTCGGAATCGGCCGTCTGCCTGGTGAAGGACGCCACCGACACGCCCGGGGGCGTCTGGACCCCGGGGGCCGCCATGGGCGACCGCCTGGTGAAGCGCCTCCAGGACAACGCGGGCCTGACCTTCAGCGTGGAATAGGCCGGCGGCGAACAAGCGGGTCGCAGCGCGGCCGAAAGCGGGCTAGACACCCGCGGTCATGAGCACCGACCTCTCCCCCCTCGCCGGGCGCCTGGCGCTCGTCACCGGCGCATCGCGCGGCATCGGCTACGCCTCGGCGCTCGCCCTGGCGAAGGCCGGCGCGCACGTGATCGCGACAGCGCGCACGCAGGGCGGGCTGGAGGAACTGGACGACGAGATCTTTCAGGCCACCGGCGAGCACGCCACCCTCGCGCCGTTCGACCTCGTGGACGGCGGCGCGATCGACCGGTTGGGCGGCGCGATCTTCGAGCGCTGGGGCAAGCTGGACATCCTGCTGCACGCAGGGGGCATGCTGGGGCCCCTGACCCCGATGAGCCACCTGGAACCGCGCGAGTTCGACAAGGTGCTGGCCGTCAACCTCAAGGCTCCCTACCGCATGATCCGCTCCTACGAGCCCTTGCTGCTCAAGTCGGATGCGGCGCGGGCGATCTTCTTCACCACCAGCGTCGCGGCCGGCCGGGCCTTCTGGGGCCCCTACGCGACGACCAAGAACGGCCTGGAGGCCATGGTGCGCAGCTGGGCTGACGAAATGGAGTCCAACGCGCTGCGGGCCACGCTGGTGAACCCCGGCAAGATGCGCACCCGGATGCGCCAGCAAGCCTATCCCGGCGAGGATCCCGAGACCCTCCCGGAGCCCGCCGAGATCGGGCCGCTGATGGTTGAACTGGCGAACCCGGACCTGTCCCCGCCCCTGGAGGTCGACTTCCAGGAATGGAGGCAGGGCCCGTCGGTGGCCGCCCTGATCTAGCGGCGTCCCTTCGGTTTGCCGCCTTGCGGCACGTTGCGGCCCGTGCGCAAGGGCGAGATCGGCTTCGCGCCCGGACCGGAGCGGGGCCGGACGATGGCCTGGCCCCGCGGGCCCACCGCCTTGGACCCAGGCTTGGCCGGTTGCTGTTTTGCGCCCGGCTTGGGCTTGCCGTGAGCCTTTGAGTGCGCCTTGGCCTTCAGGCCGCGCGGAGCGGTCCGCGCCGGGCCGCTCTTTTCGCCGCCCTCGGCATAGGGGTTGGCGCCCGACTTGATGGTCACGCGCAACGGCACGCCGGGCAGGTCGAAGGACTCGCGCAGGCTGTTGATCAAATAGCGCCGGTATTGCTCGGGCATCTGCGAGGCGCGGTTGGCGAACAGCACGAACGTCGGCGGTCGAGCCTTGATCTGCGCCATGTACTTGGGCTTGAGGCGACGCCCGTCGACGGCGGGGGGCGGGTGGCGCTGCACGGCCATGGCCAGCCAGTCGTTAAGGTCGCGCGTCTTGACCTTCGTCGACCAGTTGCGGTGCGCCTTCAGCACCGCAGGCATCAGGCGATCCACGCCACGCCCGGTATGCGCCGAGAGCGCGACCAGGGGCGACCCTCGAAGCTGGGGCAGCTTCTCGTCCGCGACGGTCTGGATCTCCTTCAGCCGCGCCTGGGGCTCCTCCACGAGGTCCCATTTGGCGATCACATAGACGAGGGCCCGCCCCTCGCGCTCGACCAGGTCGGCCAGCTGCAGGTCCTGGGTGTCGAAGGCATTGGCCTCATCCATCACCAGCACGACCACCTCGGCGAAGGTGATGGCGCGGATGGAGTCCGCGACGCTCATCTTCTCGAGCTTTTCCTGCACGCGCGCCTTGCGCCGCATGCCGGCGGTGTCGACCAGCCGCACGGGCCGTCCCCCATGCTCCCAGTCCACCGAGATGGAGTCGCGGGTGATGCCGGCTTCCGGGCCGGTCAGCAGGCGGTCCTCGCCGATCAGGCGATTGATCAGGGTGGACTTGCCGGCGTTGGGCCGGCCCACGATCGCCACCATCACCGGCTTGGAGGGGTCGTCCTCCTCATCGGCGTCCTCTCCGGCGTATTCCTCGGGGTCGGGCGCATGCACCGCGATGGCGGCATAGAGGTCGGCCAAACCCTCGCCATGCTCGGCGGACAGGGCGATGGGCTCGCCGAAGCCAAGGGCATGGGCCTCGCCGATGCCGGCCTCGGCGGCCTTGCCCTCAGCCTTGTTGGCGATCAGCACCACGGGCTTGTCGCGCTTGCGCAGCAGGTCCGCGAAGATGCGATCGAGGGGGACGACGCCCTCCCGGCCGTCGACCACGAACAGCACCAGCTGCGCCTCGTCGACCGCCTTCTCCGTCTGGACGCGCATCCGCGCCTCCAGGCTCTCGTCGGTGACATCCTCGAAGCCGGCGGTGTCGATCAGCTGCAGGTCGATGTCGCCGATCCGGCCGGTGGCGTACTTGCGGTCGCGCGTCACCCCGGGGCGGTCATCGACGAGCGCCAGCTTCTTGCCGGCGAGCCGGTTGAACAGGGTCGACTTGCCCACGTTGGGCCGGCCGACGATGGCGATGCGAAGGGCCATGGCCATTCCCTAGGGCGCGAGGCCGCGCTTGAAAAGCGACGGCGCGCCCGGATCGCTCCGGACGCGCCGCACGAACAGTCAGGACGAAAGACTAGCGGACCGCGATCAGCTCGGCCTTGTCGTTCACGAAATAGACCGTGTCGCCGTAGGCGATCGGCGCGACATAGGCGGGCGCGCCGATATTGAGCGTGCCCAGCTCCTCGCCCGTCTTCGGGTTCAGGGCCAGGGCGATGCCGCGGTCGTTGAGGATGATCAGGCGGTTGGAGGCCAGGATCGGCCCTGTCCAGATCGGGCGGGCTTCGCGGTCATAGAGGCCCAGCACGCCGCCCTCGGAATAGGTGCGGCCCTTGTTCAGGTCCTTGACCCAGTAGACGCCGCCCGTCTCACGGTTGACCGCAATGGCCATCCCGTCCTGGGTGACCAGGAAGATCGCGTCCCCGGCGGGCCAGGGCGTGTTGATCGAGCTGACCGGCAGCTCCCACGCCCGCTGACCGGTCCGCAGGTCCATGGCGGCGAAGACGCCCGAATGCGAGGCGGCGTAAACGCGCCCCAGATAGATGGTCGGACGGCCCGGGATGTCCCGGATTTCCGAAAGCGCGCTGGTACGGGTGGTGCGGGTCAGCGCCTCGTTCCACAGCGGGTTGCCGTTGGTGGCGCGCATGGCCACCAGTTCGCCCGAGCTGAACGGCGCGACAACCGCGTCGCCCTCGATGGCCGGGCTGGAGGCTCGCAGAATGCGAGCCGGCTCCACGATGGCCTGGTAGCTCCAAGATTCCTCGCCGTTCTCAAGGTTGAAGGCGTGGATCTCGTTGTCCACGTCCACGGCGAAGGCGCGGGTGCCCGAAATGCTCGGGGCGGCGTGAATGGGCGCCTCGGTCTTCACCTTCCACAGCACGCGTCCGGTCGCCGGGTCCAGGGCGGCCACAAACCGGAAGCCGGAGGTGACGATGATCTTGCCGTCGGCCACCGCGAGTCCGCCGCCGAAGGCTTCCTTGTCCTTGCCCTTCTTGTCGGAGAGATCGACTTCCCAGACCTGGCCGCCGTTGGTGGCGTCCGAGGCGGTGACGCGGGCGCGGCTGTCCATCGTGTAGATGCGGCCGTCCAGGGCGACCGGCGTCGCGGTCACCACCGACTTGCGGCCGGAGCCCTGGCCAATCGATCGCCGCCAAGCGACCTGGAAATTCGCCGCCGCGGCGACATTCTGCATCACCTCGTCCGGCGTGCCGCCGGGCAGCGGCCAGGCCGCCACCGGCTGGGGCTCGGGGATGTAGAAGTCGGCGCCGGCCAGGCCGTCGGTCGGAGCCAGGGCGTTGTCCATCGCGAGGATCGAGATCCGCTCGCCCTGCGACGCCACGGCGGCAGGGTTCTCATCGCTATTTCCGAACGGCCAGATTCGACCGGCCGTGTTGCTGACGGTCGAGCAGGCCGAGAGCACGCCACAGGCGGCGGCGGCGAGAACGGCGACTTTGACTAGGCGGTTCATTGCGCGGGCGCTCCGGCGGGGGCTTGGGTCTGGGGTGCGGCCTGCGGACCCTGCTGGGCCGCGGCGGCCGCAGCGGCCTCGGCGAAGGGGTTGGGTTCGGGGGCCGGTGGAAGCGCAGCCGCGGCCCGGGCGATGCCCGGCAGCTTGGCGGCGGCGCCGGAATCGATCATCTGGATCGCCGCCTGCGAGCGCTCGCGCACGCCATCCGGCGCGTCGAGCAGCAGCGACAGGGCGACCAGTTCGGCGCGCGCCTCGCTGGTCTTGCCCGCGGCGAGCTTGGCCATGGCGAGGGCCTCAAGCGCCAACGGGCGGTAGGGGCGGCCTTCCTGCGAGAGCGGCTTCAAGCGCTTTTCCACCTCGGCGTAAGGCTGCACGTCCATCAGCACATAAGCCGCCTTCAGGGCCGCCGCATCCGACAGAATCGGCTGGCCCTTCGAGGCCTTGGCGGCCTCGTCCCAGAGCTTCACGGCCTGGTCGCGGTTGCCCGCCTTCAGCGCCAGGGCGGCGCGCTGCATCAGGGCCAGCGCCTTGTAGGCGGTCGACGAGCGGCCGGCCGCTTCGGAGAAGGCGGCGTCGGCGGCGGCGTTGTTGCCCTGCGACAGGGCGGTCATGCCGCGCTCATAGTCCACAGAAGCCTTGCCCGCCTCGTCGAGGCGCCAGGACTGCCAGCCCCAGTATCCGCCGGCGGCCACCAGGCCGGCGAGAACGACGCCCGCGGCCCAAGGGAGGTACTTGCGGGCCAGGTCGCGCGTTTCCTGCGCTCTCAGGTCCTCGTCCACCTCGTTGAAGAAATCGACCACTCGGCCTCCCCGCGGCGCAATCCGTCAAAACCGCCGCGAACCTATAGCCTCGCAATCATGGCCGCAACGCGGCTTGGGCCTTCCGGCGCAGGATTCGGCGCGCCGAAATTGCAGCCCGGCGGGCTTGTGGCGCATACAGCGCAGGTTGGCGTAGCCGAAGGAGGATTTCGCATGCGGCCCATGGCGCGATTGGCACTGATCACCGTACTGGCGCTCGCGGCCTGCAAACTGCCGGAGCACACGGCCCCGGCCCCGTCCGCGGCGCCGCCGGCCCGGCCTGAAGCCGTCGGCATGGCCAATCCGGCGTCGGTGGCCTGTGTCCGTTCCGGCGGCGAACTCGTCAGCTACAGTTCGCCGGAGGGCGTAACCAGCTACTGCCGCATGAGCGACGGACGACAGTGCGAGGAATGGGCCCTGTTCCGCGACGGCAAGTGTGAAGCGCCGCCCCCCGGAGTCAGCCCCGATCCCCGGGCCGGCGAGTAGCGATCAGGCTTCGGCCGGCCTCTTCGAGAAATAGGTCTCCGCCTCGCCCGGGAAGCGGCGAGCGCGCACGTCCGCGGCCCAGCGCTCGACGGCGCCGCCGATCTCGCCCCGCAGGTCGGCGTACCTGCGGACAAAGCGAGGCGTCCACTCGAACAGCCCCAGCATGTCGTCGGTGACCAGGATCTGTCCGTCACAGCCGGCGCTGGCCCCGATTCCGATGGTGGGCGCGTCGACCGCCGCCGTGATTTCGCGGGCGAGGCTCTCGGCTACGCCCTCGACCACGATGGCGAAGGCGCCGGCGTCGGCGGCGGCCTCGGCTTCGGCGAGCACGCGGGTGCGCTCGTCCTCGGTCTTGCCCTTGGCGCGGAAGGCGCCGTCGACGTTGACGGCCTGCGGCCGCAGGCCCACGTGGCCCATCACGGGGACGCCGCGCTGGACCAGGTAGCGGATCGTCTCGGCGATGGTCGGCCCGGCTTCCACCTTCACCGCCTGCGCGCCGGTCTCCTTCAGGACCCGCGCGGCGTTCTCGAAGGCGATCTGCGGCGGCCCTTCGTAGCTGCCGAAAGGCATGTCGATGACCACCATCGCCCGCTTCGCGCCGCGCATCACCGCCTGGCCGTGCAGGATCATCATGTCCAGGGTGACGCCCACCGTGTTGGGCAGGCCATGAACCACCATCCCCACGCTGTCGCCGACCAGCAGGACCTCGCAATGCGGGTCGAGGAGTTCGGCCATGGGAGCGGTGTAGGCGGTCAGGCAGACCAGCGGATCGCCGCCCTTGCGGGCGGTGATTTCGGGCGCGGTGATGCGGCGGACGGCGTCCTGGCGTTGGGCGGACATGCAAACCTCGACGTCTGGGGAGAGACGGGAGGCCCAGACTAACCCGGAACGGGTTGCAAGGTCACTCAGCTCTCGTCTAGCAGGCGCAGTCCCATGGCCGCCCCGGCCAGCAGCACCGCCAGGGCGCTCATGGCGAACAGGTTGGCGTTCATCCCGATGGCGCCGAAATCGACGCCTGACAGGTCGATCCCGGAAAGGTTGATCACCTCGGCTCCGGCGCGGTTGTAGGCCTGGTCGATCCGGTGGACCGAGCCGTTCGAACCGTCCAGCAGATCGATATTGAGGCCTGACCGGATCATCTGGCTGAGGGCGATCAGGCCGCCCACCGCTCCGGCGGCTGCGATCCCGACAGCCCGCATCCGCCAGCCCGTCTCCAGCTTGCGGGTCACCCGCGCGGCGAAGACGTCGCTGTCGTCCATGACCGGCGTCTGGTTGAACAGGCGCTCCAGGTCGGCTTCGAACTCGCGCTCAACCATGAGCCAGGCTCCCGGGTTGCTGGTTCGGGTTGCTCCCCGCGCCGTCCGGCGCGAGGCGGACCCTGAGTTTATCCAGACCACGTTTGACATGGGATTTGACCGTTCCGAGGGGGATATTCAAGGTCTCGGAGACCTCCGTGTGAGACAGGCCGGCGCCGTAGCAGAGCGAGACGGACAATCGTTCCGCCTCGCTAAGGCAGGCCATGGCGGCGTCCAGGTCGATGCGTCCGGCGGCGTCAGCATAACTCACGGCCTGCTCCGGTTCCCGGGGCTCGGCCTCCAGCAGCAGCCTCGCGTCGCGCTGCCGGCGCTTGAGGTAGAGACGGGCGGCGATGCGTCGAACCCAGGCGGCGAAGGTGCCCTCACCCCGAAACTCGGCCATCCGTTCGAAGGCGACCAGGAAGGCGTCCTGGGCGATATCGTCGGCCGTCGACAGATCCGAGCCCATCCGGCGCAGCAGGCCGCGCACCGCCGAGCCGTGCCGGCGCACCAGCTCTCCGAACTCGCGCCGTCCGCCCGCGGCCGCACGGGCCGCGAGCTCGACGTCATGGAGTCCGGAGAGGCTCTGCATGGTCGGGGAAGGCCCCATCGTGTCCCCGACTAGTCCTGGGCCACCGGAACGGGCTTGGCCATCAGGCCGAGCAGCATGTAGGCGACGCCGATGAAGCCGGGGATGGTGGCGATGCCCCAGACCACCGCCGCGCCGTTGCCGTCGCCGGACGAGTAGTAGTTGGCCAGGAAGCCGATCACCGTCAGCGAACCGGCCAGGGCCAGCAGGAGGACGGAGCGGCGAATGTCCTTGGTGCGGGTCGGCAGCACGTCGGCGGCGCGCGCCATGGCTTCGATGACCTCCGGCGGCAGGGACTGGCCCGCGTCGATGGCCTTGCGCAGGGTTTCCTGCATCCGGGCCTTCTCGCGATCGCGGATCAGGCTCGGGCCGAGCACGATGGCCACGAGCGCCGCGAAGGGGATCGTGATGCCGAAGATCGGAATGATGTCTTCCATTGGACTTACCGTTTTTCCACGTCGTGGCGGCTGCGATATGCGCCGCTCTTGACGGGGAAGAGGCGGCGAAGGCCCCAAACGGATGCGGGCCGGCGGATTAAACCTTCGTAAGGCGGCGATCCGCCTCGCGTCAGTGCTCGCCCGGCACGAGGAGCTGCCAGGACACCACGGCGAGGAAGGCGGCCAGCAGCGCGGCCGGGACGGCCGGCCAGATTCCCTGGGCTACGCTTTCAAACAGGGGCTGAAGCGCCGGGATCAGGGCCCACATCAAGACAGCGCCGACAAGCGCCGGCGCCGCGAGCAGCAGCAGGTTCATCATGAGCCGCCGACGGGCGGCCTTTTCCATCACCGCCAGGGTGAAGGCAAAATCCCGCGCCGGCGGTTCATCGAAGGCGAAGGCGCGAGCCAGACGTTCTTCAGGGCCCATCGTGATCATGACCGTGCTCCCAGGAGCTCAAGCAGTTTAGCGCGACCGCGCGCGACATGCGACTTCACCGTCCCGACCGGGACGCCGAGGGCCTCGGCCGCCTCGCTGTGGGACCAATCGCCGGCCAGGCAGAGGGCGACGGCGGCGCGCTGGTCGATCGCCAGCTCGGCCATCGCACGCTCCACAAGGGCCCGGTCGTCGCCACCCGGCGCGAACACCGTGTCGCGAGTGTCGAGCCACTGCCGGTCGCGCCGCGCGGCCCTCGACCGGCTTCGCATCGCCGTCTGCGCCTTGCGGAAGGCGATGCCGCAGAGCCAGGTCCTGACCTTTACCTGGTCTCGCAACCGGCCCAACGTCGACCAGGCCGTGAGAAAGGTCTCCTGCGCGAGGTCATCGGCCTCGGCAGGATCACCGCACAGGCGTCGCAGGAAGGCGCGGACCGCCTGCTGATTGAGGTCCACCAGTCGGCCGAACGCCTCGTCTGAGCCCGCCCTCGCCTTCGCGACGAGGTCGGCCTCGGTCGCGAAGGCAGTCATCAGGGGCTCGGCGGGTCGCGGCGGTCGCGATCGAGCTCGCGGTCGAGATCGCGGCCCCCGAGGCGCGCCACCAGGCCGCCGACCAGGGTGGCGACGGCGATGGCGCCCATCACGAAGGTGACGATCTTGAAGGCGTCTTCGGCGCCGTAGAGGTTCTCACTGGCCGCCCAGTAGAAGCCCACGGCGAGGATGCTGAACATGGCCACGCGGGCCGGCCAGCTGCGGCGATAGCCATAGTGGCGGTAGCGGCGTCGTCCCCAGCCGTCGTCGTCAACGGGATAGCTCAGCGTCCTCATCAGGTCCGGGGGCGGCTCCTTCCCCTGGGCGGCGTACTGCCGCATCAGGTCCATCGCGTCGCGGGAACGCCTGTAGTTCAGCCAGCTGTTCCAGCCGCCGATGATGAACCAGCTCAGCGGAAACAGAAGCCACCAGTAGGAACGGAACAGGTCTTCCATGATCAGCACTCCCGCCCGAGGGCCATGCGCGCCAGCTCGGCCGGGGGTTCCTGGCCCTTCTCGCGGTACGTCCGGATCAGCTTGAACGCCTCGGCGCGGCGGCGCTCGTGCAGGAATCCGGTCCAGCCGGCGTAGACCATCCAGCTTAGCGGGAACAGAAGCCACCAGTAGTCGCGGAACAGCTCTTCCATCGGTCGATCCTTGTGCGGGACGGCCCATCCGCCCCGTTTTCACCTCTCAATCGCCGCCGACCGGTCGTTCGGATGCAGTCGCGTGAGATTTTCCTGCAGGGCCCCGCGACGGGCCCGTCAGCCGGCAGGTCTCAGGGCGAGCGGCACGCCCCGGTTCAGGGCCGATATACCCGCTGCCGTATGCTCCTCGTCGGGAAAGACCGCGAACGTCGCGGGCAGGCCGGCCGCCGCCAGCTGTTCCGTCATCGCGCGGGCCGCGCCGATCCGGTCGAAGGCCGCGTCGGCGGGAGGAAAGGTCTCAGCCATGATCTCGTCGACGCCCAACCCCCCGCGGGCTTCCGGATGGGCTTCGTACCAGCGGCGATAGTCGGCCATAAGGGCGGCCGGCAGGCCCGCCTCAAGCCCGCCCATGGTGACCAGCAGCCGGGGGCTTCCCCTTGCGCCCGGCCGGAAGGCTGCGGCCTCGCGCAGGATCGCCCGATCGCCGAACCCGACCGAGGGGCTGGCCGCGATGTAGACGTCGAAGCTCTGCGGCGCGTGGAAGAGCGCATAGAGGGCGAACAGGCCCCCGAAGGAGTGGCCGAAGAGGGTTTCCCGTTCGGCGTTTATGGGGTGGGCGGCTGCGATCGTCGGCTTCAGGGTCTCGTTCAGGAAGGACAGGAACCGGTCGGCGCCGCCGATCTCCCCCGGTTCAAATCGAGCGTCGGCGACGCCGGGCGGAGTCAGGTCGAGGCTCCGCCCAGGGTCGAAGAAGCGGCGACTGGGATAGCCGACGCCGACGATGATCGGGGGATCGAGCTTGCTGTTCTCGCGCATGCGCGCAATCTCCACCGCCGCGCCGAACCAGCCGTGTCCGTCGAGCACGTAGATCACCGGGAAGCCCCCGGGCGGAGGCGGCCCGTCGGGCGTTGAGATCAGGATGTTGTAGGCCTTGCCGTCCCTTGAGGTCATCGTGGTTTCGGTAACCGTCCGGGCCCGCAGGTTCGCGGGACCCGCCGGGACCGTCATGGTGGGTGCGGGCGCATCGCTCGCGAAGGCCGGTCGCGCGATCATGACCAGGGCAAGGCCCACGATCGCGGCGATGAGGCGGACGTAGCGCATGGCGTTTCCCCCGGACCTGCTAAGGTAAGCACGAATTGCGGCGTCCGGCGCGCCGAATGCGAACCATCCGCGAGACCGTGGGTTCTGTCGGCATCAGCAGGGAGACGCCAGCATGCTTGGTCAACACGACGCCGTCGCCACCATCGCGGTCACCGATCTGGAGCGCGCCAAGGCCTTTTACCGGGACATCCTGGGGCTGTCCGAGGAGCGATCGGAGATGCCGGAGGCGGTCGCGAGTTTTCGAAGCGGGGGGTCGGCCGTCCTGCTCTACAGGTCCGAATTCGCCGGCAGTAATCGGGCCACTGCCATCACCTGGACCGTCCAGGACCTCGAGGCCGAGGTCGAAAGGCTGGGAGGCAGAGGCGTCCGGTTCGAACACTACGACTTTCCCGGAGGCGAGCGGCGCGGCGACGTGCACGTGTTCGGCTCGGTCCGGAACGCCTGGTTCAAGGATCCGGACGGCAACATCCTGTCGATTGTCAGCGTGTCCTAGCGGACTTCGCCGCCGCCGCCAGATAGGCGGCCTGCAGGTCGTCGAACACGGAGGGGCCGGCCGGCCTCGGGGAGCCGAGGTGCATCCACCGCAGTTCGTCCATGAAGCGGCTCCACAGGGGCGGTCCGCCCTCGTCGAGGATCCGGGCCCGGATCCCCAGTTCGTCGCTCACCGGCAGGTGGCGCACGCCCCAGCCCGCCAGCTGCGCGAGGACCGGTACGAGCTGGATTCCACGTTCGGTGAGGCTGTAGCTGACCTTCTGCTTGTGCCTGGGGTCGTCGGTGCGCGAGAGCACGCCGGCGTCGACGAGGGTCCGCAGCCGGTCGGCCAGGATATTGGAGGAAATGCCCTCCTCCGATTGCGTCAGCAATTCGCGGAAATGCCTTCGGTCGCCGAAGATGATGTCTCGGACGACGATCAGGCTCCAGCGGTCGCCCAGGACCTCAAGCGACAGATTGATCGGACATCCCGAGCGCAGTTGCAGGGTGGATCCCTGTCGAACGACCAAGGGGCTGACCCTCCAATAAACCACTTGCAATATGCAATCAGTTTGGACACCGTGCAACCGCTCTCGTTTTGCAATCAGTCATTGGGGCGCATCGTGATTCACTCAAGGCCGGCCGCATCGCACAGCCGGTTCGCGCACGCGTCTCGGCCCAGGGGGTAAGGTCATGTCCCAAGTCTTTGTCGACGTCGGAATTTCCCTCGACGGCTATCTCGCCGGACCCGATCGCGGTCCGCAGAACCCCATGGGCGGGGTCAGCATGCAGCTGCACGAATGGCTGTTCGCCGAAAAGGCGTTCCGTGAGCGGCTGGGCATCCCCGGCGGCGAGGAAGGCGCCGCTGGTCCGCTGATCCGGCGCATCTTCGATCGCATCGGCGCCAACGTCATGGGCCGCAACATGTTCGACGAGGGCGAAGCATCCTGGCCCGAGGAAGCGCCCTTCGGTTGCCCGGTTTTCGTCGTCACCCACCGCCCCCGCGAGCCCTGGATCCGCCCCGGCGGCACAACCTTCCATTTCGTCACTGACGGCTTCGAGGCGGCGCTGGCCCTGGCGCGCGCCGCCGCCGGCAAGAAGGACGTGCGGATATCGGGCGGTGCGGACCTGGTCCGTCAGGCCCTGAATGCCGGCGTGGTCGAGGAGATGACGCTCCACGTCGCGCCCCTGATCCTGGGTCGGGGTCTGCGGCTTCTCGACGGCGTCGAGCCCGGCAAATTCGCCTTGCGCCAGACCGACTCGATTGAGGCCGGCGGCGTCTCCCACATCACCTATGACGTCATTGGAAAGTGAGCCGAAGATGGCGCTCGAACTCTACTACCACCCCCTCTCCTCCTACTGCTGGAAGGCGCTGATCGCGCTCTACGAGACCGGCGCCGAGTTCGAGCCGATCCTGCTCGACCTCTCCAATCCCGAGCACGACGCGCTGCTGCGCAGGCTCTGGCCGCCCCGGAAGTTCCCGGTCCTGAGGGACGTCGCCCGCGACATGGTCGTGCCGGAGTCCAGCACCATCGTCGAGTACCTGGCCCAGCACTATCCGGGCCCAACCGACCTCTGCCTTTCCGGCGATCCCGATCGCGCGCGCCAGACCCGCCTGCGCGACCGGTTCCTCGACCTCTACATCCACAACAGCATGCAGAAGGTGTCCGACGACGCCCTCCGGCCGGAGGGCGTGAAGGATCCGCACGGTGTCGCGGCCGCCAGAACCGCCATGCGCACCGCGCTCGAGGCGCTGGACCCGCAACTGGAGGACCGCACGTGGATGATGGGGGACGTCTTCACCCTCGCCGACTGCTCCGCGGCGCCCGCGCTGTTCTACTCGGACCGCATCATCCCCATGGCCGGGTTCGCCAACATCTCGGCCTATCTTGAACGCCTCAAAGCCCGTCCCTCCTTCGCCCGTGTGCTGAAGGAAGCCGAGCCCTGGTTCCAGTACGTGCCCTTCTAGGAGTCGAACAGCGCCGCGTACCGCTCCGGCTTGAAGCCGACGCTCAGCGCCCCGTCGCGATCCAGCACGGGGCGCTTGATCATGGAGGGCTGCCGGACCATCAGGGCGATGGCGCGCGTCTCGTCGAGCCCCTGCCTGTCGGACTCGGGCAGCGCCCGGAACGTCGTGCCTGACCTGTTCAGCAAGGTCTCCCAGCCGACCTGCGCGGCCCAGCGCCTGAGGGTCGCCTCGTCGATTCCCGAGGCCTTGTAGTCGTGGAAGGCATAGGCGATCCCGCGGTCGTCCAGCCAGGTCCGCGCCTTCTTCATGGTGTCGCAGGCCTTGATGCCGAAGAGCGTGATCATGTGCCCTCATGGGCGGATTCGGAGCCGGCGAGGAAGGTCCGGCCCGACGCCGCTTAACCCCAAAGGCTGCACCGATGCGATTATCTGGTCGAGGTTCGAGAGGGCCAGGGCCCTTCCAGGAGAGGTACACGACCGTGACGATTTCCAAGACCATCAGGACCGCCGCGCTGGCCGCCGCCATCGTCGCGATTCCCGGCCTGGCGCTGGCCCAGACCACCGGCACCCGCCTCCCGACCCACCCGGACGTCACCGTGGTGGACGGGGTCACCGTCGTCGGCGCCATTGACGACGGCAAGCAACAGGCGCGCGGTGAAGACCCGGCCGACCTGGCTATGGCCGATATTCCAGTGGTCTACGACGACCCCGCCGCCGCCGATCAGCCGCAGGCGGCCAAGCCCGCCGACCAGCCGAAATAGGGCGGGACGCGCGTGGCCCGGTTTCCGAAAATCCAGTCGCCCTGCCCCTTCAAGGGCGACCTTTCGGCGGTGATGGACGGCGACGTCTGCCGACTGTGCAATCGCGCGGTCGTGGACCTGACGGCCATGGCCGAGGCCGACAAGGAAGCCTTCCTGTCCGCCTGCGCCCAACCCGTGTGCGTTTCCTACCGCCTGCCGGCGGCGCTCGCCGCCGGCGTGGTGGCGGCCGCCGCCTTCGCCCTGCCGGCGGCGGCCGACCCCGTCACCGCGGTCGAGGTCTCCGAGGACATCATCATCGTCGGCGGCATCACCGACTTCGACCATGTGGCGTTTGTCGAGACGGGCGAGGAGCTCACGGTCCCTGAGCTCCCGGTGGTCTACGAGGATCCCGACACCGCCGCGGCGGAAAGCAAATGACGCGGCCCTCTGGACGGCTTGCGGCGGCTGCGGCCCTGGCCGTCCTCGCCGGACCCGCGCTCGGGGCCGCCCCGGCGGCGGACGCCCAGTGGTACGCCATCGTCACCGGCGAAGGGGCCCAGGTGGGTTACGCCTCGGTGGAATACCGAGACACCCCGCAGGGCGCCCAGCGGATCGAGTACCAGGAAACAACCCTGCGCGAGCAGAACGCCCGGCCTACCCGCGTGTGGGAGCGGACGGTTGCCCAGCTCGACCACGCGGGCCAGACGCGCGCGGTCGAGACCGAGACCCACGTGGGCGGGCGTGTGACCCGGGTCGAGGCCCGCCTCGCACCCGGCGGCGTGCACGTCGTCAGGGAGGCGCCCGGCGGTCGACGCGTCATGTCCATCCCGGCCGGGCCCGAGGTCCGCTTCGATAATGGCGACGGACCCCTGGCCAGCTGGCCGGCCGGCCGCGTCGAGCCCATGGCCTTCGAGGCTTTCAACGTCGAGACGCTGGCGGTCGAGCGCGTTGTGCTCAGCCCGATGACCCCGGACGCACTGGGCCGCACCGTCCTGATGCGCGCCCGTTACGACGGCGACCAGTTGCGCGGCGTCGCCCGCATGGTTCTCACCCCCGGCGGCGACGTGGCCGAGGTCACCCAGCCCATGTACGGCTCGAGCCTGACCATCCGGCCCACAGACCGCGCCACGGCCCTTCGCTCGCGCGCGCCGTTCCGGATGATCACCACCCTGATGGTCAAGTCGCCCTTCCGCATCCCCGGCGGCGCCACCGACGGCCACATTCGCTATCGCTTCGGCTTCCGCGACGGCTTCCGCTTCGCCCTCCCCCAGACCGGCGAACAGCGGGTCGGGCTGGAGGGCGGGCAGACCGTGGTCGACATCTGCGCCGACTGCGGGCCGGGCCTCCCCAGCGACGCCGCCAGCCTGGCCGCGGCCAGGCGACCCACCGAGTGGCTGCAGAGCGACGACCGGCGCATCCGGGCCCTGGTCGGGCCCATCGCGGCGCTGAAGACCTCGGACGCCCACAAGATGGAGATCCTGGCCCTGAAGGCGCGGGCGGTGCTGGGCGAGATCGACTTCGCCGGCCACTACTCGGCCAGCGAGACCCTCGACCGCCGCCGCGGCGACTGCACCGAGGCCGCGGTGCTGTTGGCCGCCTTTGGCCGCGCCGCCGGCATCCCGACCAAGACCGCGTCCGGCTACGTCTATTCGCGCGAGCGCTATCACGGCGTGTCCAACGTGTTCATGCCGCACAGCTGGACCCTGGCCTACGTCGACGGCCGCTGGCGCAGCTTCGACGCCGCTCTCTCGAGCTTCGACATGACCCACATCGCGGTCACCGTGGGAGACGGCGACATGTCGACCATGGCGGCCTCGGGCCAGCTCGCCAGCCTGCTGACCTGGGACGCGATGAACGAGGTGCGGGTGCGGCCCGCGCCGGCGCGCTAGCCGATCTTCACGCCCGGCGGCGGCGCGCTGTCGGCCGGCACGAAGAAGTCCGGCAGCAGCGAGGCCGTGGGGTCCATCCGGTACTTGTCGAAGTCGCGCTCGCCCTCCTCGTAGAGGAAGGTGTCGTCGATGATGAATCGGCCGGTGAACTCGCGGGACGGCTTGTTGAAGATGGCGTAGGCGGCGTCAGCCATGATCTCGGTCGTCCGGCAGTGCTTCAGACCTTCGGCCCCGGTGATCGCGAACTCCATCGCCGAGGTGGCGACGGCCGTGCGGGGCCACAGGGCGTTGCAGGCGATGCCGTCGCCGCGGAACTCCTCCGCCATGCCCAGCATGCACAGGCTCATGTTGTACTTGGCCATCGAGTAGGCCACGTGCGGCCCGAACCAGTGGGGGGACAGATCCAGCGGCGGCGACAGGGCCAGGATGTGCGGATTGGCCGCCTTCTTCAGGTGGGGGATGCACAGCTTCGAGGTCAGGTAGGTGCCGCGCCCGTTGATCTGGTGCATCAGGTCATAGCGCTTCATGTCGGTCTGCAGCGTCCCGGTCAGAGAGATCGCCGAGGCGTTGTTCACGCAGATGTCGATGCCGCCGAAGGTCTCGACGGCCCGGTCCACGGCCGCCTGGACCGAGGCCTCGTCCCGCACGTCGACCACCAGCGGCAGGGCCTTTCCCCCGGCCGCCTCGATCTCGGCGGCGGCGGTGTAGATCGTGCCTGGCAGCTTGGGGTGCGGATCGGCCGTCTTGGCCGCGATCACGACATTGGCCCCATCCCGCGCCGCGCGCAGTCCGATGGCCAGGCCGATGCCGCGCGAAGCGCCGGTGATGAAGAGGGTCTTGCCGTTCAGGCTCATGGTCGGTCCTCGTGTGAACGGCCGAGCTAGCGCGGCTTCCCCAGCGTCGGTCAATGTCGAAAGCGTCGAACCCCGGCCGGGGCGTGCGCGCCGCGTCCTACCCGGGAAGCGACGGCACGATGAGGAACTTCTCCCCCGTCGCCCGCTTCGCATAGCGGGCGATGTGCTCGGGCTTGAGCACGTCGTGCAACGAGATGTGAGTCGTGTACTTGCTGGCGAAGATGGTGCGGATGTTGTCGACAACGTACTGGCGCATGCGGGCGGCTTCTTCCGCGCCGGCGCTTATCAGGTAGGGGGTCAGCAGCCAGCCGCCGATGCCCCAGGCCATGCCGTAGCTGCGGGTCAGTTCGGTGGGGCCGGGGTCGAGCATGCCGTAGGCGTAGACCTGCTTCTTCTGGCTCGAGCCGTAGATCGAGAAGCCGGGCGCGAGCGCCACGGCGGCGGCCTCCATGGACTTCAGGATCTGGTCGGCGGTGCGTCCGCCCCCGATGGCGTCGAAGGCCAGGAACGCCTTGGTCTCCCGTATCGCGGCGGTCAGGCCGGCGGCGAAGTCCGGCGCGGTGGAGTCGAGGACGTGCTTCGCCCCCAGGCCCCGCAGGATGTCCGCCTGCTCGGCGCTGCGCACGATGTTGACCAGCTCGACGCCCTCGGCCTGGCACAGCTTCACCAGCATCTGACCGAGGTTGGAGGCGGCGGCCGTATGCACCAAGGCTTCGAAGCCTTCGCGGCGCATGGTTCCGATCATGCCGAGCGCCGTCAGCGGATTGACGAAGCTGGAGGCGGCCTCGGCGGCGGTGACGCCGGGCGGCAGGACGATGCAGTCGCGTCCGCGGGCCAGCTTGTACTGCGCATACATCTGGCCGCCGGCCAGGCTGACGACCTTGCCCAGCAGATGCTGAGCCGCGGCGCCGGCGGCGATGACGGTTCCGGCTCCCTCGTTGCCCACCGGCATGGGCTTGCCGATCCGCGGGGCCATGCGGGCGGCGGCGGCCGGCGGGATGGGGGCGGAGGTGACGCCGGCCTCGACGCTCAGCTGGCTTACGTCGGCGGCGCCCAGCAGCAGGCCCAGGTCCGACGGATTGATCGGCGTGGCCTCGACCCGGATCACTACTTCGTCCTCTCCCGGCGCCGGCACAGGCGTCGGTTTCAGGGCCAGCTCCAGCCGCCCGTCCTCCCTGACCGTCGAGAACAGTTGCAGGCCGGTGGCGGGGACGTCGGTGGACATGGGGAGGCTCCAGGCGCGATCGAGGCGGGCGCCACCGTAACGCTTCCGGGGGCGATGCAAAGGGCCGCAGCCCCCCGGAATTGCGGCCGATCCCGCTTGATCTCCCTCAAGGCCGGCGCCCGCCGACCGTTACAGGCTGCCGGACAAGGGAACAGGAGAACCCCGATGCGGACAATCAATCCCCTCAAGGCTGGCGTTGCGCTCGGCTTGGTGACCGGTCTCTTTCATGCGGCCTGGGCGGCCCTGGTCGCCACGGGTTACGCGCAGGCGGTCGTCGACTTCATCCTTCGCCTGCACTTCATCGCGCCCTTCATGAAGGTGGAGCCTTTCGCCCTGCCCACCGCCGGCCTGCTGGTCGGCGTCACCGCCGCCATCGGCTTCGTCATGGGCCTGGTGCTGGGGATGATCTGGAACGGACTGCACCACGACTGAGCGCGCGTTCTGGACAAGCCGCGCGCGCCTGTTGACATCATTTTGACGTTTGGCTAAACGTCTAACTCATGAACACCGTGTTCAAGGCCCTGTCCGATCCGACCCGCCGCCGCGTGCTGCAGTTGCTTCGCGGCGGGCCGATGTCGGCCGGCGACCTCGCCGAACAGTTCGCGGTGTCCAAGCCGACCATGTCCGCCCATTTCGCCGTCCTGCGCGAGGCGGACCTGGTGCACGTCGAAAAGGCGGGCAAGTCGCTGATCTACCACCTCAAGCTCTCGGTGCTGGAGGACGCCCTGCTGGGCTTCGCCGACACCCTGGGCATCGCCGCTGCGCCCCCATCCCCGGCCGCGCCGCAAGCCGCTAGGAAACCATCATGAACCCGCGCCTGCGCTCCACGCTCCAGATCCTCGCCGGAACCCTCCTGGTCATGGGCGGCGGCCTGGCCGCAAAGCGGACGGGCCTGATCGACTCCGACGGCTTCCTGAGGTTCACCATGGCGCTCACCGGACTGGCGGTCGCCTGGTACGGCAACATCACGCCCAAGCAGGGCCGTGCGCAGTCGGCGCGCCGTCTCGCCTACCGGCGTGTGGTCGGCTACGTCATCGCGGTCGCCGGTCTGGTCAACGCCGCCATCTGGGCCTGGGCGCCCATGACCTACGCCGCCGCCCTGTCGATGGCCCCGCTGCTGGCGGCTTTCGCCGTCGTGCTGGGCTACTGCCTGTGGCTGCGCGGGGCGGCGGAACCATCGCCCCGGGCCTGACCTAGGGCTGCGGCGGGATCGCCTTCGGATCCATCCACAGGGGGCCGAAGCCATTGCCGTCGAGGTCCTCGAAGTCGCGTGCATACATGAAGCCGTGGTCCTGCGGCGGGCTCGCGTCGATCCGGCCGCCGGCCGCCCGGGCCTTCTCCACGATGGCGTCGACGGCTTCGCGGCTGTCGAAGTTCAGCGAGATCAGATGCGCGGACTCCCTGTGGGCGTCAGCGATCGGCTTGCTGGTGAAGGTCGAATAGAACTCGCGCTTCAACAACATGAACACGATCGTGTCCGACCACTGCATCGATGAGGCGTTGTCGTCGCTGAAGCCCGGGTGCTTCACGAACCCCAGGGCCTCGTAGAAGGCAGTGGCGGCAGGCAGGTCGCGGACCGGCAGGTTGATGAAGACCATCTTGGGCATGATCGAGTCCTGAGTGACGGCGAAGAGACGCCCTCCCCGCTTCCATTCACCCGACGAACCGCGAGGCGCGCGATCGACAGGGGCCCGAAAAAACTTGAGCCTCACTTGCGTCGATCTGTCTTCCGGCCCCTGTTGTGGTCCACCGCCGCACGGATCAGCGCCTTGAAGCCCTCCGCGTCGATGGTCTCGCCTTCCCTGAAATCGATGGCCCTTCGCGTGCCGCCCTCCAGGCTCGAATTGAAGATGCCCTTGGGATCGGGAAGCGATGCGCCCCTGGCGAAGGTGGTCTTCACCGCCGCCTTGTAGGTTTCGCCGGTACAGAGGATGCCGTCATGCTCCCAGACCGGCGTGCGGCCCCATTTCACGGTCTCGACCACATCCGGGTCGGCCTCGTGGATCAGGGCGCGGATACG
This sequence comes from Caulobacteraceae bacterium, assembly GCA_019695035.1. Taxonomy (GTDB): domain Bacteria; phylum Pseudomonadota; class Alphaproteobacteria; order Caulobacterales; family Caulobacteraceae; genus JAEZEZ01. The sequence continues at coordinate 73,111 of JAIBAU010000001.1, read as the reverse complement.
AGCCAGGGTCTCGCCGCGCCAATCCCCCAGCGCCTTGATGCGGGCGTCGATCAGTTCGGCGGGCGTTCCGTCCGCGGGTTCTCCCGGAGTCGGGTGCTGCATGCTCTCCTCCTGGATCCCGGCGCCGCCTGCCGAGCGCGCCTCGTGAAGACCGCCCTGGCTCCGGTCCGATAGCACACCCGCGCCGGCCGCGCCTGCCGGCATCGCCGCTCCGCCTACGGCGCCTTGTCGCCGAGGAAGGTCTCGGAGTGGGCGTGGCACGCCCAGCCCTGCGGCCCCTTGACCCAGGTCGAGCTGTCTGCCGCCCGCAGGGTCGCGCGCTTGCCGTCCATGGTCACATCCTGCCGAACCTCGTAGGCGATGATCGCCACGTTGGGGGCCGGCGCGGCCACCTCCACCTTCTCGAAGTGGAAATCGTGCAGCTCCCACGAGCCCTCCTCGGTCAGGGCTCCCATCTTGGCCTTCGCAATGGAAGCAACGCCGCGGACGCCGGTCACCAGACTGGTCTCGCCTGTCAGTCCCGACGTCCGCGCCCCGTCCTTGGCCTTCATGGCGTCCCAGTAGGACGTCTCGAGCGCGATGATCTCGGCGTTGTTCAGAGTCTCGGTCATGGAGGAGCTCCTTCGGTCGAATGAACGACAGAAGGAGTCTACCCGAACCTCGGTTCCCGCGGCGGCGACGGGACGCCGCATTTCCGCGACGCCCGGCCCGAGCCGGCTCAGGCTTCGGCGGCCAGGGTCTCGACAAGCTCGGCCAGCTGGTCGAACTGCTCCGGCGCCGCGTCGATGGCCCCGGCGTTGGCCTCGAACGCTTCCTTCGTCGGGAAGGACTCGCGGTAGGTCACGCGCGTCCGGCCGTCGATCTCCTCGAAGGTGACCGTGGTCACTGCGTCATTGTCGTCTTCCTCGTTGGTCCAGACCAGCCGCCGATGCGGCACGACCTCAAGGTACCGACCGTGAAACGCCCAGTCGGCTGAAGGATCGCCGAATTTGACGCGGTAGGCTCCCCCTTCCCGCACGTCCATCTCGCAGCCGGCCAATACCATTCCCATCGAGCGAGGCGCCCACCAGCGCATGAACAGCTCGGGCGTGGTCCAGGCCTTCCAGACGATCCGCGCCGGAGCGTCGAAGGTGCGCGAGGCCGCCACCTCCACGTCGTTCGGCCGCTCGATCAGGGTCTGGGGCCCAGCGGGCCTACCGGTCATTTCGGTCATTGCTCCTCTCCTCCACCATCAAGTCCTGGACCACCTGATCGAGCGCGTTGAACCGCGCCTCCCAGAGCCGCCCGTAGCGTTCCATCCAGGCCGAAACCTCCGGCGCGCTCGAACCCAGCCTGCAGGTCCGCACCCGCCCCACCTTCCGCGTGGTCACCAGGCCCGCCTTCTCCAGCACGCCCACATGCTTCTTCATGCCGGTGAGGGTCATTCGGAAGCGGTCCGCCAGATCGCTGATCGAAGCGTCTGCGCGGGCGAGTTGCTCAACCACGCCACGCCGCGTCGCATCCGACAGGGCGGCGAACGAGGCGTCGAGAGTGGCGGCTTTATACTGAACCATCTGGTTCAGTGTTAGCGCAGCGGAGGGTCCGCGGCAAGGTTCTCCCGGCGGCTCGCGGGTGACGCCGCCCGCCGGTTCGGGCACAAGTCAGCGGGCTGCAGGAGGCCAAGGAGGAGGACGCCGGTGGACGATCTCATGCGCTTCCCCACCGCCCGGAGCCGGGATCCCGCGGTGGAGGCCTGGCTCGCGGCGACCGATCCATGCCGCGCCCTGGTCGCGCCGTGGTTCGAGCGGATGCGTCTCTGCGGTCCCGACGTGCGCGAGCTCTTGCACGACCACGCACCCACAGCCTGTGTCGGCGAGGCGGCCTTCGCCTATGTGGCGGCTTTCCGCGCCCATGGGGCGATCGGCTTCTTCCAGGGCGCCGCCCTTGCCGACCCCGGCGGCCTCCTGGAAGGCGGCGGCAAGCGCATGCGGCACGTCAAGCTGCGGCCCGGCCGGGCCATCGACGACGCGGCGCTGCTGCGGCTGGTCCAGCAGGCCTACGCCGACATGCGCGAGCGGACGGCCTGAAGGAACGGGGTCATTCCCACTCGATGGTCCCCGGCGGTTTCGACGTCACGTCGTAGACCACACGGTTCACACCCCGCACCTCGTTGACGATGCGGGTCGCGGTTCTGCCCAGCACATCCCACGGGAACTCGAAGAAGTCCGCCGTCATGCCGTCGACCGAAGTGACGGCCCGCAGCGCCAGCACATTCTCGTAGGTGCGCGCATCGCCCATGACGCCGACCGTCTTGACGGGAAGCAGCACGGCGAAGGCCTGCCAGATCTTGTCGTAGAGCCCGGCCTTGCGGATTTCCTCGAGGTAGATGGCGTCGGCCTCCTGCAGCACCTTGACCTTTTCGGGCGTGATGTCGCCCGGAATGCGGATGGCCAGGCCGGGCCCCGGGAAGGGATGGCGGCCGACGAAGGCGTCGGTGAGTCCGAGCTCCCGGCCCAGCTGCCGCACCTCATCCTTGAACAGCTCCCGCAGGGGCTCGACCAGCTTCAGCTTCATGTAGTCGGGCAGGCCCCCGACGTTGTGGTGGCTCTTGATCACATGGCTCGGCCCGCCGGTCGGGGAGACACTCTCGATCACGTCCGGATAAAGCGTTCCCTGGGCCAGGAACTCGGCCCCCTCGATCTTGCCGGCCTCGCGATCGAACACGTCAATGAACAGCTTGCCGATGGTCTTGCGCTTGGTCTCCGGGTCGCTGATCCCCGCCAGGGCCCCCAGGAACTCCGCGCCCGCGTCCACATGCACAAGCGGGATGTTGTAGTGGTTGCGGAACAGGCTCACGACCTGCTCGCCCTCGTCCTTGCGCATCAGTCCCGTGTCGACGAAGACGCAGGTCAGCTGGTCGCCGATCGCCTCATGGATCAGCACCGCCGCCACCGAGGAATCCACGCCGCCCGACAGGCCGCAGATCACCTTGCCCTTGCCCACCTGCTGCCGGATGCGGGCGATCTGCTCGTCCTTGTAGGCGGCCATCGACCAGTCGCCCTTCAGGCCGGCGACGCCCTTGAGGAAGTTCTCGTAGATGACCTTGCCGCGCGGGGTGTGAACGACCTCGGGATGGAACTGTACGCCATAGAAGTTGCGGCGGTGGTCGGCGATGGCGGCGAAGGGCGAGCCCTCCGAGGTGGCGATGACCTCGAATCCCTCCGGAATGGCCGTGACGCGGTCGCCATGGCTCATCCAGACCGGTTCGCGGTGGTCGACGGCGCCGATGCCGGCGAAAAGGGGGCTCTCCTTGGCCAGCACGATGTCGGCTCGCCCGAACTCCCGGTGATGTCCGCCTTCGACCTTGCCGCCCAGCAGGTCGCACATCAGCTGCTCGCCGTAGCAGACCGCCAGCACCGGCGCCCCCAGCCGGAACACCTTGTCGCTGATCCGCGGGCTGTCGGCCTCGGTGACGCTGGAGGGCCCGCCCGACAGGATCACAGCCCGGGGGGCGAAGTCGTCGAGGATGGCCTCTGCCTTGTCGAAGGGATGGATCTCGCAATAGACGCCCAGCTCTCGCACCCGCCGGGCGATCAACTGAGTGACCTGGCTGCCGAAGTCGATGATCAGGACGCGTTCGTGATTGGCCGGGGCGGTCATGCGGTTCTTTCGTAGAGGGCGATGAAGAAGCCGTCCGTGCCGGCGGCGCGCGGAGAGAGGCGCAGCCGATGGCCGGAGGCGAGGGCGGAAAGGCGGTCGCGCCCCGCGTCGGTCAGCGGCGCGGCGGCGAGCGCGTCGGCGACGGGCCGCGGGCGGAAGTCCGGGCGGGCGGCCTCGAAGGCGTCGGCGCTGGCTTCGTTCTCGCGGCTCAGCATCGAGCAGGTGACGTAGGCCAGGCGACCCCCCGGCCGGACCAGCTTGGCGGCGCGGCCCAGGATGGCGACCTGCAGGGCGTGCAGCCGCTCGACCTCCACCTCCGTCAGCCGCCAGGCGTCCTCCGGACGCCGCCGCCAGGTCCCCGATCCCGAGCAGGGGGCGTCCACCAGCACCAGGTCGGCCTCGCCTTCGAGGTCGTCCATCCCCTGCCCTTCGGCGCCCAGCAGCCGCAGCTCGGCGGTCAGGCCGGCGCGTTCGAGCCGGGGGCGGATATTGTCCAGGCGTTTCTGCACGACGTCGCAGGCGACCAGGCGGCCGCCCGCACCCACGGCCTGCGCCAGCACCAGGGTCTTGCCCCCGCCCCCGGCGCAGTAGTCGACGGCCGTCTGCCCGGGCGCGGCTCCGGCGAGGCAGGCGGCCAGCTGGCTGCCCTCGTCCTGGATCTCGATGCGGCCGTCGCGGAAGGCGTCCAACTTCTGCACGTTCGGCGGAGGCTCGGCCTTCAGGCGCAGGCCCGCCGCCGACCAGGGAGTGCGCTCCGGCTCCAGCCCGGCGGCGCGCAGCGCGCCCTCGGCCGCCTCGACCGTCGCCAAGGCCGTGTTCACGCGCAGGTCGATCGGCGCGCGCGGGGCCATCAGGGCCTCGGCCTCGGCGGCCCAAGCCTCGCCGAAGGTGGCCTTGAAGTCTTCGGTGACGAATTCCGGCAGGCCGGCCCTGGCCCAGGCCGGCGGCTCGCCGGGCTCGGCCGCCAGACGCGCCCGCTCATTCGGCTTAAGGGGCGACGGCGCATAACCCTCGCCCGAGAACAGGGCCTCGATCTCGGTGAGGGGGAGGTCGTCGATCAGCGCCAGCGACCCGATCACGAGGGCGCGGCCGTCCTCGCGACCCATGGCCCAGCCCAGCCGCGCCTTGCCTCTCAGACAGCGGTAGACGCGATCGGCGATGGCGCGGCGGTCCTTCGAACCGGCATAGCGGTTCTCGCGCCCCCATTGCTTCAGCGCCTCCTCAGCCGGCGCACGTCCCCCCGCTATCCGGTCGAGGACCTCGGCGGCGGCGGCTAGGCGGGCGGAAGGGGTCAACGGGTCTCCGTCAGAAGAACAGGGTGTAGACGACCATGAGCAGGCCGATCAGGGAAGCGAACCAGACGAGGGTGCGGAAGGGCGAGCCGAAGGCGTAGAGCGGCACATAGAGCAGGCGCGCCCAGACGTAGAGGTGCGCCCCCCAGATCGACACGTCGCGCAGGCTGTTCGAGGTCGCCCCGAGCAGCACCGCGGCGGCGAAGAACGGGAAGGTCTCCATGTAGTTCCTGAACCCGCGGTCCAGCCGTCCGGCCATGCCCGTGATCGGCATCGGCTCGTCACGCGGGCCCCGCGCCCACTTCAGGCTCTGCTGGCGCCGCGCCGCGATCGCGGCCCAGGTCAGGTGCACCAGGCCGAGCAGGATGGCGAGGGCCAGCAGGCCGTACTCGGGACGGGCGCCGAAGCTGGTGATGCTGGTCCAGACCATGGAATGTTCCCCTCTTCCGCCGTCAGCTGCGTGACGGATAGTTGGGCGCTTCGCGCGTGATCATCACGTCGTGGACGTGGCTCTCCCGCAGACCGGCGCCGGTGATCCGGACGAACTTGGCACGCTTCTGATACTCGGCGATGGTCGGTCCGCCGACATAGCCCATGGCCGCCCGCAGGCCGCCCACCAGCTGGTGCAGGATGGCCCCGATCGGGCCCTTGTACGGCACCTGCCCCTCGATGCCCTCGGGCACGAGCTTGAGCTGGTCCGAGACCTCCTTCTGGAAGTAGCGGTCGGCCGAACCCTGCGCCATGGCCCCCAGCGAGCCCATGCCACGGTACGACTTGTAGGAGCGCCCCTGGTAGAGGAACACCTCGCCCGGAGCCTCGTCGACGCCGGCGAACATCGACCCCAGCATGGCCACCGAGGCGCCGGCCGCGATGGCCTTGGCGAGGTCGCCCGAGAACTTGATGCCGCCGTCGGCGATGACGGGGACGCCGTTCCTCTCGGCCGCCCGCACTGCGTCCATGATGGCGGTCAGTTGGGGCACGCCCACGCCCGCGACAATGCGCGTGGTGCAGATCGAGCCCGGACCGATGCCCACCTTGATGGCGTCCGCGCCCGCGTCGATCAGGCTCATGGCTCCTTCGTAGGTGGCCACGTTGCCGGCGATGATCTGGATGCGGTTGCCCTCGCGGCGAAGCCGCTTCACCGCTTCGGACACCTGGGCCGAATGGCCGTGGGCGGTGTCGATCACCACCGCGTCGGCGCCCGCGTCCACCAGCGCCTGGGAACGCTCGAAGCCCGCGTCGCCCACGGTCGAGGCGGCGCCGGCGCGCAGGCGGCCCTGCTCGTCCTTGGCCGCGTTGGGATGGGCCTGGGCCTTCTCGATGTCCTTGACCGTGATGAGCCCGACCGCGCGATAGGCGTCGTCGACGACGATGACCCGCTCGATCTTCTTCTCGCGCAGCAGGGCCAGCGCTTCCTGGCGCCCGACGCCTTCCGGGACGGTGACCAGATGATCCCGCGTCATCAGGGCGCCGGCCTGGACCGATCCGTCCCTCTCGAAGCGCATGTCGCGGTTGGTCAGGATGCCCATCAGCTTGCCGCTCGCCTTGTCGACGACCGGGAAGCCCGAGATCTTGCGCCGCTCGGTGATGGCGCGGACCTCGGCCAGGGTGGTTTCCGGCTGGATGGTCACCGGATTGATGACCATCCCGCTTTCGTAGCGTTTCACCGCCCGCACCTGCTCGGCCTGTTCCTCGACCGAGAGATTGCGGTGGATGACGCCCATGCCGCCGGCCTGGGCCATGGCGATGGCCAGCCGGCTCTCCGTCACCGTGTCCATCGCCGACGACAGCAATGGGATATTCAGTTCGATTTCGCGGGTCAGGCGGGACTTGGTGTCCACCTGGGTCGGCATCACTTCGGACGGACCCGGTTCCAGCAAAACATCGTCGAAGGTGAGCCCTTCGCGAATCTCCATGAGACTCTCCGTTTTGCGGGCCGCGTATGACGGAAGGATCGGCCTTCGGCAAGGGGCTGGACGCCGAAAAGCACCGCTTTTGTGAGGGCGCGGGACCGGGGCGTCGCAATTGGCCCGACGGTGCGGTCCGGCGAGGAACTTGCAGTCCCGCTTGCGGGTTGAGGCGCCGAAACAGGAGCCTGACGCCCATGCATACCCGCCACTACCTTCTGCTCGCCGCCGGCGCGGCGGCCCTCTCCATCGCCGCCTGCAGCAAGCCGGCCGACCCCGCGACCAGTTCCGATCAGGACATGTCGGCGGTCAACGCGGCCCAGGACGCCACCGGCGCGGCAGTGGGCGCGGCCGCTGCTCCCGTGGGGGGCATGACCAGCGAGGGCTTCGTCAGCAACGCCGCCATCGCCAACATGTACGAGATCGAGGCCGCCAAGCTGGCCCAGTCGCGTTCCAGGAACGCCAAGGTCAAGGAAGTCGCCGCCAAGATCCTGGCCGACCACACCAAGGCGGGCGACGAGATGAAGGCCGCCGCCCAGGGCATGACCCTGCCCACCGCGCTCGACGAACGCCACCAGGGCATGATCGACAACCTCAAGGGCGCCTCCGACGCCGAGTTCGACCAGGTCTACCTCGACCAGCAGGAGGCCGCCCACAACGAGGCGATCACCCTCTTCGGGACCTACGCGGACAACGGCGACAACGCCGCATTGAAGGCGTTCGCCGCGAAGACCCGCCCGGCGCTGGAGATGCACCTGCAGATGGTGCAGTCCGCCAAGGGCGCGATGTAGGCCGACGGCAGGCTTCCGGCTTTGCGCCGGAAGCCTCTCCCGGCGCGTGACGCCGGGCTCGCGGCGTGGCATGCCCCGCCCATGGACCACACCCAGATCTCCAACGAAGTCGGCGGCTATCTGCTCGAGGCCTATTCTACCGGCGAGGTGATGCACGCGCCCGACTGCCTCAACGCCGCAGGCGCGGTGCTGGGCTTCCTGACCCAGATGCAGGCTCGGGCCCGCCTCCGGGCAGGGGAATACACCGACATCCAGGACGCCCTGGTGGAGGTCACCACCCGCAGCGGCGAAAAGCTGTACTTCGGTCAGGCGGTGAACGACTGCCTGATCGGCGAGATCAGCGGTGCGGGCCTGTGGAACTACGCCGCCGGCGCAGCCGGCGAGGCGGCGGCCGCCGCCTTCGACCTCCAGGGGCTTTTCGGCTACGTGGCCGGCACGGCGGGCGACAAGTGGTTCGGCCAGCCTCGCACGCCCGAGGGATTCACCGTGAGCGAAGCGCCCCTCGAGGCGGTGCGCCGCCACGCCAGGGTCCTGTACGACCGGATCCAGTTCCACGGGCCCGACCCCAAGGAGTTAACCCGGATCTACGGCACGGCCGCCCACCAGTTGATCCGCGGGGCCGCGGGCGACTTCCCCTGGAATCCGCAGCCGGTCGTGCCCAAGCCCACGGGCCTGGCCATCTTCATGGAAGCGGCCGCGCCCATGTCCAAGATCGACCCCCGGCCGCTGGGCCTGGACCCGCTGGTCTGACCGGCGCGGGCGGCGCCGCGGCGCCGCCCTGCCCCGTCAGCCCCAGAGGAAGTCGGAGGCGTCGACCGCGCTGGCCACCACGCCGTCCAGCACGATCTGGCTGCCGTTGGCCAGGGTGATCACCGCCCAGCCGGAGCCGTTGGTGGTGACGGTCAGGTCCGAAAACTGGGTCGCCCCCGTGCCGATCAGGCGGATGTGGTCGACGCCGTTCTCGAAGTCGGTGATGTGGTCGACCCCCAGGTTGGCGTTGACGCTCCAGATGAACTGGTCCGCGCCGGTTCCGCCGGTCAGGGTGTCGCTGCCCGCCTCGCCGTACAGCTTGTCGATACCCGCGCCGCCCAGGAGGGTGTCGGAGCCGGAACCGCCCTGCAGGCTGTCGTTCCCGTCGCCTCCGTCCAGCAGGTCGTTGCCATTGAGGCCGCGCAGGTTGTCGGCCCCGCCGGCGCCGGACAAGGTGTCGTTTCCGTCGTAGCCGTCGACGATATCGCCCGCCGCCGTCCCGATGAAGCTGTCGTTGCCGTTGCTGAGCAGGAAGCGCTCCACTGAGACGAAGGTGTCGCCCAGCGCCTCGCCCGTGTGCACGCCGGTCTCGAGGTTCAGGGACACCGATCCGCTGGCGGTGCGGTAGTCGACCATGTCGGTCCCCGCGCCGCCGTCGAAGGCGTCCGCCCCGGCCCCGCCGATCATCCGGTCGTCGCCGTCGCCGCCGCGCAGGGTGTCGGCCCCTTCGCGGCCGTTGAGCACGTCGGCCCCGGCCCCGCCGTCCAGCACGTTGGCGGCGCTGGAGCCGGTGAGGGTGTCGTCGAAGGCTGAGCCCGTGACGTTCTCGACGCCCGAGATGCGGTCGATGCCGCCGCCCAGGGTATTCTGGTTGCTGGCCGTGTTCAGGCTGACCGAAACCGCCGAGGCCGCGCCCGAATAGTCGACGGTGTCGAGGCCGGCGCCGCCGGTGATGATGTCGCTGCCCAGCCCGCCGATCAGGGTGTCGTCGCCGTCACCCCCGTCGAGGGTGTCGTTCCCGGCCCCGCCGTCGAGCCGGTCTCCACCGGCCCCCCCGGTGATGATGTTGTTCAGTACGTTGCCCGTCAGCTGCAGGCCGAGCGCGCCCACCGCCGCCAGGTTCTCCACCGCCGTGCCGGCCAGGCTGAAGTCGACGCGGGTGAAGACCTTGTCGGTCCCCTCGCCGTCCAGCTCGGTCACCACGTCGCCCGCGTCGTCGACATGGAAGATGTCGTTGCCCGCGCCGCCGGTCAGGTGGTCGGCCCCCAGGCCGCCGTCGAGGCTGTCGTTGCCCGTCCCGCCGCGCAGGTCGTCGTCGAATTGGGAGCCGATCAGGGTATCGTTGCCGCCGTCGGCGTCGACCCAGGCGAGGCCGGTGATCGCGTCGAGACCGCTGAGGTCAAAGGTCTCCGACCCTGCCCGGCCCAGCAGACCGGCGCCGTTGCCGACCCAGCGCTCGATACCGCTGGCCGTCGCGTTGAAGCCCTGGATGGTCACATCGCCGACGCCGTCCACCTGGATGGCGTCGCCCAGGGTCTCGCCGGTCGAACCCCCGTCGAACACGTCCTGCAGCGCCTCGAGGCCGCGCACCACGAACACGTCGTCGCCCGAGCCGCCGTGCAGGTAGTCGATGCGCGAGCCGCCATCCAGGGTGTCGGCGCCGTTGCCGCCCCAGAGCGTGTCCGTGCCGCTCTCGCCGATGAGATAGTCGTCGCCATTCAGGCCGAAGAGAGTGTCGTCGCCGGCGCGGCCGTTGATGACGTCGGCGCCGCCCGAGGCGTGCGGCTGGCCGGCCGGAGCCTGCACCCCGTCGATCATGTCGTTGCCGGCGGTGCCGATGATGTCGACCCCCGACCCGGCCACGTTGAAGGTCAGGCTGGCGGGCGTCGAGGTGAAGCCGTCGGTGATCGTGTAGTTCACCACGATGACCGAGTCGGAGCCGCCGGTCTGGGTGACCAGGGCGGCGTCGAGCGGATCGACGGTGAAGGTCTGGGTGACCGGGTCGAAGACCACGCCGGCCGGGAGGTCGCCCACCGAGCCCACGTGCGGCTTGCCGCCAAGGTCGCCGTCGCTCACGCCGGTCATCGCCGAGACCGTGACCGGACCGCCGTCGGAGGGCACCCCGATGGCCGCGGTCGCATTGACGATGGGCGCATCGTTGGTGCCGATGATCTCCACGGCCACGACCTGATCGGTCTCATTGCCCGCGCTGTCTGTCACGGCCACGGTGTAGAGGATCGTCCGTACCTGGCCCTGAGCAAGCGACTGGATCACCGCCGTGTCGACCTGAACGGTCCAGCTGACCGCGCCCGGGTTCTCGCCGTCCGTGTCATGATCCAGGGTGGCCTGGAAGGTCACCCCGGTCTGGTCCCCGGACACGCCCACCACGCTGACGGTGTGGGTGTCGTCGTGGTCGGCGTCGCTGAACTCGAACGAGCCGTTGACGCTGGTCAGTCCCGACGCCGCCTCGGGCTCGATAACCTCGGCCACCGTGTCGCCCACGCCGATTTCCGGCGCGCTGCCGATGGTCAGCTTGACCAAGCCGTCGGCGAACTGGGCGAACTCGACATTGACCAGCTGGTCCTGGCCATCCGGCGAACCGCCCCGCAGGTCGGTGATGAGGTAGCCATCGCCCTGCTCGACGACCAGGTAGTCGGCGCGGTTACCGGAGAAGACCGCGATGTCCACGCCGGCCCCGCCGTCGATTTCGTCATCGCCGTCGCCGCCGGTGATCGAGTCGTCGCCGTCGCCGCCGTCGGCGATATCGTTGTTGGCCCCGAGGTCGATGGTGTCGTCGCCGCCGAGGCCGTAGACGATGTCGTCGCCGTCGCCGGCCGTGATGATATCGGCGAAGTCGGTGGCGAAGCCCTGGCCGGGAACGGTCTGCGAGCCGCTGATGACATCGTCGTCGCTGGTCCCGAGGATCGTTTCGCCGTGGCTCACCAGCGGAGCCGGATCCTGCAGGCCGTCGGCGAACTGCACCTGTTCGATGTTGATCAGGGTGGTGATCCCGTCCGGGCTTCCCGGACGCAGATCCTCGACGATCAGCTCGCCTCCGGCCCCCGTGGTGATCAGGTAGTCGGCCGCAGCTCCGGTGAAGACGGCGGTGTCGAAGCCGTCGCCGCCGTCCAGGGTGTCGCCCCCGCCGCCGCCGGCCAGCACGTCATCGCCTCCGCCGCCGGCGATCAGGTCGGCGTTGGCGCCGCCGGTGATCACGTCCGCCCCAAGGCCGCCGGTGAAGACGATGGTCTCGACGTTCACCACGGTCGAGCCGTCGACCAGGGTCTGCACCGCCGAGGGATTGCTGAAGTCCAGGGTCTCCCCGTCCTGCGAGGCCGACAGGTCGAAGATCACCTCGTCCTGCCCGTCGCCGCCGTCGATGGCGTCCATGCCCGAGAACTTGATCAGGTCGTCACCGGCTCCGGCAGAGATGCTGTCGGCGCCGTCGCCGCCATCCAGGCTGTCGTTGCCGGTCCCGCCGTCGAGGATGTCGGCGCCCGTCCCGCCCTGGATGATGTCGTTGCCTCCGCCTCCCGAGAGGTGGTCGTCGCCGCCGAGGCCGTTGATGCTGTCGCTGGCGTCGCCGCCCGTCTTGTCGTCGTTCCCCTCGGTGCACGGCACATCCTGGCTGACGCCGCTGCCGGGGATCGTGGTGCCGGTGAGGCCCGAGATGAACAGGCCGCTGTCGTAGATGTGGTCGCCGGTGTCGGCGATGCCGATGGTGATGGTGTTCACGCCCTGGTGCACCGGCGCGAAGACGGTCAACACGTTGGACACGCCGTCGTACTCGATCGGCAGGTTGCTGTTGCTGTTGTCGATGAAATAGCCCGCCGCCAGGTTCTGGCTGATCACGCTGAGCGGCGCGTTGGGGTCGTTGCCGAAGTAGGCGACATTGACACCGTTCACCAGGATCACCGCGATGTCGACGAACTGGTCCACCCACTCGGGGTATTCATCGGTGCCGAAGACGATGTTGAAGCTGATGCCGGTGATGGTCGGGTCGGTGACCGTGAAATCGAAGGTGATGGTGGTGGCGTCGTAGGACGTGGTCTGGAAGATCGGGTTGATCACCGCATCCAGGGCCGGGTCGCCGTTCAGGCCATTGTCCTGTCCGAACCAGCCGACGGTGTTCGAGTAGCCGGGCATGGTGCCCGAGGTGATCAGCAGCCCCGCCCCGATGCCGAGGCCGCTCAGGCTTCCGTCATAGTAGCCGACCGAGGTCGCGCCGCCGGTGATGACGATGGAGTTGGCGTCCACCGTCAGTCCGGGCGTCGAGCCCATGATGGCGTTCACGATCGCACCGGGCTGGCCCTGGTCGGCGACGGTGATCGGCTCGGCCGGCAGCTGGGTGGCCGCAGTGCTCAGCGCCTGCGGGGCAGGGGTCTCGACGACGGCGATCTGGGTTTCGGCCAGGACGTTTTCGGATTGCACGGGGGAGGCTCCGGAATGATTACACTCCTGAGACGACACCCAATCCGGCGAGCCTCACCTGATCTGGATCAAATACAACCGATCACCGTTCACTTTCAGCCGGGACGAGCAATTGCAAAGGCTTATCGGTCGCAAGCCCGGCCGGGCCTCGAAGGCGCTCAGCGCCCCTTGAACCCCGTCGCCACCAGATAGACTTCCGAGCTGTCGACCCGGCTGGCCTTCGGCTTCACGTAGCGGACCTCGGCGAAATTGGCGCGCAACTGGTTCAGCACGTCCCCGGCCGAGCCGCCCTGGAAGTTCTTGGTCACGAAGGCGCCGCCCGGCTTGAGGGTGCGGATGGCGAATTCGGCGGCGATCTCGATCAGGGCGATGATCTTCAGGTGGTCAGTCGCGCGGTGGCCGACGGTGTTGTGCGCCATGTCCGACAGCACGAGGTCGGGCGCGCCGCCCAGCGCCTCGATCAGCCGGTCGTCTACGCCCTCGTCGGTGAAGTCGGCCTGGATCAGGACCGCGCCGGGGATGGGCTCGATCTCGAGCAGGTCCACCCCGACCACGGCCGCCGCGCCGCGCCTGAGCGCCACCTGCACCCAGCCGCCCGGCGCGGCGCCCAGGTCGACGACGCGCGCGCCCTTGCGGATCAGGCCGAGCTTGTCGTCCATCTCCATGAGCTTGAAGGCGGCCCGCGAGCGCCAGCCCTCCGCACGGGCGCGCTCGGAATAGGGGTCGGCGATCTGGCGCTTGATCCACTGCTGGCTCGACATGGTCTTGTCGGCCGCAGTCTTCATCTTCACGCCCTGCTTGCGGCCGGCCGCGTCGCCGCGCGTCGGCGGCCGGACCATGCGCTTGCGGGGTTCTTCGTCGCTCATGGCGCGGGTGTAGCACGCCCCGCGGCGGCGGCGGCAGCCGTCGTCAGGCGTTTTCGGGCGTCGCCTCGAAGGCGGCGGCGATCAGCGTGAGCGCGGCGAACAGGGGACGGAGGAAGCGGTACATCATCGGGGCCTTTCTGATCTCCAGATAGGTCGCCCGCGCGGGTTCGAAACCCCGCCCAGCCTTAAGCTTTTGCAATGTTGCGGGCCGGCCACGCCCCCCGGCCGCTAGTCCTTCAGCCGCGCGCTGGCGGGCGCCCCGTCGCGGAACGCGTTCGAGTAGGGGCAAACCGCGTGCGCCTCGGCGACCAGGGCCTCGGCATCGGCGCGATCGACTCCGGGCAGCTCGGCCTCGATGTCGAAGACGAACTGGAATCCGCCGCCCTCGCCGCGGCCGATCCCTGTCCGAACCGTAACCGAGGGATTGTCCAGCTTGCGGCCATGCTTGCCGGCCACGAAGTGCAGCGCGCTCTCGAAACAGGCCGCATAGCCCAGGCTGACGAGCTGTTCGGGGTTGGTCCCCTCGCCGCCCGGCCCGCCCAGCTCGCGCGGCATGGAGAACTCGGCCTTGAGGCGGCCGTCCGAGGTCTGTCCGCGGCCGCCGGCGCGGCCGGATCCCGTGACGGTGGCTTCGGCGGTGTAGAGCGGGGTCATTGGCGCTTTCTCCTGCGGCGTGCGCCCTCTATGTAGGCGCCAACCCCAGAATGCGGAGCCCCCCGAAAATGGCCGACGCCGAAAACACCCTCATCCTGACCCTCGACACGGGTCCCGTGACCATCCGCCTGCGCCCGGACCTGGCCCCCGGCCACGTCGCGCGCATCAAGGAGCTGGCGCGCGAGGGCTTCTACGACGGCGTGGTCTTCCACCGCGTCATCCCGGGCTTCATGGCCCAGGGCGGCGATCCCACCGGCACCGGCTACTCGGGCTCGGACAAGCCGAACCTGAAGGCCGAGTTCTCGGCCGAGCCGCACGTCCGGGGCGTCTGCTCCATGGCCCGCTCGTCGGACCCGAACAGCGCCAACAGCCAGTTCTTCATCTGCTTCGATGACGCCCGCTTCCTCGACCGCCAGTACACGGTCTGGGGCGAGGTCACCGAGGGCATGGACAATGTCGACGCCCTGCCCAAGGGCGAGCCTCCCGCCCACCCCGGCAAGATCGTCAGCGCGCGGATCGCCGCCGACGCCTGACTCCGGGCGCGCGCCGGGCGAATCCGCCCGGGCGCCGGGAATCGGAGCCAACAGGCCGAAAAAGCGTGCCTGCTGAACGAGAAATGTGTTCAACAGGCCGCTCTATCGTCTTGTCTTACCGAAGTAATTCCTCATGAAGCACGACGAAAGCGGTCGTGTTTCACGTGAAACGCACTCAGCGGTGCGACTGGGTCTTCAGCGTCGCCAGATCCATGGTGTCCACCGCGTGGAACGACCGCGCGATCAGATCCACCGCAGCCTCGAACAGGGACACCGGGATCCGCTCGGCGTCATCCGTGGGCTCGTGGTAGTCGGCGTGGTCGTCCACGCTGAAGAACAGAAACGGCACGCCCGCCCTGTAAAACGGCTCCTGGTCGGAGAGCTCGACCCAGTGGTTGCGCTCGGCGTCCTGCGGCGTGTCCCGTCCGAAACGCAGCGTCACCTTGGCCCCTTGCGCGACCTGTTCCAGCGGGCTGCGCAGCTCCGGATACTGGTAGGTCCCGACCGCATAGATCTCGCCCTTGTCGAGGCGCGAGACCATGTCCAGGTTCAGGTTGAACACGATCTGGTCCAAGGGCGCCGGAGGCTTTTTCACGAAGGCCTCGGCCCCCTTCAGCCCGGCCTCCTCGGCGTCGAAGGCGACGAAGATCACCGAATGGTCCGGCGCGTGACCGCGCAGGCGCCGGGCGATCTCGAACAGCGCCGCCACGCCCGAGGCGTTGTCGTCCGCCCCATTGTAGATCTGGCCGTCGCGCAGGCCGACGTGGTCGTAGTGGGCGGAGACCACGATGAACTGGTCCGGATGCCGCCGGCCCTCGACCCAGCCGATGATGTTGGTCCCGCGCACCACGTCGTCCGGCGCCCGACGGGTGCTGAACTCGAAGGTCTGCAGCCAGCCGCCCGGCAAGGGGCGCAGGCCTTCCTGCTTGAACCGGTTCAGGATGTAGGCCCGCGCCCGGATCGAGCCGCGGCTGCCCGCCAGGCGCCCCTCCATGTCGTCGGCCGACAGGACGCGCAAGTCGTCCATCAGCCGGCCGCCGCGCGGCCGGTCGGGCGACGGCATCGGGATGTGCCCGCAGCCGCCCGCCAGAACGGCCAGGCAAAGGGCGGTCGAGACGACCGCGGTCCGGAACGTCATGGACTCAGTCGCCGCCGTACCAGGAGAAGGTCACGTTCTCGAACGTCTGGCCGCCCACCGTCAGGGCGCCGGTCATCACCGTCGCGTCGGCGTCGAAGCCCTCGGGGGGCGAATTGGGCGAGCTCTGGGCGTCGGTAATGGTCTTCAGCCGCGCGAGATCGAGCCGGCCATGGAAGGTCACCTTGCCCAGCTTGGCCCCGGTTCCGACGAAGTCGATCCGTCCGTCCGGCGCGATGAGATACGCGGTGGGGAGGATGCGCTCGGATCCGGTGTGGAATTCCGCGCCCAGTTCATTGGTCTGGGTCGGGCTGGTCAGGTCGTCGAACTCGAGCATGACCGGGGCGTAGGTGGGCAGCCGCTCGCCCTTCTCCCAGGCCTTGAACGCGACCTCGTCGCCGATGTGGAAATTGCTCAGCTGCCAGTTGCCGACCTTGGGCGGCGTGGCGGCGGTGTAGAAGCCGTACAGGTCGGCGTCCGCGGGATGGGAGAAGCCGGTCGGATCAGCCGGTCCCGCCGTCGCGGTGGCGGCGCCATCAGCCGAATCGGCCTTGCCGGGCGCGCCCTGCGGCGAACAGGCGGCGGCCATGGCCAGGACGGCGAAGACGACGGGCAGGCGCATCGGAAAACCCCTCCAGTTTTCTGCCTTACAGCACAGGACGGGCCCGCTTGTCAGTCCAATGTTAACCAGCTTGGCGCATGCAGGGCGCAACCCCCGTGCATGCGTGCGCCGGGTCCGGGAGCCGAAGCCCAATGCCCATGTCCGCCGAAGAGCTGGAGACGCGCCTGCGGGACGCCTTTCCGGACGCGGATATCGAAATCCAGGACCTCGCCGGCGACGGCGACCACTATCGCGCCCGCGTCGCCTCCGCCGCCTTCCGCGGTCTACCCCGCGTGCGCCAGCACCAGCTCGTCTACGCCGCCCTGAAGGGCGGCATGGGCGGCGAGCTGCACGCCCTGGCCCTCGAAACAACGCCGAAAGAGGAATAGTCCCCGTGCGTTACCGTCCCTTCGGAAGATCCGGCGTCGTGGTCTCGGCCGTCACCCTGGTGATCGGCGACGACATCATCCGCCGCGGCCAGCAGCGCTGCTCCGAGATGATCAGCGCCGCCCTCGACCACGGCATCAACGCCTTTCACATCGAAACCGCCCAGCCCGACGCCGCCATCGCGCTCGGCCAGGCGGTGCGGGTGCTGGAGCGCAACCTCGCCTTCGTCTCCATGCGGTTGGGCCTGGGCCGGGGCCGCACCGGCATGGTGCGCGACTTCTCGGCCGAAGCCCTGTCGGCGGCCATCGAGCAGACGCTCCGCATCTCGGGCCTCGGCTACCTCGACCTCGTCGTACTGGACGATCCGGGCGAGGAGGAACTGCCGCAGCGCTCCCTGGCCGCGCTGAAATCCCTGCGCTCGGCCGGGCGCATCAACCTGCTGGGCGTGGCCGGCGTCGACGACGCCATGGACGCCTATCTTTCGACCGGCGCCTTCGACGTTCTGGCGACCCCCTACGGCATCACCTCGGGCTGGAAGGAGCGCAATCGCATGCGCGCCGCCGTCGAGCAGGACATGGCCATCCTCGCCTACGACTGGCTGCCGGATAATCTCGACACCCCAAAGAAGGCCGACCGCACCGCGCCGACCGTGCGTCGGGGCCTGTTCGGCAAGGTGTTCCAGGAGCCCGATCCCTTCGAGGGCATCGGCGGCTACGCCTTCCTGCACCGGACCTCGAACTGGACGGCCGAGGAGATCTGCCTGGGCTTCACCCTCACCGAGCCCTCGGTCAGCTCGGCCTGGATCACCCCGGGCGACCTGAACCACCTCGACGCCCTGGCCGAGGTGCCGGACCGCGACCTGCCGCCCGGTCTGGGCGCCCAGATCGAGATGGCCCGCTTCACCGCGCGCGAGCAGAAGGCCGGCTGAGGCCGATCTGCGACGACGCCCCGGCTTGACCCGGCCCGCACCGGTCCCTAGCTCAGGGGCCGTTCAAGGAGCCGCGCCGTGACTGAAACCCCCGTCGCCGACCCCATTCGCGATTTCATCGCCCAGGCGGTCGAGCAGAACCCCGTGGTGCTGTTCATGAAGGGCACGCCCGATAGCCCCCGCTGCGGCTTCTCCTCCCTGGCGGTGCAGATCCTCGATCACCTCGCGGTCGACTTCGTCGGCGTCGACGTCCTGCAGGACGAGGCGCTGCGCCAGGGGATCAAGGAATTCTCGGACTGGCCGACCATCCCGCAGCTCTATGTGAAGGGCGAGTTCGTGGGCGGATCGGACATCCTGCGCGAGATGCTCCAGGCCGGCGAACTGCAGACCCTGATGGCCGAGAAGGGCGTCCTGGGCACCGCCGCCGGGGCGTGAGCGGGCCGATGGGCGAACCGTCCGGCCGCGACCGCCGGCGCGCCTTTGAGCCGCCGCAGGATCGTGAGGTCTTCGTGGTCCCCCTGGTCATCGCGCCGGAGGACATCGACGACAACCGCCACGTCAACAATGTCGTCTACGTCCGCTGGCTGCAGGACGTCGGCACCGCCCACTGGAACGCCCGCTTCGACGCGGCCACGCGCGCCCGCTGGTCCTGGGTCTGCCTGCGCCACGAGGTCGACTACCGCCGTCCGCTGGAACTGGGCGACGCCGTGCAGGCCCGCACCTGGGTGGGCGTGCCCCAGGGCCCGCGCTTCGCCCGCTTTGTCCTCATCGAAGGCCCCGGCGGCATCGCGGCTCAGGGACTCTCCGAGTGGGCGCTGGTCGACGCGGCCAGCATGCGGCCGCACCGCATTCCGCCCGAGATGATCGTCGCCTTCCAGCCCCACGACGCTTGAAGGCGCTTCCACGCCTCTTGCCAGAAGGCGGCCGCACCGCCAGCCTGCGCGGGCAACGGGAGTTCGCCATGCCGACCCTGCGCCTCGCCGCCTTCGCCGCCCTGGCCCTGCTGGCCGCCACTCCGACCCGGGCGGCGCCTGATCCGGGCGGCGCGCCCGTGATCCGCCGGTTCGACGGCAGGCCGCTGGAAGCCGCCGCCATCGACCATGAGGCCCGCCGCCTGATGGCCGCCGCCCACGTCAACGGACTGGCCATGGCCGTGATCGACGGCGGCCGCGTCGTCTATGTGAACAGCTGGGGCCGACGCAACGTCGAGAAGGACCTCCCGCTGCAGCGCGACACCATCATGTACGGCGCGTCGATCACCAAGTTCGTCTTCGGCTACATGGTCATGCAGCTGGTGGACGAGGGCCGGCTGGATCTGGACAAGCCCATCAAGGATTACCTGCCGCAGCCGCTGTGGATGTACGACGACGGCTACTACGCCCTGCTCAAGGACGACCCGCGCTGGGAGAAGCTGACCCTGCGCATCCTGCTGCAGCACTCGACCGGCTTCCACAACTTCGGTTTCTTCGAGCCGGACGAGAAGGTGCACATCCACTTCGAGCCGGGCAGCCGCTACTCCTATTCCGGGGAGGGCGTCATCCTGGCGCAGCGGGTCCTGGAGTGGGGCCTGGGGCTTGATGTCGAGGCCGAGATGCAGCGCCGGGTCTGGGACCGGTTCGGCATGACGCGCACCTCGCTGCGCTGGCGGCCCGAGTGGAACGGCAACCTGGCGGACGGCTACGCGCTCGACGGCTCCTTCGAACCGCACGACGAACGCTCCAATGTCCGCGCGGCAGGCTCCATGGACACGACCATCGAGGACCTGGCCCGGTTTTACGCCGGCTTCATGCGGGGCGAGGGCCTAAGCCCAGAGACCCGGACCGAGATGCTGCGGCCGCAGTTGCCCATCCGCACGCCCAGCCAGTTTCCGGTCCTGTCCGAGGCGGTCGCTCCCGAGCTGGCGCGCTACCGGCTGTCGGCGGCGCTCAGCGTCGTGACCTTCCGCTCGAAGTACGGCCTCGCCTTCTTCAAGGGCGGCCACAACGAATGGACCGGCAACATCTCCATCTGTGTCGAGCGCACGAAGCGCTGCGTCATCTACCTGTCCAACGACGTGCGCGCCGAGAGCCTGTTCCAGCGCCTCACCGAGGCCACGGTCGGCGATCCGGGCATGCCATGGAGCTGGGAGAGCTACGTCCCCTACGACCAGGCCCGGCCGGCGTCCCAATAGCAAAAAGGCCCCGCATCGCTGCGGGGCCACTTCGCATCTGCGTCGATCCGGCTTCGTGATTACGAAGCGTAGAACTCGACCACGAGGTTGGGTTCCATCTTCACCGGGTACGGCACCTCGGCCAGTTCCGGCACGCGCACGTAGCGGATCGAGAAACCGCGGTCACCCAGTTCCAGGTAGTCCGGGATGTCGCGCTCGCTGGACTGCTGGGCTTCCAGCACCAGGGCCATGTTGCGCGAACGCTCACGCACCTCGACGACGTCGCCGACCTTGCAGCGGTACGAGGCGATGTTCACGCGCTTGCCGTTCACCGTCACGTGACCGTGGTTGACGAACTGGCGGGCGGCGAAGGGGGTGGGCACGAACTTGGCGCGGTAGACGACGGCGTCCAGGCGCGATTCCAGCAGGCCGATCAGGTTCTCCGAGGTGTTGCCCTTGCGGCGCGAGGCCTCGTCGTAGGTGCGACGGAACTGCTTCTCGGTGATGTTGGCGTAGTAGCCCTTGAGCTTCTGCTTGGCCTTCAGCTGCAGGCCAAAGTCGGAAACCTTGGACTTGCGGCGCTGGCCATGCTGGCCGGGGCCGTAGGCGCGCTGGTTGACCGGGGACTTGGGACGGCCCCACAGGTTTTCACCCATGGCGCGGTCGAGCTTGTACTTGGCGCTGTGGCGCTTGGACATCTGTCTCTCTTCTCGACGCGTCCCGGCGGTCCCCCTAGTGGGACCACGATCTCAACGGCGGTTTCGCGTCATCCGTCATGCATCACGCCCCGGTTTGCGGCCGGGGCGCGAAGGGGCGGTGTATGGCGAACGCGGCCTGCAGAGTCAACTCCGCCCTGGTCTGTCTCAGGCGGCGAGCCTCTGGAAGCGCTGCTCAAGGAACCGATTCCAGCCCTTCCGGGTCCGGCTCTCTACCGCGAAGTCGAAGCCCCCTTCTGCCGGCCAGTAGACGAAGCGCGCCAACCCCGCGGGCATCTCCGCCTCGAAGGCGACCGCCTCGGAATGGACGTCAGTCGCCTCCGCCAGTCGACCCCGCGAGCGCTTGCCGTCGCTGGTGAAGGAGAACACCGCAAGCTGGCCATCCTCGCCGCGCCCGAACAGGGCGATCTCGCGGTAGCTTCTGTCGGGACCGGTCTCCCAGCGCGCGTCAAGCTCGATCCAGTCCTTGCCGAAGGGCCGGAACGTTCGCGTACACCGCATCGCCGCAGCCCCCGTCGAGCCCTCCGCCCGAACGGTCTCCCACTGGCCTAGCAGCGGCTTCAACGGGCCCAGCAGCCCCCTGCCCCTGGCCCAAGCGCTCACTTGCGGATCCAGTAGCGCTCGGCCAGCCAGTAGCCGACGCCGATCACCGCGATGCCCGCGAAGGTCAGCAGCCCTCCCAGTGCGCCCCCTCCGCTGTCGGCAAGGCCGTGGGCGGCGATCCAGCCGGCCATGGCGACTACGAATACCACGCACGGGGCGAGCACGCCGGCGATCAACAGCAGCCGCGTTGGTCTGGCCGTGCGCGGGTCCGGCGGTTCCGGGTCGCTCACCGCTTCAACCGCTTCGCGTGCCATTCAAGGTGGTCCTCGATGAAGCTGGCGATGAAGAAGTAGGAGTGGTCGTAGCCGTCGTGCATCCGCAAGGTGAGGGGCTGGCCGATGAACTGCGCCGCTTCCGCAAGCAGATCCGGTTTCAGTTGGCCCTCCAGGAACGGGTCCGCCGCCCCCTGGTCGATGAGGATGTCATCGAATTCGAACTCCTCGACCGTGCCGTTGGCGAGCAGATAGGTGGCGTCGTGTTCCTCCCAGAGGGCGTGGTCGTCGCCGAGGTAGGCGCGCAGGGCCTTTTCGCCCCAGGGACAACGCGCCGGCGAGGCGATTGGCGAGAAGGCCGTCATGCTCTCGAACCGCTTGGGATGACGCAGTCCTAGCGTGAGCGCTCCGTGCCCGCCCATCGAATGGCCGCTGATCCCGTACCGCCCGCTGGACGGCAGCTCCGCCTCGATCAGGCCGATCAGGTCGCGCGTGACGTAGGTCTCCATCTGGAAGTGCGGCGCCCAGGGACCCTGGGTGGCGTCGAGGTAGAAGCCGGCGCCCTGGCCGAGGTCATAGGCCTCGTCGTTGGCCACGCCGTCGCCGCGAGGACTGGTGTCCGGAGCCACCACGATCAGTCCGAGCCGCGCCGCCGCCGCGTAGGCCCCCGCCTTGGTGGTGAAGTTGTCCTCGGTGCAGGTCAGGCCGGACAGCCAGATCACCACCGGAAATGGCCCTTTCCCCGGCGGGACAAACGCCGAAAACCTCATTGGCGTGCCCGTCGCGGCGCTGTCGTGACGGATGTATTTCAGCGTTCCGCCATGGACCTTGTGTTCAGCCAGGACTTCCATGCTCGTCGCGCCTTCCGGTCCGGCCGAACTCAATAAACGATCACCGACCGGATGCTCTCGCCCGCGTGCATCAGGTCGAAGGCCTTGTTGATGTCTTCAAGCGGCATCTTGTGGGTGATCATGGGGTCGATGGCGATCTTGCCGTCCATGTACCAGTCGACGATCTTCGGCGTGTCGGTGCGCCCCCGCGCGCCGCCGAACGCCGTACCCTTCCAGACTCGGCCGGTGACCAGCTGGAACGGGCGCGTGGCGATCTCCTTCCCCGCCTCGGCCACGCCGATGATGATGCTTTCGCCCCAGCCGCGGTGGCAGGCCTCCAGCGCCTGGCGCATGACCGTGGTGTTGCCTGTGGCGTCGAAGGTGTAGTCGGCCCCGCCGCCCGTCAGCTCGACCAGATGCGCCACCAGGTCGCCGGAGACGTCATTCGGATTGACGAAGTGGGTCATGCCGAACCTGCGGCCCCATTCCTCCCGCGCGGGATTGATGTCGACGCCGACGATCTGGGCCGCGCCGACCAGCTTCAGGCCCTGGATGACGTTCAATCCGATGCCGCCGAGGCCGAAGACGATACAGTTAGCGCCCGGCTCCACCTTGGCGGTGTTGGTGACCGCGCCCACGCCGGTCGTGACGCCGCAACCCACGTAGCAGGCGGTCTCGAAGGGCGCATCCTTGCGGATCTTCGCCACGGCGATCTCGGGCAATACCGTGAAGTTCGAGAAGGTAGAGCAGCCCATGTAGTGGGCGATCGCCTGGCCCTTGTAGGAAAAGCGGCTGGTGCCGTCGGGCATCAACCCCTTGCCCTGGGTGGCGCGGATGGCGGTGCAGAGGTTGGTCTTTCGCGACAGGCACGACTTACATTGACGGCACTCGGGCGTGTAGAGCGGGATCACGTGGTCCCCGACCTCGACCGAGGTCACGCCCGGCCCGACCTCGCGCACGACGCCCGCGCCCTCGTGGCCCAGGATGGACGGGAAGATGCCCTCCGAGTCCAGCCCGTCCAGGGTGTAGGCGTCGGTGTGGCAGACACCCGTCGCCTTGATCTCGACCAGCACTTCGCCGTGACGGGGACCCTCCAGGTCTACCTCGACGATCTCGAGCGGCTTCTTGGCTTCGAAAGCGACGGCGGCGCGGGTCTTCATGGCGGGGCTCCGGTTGGTCGGTCAGCCTTTAGCGTCGCCGTGGCGGTTCGTCATCAGGCGCTTTGGCCGAAGTGGTCCGCCAGCACCATCGCCACGACCTGGGTCACCTTCTCACCCGTCGGAATGTGCAGGAATTCATTCGGACCGTGAGCGTTCGAATGCGGTCCCAGTACGCCCGTGATCAGGAACTGCGCCTTGGGGAACTTGTCGCCCAGCATGGTCATGAAGGGGATGGTGCCCCCCTCCCCCATGTAGGCCGCCGGGCGCCCGAACGCCGCCTGCGACGCGCGCTGGACCGAGTCGGCCAGCCACGGCGCGAGTTGCGGCGCATTCCACCCTTGGGAGGCCTGCTCAGCCTCGAAGGACACGACGGCGTCATAGGGCACGTCGGTGGTCAGCAGCGCCTTGACCGCCGCCTCCGCCTTCGAGCCGTCGACTCCCGGCGGCAGTCGCAGGCTGATCTTCAGCGCCGTAAAGGGCCGCAACACGTTGCCCGCGTTCGCCGTCGCCGTCAGGCCGTCGGCGCCGACCACCGCCAGCTGCGGTCGCCAGGTCCGGTTCAGCACCAGTTCGGCAAGGTCATCCGTGACCGGCTGCGTCGTCCCCGACCAGGGGAACTTGGAATAGACCTCGTCACCCAGGATCTCGGCGACAGCCCTGGCCTGTTCGATCCGTTCCTGCGGAATGTCGATATAGGCTTCCTCGACCAGCACTCTTCCGGTGTCCTGGTCCTCGATCCGCGAGATCAGCTGCCGGGCGATGCGGAAGCTGGACGGTACGACGCCGGACGCGTCGCCCGAGTGCACTCCCTCGTTGAGCACCTGCACCTTCAGCACGCCACCCATCAACCCGCGCAGCGAGGTCGTCAGCCAGAGCTGGTCGTAATTACCGCAGCCGGAGTCCAGGCAGACAACAAGGGAAGGGTTGCCGATCCGGTCCTTGAGGTGATCGACATAGGCCGGGAGGTCGTAGGAGCCCGACTCCTCGCAGGCCTCGATCAGCATGACGCAGCGCGCGTGGTCGATCCCCTGTTCGGCCAGGGCCAGCACCGCGCACAGCGATCCATAGATGGCGTAGCCGTCATCCGCGCCGCCCCGCCCGTAGAGCTTGTCGTCGCGAAGCACCGGAATCCACGGTCCCAGGCCTTCGTCCCAGCCGCTCATTTCGGGCTGTTTGTCGAGGTGACCGTAGAGCACGACGGTGTCGGCGCCCTTGCCGGGGACCTCGATGTAGATCAGCGGCGTGCGGCCCTCGAGGCGCACCACCTCCAGCGTCGCGCCCGGCACAGCTTCCAGCTTGCGACGCGCCCAGCCGGCCATGTGCTCGACCGCCTGGTCCATGTAGCCGTGCTCGGCCCACTGGGGGTCGAAGTGGGGGCTCTTGTTGGGAATCTTCACATATTCAACCAGCTCGGGAACGATCTCGTCGTTCCACATGGCGTGCACGAAGGCCTTGAGCTTGGTGGAGTCCATTCGATTGCCCCTCAAACGAAGCGGACCTTTTAGGGTGCGCCGCACGCGTTTCCAACAGCGGGCTTGTCGCATGCCGCTCGACGGTCGGGACGGCGTGTCTACTCCCCCGCCTTTGCGGCTTCCGCCGCCAGCGCAGCCGCGCGCTTGGCCAGCACGCGCCCCCGGCCCTTCGACAGCGCCGTCACCACCCCGCGGAAGGTGCGCAGTTCCTGGTCGGTGAAACGCGCCCGGCCCAGCGCAATGCGCAGGTTCCTCTGCATCGACGGCTTCTTCTCCGGCGGATGGAAAAAGCCAGCGTCATCCAGCTCGGCTTCCAACTGCTCATAGAGCCCCAGCATCGCCTGGCCGTCGACCGGCGGATCGATGTTGTGGTGGAAGGCCTCGCGAGGCGCGTCCAGCAGTTGCGCCCGCCACTCGTAGGCGCAGACCGCCACGCTCTGGGCGAGGTTCAGCGAGCGGAATCGCTCGTCCACCGGGACGGTCAAAATGCCGTGCGTCAGGGCGATGTCCGAGGTCTCAAGCCCCGCCCGCTCCGGTCCGAACATGATCGCGGTCTTGAGGCCCTCGCCCGATGCCTTGCGCAGCTCGGGCATGGCCTGTCGGGGGGTGTAGACCGGCAGTTGCGTCTCCCGCGGCCGGGCCGTGGCCGCGAGGATGTACTGTAGGTCCGCCACCGCCTCGTCGACCGTCCCGCAGATGCGTGCGTTGTCCAGCGGCCAGTCAGCGCCGGACGCCGCGGCCCAGGCGCGCTCCTGCGGCCAGCCGTCCCGAGGCCGCACGATCCGCAGGTCGTCGAGCCCGAAGTTGGCCATGACCCGTGCCGCGGCGCCGATGTTCTCGGCCAGCTGGGGGTCCATGAGGATGACGGCGGGCGGCGCAATCTGGGGCATGCACGCCGGGTTACGCGAGGCCTCGCCGGAAAGAAAGCCTGCCCCGATTTCCTCGATGGAGGCTGTCGATTTCCCCACGGCCTGTTCGTCGGGTTATGCAAGCGAAACGCGAGGAATCCCATGCGCAAACTGATCGTGGCCGCCTTCGTCAGCCTGGATGGCGTCATGCAGGCTCCCGGGGGACCCCAGGAGGATAACGACGGCGGCTTCCGTTACGGCGGCTGGGTCGCCCCCTATTTCGACGAGACCGTGGGCGCCGCGGTCGGGGAATTCATGTCCGGACCGTTCGACCTGCTGCTCGGACGGCGGACTTGGGACATCTTTGCGGCCCACTGGCCCCACGTGCCCGAAGGCCACCCGGATCGCGCGCTGGCCGACGTCCTGAACGGCGTCTCGAAGTATGTCGCCACCCATCGGCCCGACAGCCTCGGCTGGGCCGGCAGCCACAGCCTCGGAAGCGATGTCATCGACGGTGTCAGGCGCCTGAAAGGCGATGGATCCGAACGCACCCTGGTCACGCAGGGCTCGACGGAACTGGTTCATCAGCTGCTGGCCGCCGACGTCGTCGACGAGATCCGCACCCTGGCCTTCCCGGTCGTGCTGGGCCCGGGCAAGCGGTTGTTTGACGGGCGTTCGCTGGCCCGGGAGTTCAAGCTGATTAAGTCGGTCAGCTCCAGCACAGGCGTCGTGATCTCGACCTACGAACGCGCTGGCGCCGTGAAGACGGGCGACTTCTCCCTGGACCAGCCTACCGAACCCCAGCCGGGCCGGGACAAGGTCGTGCGCTGACGAAAATCGGGCCGGCGCGTTATGCTCGCGTCATGTCTGTCGCCTTCACCAAGGAAACCGATCTCGAGGCCACCGCCGCCGACCTGGTGGACCGCCCGATTTCCGGGCGCCCGAACCTCGTGACTCGCTCGGGGCTGGACGCCATCGAGCGGGCGCTGGCCGCGGCGCGTGAAGCCTATGCCGCCGCGCAGGCTGCAGGCGGCGTCGAAGCCGGCGACCGGACTGCGATGGCGCGGGCGACGCGGGACCTGCGCTACTGGTCGTCGCGGCGAGCGTCCGCCCAGCTCACCGAGCCGGTCTCCGAAGGCCGCGTGGTGTTCGGTTCGACCGTGGTCATCGACCGGCAGGGCGGCCGGCGCCAGACCTACCGGATTGTCGGCGAGGACGAGGCCGACCCCTCGCAGGGGTCGGTGTCCTATGTCTCGCCCCTGGCGCGCGCCCTGCTCGGCAAGTCAGTCGGGGACGAGGCCATCGTCGCCGGGGCCGAGGTGGAAATCATCGCCATCCGCTAGCGGCGGCCGAAACGCGAAACGGCGACGGCCCTTTGGGGCCGCCGCCGTTCACATCTTCGCCCCGGCAGGAGGAGGAGGAACCGGGGTTCAGAACCTGCGCGGGTTCAGAACCGCTTCGACACGTTCACGAAGAACGAACGGCCGAAGTAGTCATAGCCCGAGTAGAGCGGGGCGTTGCCGACCCGGTTGTAGGCGCCGGCAGAGATGACCGGAGGCGTCTCGTCGAACAGGTTGCGGACGCCTGCCGTCGCGGTCCAATCCTCCGCGCGGTACTGAACCGACGCCGAGTGCAGGTAGTAGGACGGCACCTTGAAGTCATATCCGGAGGCGTTGCGGCCGCCGGGCACGCCGAGGTAGGCGCTGGAGTCCTGTCCGGCGATCCAGTCGAGGCCGTAGCGGAAGTTCCACTTGTCCCAGCTGTACACCGCGTCGAGGTTGGCGGTGTATTCCGGCGACGTGAGTGTGCCGTTGACCTCGTCGAAAGGATCGCTCGAGAACAGGCGGCTCTTCTGCGACAGGTACTGGGTGACGCCGGCGTTGATGCGCAGGTCGCCGGGGCCAACTTCGCCCGTCCAGCGGATGTTGTAGTCGATGCCCTCCACCACCTGCGTGGCGATGTTGGTGTAGCTGTCATAGACCGTCAGCGCGTTCGAGCCAGCCTCGCGCGGATCGATGAAGCGGCAGTAGCCGCCGCCCGAGCGGAATTGCGGGTCATCGTAGCAGAGGTCGATGATGGCGCCGGCGCCGACGCGGCTCACGCCGTTGTCGATCTGGATGTCGTAGTAGTCGACCGCCAGGGCGAGCTTTCCGAAACCCTCGGGGAGATCCGGACGCAGAATGACGCCGGCCGTGAAGTTGGTGGACGTTTCGGCCTCCAGGCCCTGCGCCGCGCCACCCGCCGTGACGACGGTGATGCCGCTGGTGGGTTGGAACCCTCCAGCCGGAATGCCTTCGGAGGCGCAGTTGGCCGCCCGGATTCCGCCCGCCGGACCGATGTTGTCGGTCGAGCAGGGATCGGCCGAAGCGTCATAGAAGCCGGTCGACCCGCCCTGGAACTGCTCGAACAGCGCGGGCGCGCGGAACGACGTGCCATAGGTGGTGCGGAAGGAAAGCCAGTCGGTCGGGGCGTAGACCGCTCCGATCTTGTAGGTCCAGTCGTCGCCGTAGGAGTCGTAGTTGGTGTAGCGGGCCGAGGCGTTGACCGTCAGCGAATGGGCGAAGGGCATGTCCCGCAGGATCGGCGCCTCGATCTCGCCGAAGGCTTCCATCACCGAATCCGAGCCACGGGTGATGGCGGAGGAGGTGAAGTTCAGCAGGTTGCCGTTCTGGCTGTCGAGACCGGGCGTGTCGTCGATGCTGGCGTGGCGGTATTCGACGCCGAAGACGCCCGAGACCTTGCCCGCGGGCAGTTCGAACAAGGGGCCGTCGATCGACGCCGAGACCACCGTCTCGTCGTAGATCGTGGAGCCGTCCACGTCCCGCCACACGTAGTCGACCCAGTCCCGCGGCAACTGGCCGCCGACCACCTGGGCGCTGAGCGCCGGCGCGGCGACGCAGCCGCCGGAGAGATCGCGGCACTGGAACCCACCCGCGCCGTCCGGAACCACATCGAGCGACTGCGACAGGCGATCGATGAGGAACGCCTGGAACATATAGTCCGCTTCCGAGCGCGAGTAGCTGACGTAGGCGTCGTATTTCCAGTCACCGAGAAGGCTGAGGTCGCCCCGGATTCCCGCCGTCGTACGGTAGAAGTCGACGTCCTGGGTCGACAGGTCGTTGCCGAAGCCGATGAAGGCCCGGACGCCGAGATTCTGGCCGTTGGTGATGTCAGTGGGTGCGCCCTGGTCCGAGTCCCGCAGGAAGCCGGCCGGCAGCAGCGGCGATCCGGTGGCGTAGTCGAGGGACAGCTGGCGGTACCCGGTCTGTTCGGACTCGCGGCGGTTCGCCAGCACCTCGAAATAGACCTCGGCGTCGCCCAGTGCGTTCAGCTCATAGGTCCCGTTCAGGTAGCCGGTGTAGATCTTCACCGGCGAGATCAGGTCCTCATTGAGCATCCGGTCTTCGAAGGTGTCGCGGCTGGCCAGGGTGACGGGCTGGAAGCCCGGCAGCGGGCCGCCGGTGAAGAACGGATCCGGGCGGAAGCGGTTACGCCCGCCGATGGGCTGGGTGCCGATCGTGTTGATGGTCACGCCGTTCGAGCCCGTCGCCGTAATCGGATAGCACTTGGGCTTGCCGGTGGTCGGGTCGATGTAGTCGGCGCGCGTGCCGTCCGGATTGAAGAAGTAGTCCTGATTGCAGCGGGTCCAGTCGCGGTCGCGCAGCGTCAGGGCTTCCCGCTCGTAGTACTCGAGCGAACCGTTCAGAGTCAGGCGATCGTCCAGGAACGAGCGGCCCGCCACAATCGACAGGCGGGTCTGTTCGCCGCCGCCGTCCTGGGTGCCGGTGTATTGACCCTCGACCTCGACGCCGTCGATGTTCCTGCGCGTGATCAGGTTGACCACGCCCCCGATCGCGTCGGAGCCGTAGACGGACGAGGCGCCGTCGCGAAGGATTTCAACCCGTTCCAGCATGGCCGACGGCAGCACGTTGAGGTCGGCGGTGCCGACCGAGCCTCGCGACCCCGCGGGGGACACGCGACGCCCGTTCATCAAGACCAGCGTCCGGCCCGCGCCCAGACCACGCAGGCCGATGGTGTTGGCCCCGGGACCGCCTTCGGTGACGTAGCCGCCATAGGCGTTGTTGATCTGGGACGATCCCCCGGTGACCGAGGTGGACTGTTGAAGTGCTTCGGTGGTCGAGGCGAATCCCGCGAGCGTGGTCTCTTCGCGCGTGATCACGGTCACGGGCGCAGGAGTATTGTAGGTGTCACGGCGGATGCGGGAGCCGACGACGACGATGCCCTCGACTTCGCTGGCGTCCTGGCCTTCGCCATCATTGGTGGCCTGGGTCTCGTCCGCCTCGGCGGCGGTGGCGGTGTCCGCGACAACCGCCGCATCCTGCGCGAAGGCGGAGGTCGCCGGCGCCGCAATGGCGAGGGCGAGGCCGAGCGCCGACCCGCAGAACAACGTAAGCTTGGTTCCGTTACGCACTATTTGAATCCCCAACTTGAACAGGAGGTCTTTCCAGAAGCCGCGTTTGTCAGCGGTGTTCAGTCGGGATCAAAGACAAACCGATGTTTTATAAGAACTTTCTGATTTTGTGAGGCCAAATAGCCGACCTGCTGTCGCGCATCAGGCTTTATTTGCGACAAGGTTGAGTGAACCTTGTTCATATTACCGCGCTACATTCGCGCTTCAATATTGAGACACCTGTTATTCCAATCGCCGGATTGGCCCGCGCTAGGCGTCGGCGTCGTATTCGATCCGCAGCAGGGCGCGAACCCCCCGAGAACGCCGCTCATATTCGACCCGGGAACCCAGGCTGGTCGCCATCGACTTGAGGATCTTGGCGCCCAGCCCCGTGCCTTTGGGAGGACCACCGTCCATGCCGACCCCGTCATCCTCCACGATCAGAACGGCGTGTCCCTCGCCGTCGGCCAGAAGACGCACCCGGATCGGTCCGGGCTTTCCGCCATAGGCATACTTCACCGCATTGGTGATCAGCTCGGCGGCGATGACGCCCAGCGAGACTGCCTGGTCGGTCTCGGCCTCGAGCGGGTCGGCCTTGAGCTCAATCTTGTCGTGGAAGCCAGACGGCAACGATTGCCGCAGTTCCTCGATCAACCCCTCCAGATAGTCGTCCAGAGCCACCACCCCGACGTGCGCTGAGGTGTAGAGCCGCCGGTGGACCTGGGCGACGGCCTCAATGCGGGCCTGAGCGGCGCCCAGCGCCTCCCGGGTCGTGCGGTCCTTCAGGGCCTTCGACTGCAGAGAGATCATGGAGGAGACCAGTTGCAGGGAGTTGCCGACGCGGTGGTTCACTTCACGCAGCAGGGCTTCGGCGCGATCGCGGGCGACCGCAATCTCGTCATTGGCCCGCAGCAAGTCCTCGGTCCGCTCGAGGACGGTCTCCTCAAGGCCCCGGTTGACGCGGTCGAGTTCCTGCCGGGAGGCCTCCAGTGCGCTCAGGTAACGCAGGATCAAGATCAGGCTGGCCGCACCGGCGACGAGGATGAGCGTCCCGGCCAGTCCGTTTATCCAGACCGTCCGCTGCACCTCCCGCGCCTGGCGCTCGGTGCGGCGGTGCAGCCTCTGGGACTCTGCGTTCTCCAGCTTGTTCAGGATCACGCGGATGCGCGCCGTCATGCCTCGCTGATCGGCTTCCTCGAGAAACGCGCGGGCCTCAGTCGGCTTGTGCGCGATGTATAGATCAAGCGCCTGACGAATGGTGCCGAACCGCTCGGCGAACATCTGGCGAAGCTGCGCGATGCGCCTCTGCTGGTCAGGATCCGAGGCGGTCTGGCGCTCCAGCGCGTCCAGCAACGCCGGCGTCCGCTCCACCGCCTGGTCGTGAACGCTGAGGTAAGCAACCCGACCGGTCAGGAGAAAGCCGCGCTGTCCAGCCTCGGCCTCCAGGGCCGCGGCCAGCAGGTCGCGCACGTCGCCGCGCACCTCGTAGATGCGGTCGATCTGGGCGTTGGTGTCGGCGACCCGGTTGATCATCAGATAGGTCACGGCGTTCGTGCCCAAGAGGGCGAGGAACGCCAGCACCAGCAAGGCGAGCACGGCGCGACCGGCAGGCGTACGCAGCGGCCGTTCGAACTGCGGTGGAGTCATGCCGTCGGTCTTAGGACGGCGAAGCCTGGGCTGGAAGGCCCATTAGCGGCTGAAGCTGAGCTTGGCGCGCACGCCTCTGTGAGCGGCGTCGAACTCGACGCGGGTCTTCAGACTGGAGGCCATGGCGCTGAGGATCTTGCCGCCCAGGCCGGTGCCCTGCGGCGGACCGTCGGGCATGCCGACGCCGTCGTCCTCCACGATCAACAACGCGCCGGCCGCCCCCTCCGGAGCCAGGGTGACGCGAATTTCTCCTTTCCTGCCCTGCGGATAAGCGTACTTCACCGCATTCGTGACCAGCTCGGCGACAATGACGCCGAGTGAAACCGCATGGTCCGTAGGGACCTCGATCCGCTGGGTCGACAGGGCGATCCTGGCATTACCCTTCTCAGCGGCGAAGGTCTGGCGCAGCTCGTCGACCAATCCGGCCAGGTAGTCGTCCAGGGCCACCGCCTCGACCTTGGCCGAGGTGTACAGGCGCCGGTGCACCTGCGCCACGGCTTCAATGCGAGCCTGGGCGTCGCGCAGGGCGTCCCGCGCGGCGGGGTCGGTCAGCTGCTTGGACTGCAGGGAAATCAGGCTGGACACCAGTTGCAGCGAATTGCCGACCCGGTGGTTGACCTCGCGCAGGAGGGCCTCGGCGCGGTCTCGGGCGGCGCGAACCTCCTGTTCCGCCGCCTCCTTGGCCCTTCGCAGCGCCCCCTGTTCGACCGCGGCTTCCAGCGCCGACCGGAGGAGGGAATTGAAGCCCTCGTCCACATCCTTGATCACGTAGTCCACCGCGCCGGCCCGCAGCGCGGCCACCGCGATACGGCCTTCCTGCGCGCCAGTGACATAGACCACGGGTGGCGCATCCGGCAGGGCCGCCAGCTCGGGCAGAACGTCCAGCCCCTCCCGGGCCGGCATGAAGTGATCGAGAGCCACGACGTCGAACCCCCCCGCCCGCGCCGCCGCGAGGCCCTCGTCGGCGGAATGGATGCAGGTCACCTCGAAGCCATTCCGTTCGAGGTCCTTCTGGACCAGCCGGCAGAGCGCTCGGTCGTCATCGATGTAGAGCAGCCGGACCGGCTGGCGCGCGGCCTCCATCTATTCGAGCTCCGGGGCCTTGATCACGGACAGGAATAGCCCCAGCTGCCGGATCGCGGCCGCGAAGTTCTCATAGTCGACCGGCTTGGTGATGTAGACGCTGCAGCCCAGATCGTAGCAGCGCTGGATCTCGACCTTGTCGTCGGTGGTCGTCAGCACCACCACCGGTGCGCGCTTGAGCGTCTCATCGGCCTTCAGCCGCTGCAGGATATCGGTGCCCTGCATGTCGGGCAGGTTGAGATCGAGCAGTACGAGCAGGGGACCGTTCCCCCGAACCTCTGCCTCGAACATGTAGTCGAGCGCCGAGTTGCCGTCCGCGAAGTGGCGGATCTCGTTATTGATATTGGCCCGCCTGATGTTCTTCTCGATCAGCTTGGCGTGACCGTGGTCGTCCTCGACCATGACGATTGTCACTGCTTCAGTCATGCCGCTTCTCCCAGCTCGGCGATCAGCCGTTTCGGCAACCTGACTCGAAAGGTCGAGCCCTTGCCCAGTTCGGATTCCACCGTGATAGAGCCGCCCAGGCGCAGCACGGTGTTCTTGACGAAGGCCAGTCCGAGCCCCTCGCCGGCCCGGTCCTGGACTCCCGCGCGACGGAACAGTTCGAAGACGCGTTCGTGGTCCCGTGGCGCGATCCCGCGGCCGTTGTCGGACACGGCGTATTCCACGTAGCCATTGCCCAGATCGCGCCCCCAGATGGAGATCTCGCCCTTGCGGCTGCGATCCAGGTACTTGATGGCGTTGTCGACAAGATTGCCGAATACCTGCTCGATGCCGACCCGATCGCTCTCCAGCGTGGGTAGGGGCGCCAGCTTGATGACCGCCCCAACCTCCTGGACCTGATGGTTGACGGCGTCCGTCATGGCCGCGACGGCCTGGTTCATGTCGATCTTCTCGACGCTCAGATTGCGCCGGCCCTCCCGCGACAGCCGCAGGATGGCGTTGATCAGGCTGTCCATCTTGGCCGTGGAGGCGCGGATGAAACCGATGGCCTCGGGGACATCCTCGCGAATGGCTTGCACGGCCTCGGCGTCGGCCAGCGCCGGCGCGCCGGCCTCGATGGCTTCGATCTGGCGCTCCAACGCCTGTCCGGCGGCCTGGAGTTCACTGGTGTAGCCCATGACGTTCACCAGAGGCGCGCGTAGGTCATGGCTGACGATGTAGGCGAACCGCTGGATTTCGGCGTTGGCGCGCACGAGGTCGTCGGTCCGGTCGCGGACCGTCTGTTCGAGCCCGGTGTTCAGGCGTTCGACCTCGTCGCGGGAGGCCTGGACCGCACGCAGGGAGCGCCGGAACAGCAGGATGGACGTCGCCGCCGCCACGAGGATCAACAGACCGCCTACCGTGTTCACGAGCGCGCTGACCCCCGCCGACCGTCGGGTCTGCTCCTGCCGGTCGCGCAGCAGGCGCTCCTCGCTGCGGTCGATCTCGGACAGGAGTCGCCTGAGTTCGATCGATAGTCCGGTTGTACGTCCGGCGCGCATCAGCCGTCCGACCGCCGCTTCGTCGCCTCGCCGGCGGGCCTCAATGACCTCGTCCTGCGCCTCGAAGCGGGCCTTGAAGAGCGCCCTCAGCAGGTGGAGCCGCCGTTGCTGGTCAGCATTGTCGCGGGTCTGCTTGTCCAGCGCATCGATCAGTATTTCCGCCCGCCCAATCGCGCCCGAACGCTCGTCGAGAAAGGTCTGCCGGCCGGTGATGACGTAGCCGCGACCGGCGCTTTCGGCCTCCAGGCTGGCGTTGGACAGGCCCATGATGAGGCGCCGGACCTGATAGGTGTGTTCCACCCAGGCCGTATCGTTTCGCGTCGCGCTGATCATCGCGTAGGTGCCGATGTTCGTCGCCAGCAGGGCGAAGAACGCCACCCCCAGCAGGACGACGATGGATCGGCCCAGCGAGTTGCCTTTCAGGAACTCCAGTAAGGCTGAGAAGCTCATCAGCCCGCTCTGCGGCAGGCCATTCGCATTGTCTAGCTGAGCAGTATAGCGGCGGCCCTTTGCGACCCCCGTGGAAGGGTTTATAGCCCTGCCACCCGCGCGCCGGATGGCCCTGTGCGCCCCCGCGCCGCGCTCTCGCACTCAGGAAGCAAGACCCCGATATGGCCAAGATCAAAGTCGCCAACCCCGTCGTCGACATCGACGGCGACGAGATGACCCGCATCATCTGGAAGCTCATCAAGGACAAGCTGATCTTCCCGTACCTCGATCTCGAACTCGACTACTACGACCTGTCGATCGAGAACCGCGACGCTACCGACGACCAGGTCACCGTCGATGCGGCCAAGGCCATCCAGAAGCACGGCGTCGGCGTGAAGTGCGCCACGATCACCCCGGACGAGGCCCGGGTGAAGGAATTCAATCTCAAGAAGATGTGGAAGTCGCCCAACGGCACGATCCGCAACATCCTCGGCGGGGTCGTGTTCCGGGAGCCGATCATCTGCTCGAACGTTCCCCGTCTGGTGCCCGGGTGGACCCAGCCCATCGTGGTCGGCCGCCACGCCTTCGCCGATCAGTACAAGGCCACCGACTTCCGCATTCCCGGCCCCGGCAAGCTGACCATCAAGTTCGAAGGCGCCGACGGTCAGGCGATCGAGCACGAGGTGTTCGAGTTCCCTTCGGCGGGCGTCGCCATGGGCATGTACAACCTCGACGACTCCATCACCGAGTTCGCACACGCCAGCTTCTCGTTCGGGCTGCAGCGGAACTACCCGGTCTACCTGTCGACCAAGAACACCATCCTCAAGGCCTATGACGGGCGCTTCAAGGACATCTTCCAGGAGGTGTTCGACAAGGACTACGCCGCCCAATTCAAGGAGCGCGGCCTGACCTATGAACACCGGCTGATCGACGACATGGTCGCCGCCGCCATCAAATGGTCGGGCGGCTTCGTCTGGGCCTGCAAGAACTACGACGGCGACGTGCAGTCCGACGTGGTGGCTCAGGGCTTCGGCTCCCTGGGCCTGATGACCTCGGTGCTGATGACGCCCGACGGCAAGATCGTCGAGTCCGAAGCCGCACACGGGACTGTCACCCGACACTATCGTCAACACCAGCGCGGCGAACCCACCTCGACCAACTCGATCGCCTCGATCTACGCTTGGACGCGCGGCCTGAAGCATCGCGCCAAGCTGGACGGCAACGCCGATTTGGCGCGGTTCGCGGACACGCTCGAGCAGGTCACCGTAGCCACCGTCGAGAGCGGCTTCATGACCAAGGACCTCGCCCTGCTGGTCGGCGATCAGCAGGCCTGGCTGACCACCGAGGGCTTCCTCGACAAGGTCTCCGAAAACCTGACCAAGGCCATGGCCTGACGTCGGTCGGATTGCATGAAGGGCCCCGTCGGCGACGGCGGGGCCTTTTTCTTTGGCCAGGCGAACCCGGTTCCCGTGACCGGCGAGCCGTGCCAAGGTCTGGCGACTGAGCGGCGCTCGGAGGATTGCATGGGCAACGCCCTGTCCAAGATCGTTGGGGCCGTCATCGGCCTCGTCATCATCTGGTTCGGCTTCGCGCCCTACTACGCCTTCTTCGCGCTTCGTTCGGCGGCGCAGTCCAGCGACGCGGCCGCCCTGGCGGACCTCGTGGACTATCCGAAGGTGAAGGCCGCACTGCGCGAGCAAATCGATCCGGGGCACCCGGCAGGCCCGCCTCCCAATGTCTGGGAGGACCCGATCGGCGCCCTCCGGCGCTCACTCGAGCCCATGCAGCCGTCACCCACCGCAGACGTCTACCTGACGCCGCAGGCCCTGGCGGCCCTGACCATGGGCGACGGCCGGGACGCGCGCCGGACCCCCTCCCCCGCCGAGGACCCGGGCGAGCACCGCGTGCTGGCCCGTCCCTATCCGGCCTACAGCTACTGGGGACCCAACCTGGCCCGCCTGACAGTGACGGATGACGAACAGGGCGAGACGACCTTCACCTTCACCCGCAAGGGCGTGAGCTGGAAATTGAGCCACATCGGCCTGCCGCCGGCCAATGACGGCACCGTAGTGCCTCGGCCCGCCCCGGGATCCCCTGCGGGACGCTGAGCCTTCCGCTGAGCCGCCGCGCGACGATAGGGCCAGGCGAACGGCGCGGCGCGCCCCAAGGCTTGGCTCTCGCATCCCGGCGGCCTATCTCCTCGTGGGTCCCCCGGAGTCTCCCATGTTCGATCCCTCCAGCACGGTCCTCATTCCGATCGACATGCAGCGGGCGTTCGACGCGCCGCCCTGGCCCCGGCGCTGGAATCCCGCCGTGGACGAAAACGGCCAGGCCCTGCTGGCGGCCTGGCGGCGGGCGGGAGCCCCGATCATCCACGTCCGCCACGACTCGGTGGAGCCGGGGTCGACGCTGGCGCTCGGCGCACCCGGAAATGCGCTGCGCCCGGGGTTCGAGCCACGCGAAGGCGAGCCGCTGGTCTCCAAGTCGGTGAACGCAGCCTTCATCGGCACCGACCTCGACCTGCGGCTCCGCCGGATGGGGGCGTCCCGGCTCGTGCTGTTCGGGATCTCGACCGACATGTGCGTTTCGACCTCCTCGCGGGTGGCCTCGAACCTGGGCTGGCAGGTGACGCTGGTGGAAGACGCCTGCGACTGCTTCGACCTGCCCGACCCGCGTGGAGGGACCCTTCGCGCGGAGGATGTGCACGCCGCCCACGTGGCGACGCTCGGCGCGGAGTTCTGCCAGGTGATGCGGACGGCCGAGGCGGTGCAGGCGATCGCGGGGCGAGCGGCGGCCTGAGCCGGCTACCAGCGGCGGATGCGCACCATGGTGGTGACGAAGAAGGCTGTCGACCAGCCCAGCAGCAGGACGCCGTTGATGCCCTCGATGGCGCCCACGAGCTTCCAGTCCGGCGCAATGTGGATGTCGGAGTAACCGATCGCGCCGTAGGTGATGGTCGAGAAGTAGACGCCTTCCCGCAGGCTCTCCACCGCTCCGATGGCCAGGTAGACCACGGCGTAGAGCCAGATCTCGAGCCCGTGAAGGGCGTAGAACCCGACCACGAGGCCCGCCACCATCAGGCCCTTGCGCGAGAAGTGCAGCGCCCCGTGGGGCCGCCGCCGCGCCAGTTCATCGATGCCTCCACGAAGGAAATGCAGGCCCAGACCGTGGATCGACACGGTCGCGAGCACCATCAGGGTGCTGAGGGCCAGTTCCCGGAACATCCTAGGCCAGCGCCGCCCTCACCGCGTCGACGCCCGCCTGCGCCATCGATCCATCGGGCGCGCCGCCCTGCGCGAAGTCGGGTTTCCCCCCGGCCCCCTGGCCGCCCATGGCGAGCACCGCCGCCCGCGCCAGTTCGGCCGCGCTGAAGCGGCCGACCAGATCCGGCGTGACGGCGACCGTCACGGCCGCCTTGCCATCAGTGACTCCGACCAGGGCGACAACGCCCGAGCCGACCTGCTTGCGGAAGTCCTCGGTGACCGGGCGCAGGCCCTTGCCGTCGACACCTTCGAGGACCCGGCCGATGAACTTGACCCCGCCCACGTCCTCCGGGCCGGCGGCCGCGCCGCCGGCACCGCCGCCGAGGGCGAGTTGGCGCTTGGCGTCCGCCAGCTGCTTCTCCAGCGCCTTGCGTTCGTTGGCCAGGGCGTCGATGCGCGCCAGAACCTCGGCCGGCTGGACCTTGAAGCGGTCAGCCAGCTCACGGGCGAGGCGATCGCGCTCCAGCAGGTACTGGCGGGCGGCCTCGCCGGTGAGCGCTTCGATACGGCGGATCCCGGCGGCGATGCCGCCCTCGGAAACAATCTTGAACAGGGCGATATCGCCGGTTCGCGTCACGTGGGTGCCGCCGCAAAGCTCGACCGAATAGGCCTTGCCGCCGCCGTCCAGCGCCTGGCCGAGCGTGAGCACGCGCACCTCGTCGCCATACTTTTCGCCAAACAGCGCCATGGCCCCGGCCTCGATGGCCTGCTGGGGAGCCATGGTTCTGATCTCCGCCGGCAGGTTCTGGCGGACGACGGCGTTCACCTCGTCCTCGATACGGGCGATCTGCTCCTGCGTCACCGGCTGGCCATGGCTGAAGTCGAAACGGATGCGCTCGCCGTCCACCATCTGACCCTTCTGAGCGACGTGCTCGCCCAACACATTGCGCAGGGCGGCGTGCAGCAGATGGGTGGCGGAGTGGTTGGCGCGGGTCGCGAGCCGACGCCCCGCGTCGACGCTGAAGCGGACCGTGTTCCCGATCTTCAGCGCGCCGCTCGTGATCTCAACGCGGTGGACATGCAGATCGCCGGCCTGTTTCAGGGTGTCGACCACCCGGCCCCTGCCGCCGGACCACTCGACCTCGCCGGTGTCGCCGGCCTGGCCGCCGCTCTCGGCGTAGAAGGGGGTGCGATCCGCCAGCAGTTCGACAGTCTGACCGGCCTCGGCGCGGTCCGCGACCTGCCCGTCGACCATTAGCGCCAGCACGTCGCCGTCGCCGTCGACGGAGTCGTAGCCGGTGAACCGGGTCTGGCCGAGACGATCGCGGAGCTTCAGCCATTCGCCGGCCGTCGCCGCCTGGCCCGAACCCTTCCAGTTGGCCTTGCCCATCTCCTTCTGCCGCGCCATGGCCGCGTCGTAACCCTCGACGTCGACGGTCAGGCCGCGGCGGCGGGCCTCATCCTGCGTCAGGTCCAGCGGGAAGCCATAGGTGTCGTAGAGGGTGAAGGCCGTGTCGCCCGGGATGGCGCCGCCCTCGGGCAGATCCTTTGCCGCGTCCTCGAACAGGCTCATGCCGCGGCCCAGGGTGGCGCGGAAACGCTCCTCTTCCTGGCGCAGGTTGTCGATGATGGAAGCCTGGGCGCGCTTCAGTTCGGGATAGGCGTCGCCCATCTGGGCGGTCAGCGCCGGCACCAGCCGGTGCATCAGCGGCTCCTTGGCGCCTAGCAGGTAGGCGTGGCGCATGGCGCGACGCATGATCCGGCGCAGCACATAGCCCCGGCCCTCGTTCGAGGGGGTTACGCCGTCGGCCAGCAGGAAGCTGGAGGAGCGCAGGTGGTCGGCGATGACGCGGTGGCTCGGGGCGTTGTCGCCCTCGGCCGCCACGCCGGTCAGCTCGACCGACGCCTCGATTAGCGAGCGGAACAGGTCGGTATCATAGTTGGAGGTCACGCCCTGCATCACCGCGCCCACGCGCTCGAGACCCGCGCCGGTGTCGATTGAAGGCTTCGGCAGGTTGATGCGCGAGCCGTCGGCCTGCTGCTCGAACTGCATGAACACCAGGTTCCAGATTTCGACCCAGCGGTCGCCGTCGGCGTCATCGCTGCCGGGAGGACCGCCCGCGACCTTGTCGCCGTGGTCGTAGAAGATCTCCGTGCAGGGGCCACAGGGGCCCGTGTCGCCCATCGACCAGAAGTTATCGCTGCCCGCGATGCGGACGATCTTCGAGTCCGGCAGCCCCGCGATCTTCTTCCAGAGGTCGAAAGCCTCGTCGTCGTCGATGTAGACGGTAGTCATCAGGCGATCGACGGGAATGCCGAATTCCTTGGTGACCAGGTTCCAGGCCAGCTCGATCGCGCGCTCCTTGAAGTAGTCGCCGAACGAGAAGTTGCCGAGCATCTCGAAGAAGGTGTGGTGGCGCGCGGTATAGCCGACGTTGTCCAGGTCGTTGTGCTTGCCGCCCGCGCGGACGCACTTCTGCGAGGAGGTCGCGCGCGGGATGGCGCGGGTCTCCTGGCCCGTGAACACGTTCTTGAACGGCACCATACCGGCGTTGACGAACAGCAGGGTCGGGTCGTTCTGCGGCACCAGCGGAGCCGAAGGCACGATCTCGTGGCCATTCTTGCCGAAGTAGTCGAGGAAGCCGGTGCGGACTTGGTTGAGCGTGGACATCGAGGCCTGGGCGTGTGGGCGATTTCGGAAGGCGCCCATATAGAGGCCCCGACGCCGTTCGGCCAAGGCTTTCGCCGCAGCGCAGCAAATCCCGGGCAGACCCGCTAACGGCGGCGGGCCTTCCAGGCGGCCAGGGCGATGGGCAGACCGACCAGGAACAGGTGCGAGCCGAGATCCAGGGCGTTGGCCAGGGTCGGTGCGAGCCGACCGGCGGGGCCGTCGGGCCGGGCCGCCGCCGACAGGGGGACCACCACAAAGGTCATGATCAGGAAGATGGCCAGCCCATAGAGCGGCCCGGTTAGCCAGGGCGCGCGAACGAGCGCGGGGTAGCGCCGGCTGGCGACCACGAAGAGAGCTGCCGCGATCAGCAGGATCGCCGTGTGAGAAGCGGCGCCGAGAAGCGCTCCCGCCGTTCCCGAAACCCGCGCAGCCTCCCTGCCCAGCCAGCCGGCGGCGATGGCGTGGCCGATCACCTCCCAGGACACCCGCCAGATCGCCATGGCGGCGAGAAAATCGCCGAGGGATGCGGCCAGCCCGCCGACGAGGACGGCCTTCAGGGGTGTCCAGCGTGCGCGGCTGGCGACGGGCAGGGCGGCAGTCATGGCGGGGGCTCTCCGTTGTCCGGCACGGACTGTGCGCGGGCGCCGACCGATCCGAACCGGCTTGAGATGGAGCGCCGGGATGATGCGACCGGCGACCGAGCCCGGCCTCCGAACGCGAACGAGGCGCCCGCTGGGAAGACGGGCGCCTCGAAACCGTGGGCGGCGGGACGACGCGGGGTCGGTCGGCGGGTCGCGCCGCTTCCGCCCACGGTAGCCGCGGATGTCAGTCTTCGTCGGCCTCGGTGACTGGCGACGTCAGGAGTTCTTCAGCGATCTTGGTGGCGTTGCCGCGCACCTTCATCTCGATGTCCCGGGCGATATCCGGGTTCTGCTTCAGGAACTCGCGCACGTTCTCACGACCCTGGCCGATGCGCTGGCTGTCGTAGGAGAACCAGCTGCCCGACTTTTCGATGATGTTGGCCTTCACACCCAGATCGATGATCTCGCCGATCTTGGAGATGCCCTCGCCGTACATGATGTCGAACTCGACCTCGCGGAACGGCGGAGCCACCTTGTTCTTGACCACCTTCACCCGAACGTTGTTGCCCACGATCTCGTCACGGTTCTTGATCGAACCGGTGCGACGGATGTCGAGGCGCACCGAGGCGTAGAACTTGAGCGCATTGCCGCCCGTCGTGGTCTCCGGGGACCCGTACATCACCCCGATCTTCATGCGGATCTGGTTGATGAAGATGACGAGGCACTTCGACTTGGAAATCGAGCCGGTCAGCTTGCGCAGCGCCTGGCTCATCAGGCGGGCCTGGAGGCCGGGCAGGCTGTCGCCCATCTCGCCCTCGATTTCGGCCCGCGGAGTCAGGGCGGCCACCGAGTCGATCACGATTACGTCGATGGCGTTGGAGCGCACCAGGGTGTCGGTGATCTCGAGCGCCTGTTCCCCCGTGTCGGGCTGCGACACCAGCAGGTCGTCCAGATTCACGCCCAGCTTCTGGGCGTAGACCGGATCAAGCGCGTGCTCGGCGTCCACAAACGCGGCGGTGCCGCCCATTTTCTGGACCTCTGCCACCGTATGCAGCGCCAGCGTCGTCTTGCCCGAGCTTTCCGGCCCGTAGATCTCGATGACCCGGCCGCGCGGCAGGCCGCCGATACCCAGAGCCATGTCGAGACCGAGCGACCCGGTCGACACCGACTCGATCTCGACGACCTTGCCGGCCGAGCCGAGCTTCATCACCGAGCCCTTGCCGAACGCGCGATCGATCTGGGCCAGCGCCGCCTCCAGCGCCTTGGCCTTCTCGGGATCGTCTTTCTTTTCCACCAACTTCAGAGCCGCCTGCGCCACTTGTGCCTCCCTATCGCACGATTCCAACGCCGGGAACCGGAGCCCAGAGGGCTTTCGTTCCGACCGACGCCGGCAAATGATCATGCTTTGTTCTCGTTCGCAATATGTTCTTTTCCGGAATGCGACA
The DNA here is from genome assembly GCA_019695035.1 of Caulobacteraceae bacterium. Lineage (GTDB taxonomy): Bacteria > Pseudomonadota > Alphaproteobacteria > Caulobacterales > Caulobacteraceae > JAEZEZ01. The sequence goes on along the minus strand of JAIBAU010000001.1, from coordinate 30,253 downwards.
GAATTGGTCGTATCCCTCCCGGAGCCCTGCAAGGACAACGGTTAGGGCCGCCTTGTACGGCCGTGGACTAGAGCGGCGTGGAGGCGTTCGATCCCGGTTCGCGCATCCGCCCCAGACGCAGTTCTTCCCCGCTGAGGACGCCGTCGCCGTTCAGGTCGCGCCGCCGGAAACGGGTTTCGCAGGCCCGGGCGATCTCGGCGGCCGAAACCGCGCCGTCGCCGTCGGCGTCCATCCCCTCGGCCCGGCCAGCCATCCGCTCGGGCATGGCGCGGATTTCGGCCCGGTCCAGCCTGCCGTCCCTATTGGTGTCGAAGCGGGCGTACATCCGTTCATGGCTGGCCCGCGCCTCCGCCAAGGTCACCTGCCCGTCGCCATCCGCATCCTGGCCGCGCGGGTCACGCCGGGACGCGGCGGAGCCCGGAGCCGCCTGCGAGCAGGCGGCCAGCGCCAAACCGAGGGACAGGACGAGAAGCGGTCGAACCATGGTGACGGCCTCGAGGCGAGCGACAGTTGCTGCCACCTCCTGATACGCGAAAAAGTCCGCGCCGCCCCTCGTCAATATTCGTGATTACAGAGAGTTCATCTCCGCGAGGCCTTCCAGTCGCGGACCATCCTCTTCAGCACCTCCAGCGGCACCGCGCCCGACAGCAGGACGGTGTCGTGGAAGGCCTTGATGTCGAACTTCGCACCCAGGTCGTGTTCCGCCTCCTCGCGCAGGGCGGCGATAACGGTCTGACCCATCTTGTAGCTGCAGGCCTGGCCCGGGTTGACGCAGTAGCGATCGATCTCCCGCTCGGCCGAACCGGCGGGTTCGGCGGCGTTGTCCATCATGAACCGGATCGCCTGCTCGCGGCTCCAGCGCTTGTGGTGCAGCCCGGTGTCGACGACCAGCCGCGTGGCGCGGAACAGGTAGGACTGGAGGTAGCCGATCTTGCCCGCCTCGTCGTCATCGTAGACGCCGAGGTCGGCGGCGACGCGCTCGGCGTAGAGCGCCCAGCCCTCGGAGTAGGCCGAGAACCCGCCGCCCGAACGCCGGTAGAGCGGGAGCGAGCCGGCCTCCTGCAGGATCGAGCCCTGGAAGTGATGGCCCGGCATGCCTTCATGGTAGCTGAGGGTAGGCAGGCCCCACTTCGGCCAATCCGCCGTGTCCTTCAGGTTGATGTAGTAGGCGCCCGGCCGGGAGCCGTCCAGCGAACCGCGCTGATAGTAGCCGCCCGGCGCGCCGATTTCGATCGAGGGCGGCACGCGCCGGATCTCCAGCGGGGTGCGGGGCACCCGGGTGAACACGCGCGGCAGACGGGTGGCGATGTCGCGAATCTGGTCGTTCAGCGACTCCACCAGCTGCACCTTGGCCTCATCGGTATTGGCCCAGAGGTATTTCGGATCCTCGCCGAAGGCCTTCAGGCGCTCCCCCACGCTGCCCTGGGTCAGCCCCTGGGCGCGCAGCATGGGGTCGAGGCGGCCCTGCAGTTCGCGCACCTGCTCAAGGCCGATGTTGTGGATTTCTTCGGCGGTGTCGTCGGTGGTCACGAAGTTGCGCAACGCCTGGCGGTAGGCCTCCTCTCCGTTGGGCAGCTTCCAGATGCCCGCGTCATGGGTCGCCTTCGCGCGCAGGCGCTTGAACAGCGCCGATTGCCGCTCGGCGGCCGGCCGAACCGACTGGTCGATCAGCTCGGCGGCCTTGGCGCCGTAGCCGCTGAGCCCCAGACCCGCCGCCTTGGCCTCGAAGGCCGTGGACAGGTGCGCCGACACACCAGGCGTATCCTTCAGGGGCGCCAGCTGGGCGATGATCTTGTCGACCACGAAGTCCGGCGGCAGCACGCCCTTGCCGGCGTCGATCTCGACCCGCTCGCTTTCCTGGTCGAGCGCGCGACCGAGCTGGCCCAGGCGCGACAGGTAGGCGTCGGCGTCGTCCTTCGATTTGACGGGGTGCTGGGTGTCGAGCCAGTCGGGAAGCGACTGGTACGCCCCGCCCTGCTGGCTCACGACATAGATGCCGAAGCCCGCGCCATAGCCGAGCTTGCCGCGCTCAACGGCGCCGACGCCCTGGAACTCGGCCACATCGTAGGTGACCTTGAAGGCCGGCGAGAGGGCGTCACGATTGATGCGGCGCAGCTCGGCCAGCTTGCCGGGCGCCTCGGCGCGGCGAGCCTCGACAAATTCCTTGGAACGGTCGTTGAGCTGCGAGCGCTGCGCCGCGCGCGGGCCGACGTCGACCCCAAGGCTGGTGGCGCTCTCGGGGCTGCGGTCGAGGTTCTCGACGAAGTTGCCCATCATCAGCCGGTCCAGCCGGGCGTCCTCGCCGGTCAGGCTGGCGTCGGGCTGCAACATCGCCAGGGGCCCCGGACTTCCGGCCCGGGCCCAGGACACGGTCGGCGCGAGCGCAGCGGCGCCGGCGGTGGCGAGCAGATGACGGCGGTTCAACATGAGACAGAGACCCCTTCCCGAACAATGCGGCCGTGAACCCTAGCCCGAGGGCGGCGGGGAGCAAGGGGGGCGCGCGACGAACGACCTGTCGACGCGGGCGAACCTCCACCGCCGGCGCCGGGCATGAATCGATTGGCCGTCGGCCCTTCCAAATCCCTAGGAGGCTACTAGGATCGTCCGGTTCACAGGGATCCGGACATGCTTCGATCATTGGCCGTACGCGTGCTTGCCGCCCTGGCGCTCGGTCTGGCGGCGGGAGCGGCGTGCGGTGCAGTCGGCGATGCGTCGCTGACGGCCGTGGCGGGAACGGTCGAAGCTGTCGGCGGGCTGTGGCTCAACCTCCTGCGCATGACCATTGTGCCGCTGGTGTTCTGCCTGCTGGTCACCGGCGTGGTGGCGAGCGCGGACGCGGCAGCCACCGGGCGGCTGGCGACGCGGGCGCTGATCCTCTTCGCCGTCGCGACCCTGGCGGCGGCGATCTACGGCTCCCTCGCCATCCAGGGGGTTCTCGCGGTGTGGCCGGTCGACGCCGGCGGCATGACGGCGCTGCGCGCTGGCGCGGGCGAGGTCGACGTGGCCGCCCTGCCCTCACCGGACCTCGGCGAATGGCTGAAGTCCCTCGCCCCGACCAACCCCGTGCAGGCCGCGGCCGAGAGCGCCATGTTGCCCCTGGTGGTGTTTGCCATGTTCTTCGGCCTCGCCGCGACCCGGCTGGCGTCGGCGCGCAAGGCGGCGGTGGTCGAACTCTTCAGCGCCATCGCCGACACCATGATCACCATCGTTCGCTGGGTGCTCTGGGCCGCCCCCCTCGGGGTCTTCGCGCTGAGCCTCGGCGTGGGGCTGCGGGCGGGCCTCGGGGCGGCGGGATCCATCGCCCACTACGTCCTCGTCGTCTCCCTTGTCACGGCCTCAGTCACCCTCTGGCCCTACCTGGCGTTGCTGGTGAAGCGCGGCGTCGGCGTTGGCGCTTTCGCCCGCGCGGTCGCCCCCGTGCAGGCCCTGGCGTTCAGCACCCAGTCGTCCCTCGCCTGCCTCCCGGCGATGGTCGAGCGCGCCCAGGACAACCTGAAAATTCCGCCGCGAACGACCGGCCTGGTGCTCCCGCTGGCCGTGGCGGTGTTCCGGATCACCAGCCCCGTGGCCAACCTGGGAGTCGCCTACTTCTGCGCCCATGTGATGGGCGTGACCCCGACGCTGCCGCACATGATCGCCGCCATCTTCGTGGCCTGGGCGGTGGCGGTGAGTTCGGTCGGCCTGCCCGGTCAGGTCTCCTTCATGGCCAGCATCGTGCCGATCTGCCTGACGCTGGGCGTGCCGGTCGGCCTGCTGCCGATCTTCCTGGCGGTGGAGATCATCCCGGACATCTTCCGCACTATCGGCAACGTCACCGCCGACGTGGGGGCCACGGCCCTGCTCCACCGGCCGGGCGAGGAACCCGAGGACCCCAAGCCCGAGCTCGCCTGACGGAGTCTCCGGTCTTGGCGGGCCGGGGAGAGACGCTATCGTGAGCTGTTCCCGGTGAGCGTCCCATGACTCCAGCGATCGACCTCGACGACTCCCCGCCCCTGCTGGACGTCAGCATGACGTCGAACCGCTCCCTGAGCCGTGCGGCCGGGATCGCTGTGGTCGGCGGTTACGCCCTCGTGTCGGCGGTCTTCGCGGTGATCCTCGCGGCGCAGGGCTTCTGGCCGGTGGCGCCATTCCTGGGTCTGGATGTGGCGGGGCTTGCGCTGGGCTTCTGGATCATCGGCCGGCGGCGGACCTACGAGGACGTCACCGTGGGAGCGTCGGAAATCATCGTGCGCCGGCGTCGTCCCGGAATGCGGCCGCTGGAACGGCGCTGGCCCACGCTCTGGACCCGCCTCGACCGCGAGGACGATCCGGACTTCGGCTGCCAGGCCGTGCGGCTGAGCCACCGCGGCCGCGACATGGTGATCGGCCAGATGCTCTCGCCGATCGACCGCAGCCGCTTCGCCGCGGCCATGGAGGAGGCGATGCGCCGCGCCCGCAAGGGAGGCCTGGCGGCGCGCGAACCGGTGATCTTCCACCCCGAACCGATGCGCTGACGCCGGAACGGAGGCGCCGCCCCGCCGGAGGGCGGAGGCGGCGCGCAGGGCTCGGGCGAGCCGGATCAGGCCTGGCTGGCGACCCAGGCGTCGATACGGTTCTCAAGCACTTCCAGCGGCATGCCGCCGGCCAGCAGCGCGGCGTCATGGAACTGCCGGATGTCGAACCGGGAGCCGAGGCGTTGCTTGGCCTTGGCGCGGACGGCTTCCCACTTCGCGTGACCGACCTTGTAGGACGAGGCCTGACCCGGCCAGACGCAGTAGCGTTCAACCTCGGTGGTCAGGTTCGACTCTTCGTCGCCCAGGGTGTCGACCATGTACTTGATGGCCTGTTCGCGGCTCCAGCGCTTGGCGTGCAGGCCGGAGTCGACCACCAGGCGGGTGGCCCGGAACATGAGCGACTGCAGATAGCCCAGCCGGCCCCACGGATCGTTCTCGTAGACGCCCATTTCGTCGGCCAGCTGCTCGGAGTAGAGCGCCCAGCCTTCGGAGTAGGACGAGAAGCCGACGATGCGGCGCAGGATCGGAATGCCCTGAGCCTCCTGGCTGAGCGAGATCTGCAGGTGGTGACCCGGAATCCCCTCGTGGTAGGTCAGGGTCGGCAGGGTCGGCTTGGGCCATTCCTTGGTGTTGCGCAGGTTGATGTAGTAGGCGCCCGGACGGGACCCATCCAGGGCCGCGCCGTTGTAGTAGCCGCCCGGAGCACCCGCCTCGATGGCGACGGGAACGCGGCGGATATCCAGCTTGGCTTTGGGCAGGGTGCCGAAGTGCTGCGGCAGGCGGGCCTGCATGGCGGCGACCTGGGCGTTCAGGTCCTTGAGCAGCTGCTCCTTGCCCTCATCGGTGTTCGGATAGATGAACTCGGGCTTCTGCATCGCCGCCGAGATGCGCTGGCCGACGGTTCCCTGGCTCATGCCCTGGGCCTTCAGGATGGCGTCGGCGCGGGCCGAGATTTCGGCCACCTGCTGCAGGCCCATCTGGTGGATCTCGTCCGGCGTCATGTTCGTCGTGGTCGAGAACTTGGCGCCCCATCGGTAGTAGTCTTCGCCCATCGGCAGCCGCCACACGCCGGCGTCATGGGTGGCGCTGGCCTGCCAGCCTTCCAGCAGGGCGATCTGGCGATCGAGCGCCGGGAAAATCTTCTGGTCGACGATGGCGGAGGCGCGGCCCTGCCAGTCGCCCGCCAGGTTCTTCGCCTTGGCGCGATTGGTCACCGAGGCGACAAGGGTGGTCTGGGCGGTGGGCGTGCCGCGCAGGGCGCGCAGCTGGGTCAGCGCCGTCTTCAGGATGAAGTCGGGCGGGACCACGCCCTTGGCGCCGTCGGCCCGCGCCTTGCCCGTCTCGGCGTCGAGCGCGGTGGCGAAGTCGTTCATGCGCGACAGGTAGGCTTCGGCGTCCTCGCCCTTTTCGATCTGGTGCTGGCTGTCGAGGAAATCCGGGATGCCCTGGTAGGCGCCCGTCAGCTGGCTGATGCGGTAGGGGGCCGGGTAGCCCGGCACGCCATATCCGAAACGGGCGCCCTCAAGGCTGCTTTCGCCCTGGTACTTGACCGTGTCGTAGTTCACCAGATCCATCCCCGACAGCTTGGAGCGGTCGATGGCCTTCAGATCGCGGTCGTAGGAGCGCTGGCGCTCCCAGCTCGCCGCCTCGGCCGCCGGGGAACGGTCGTCGAGCTTGGCGTTGGAGCCGGGGACTACGACCATGCCTATCCCGGTCTGGAATTCGGGGCTCTCGGCCAGTTCGGTCTTGAAGATCTTGTCGAAGAGAGCGTTCAGTTTGGCGGCTTCGCCATTCGCCGGCGCATCGGCGCGGGCGTGGGCGACGCCGGCGGCGCCGGCGAGAGCGGCGCCCGCAGCGGCGGACATCAGGAAGCGGCGGCGATCGAGCATGACGGGGTCCCCGGACATTGCGTTTATTCTGTCGGGCGACAGCGGTAAGCGCGGGCGGCGGGAGCGGCAAGCGCCAAGGCTCCGCCTTACGCCTTTTTAATCCGGCGCTTGCGGCGCGAGGGCCGACTCCCGGGGTGCCGGCGCGGGCGATTGACGGTTGAGCGACCGTCGTTACCTATACCGTCGTAACGACGAGGGGACGTCATGAGACGGGTTACGCTGGCGGCGCTGCTGGCCACGGCCATGACCGGATCGGTGGTCGCCGCGGCGCCGGTTCTCGCCGCGCCCCAGCCAAGCCGTGACATCCGCGCCGACCGCCGCGCCACCGCCGAATCCATCGCCGCCCAGTATGCCGCCGAGCAGTTCCGCGCCGCCCAGATCGGCGACGAGACGACCCGGCAGCTGCTGGCGCAGAACGAGGCCCAGCGCCGGCGCATCGCCGCCGTGCTGCGCGACGCTCGCGCAACCGCCGCCCAGCGGGACGCCGCCAAGGCCCAGCTGGCCCAGCTCGACGCTCAGCTGAAAGAGGTGAACGCCCGCCTGCTTGCAACCCAGCAGGCCGGCGACGAGCTGAAGGCCCAGTTGCGCGAATACCAGCGTCAGATCACCGACGCGGTCGAGAACGCCAGTCCCGAGGTCGCCGCGGCCTACGAGCTCTACGCCCAGGGCGACCGGGACACCGCCTATGAGGTCATCGACCGCCTGTCCCAGGCCGAGGCCGCCGCCGCCAAACGCGCCGGCGAGATCCGCGCCGGCGCCCTGATGCGCCGCCCCGCCGTGCTGTCGATGGACCGCAAGGACCGCGGCGAGATGACGACCGCCCAGGTCATCGACGCCTGGGCCCGCGCCCAGGCCGCCGACCCCGAATACCACCGCGGCTGGATCGACCTCACCAACCTGCAGATGGAAGCCGGACGGGTCGGCGACGCGCGCAGGTCGGCGGAAGAGGCCCTGCGCACGGCCGAGACCGAGGTGGACAAGGCCATTTCCTCGGGTCTGATCGGCGACGTGATGCTCGCCGCCGGAGACGTCAACGGCGCGCGCAAACGTTGGGCCGACGGCGTCCTGGCGCTCGACGCCGTCCCGGCCGCCTCGCCGGACCACGACAAGGCCGAGGAAGCCACCATGGCCATCCTCGATCGACTGGGAGACCTCTATTCGGACGAGTACGACTACGCAGCGGCCGCCGGGGTCTATACCCGCGAGATCGGCATCGCCCGCAGCCGCGCAGCCGCCTCGGACGCGATCGGCCGGCAACGCGATCTTCTGGTCGCCCTCGCCAAGATGGCCGACGCCTACGGCGCCGCCGAAAACCCCGTCGAGCAGAAGAAGGCCCTTGAGGAGCTGTTGGCGGTGAGCGCCCGGGTCCTGGCCACCTCTCCCGGCAACCTGGCTTATCTCCGCGACTACTCCATGGCCGAGCTAAAGCTGGCCGACTTCCTGATCACGCGCGATCGTCCCCGCGCCCGTACGCTGATCGCCGACGGCCTGGCCATCGCCCGGCGGATCGCCGCCGCCGACCCGACCAGCGCCCAGGCCAAGCGCGACGTCGCCGTCGCTGTCGGACTGCAGGCCGGGCTCGTCTGGCGCGAGCAAGGGCAGTTCGACGCCTACAAGGCGTTGATGCAGGAGTCCTTGAAGCTGCACCGTGAACTGGTCGCGTCGGACCCGTCCAACGAGGCGGCCCGCCAGGATCTGGCGCTGCGCCTCTATGACTACTCCCAGGCGCTGGGAGCGCGTGAGGACTACGCCGGCGCGCGTGTCGCCCTGGAGGAGCAGCTTGGTCTTTATCGCCAGGCGGCCGCCTCCCAGACCGCCTATGGCCACGACTACCGCCGCGTCGCGGGGTCACTCGCGGCCCTGGCGCTGGTGGTCGAGCGTCAGTCCGGCCTGGCCGCGGCCAAGCCCTACTACGACGAGATGCTGACGCTCCGTCGCAAGCTGGTCGCCGAGAACCTGGGCAATATCCTGCCTCTGAAGGACCTCGGCGCCGCTCTCATCCAGTTGGGCGACGCCCAGGGTGACGCCGCCGACTGGACGGCCGCCCGCGCCTCCTACCGGGAGGCGCAGGAAATCCTCGAGAAGGCCTTCGAGATCGACAAGACGGACTCCGCGGCCTTCCGCGATCTGGGCATGGCGCACCAGGGCCTCGGCCTGGCCGCCTACTACCTGCGCGAGGACGCCGAGGTGTTCCGCGAGTTCAGATACGCCGAGGCGATCTTCGACCAGCTCATCAAGGCGCGTCCCAGCGATCCCGAAGCGCGGCGCGACCTCTGGGTGCTGCTGTTCAAGTTCGCCCGCATGGCGGACGACCACGACGCCTGGAGTCAGGTGACCAATGAGCTCGAGCGCGCCAGGTCCGACGGGCTGCTGGATCCCGCGGACGAGAAGTTCCTGATCGAGGCGCGCAAGCAGCTCGCCGCGCACCCGGCGCCGCCCCCGACCGCCACGACCGCTCCCGCCGCGGCACCGTCTCCCAGCCAGGGCCAGGACCGATGATCAAGCTCGACCGCGTCACCTTCAGAAAACTGCTGGCGCCCTTCGCCGCCGTCCTCGCCTTCATGTCAGGCTCGGTGGCGTTCGTGAACGATGTCTCCGGATTCCAGAAGCTGCTCTGCAAGGCGCCCGGCCTCAACAGCCTGTGCGGGGCCAACGGCTGGGGCGGCGTGCCCAGCGAAGAGCAGGATCGGGTCTGGCAGGCGGCCCTGAAGCGCGAGGACGGCGAAGGCCTTCGCACCTACCTGCGCCGCTTCCCCCGCGGTGCTTACGCCCAGGAGGCCCAGGCGCGGCTGGCGGGTTGCCGCACGGGCGAGGTCGAGATCTGGGCCAGGGAGGACAAGCGCCTTCCGATGTACGTCGGCTTCTCCGCCAATCCGTCCCCCGGCGAAGCGGCCGCGCGGGCCGAGGCCCTGGCCCGGGCCCGGCGGTCGGGCGAAGGCCTTTGCGTGGCCTATTCCAGCGAGGAGTTCCGGCTGGCCTCGGCCGAGCCCGCGCCCCGCACCTGGAAGTGCGAGGGCGGACCGGCGGGCCGCAATTGCGGCTTCGAGGGCGAGGTGATCTGCCACGTCGAGGCGCGCCGCATCGACGTGAAGGAGATCTGCAAACCCTAGCGGGCCTGTGCGGTCGGCAGGCCGGCCGGCGGGGCCGGCAGGCGCAAGGGTTCACGGCGCGGCGTCGCCTCGGCGGGAGCCAGGGCGGCGCGGATCAGTTCGAACCAGCCGAACGGAACGTCTCGGCTGTCGCGGTGCAGGTATTCCATTGCGGGTCCTCCTGGCCGGGGCTGGAAAGCAGGTGCGGTCAGCCCAGCAGGCTGAGCAGCGCCACAGCGGCGATGGGCAGGACCGCCCCGATCAGCATGATGCGGGCGAAGTCGTAGCCGGCGCGGAAAGCTTCCCCCATGAAGGCGGGGGTATGGAGATTGCGGGACATGGTCGTCATCCTCGGAGTGTGAATGGGGTGCGGTCGTCCAGGGCTCAGAGCGCCTGGACGATGATCGCGATGACCGCCAGCGGCAGGCCCGCCAGCAGGACGGCATTGATCAGGCTCATGCCGATCACGCCCATGCGGTTCGAGGTCTTGAAAGTGTTCATGAGAGTCGCTCCATCTTCATCCCGAAGTCGTTGTTGGCTTCGGTGTAGGCGTAACATCGTCGTTTCCGAGCTTGACCGCAAAGCGGTTCTCCTGCTGTATCCATAAGTCACGCTTATGTCAGACCCGCTCGCAAGCCTGCCGCTGTCGGCCTTCCGCGTCTTCGAGGCGGCGGCGCGCCTGCGCTCGTTCACGCGCGCGGCGGCGGAGCTGGGCATGACCCAGGCGGCGGTGAGCTGGCAGGTCAAGGCGCTCGAGCGCCGCCTCGGCCAAACGCTGTTTCGCCGGCTGCCGCGTGAAGTCTCGCCCACAGCGGCGGGCGAGCGGCTGGCCCGCGCCGCCACCGAGGCGATGACGGTGCTGCGGGGCGCGGTGGCGGATCTATCGGAAACCGCCTCGGGCGTGCTCGCCATCACCACCATCCAGACCCTGGCCGGCCAGTGGCTGGCGCCCCGGCTGGGCCGATTCCAGCTGAGCCACCCCGAGATCGCCCTGCGTCTGGATACCTGGCCGGGCCTGCGGGACCTCGTGCGCGAGAACCTCGACGTGGCGATCCGCTCTGGGGCCGGCCAGTGGGAGGGCATGGAGGCGGTCTGGATGATGCCCTCGGTCTACACGCCCCTGTGCGCTCCCGCCTTCCTGCTCAACCACAACATCCGCGAGCCGGGCGACCTGCTGAACGCGCCGCGCATCGGCGAACCGGAATGGTGGGGTCGCTGGTTCGATCTCGCCGGGGTGGAGTCCACTCTTGAGGAGGAGAGCGACCTCGTCTTCACCGCCGACGTGCAGGTCTACGAGATGGCCTCGGCGATGAGCGGCCAGGGCGTGGCCATGGGCTCGCCGATCTTTTTCCAGCGCGAGATCGGCGCGGGTCTGCTGGTCCAGCCGTTCGACATCGTCGCCCACAACACCTCGGGCCACTACGTCGTCTACCCCGAGGAGCGCCGCCGCTCCCCCAAGATCACCCTGTTCCGGGACTGGCTGCTCGCCGAGGCGCAGGCGGACCCCATGGTGCGAAAGCTGGGTGTGCGGGGTCAGCCAGCCGCGCCCTCCTAGGGAAAGATTTGCGCGCAGGCCGGAGGAGTCGGCGGCCCGCCCGACCACGTGAGCACCACGCAGTTGCGGGACGCGGGTGCGGGCCCATTGAGGTTCAGCGTGATGTCGAAGTTGACGGAAGCGCCGGGAGCGACGGTCACTGCAGCGACGTTGCAGACGATCGGGGCGGCCGGGCCGCTCGGGCAAGCCCAGCCGGGCGGCGGCGTGACCACGGAAACCGGAAAGGCCTGACCATACCAGTCTACTGTGTCGCTGATCGACAGCGGCCCGACGTAGGCGACGCCGCCCGAGTTGGTCACGGTAAGCCGGAAGGTGCAGTTGTCCGCTCCCGGCTGTGAGCCGTGGCACGATCCCGGAGTCAGCTTCGATTTGCTGATCTGCAGATTGGCCGGCTTGGGCGGCGTCTGCCGATTGCCGAAGGACAGTTCGACGGTCTGGTTATCGACGACCTGCGCGGTTCGAACCGGGTTGGCTCCGCCTGGGTCGGTGTTGATCCAGCCGGGCTGCGCGACTTCGGCGACCTGCCAGGCGCCCGGGGGCACTGTCCAGCAAATCCGGCCATCGGGCCCGGTCGGGTCGGTCTGACTGGACCCCGCGCCCTGCCGTGTGAAACTCCAGCCGGGCAGGGTCGGCTCGCCAGGATCTCGAACACCGTCGCCATCGCTGTCGGCGTACTTGGTAACGCACAGCCGGCCCGCGAGCCGATGGTTGCCGATCTGGACCTGACTGGTCTGACCCTGGACCACATCGAAGAACTTGGTCGGCGAATGACCGGGATAGTCGGGGACCGGATCTGTCGCCACCCAGCCGCTCGGAACGGCCAGCTCGAAAATCTGATAGGGACCCGGGACGAGATCGGCAAAGCAGGCCTGGCCGGCGGCGTTCGTCGTCAGCGTCCCGAACGGGGTCCCGAACCCCTGAAGCCCGAAATTCCAGCCGGCCAGGGCCGGCTCTCCCGAATCCCGGGAGCCGTTGCCATTCACATCTTCGTACTTGGTCAGGCAGACCGATCCGGAGCGAACATTGCCAAACCACACCTGCGCTCCCCGGGGTGGAAGGGTGACCTGGCGGAACCACGGCAGAGGGCCAAAGGGCGCCGTGCTGGACCAGCCGGGCTTCGGCGTTTCCACGACCTTGTAGCTGCCGGGTGGGAGCGGGCTGGCGGATGTGCACCATCGGCCGTGAGCGTCGGTGACTCCGCTCCCCACCACCGTCCCCGCAGCGTTCCGGACCTCGAAGGTCCAACCGGGCAGCGGTGGTTCACCGGCTGAGGGCTGATGGTCGTGATTGTCGTCGCGATACTTGGTGACGCAGATCTGGCCGGGCGGAACCCGCCAGTTGCCGAACGTCCGGTTCGCCTGAGCCCCCTGGCTGTTGATCTGAAACTGCTGCGACGCCCCGCCCGGGGTCGTGCTGTACCAGCCCGGCTGCAGCTGTTCGCTGACCGTATAGGTCCCCGGCGGCAGCGCCTGCGGCGAGCACCAGTTTCCGTTGCTGTCCGTAGTGCCGCTATAGACGCCGCCGGCGGCCGAGACGTTGAATCCCCATCCAGACAGGAAAGGCTCACCCGGATCGACGATCCCATCGCCGTCCAGGTCCTCGAACTTCGTGACGCAGACCTGCGCCAGAGGAGGCGGCTGCCGGTTCCCGAAGACGACGTGCACGGTCTGACCCGGCGACAATGTCACCGTCCGCGACGGGGAGGTGCCAGCCGGAACATTGCCGGGATCGGTGCTGACCCAGCCGGGCTTGGGCGTTTCCTGCAGGTCGACCGCGCCGACCGGCAGGTTCGCCCCGCTGCACCATTCGCCCTGGGGGCCGGTTGTGCCGAACGCGAGCATGGCGCCGCTGGTGGACCTGACCGCAAACAGCCAACCCGGCAGCGTCGGCTCGCCAGGATCGCGGACTCCGTCGCCGTCCTGATCGTTGTATTTGACGATGCAGACTTTGGCCGTGCTGGTCGGGACCATTCGGTTGCCGACCAGACGGGTGACAGTTGCCCCCGGCGTGAGGGTGAAGGTTTGGGGCGCGCCTGCGCTGGTGGTCTGGACCCAGCCCGTCTGACCCGTTTCCGTCACGCTGTAGACGCCAGGCGGCATCACCCCCGAGAAGCAGAGGGCGCCGCCGGGGCCCGTCGATCCCATCGGCGAGACGCTTCCATTGGGCCAGTTCAGGGTGAACGCCCATCCTGTAAGATAGGCTTCGTTCGGCTGGCGGAAGCCGTCACCGTTCAGGTCGTTGAACTTGACGACGCAGACCGTGCTGTCGGGCTGTGTGGCCGCCGCGGTCGAGCGGGTCTCGCGATCATGTTCGCCGCAGCGATCCGTGCGGCAGTCGCCGAACAGGACGGTCCCCGACTTCTCCGGCGGGAGGGTGACCGACTTCAGGGCCGCCACCCCACCCGGCTCGGTGTTGCGCCAACCGCCGGCCGGCATGTGGCGCACGGTGTAGAGCCCGGACGCGAGCGGTTGATCGTTGCAGAAGCGGCCGTTGGCATCCGGAGTCCCCTCCGCAAGGGTCTGACCCTGCACGTTGGAGATGGCGAACGCGCCCCCGGGCGACGCGGCCTCGCCTCTGTCGCGACGACCGTTTGCATTGGCGTCGTTGTAGGCCTGGGCGCAGATGAAGCCGCGCCGGGACCGGTCGTAGCCGTCCCGAAGGGCAAGCGCTCCCGCCACGAGATCTTGCAGATCAACCCGCACGCCGGGATTGGGACGCCTGTCGGGGATGTCGACCCGGGGCCCATCCATGGAAACCTGGGCGACCGCACCGGCGGCCGAAAGCACGAGCGCGACGGTGGCCGCGAAAAGACCGCGCCAATTCATCACCCGCCCCCATGCCCGGCCCGGAGAGGACAGGAAAACCAATGTTCGGTCAAACTACCGGCGGGCGAGTGGCGCCCGGGGGGTTCTGTTCGGCCGTTCGCTCTCGTCGCGCATCGGCCCCGTTCCGCGGCGCAGCCGCCAACGCTATTCTCGCGCGATGACCCAGCACCGCGCAGAGCACCGGGCCCGGCAGCACGCCAGCAATACGCGCGGCATCGAGGCCACGTCGATCGCGTCTGACCGGCCCTTTCCCCGGCACGCCCACGACAGCTACGGGCTCGGACTCCTGGACCGCGGCGCGCATCGAACCTGGAGCCCGGTCGGACGGGTCGAGGCCGTGGCCGGCGACGTCATCACCGTCAATCCCGAGGAGATGCACGATGGCGCCCCGGTGGCCGATGGCGGGCGGGCCTGGCGGATGCTTTACTTCGATCCCGACCTAGTGGGGGACATCGCCGGCGAGGACGGTCGCCAGACCCTCGAAATTGCTCGCCCGGTGCTGCGCGATCCTGACCTCAGAGCCGGCCTGGAGACGCTCTTCGGGCGCGTCACCCGCGAGGGCTCTGAGCCCTTGGCCGTCGAGGAGGCCGTCGCGCGGGTCTTCATGGTGGTGCGGGCCCGGCACAGCGCGGAGGGGCCCCCGCGCGGCGCGTCGGCCCCCAGCGTGGCCAGGGCGCGCCAGCGCCTGGACGACGACCCGGGTTCCCCGGCCTCGCTCAGGGAGCTCGCCGAAGCCGCCGGCGTCAGCCGGTTCCAGCTGGTTCGGGGGTTCGCTCGCGATCTGGGCGTGACGCCGCACGCCTATCTGATGCAGCGTCGGGTGCGTGTCGCGCAACGCTTGATCTCCCGCGGCGCGCCACTCGCACGGGTCGCTGCGGAAGCCGGGTTTGCCGACCAGAGCCACATGTCCCGCGCCTTCGCCCGACAACTCGGGGTCACGCCCGCGCGCTATCGTGATGCGGTGACGAGCCCGGCTCGCTGCAACATTCTTCAAGACGCCTGACCTCGCGGGCGGCAAGGCTGCGTCACCAGTCAGTCGGGAATATCCGCATGCCGTCCAGCGTCGATCGTCGCACCCTGCTTCTCGCGGTCCTTGGAACGTCGTTGGCGAACTCGCACGACGCCCTCGCCGCGGCGGACCCTGTATCCGAGCTAGGCGACCTGATGAGCCATCGCATCGTGCGCCAGCAGGCGGCGCGCGGGGCCGTCGCGGGCTTGCTCGACCGTCGCCGCCGGCGGGTCCTGTCGGCGCGGGACGCGGCCTATGCGGCCGAGTATCCGCTGGGTGGCGACACGGTCTTCGAAATCGCCTCCCTGACCAAGATCTTCACCGCCCTGCTGCTGGCCGACGCGGTGGTCGCGGGACGTGCGAAGTTCGACGATCCACTCAGTGACCATGTCCCGGCTGGCGTGGAGGCGCCCTCGTTCAGGGGCCGGCCGATCCGGCTGATCGATCTCGCCACCCACGGAGCCGCCCTCCCTCTGCGGCCCAACAATCTCGCCAATCCCGCGCCGGACGCGCCCGACAAGTATGCGGGCTACACCCTGACCCAGCTCTACGACGGGCTGCCCAACTACCGGCTGGAGCGGGAGCCGGGCTCGAGGTTCGAATATTCCAATCTCGGCTTCGCGCTGCTCGGGCAGGCCCTGGCCTTCCGCGCAGGCCGTCCTTACCGGGAGTTGCTGCAAGAGCGGGTCACCGGGCCCCTGGGGCTCAGGGACACGGTGATGACGGATGAGCCGCGCCTCGCGGGCCGTCGCGCCAGGGGTCACGACTTCTACCTCGATCCGGTCGGCCCAGCGGGCGACGGCGCCATCGCCCCGGCGTACGGCCTTCGTTCGACGGCGGACGACCTGCTGGTCCTGCTGGACCTGTTCCTCAACGACCGTGGCCCTCCCGCCCTGAAGGCGGCCGCGCGCCTGATGCTGTCGGTCGACCGGCCGGGGGACGACGACGCCACCCGAATGGCCCTCGGCTGGCGCCGGACCACCCGTCACGGTCAAACCTACTACTGGTCGAACGGCAGCGGTGACGGGTCGCGCAACTTCATGGGATTCAACCCGGCCCGACGGAAGGGCGTGGTGATACTGGCCGACGCCGCGAGCGGCGCGGGCCTGGACGACATCGGACGCCGCTGGCTCGATCCTGCCCAAACAGTCGACATGACCATTATCCCCCGTCCGACCTTCATCGACCTGCCGGAGCCCCTGCTGCTGAGGGCGGTCGGCGACTACGAATACGAGCCGGGCGACGCTTTCAGGGTCAGTCGCGGGGCCACCGGCCTGATCGTGACCATGGCCAACGGCCAGTTCGTCATCCGTCCGGTGTCGCCCACGCGGTACGCCTCGATCATGGGACCGGGAATCCTGCTCGAGTTCGAAGGCGCCGATACCGGACCGGCCCGCGATCTCGTCCTGCACCAGGACGGGGCCACCTACGTCTACCGCCGGACCCGCTAGGTCTACGCAACCTTTTCTTGCATTTGCACAACTAATGGGCGGCGAATAGGATGGGCCCCCGGGGAGGAAGTCCATGTCCCGCACCGTCTCGATGGTCGCCGTTGCGATCCTGTTCAGCGCCTCGGCATCGGCCGTCCAGGCCCAGCCGGCTCCAGCCTCGGCCGCGCCCTGCCATGCGATCGAGTTTCGCCCCGGAACGCCGGAGAGCGACTATCGCTGTTCGTTTTCGGGGGAATGGTCATCCCTCGGCGCGGGCTACGCCATGCTGAAGATCGCCCCGCAGACCTGGCTCGGCATGCACTGGGATCAGGCCCGGTTCGAGTTCCGGAACGGCCAGCTCAAGGGCGCAAACTTCTGGTGGACCGGCGACCTCGCCTCGATCGACGGCTGGCTGCGGGCTCGCTACGGCGCGGCGCACGACGAAAGCCACGACGGCTTCTTCTTCTACCGCTACCCCGAAACCGCCGACGGGTGGCAGGTGACGCTCGCAGGCGGACCGACCCAGTGGGGCGTCTCCTACACCGCCGTGAGCGACCTCTGGCGCTAGACGATCAGGCCGCCCGCAGCTCCTGCTTCACCCGCTCGGCCAGGGTCTTGATGTCCACCGGCTTGGGCAGGAAGGACACGCCCGTCTCGCCTTCCAACAGGTCCGAGAACTCGGCCTCGGCGTAGCCGGAGATGAACATCACCGGGGCGTCGCCCAGGTAGCCGCGCGCCTTCTTCAGCAGCGTCGGGCCGTCCATGCCGGGCATGATGACGTCGCTGATCAGCATGTCGAGCGAGCCGGCGTGCTCCTCGGCCAGGATCAGCGCCTCCTCGCCGTCGCCGGCCTCGATCACCTCGTAACCGCGGGCGCGCAGCAAGCGGGCGGCGACGGTGCGCACCTCCCGCTCGTCCTCGACGAAGAGGATCTTGCCGGCCCCCGAAAGGTCGCGGGGCCTGGGGGGCGCGGCGGGGGCGGCCGGCTGGGCCGCGGCCGCCTCGGGCGCCGCCTCCGTCACCGGCGGAGCAATGTATTCGGGCAGGAAGATGCGGAAGGTGGCGCCCTCGCCGGGCCGCGACTCCACGTGAATGTGGCCGCCCGACTGCTCGACCATGCCGTAGACCATGGCCAGGCCCATGCCGGTCCCCTCACCCACCGCCTTGGTGGTGAAGAAGGGCTCGAAGATCTTGGCGGTCAGCTCAGGCGGGATGCCGGGCCCGTTGTCCGACACCTCGATCAGGGCGGCGTCGCCCTCGGGCGCCTGGGCCCAGCCCAGCTCGCGCGCCTGGGCGCGGGTCAGGCGCGCGGTCCGGATCAGCACTCGGGCCCCCTCCTGGCCCCGCATCGCGTCCCGGGCGTTGACCGCCAGGTTCATCACCGCCGTTTCCAGCTGGCTGCGGTCGGCGTGGATATTGGGCAGGTCGCGGCCGTAGTCGGTCTCCAGCGCCACGTCCTCGCGCATCAGGCGCCGCAGCAGGACCTCGAAGGCGCTGATCAGTTCGCCCAGCTCCAGGGTCTCGCGCTTGACCGTCTGCTTGCGCGAGAAGGCCAGCAGCTGGCGCACCAGATCGGCCGCCCGGTTGGAGGTCGACTTTATCTGGGTGAGGCCCTGGTAGGACGGGTCGCCCGCCGGATGGCGAACCAGCAGCTCGTCCAGCTGCAGCTGGATGGCCGTGAGCAGGTTGTTGAAGTCGTGCGCCACGCCGCCGGCCAGCTGGCCGATGGCCTGCATCTTCTGGGCCTGGCCCAGGTGCAGTTCGAGCTGCTTCTGGTCCGAGATATCGAACACATAGACCAGCGGCCGGCCGTCGTCGGCGGCGGTGATCAGGCGGGCCTGGCGGGGCTTCTCGCCCTTGAGCACCGCCTCGATGGGCGAGCCCGGGCTGGTCTCGGCGCGGGTCCGGGCTTCCGCCAGGCTGGCGGGCTCGAACAGGTCGGCGAAGCGGATCCCCGGTGCGGCGGCGCCGCCGGTCAGGGCGGCCAGCGCCGGATTGATCTCGACGATCTCGGCCTCGAACAGGTCGGGGCTGGACAGGGCGGCGGCCCCGAAGGGCGCGGCGGCGGCAAAGGCGTCGCGGCCGCCGGATCCGTCCGTGGCCACCTGGGCGACAGCGCGGTCGCTGCGGTTGTCGGCCAGCAGCAGCGGCTGGGACAGCACGCCTTCGGTCGCCGCCCGGACGAGGAAGTTGCCATGCTCGAACCGCGTGACGACCGCCTCGAAGTCCTGCGCCCCGAGCCGCACCAGCGCGCGGCCGACGCCGCCGCCCCGGGCCTGCGCCAGGGCGGCGTAGAGGGCGGGCGCATCGGCGCCCTGCGGCAGTCGCCGGGCGCCGCCGGAGGCGTCCTTCCAGGCTGCATTGGCGGCCAGCAGGCGTCCGTCGGGGGCGGCGACGGCCGCAGGCTCCTCCAGCGCGTCGACCAGCACCTCGCGATCGGCCACAACGGGCCGGCGGTTCTCGGCCGCCCCGAATGCGAACAGGGCCAGGAACACGACTCCCGCCAAGCCGCCCAGCAGCAGCACGGCCGAGGCGCTCTCGGGATTGCTCTGGAACACCAGCCAGGCGGCCGCGCCCACGGCGGCGATGAACATCAGGCTGGCGGCCGCCGACCAGGGGTCGAAACGGCGCTTCGGTGCGGACGCGTTACTGGACTGGCTCATGGGTGGGGCCTCGCCCGTCCCTTCTGCGAATCAGACATGAGGTTAGCGTCGCCCGACAAGTTCAAGAAATTCACTAACTCGCGGGTCACGGGCCGGCGGCCGGCGGCGGGGGCGGCGGCATGGTCCGCTTGCCCTTGTTCTTCGGGTTCATGACGAAGCCGATGATGCGCGCGACGGCTTCGAACTGCTCGCGGGGAATGACCTCGTCGACCTCGACGGTGGCGTAGAGCGCGCGGGCCAGCGGGGGGTCCTCGAGGATCGGCACCTCGTGTTCGCCGGCCACCTCGCGGATCTTCAGCGCCAGGCTGTCGACCCCCTTGGCCACGCACAGCGGGGCCGGCGTCTCTCCCTGCACGTAGCGCAGCGCCACCGCGTAGTGGGTCGGGTTGGTGATCACCACTGTCGCCTTGGGCACGTTCTGCATCATGCGCTTGCGCGACTTCTCGATGCGCAGCTGACGCAGCCGGGCCTTCACGTGCGGGTCGCCTTCGGACTGCTTGAAGTCCTCCTTCAGCTCCTCGCGGCTCATCTTCATCTTTTCGGCGAAGCGGATCTTCTGCCACAGCCAGTCGGCCGCGGCGGTCACGCCCAGGAACGCCAGGATCCCGGCCATCAGTCCGACGATCAGCTTCTGGGTGAAGGGCAGGATGGCGGCCGGGGACAGGGCCGCCAGGTTCTCGAACTCCCGCGCATGGGGCTTCATGGCCACCCAGGCGATGAAGCCCACCGCCACGACCTTGGCCACGGTCTTCAGGAAGGCGATCAGGCCGTCCATGCCGAAGACCCGCTGGAACCCCTTCATCGGCGACAGGCGGCTGAAGTCCGGCGTCAGCTTGTCGGTGGTCCAGAGGAACCCGTGCTGTGCGATGTTGCCGGCCGCGCCGGCGGCGGCCGCGGCGAACAGGACTGCGCAAAGGAAGGGCGCCCCGGCCCACAGCGCCCGGGCCATGATCGAGCCGCCCTCGCCGCTTTCCAGCGCGCCGATCATCTCGTGGGGCGCGGCTATGAACGGCAGCAGGTCGCCGGCCATCTGGGTCGAGAACATGCCGCCCCCGGCCAGGATCACCCCGCACGCCGCCGCCAGCGACAGCCATTGGGGAACGTCGGGGGACTTGGCGACATCGCCCTTGCGGCGGGCTTCCTCCAGTTTCCTGGGTGTCGCCTCTTCTGTTCTGGACTCGGGATCGTTCGCCTCGGCCAAGTCAGGCCCCCCTGGCGAAGATCGCGACCAGGTCCGAGTACTGCGTCAGCCACACCAGGCCGACCGTCCCAAGACTCAGGGCGAACACCGACAGGCCGAGCAGCACGTTCAGCGGCGTGGCGGCAAAGAAGATCTGGAACTGCGGCATCACCCGGCCCACCAGGCCGGTCGCCACGTTGAACACAAGGGCGAAGACCATGACCGGCGCCGACAGCTGCACCCCCACGGCGAAAGCCCGCCCCATGGTCTGCACGGCCAGGGCGCCGGCGTCCTCGACCAGCAGCCGGCGGGCCGGGGCGAACAGCTCGTAGGACTGCACGATCGCGCCGATGAACATCTGATGCAGGCCGGTGGCGAAGACCAGGGTCACGCCCACCAGCCCAAGGAACGAAGCGATGGTCGAGCCGGGCTGGGCCTGCAGGGGGTTGGCGGTCTGGGCGAAGCTCAGCGTGGTCTGCAGCGAGACGATCTCGCCGGCCACCGACAGGGCGGCCATCATGGTGCGGATGATCGAGCCGATCAGCAGGCCCACGATCGCCTCGCGCAGCACCCAGGCGCCCATGCCGCCTACGGTAGCGGGGATGCCCGGCAGGCTTCCGGCCACCACCGGCGTCATCGCCATGGACAGCAGCAGGGCGAAGCTCAGGCGGATGCGCGGCGGAATGGCCTGTTCGCCCAGCCCTGGCAGCAGCATCACGATCGAGGCCACCCGCACGAAGACCAGCGAACCCGCCCAGAGCTGCTCGGGGGCGGAAAAGGCCTCCACCTCACATGCCCGCGATGCGGCCGGCGATCTGCTGCATGAAGCCGCCCAGCAACGCGCCCATGACGGGCAGGAAGAGCAGCAGGGCGACGAAGATGGCGATGATCTTGGGCGCGTAGATCAGGGTGGCTTCCTGGATCTGGGTCAGCGCCTGCATCAGGCCGATGACCACGCCGACCACCAGGCCGACGATGAGGATCGGCAGGCTGAGCTGGATGGTCAGCCAGATGGCGTCGCGGCCGACATCGAGGACTTCAGCGCCGTTCATACCCGTTAACTCCAGCCGACCCGCGACTCGGCACGACTTGCCGGGCGGCGCTGGGAGATTTCTGCCGGGTCATGGTTAATGGGGACTTTAGAAACGCCGCGGAGCGCCGCATGACCGCCTATGTGCTGGCCCAGTTCTCGATCCATGACCGGCAGCGCTACGACCGCTATGCCG
Source organism: Caulobacteraceae bacterium (assembly GCA_019695035.1). Lineage (GTDB taxonomy): Bacteria > Pseudomonadota > Alphaproteobacteria > Caulobacterales > Caulobacteraceae > JAEZEZ01. Next base: position 8,894 of record JAIBAU010000001.1, on the reverse strand, counting down.
CGGCCTTCTTTCCGACCCTGCCGCCGTTTGGCGGCCGGCTGCTGGCCGCCGATGAGAGCCCTGCCGTTCTTGAGGGGGCGTGGGGCCTCCAGAAGGCCGTCCTGATCGCCTTCCCCGACGCCGGGCAGGCGACCGCGTGGATGCATTCGGACGCCTATCGCGCCATCTCGGTGGACCGCGAAGCCGCGACCGAGGGCGCCGTGCTGCTGCTGCAGGGGTTCGGCTCGTAAAATCTTTGGGGTTTTAGCATCGCCGCGCGCGGGGCTATGTGTCGCGCATGGCCGACGACACCTTTGAACAACGCGCCGCTCTCGCCCGCCAGACGGGCACGCCGATCCCGGCGATGGGCGAGGAGTACCCAGCCAAGACCTGCGACCGCCCCAGCCAGGAAGAGGCCGAGGCGGCGGTGCGGACGCTCATCCGCTGGGCCGGAGAGGATCCCGGCCGCGAGGGTCTGCTCGACACGCCGGGGCGCGTGGTGCGCTCCTACCGGGAGCTCTACGCAGGCTACGAAACCGATCCGCGCAAGTACCTCGAGCGCACCTTCGAGGAGGTCGGCGGCTATGACGAACTGATCGTCCTTAAGGACATCAAGTTCGTCTCGACCTGCGAGCACCACATGTTGCCGGTCGTGGGCAAGGCTCACGTGGGCTATCTCCCGACCGACCGGGTGGTGGGGATCTCGAAGCTGGCCCGCGTGGTGCGGGGATACGCCCGGCGCATGCAGATCCAGGAAAAGATGACCGCCGAGATCGCCCGCGCCATCCACGAAGTGCTCAAGCCCCAGGGCGTCGGCGTGGTGATCGAGGCGGTGCACAGCTGCATGACCATGCGCGGGGTGCACGCCGAGGGAGCTTCGCTGACCACCAGTCATCTGGTCGGGGTGGTCCGGGACGACCCGCGCACCCGCGAGGAATTCCTGCGCCTGACCCGAAGCCAGGGCTGACCGAGCCCTCGCCGGCGGCCTGCCTTAGATCGGCATCCGCATGATTTCCTGGTAGGCCTGGATCACCTGGTCGCGCACGGCCATGACGGTCTCCAGCGAAGCCTCCGCAGAGGCCACCGAGGTCACCACGTCGACCAGCTCCGCACGGCCCTGTGCGTGCGCCGCCATCTGGGTTTCCGCGGCCCGCGTCGACTGCGACAGGTCGGTCATGGCGTTGTTCACCAGCTGCTGGAAGCTGGGCCCGCCGTCGTGCTCGGCGACGGCGGCCGGCCCGCCGGAGGCGGCCCCCTGGGCCTGGGCGTAGGCGCGGGCGGCGATCATCGGGGAAATCATGCGTCAGGGCCCTACTTCTTGAGGATGTCGAGGGTGCGCGACTCCATGGTCCGCGCCGTCTCGATGACATTGAGGTTGGCCTCGTAGGCCCGCTGCGCCTCGCGCATGTCCATGGCCTCGATGAGGCTGTCGACGTTGGGGCGTTTCACGTAGCCGTTGGCGTCGGCCGCCGGGTGCTGGGGATCGTATTCCAGCTTGAAGTCCGAATTGTCGGGCCGAACTTCCGCGAGGCGGACCCCCGACGCGCCGTCGACGCGATTGACCTCGAACACGGGCTGCTGTCGTCGATAGGGATCGCCGCCCGGCGTGCGCGCCGTCGAATCGGCGTTGGCGATGTTCTCGGCGATGATCCGCATGCGCGCCTGCTGGGCGCGGAGGGCCGAGGCCGCAACGGCCATGGCGGAATTGGTCGGCGGCTTCACGTTGGGCATCTAGCGGCTCCGATCAGCGGCCCGGCGCACGGGAGGCCATGCGCAGGAGGTTCAGCGACTTCTGGTAGAAGCTGATCGCCGCGTCGTAGTTCATGCGGCTCTCGGCCATCTTCAGCATCTGTTCTTCCAGCACCACCGAATTGCCGTTCTGCCGGGTCTCGGAATCCGGCGAGACCTGCGGCGCGTAGGGGGTGTTCGACTGTCCCGGAGGCGCAAGGTGCATGGCGTTGGTGCGCGTCAGCCCGCCCGCGGATCCGGAGGCCGCGGCGCCCGAGCGGGCCGCCCGCATGGCCTGGTCGAAACTGGGCGCGGCGATGTCGCGCGCCTGGTAGCCGGCGGTGTCGGCATTGGCCACGTTCTCGGCGATCACCCGTTCGCGCGCCGAGAGGTAGCCCAGCCGGCCTTTCAGCATGGCGAAGAGCGGGATGTCGTCGAGTCGCACCGGGGCGGCTCCTTCGAGTCGGACGTCTGGGCAGAACTTGCCGCCTGCATGGTTAACGGGGTCTTTCGGAAACGCGGCGTTAACCACGCTCGGTAACCTTCTCCCGGGTGTGCGGAGCCGGGCCGGCTCCCGGGGAGCGGTATGGATTTTCTGGTATTCCTGCGGGCGGTGCTGGCCCTGGCGGTGACGCTGGGCCTGATCGGGCTCGCCGCCTTCGTGGTGCGCAAATACGCGCCGGAGCTGATGGCCAGGCTGCAGGCCAAGGGCGGCAAGGAGCGGCGGCTCAAGGTTCTGGAGACTCTGGTGGTGGGGCCGGCCCACCGCATCGTCCTCGTGTCCGTGGACGACGAGGAGCGCATGGTGCTGCTCGGCGAGGGCCGGGAGCTGATCGAGCCGCGCAAGCCCGCGGGTCGCGCCGCCAAGGCGGCCCAATGACCGCCGCCCCCCGCCGCGGCCGGGTGAAGACCGCCCTGCCCCCGCTGTTCCATCTGCCGACCCGGGCCGAACTCGGACGCGCCCTGCGCCTCTCGGCGATCGTCACCGCCTTCGCCTTGATCTTCCCCGCGGTCGCCCTCGCCCAGGCGGTGAACGTCGACCTGGGCACCGGGGCGGGGCTGACCGAGCGGGTGGTGCAGCTGGTCGGTCTGCTGACGGTCCTCTCGCTGGCGCCGTCGATCGTGATCATGACCACAAGCTTCGTGCGCATCGTGGTGGTGCTGTCCTTGCTGCGCACGGCGCTGGGCCTGCAGCAGTCGCCGCCCAACGCGGTGCTGGTGTCCCTGTCCCTGTTCCTCACCGCCATCGTCATGGCGCCGACCTTCCAGCAGGCCTACGACGAGGGGGTGCGTCCGCTGCTCGACCAGCAGGCCGAGTTGCCGCAGGCCTTCGACGCGGCGGCCGCGCCCGTGAAGACCTTCATGCTGGGTCAGGTGGACGCCGGAGACCTGGCCTTGTTCGTGCGGCTGGGGAAGATCGAGCGGGGGACCGCGCGGGCCGACCTGCCCCTCCGCATCGTCACCCCAGCCTTCATGATTTCCGAGCTGAAGCGCGCCTTCGAGATCGGGTTCCTGCTCTTCGTGCCCTTCCTGGTCATCGATCTGGTGGTGGCCAGCGTGCTGATGAGCATGGGCATGATGATGCTGCCGCCCGTGGTCGTCAGCCTGCCCTTCAAGCTGATCTTCTTCGTGCTGGTCGACGGATGGCGGCTGGTTGCAGGCTCGCTGGTGGAGAGCTTCCAGCACGCGCCGCCGGGCTGACGCGAAACCGGCCGCCGCGACAAGCGCGACGGCCGGTCAGTCTCCCGTCGGGACGGGGGTCTAGCGACAGCGGCGGAACGACAGTCGGTAGACGATCGCCGCGTTCACATCCTGTGAGTCGACCGTCGCCATGGCGTCGCCCCGGCCCGGGTTGGTCAGGCGGATCGACGAGTTGGTCCGCAGGTTGACGTCCTCGCCGCAGCGCGACCAGACCATCGACTCCACGCCCAGCTCATTGTGGATCATGTAGTCCTGGTCGAGCGCGCCGTAGAAGCTCCTGCGGAAGGCAGGCCCGCGAGAACCGGCGAAGAAGTACTCGACGTTGAACTGCGAGCTGGCGCCGCGCGGCAGGTGGTTGAAGCCGCGGTAATCGACGGCCAGCACCGAGACGCTGTAGCCCTCGGGCACGTGCACCGGGATCGCGACGTTGCAGCTCTTGCGGTCGAAGGTCTTGCCCGTCTCGCCACCGGCCTCGACCGTGTACTGGTCGAAGATCAGGCTCAGCGACTTGTTGTCCGGGCTGAGGGTCGCCGACACGCTGCCGCCGGGGCAGCCGGTGCCGCCGTAGCCCGGCTGGCCCAGGTAGATGTCGTCTTCGTAGGCGGTGGCGGACCCGGCGGTTGCGACGATGCCGGCGGCCGCAGCTCCAAGCAGAAGCTTTTTCATGGCTGCTCTCTCTTCCTTGCTCACTCTGTCGCCGGGGATCGGTCGACGCTCACTGTGTAGACGGCCGGCCTTGCATGGAACCTGAGCCGCACCGTCAGCGACGGTTCATCTGCGCGGTCAGGGTCGGGAGCCCTGGCAGGGCTTGAGGTCGAACTTGAAGGTGACGCCGCCAGGCGCGCGGGTGCCATCGGCGCTGTCGAGGGACAGCAGGGCCTCGCTTGAGCCTTCGCCGCGGCGGAATCCCAGCACCGCGTTGAAGTCGATCTTGGCCGCTTCCCCGCAGCCGATGCGCCGCAGGATGCCCGGGCGCAGGGTGTCGGTCAGGGTGAAGGAATCGTCCGTCGGACCGCGGAGGCGGTGGCGGGTGCCGCGGCCGTTGCCCCGCGGACCGACCACGTAATCGACCGTGAACAGAGCCGCCTCGCGTTCGGCGAGGTGGGCGTAGCCCCGATAGTCGACCTGGTAGACCCCCAGCGAATAGCCTTCGGGCAGGTTCAGCGGAATGGAGAGGGTGCAGCGTTTGGCGATCTCCTGGCCCCCGTGGACCACGAAGTCGTCGAACAGGATGCTGAGCGCCGTGCCGTCGGGCGAGACGGTGACGTTGTAGGCGCCCGCATCGCAACCGTTGTTGGTGGCCGCGGCGGCGAGGCGGACCTTGGGCCCCCCGCGTGCGGTGGCGGGCTGGGCGATAGCGGAGGCGCCGACGGCGGCGGTTGCAAGAACCGCCGCCGCGCCGCCGATGACCGAGCGAAGCATTTTCATTTTCCTGGCTCTCTGAGGGAACCGGCCGCGGCCGGCCATCGGGGCGACGGCGCTCGCCGTCAGCAGCGGCGCCACTGCAGCTGGTAGATGATCGCGGCGCTGACATCCTCGGAGTCGACCGTGGCCAGGGCTTCGGCGCTCGCCGGGCCCGACAGGCGAATCGAGGAGTTGGTGCGCAGGTTCACGTCTTCGCCGCAGCGCGACCAGCTGCTGGCCGAGACCGCCAGCTCGTTGTGGATCGTGTAGTCCTGGTCCAGCACGCCGTAGAAGCTCTTGCGGAACGCGGGGCCCCGCGAGCCGGCGAAGAAGTACTCGACGTTGAACTGAGAGCTGGCGCCACGGGGCAGGTGGTTGAAGCCGCGGTAGTCGACAGCCAGCACCGAAACGCTGAAGCCCTCCGGCACGTGCACCGGAATCGCCACGTTGCAGCTCTTGCGGTCGAAGGTCCGGCCGCTGTCGCCGCCGGTGGAGACCGAATATTCGTCGAAGATCAGGCTCAGCGACTTGCCGTCCGGGCTGAGCGTCGTCGAAACCGTGCCGGACGGACAGCCGGTGCCGCCGTAACCGGGCTCGCCCAGGTAGATGTCGTTCGGGTCGACCTGCGCCTGGGCCACGGCGGCCATGCCCAGGGTGGATGCCGCGACGGCGGCCATCAGAAGAGCTTTCATAGTCCGGTACTCCCGCAAGGATTGACATGCGAGCCGCGCTTCGGCGGCCCTCGATCCGGGTCTAGGGAATTCAGGCTGAACTCGCCCTACCCGGACCCTTCAGGCGCGGTTCATATTGGTTGCCGCTGCGTAGGAATGCTAGTCGACGCCTCGAAGTTCCGCATCGTCCCGCGGGCCCGGGTTGATACGTTGACGCAGGCACAAGGCTGCAGGCGAAACGGGATCGGGACGCAGACCGCAGGTCTCAGGCGGCGCGCGCGGCCGGGCGGGCGGGCTGCGCAGGCGTTGCGGCCCGGGGCGGCGGCGAGGCCGCGGCGGTGGTGATCGGCTTCTCGCGGAACCGCTTCTTGGCCGCGGCCACCCAACCCGCGAAGGTGTCGGCCTGGGCTGAGGCCTCGGCGAACTGCGCCGGCGTGATGTTCTCGAGGTTGCGGGCCAGCGCCACGCGCAGGGCGTCCGGGGCGCGAGCGCCGGCGACGAAGCCGCTCCAACGCTCGTTGAGGCGCGCCAGGGCCGCGTCGTCATTGGCCAGGCTGTAGGCGATGCCTGTGCGGATCAGCCGGGTCTCCTCGTCGCCGGACAAGGCCGTGGAGTCCTTCCAGCGGTCGCCGAGCCGCCGCTCCAGGAGGGCCGCCGCCTGGGTCCAGTTCTTCTGCCGCCAGTAGATTTCGGAGCGCACGTCGTCCGACTCCGCGCCCTTGTCCGCGCCGAGCACCTCCAGCGCATTGTCGTAGCGGCCGAGGTTGGTCAGCGCCCTCGCCTCGATGACCCGCCGCTCGGCGTTCAGGGCGTTGGGCAACAGGGTGGTGCGCGAGCCCCAGATCGCCTGCAGCGCCTGCTCGGGCTTGCGGTCCATCAGGTAGATCGAGGCCAGGTCGGTGGCCACCTGCGCCTTGGCCACGCCGTCGAGGCGGTTCTCAACCTGGTATTTCAGCAGTTCCGCAGCCTGGCTGAGCAGATCCACGTCGACGAGCCGCCGGGCCAGGCGGCGCACCATGTCGTCGCCGTCCGCGCCGACCGGAGTCAGCTCCCGGAAGTCGTAGAACAGAGCCAGGGCCTGCACGGGCTCCAGGCCATCGGCCTGTCCTTCAAGGAACAGGGTGCGGAAAGCGTTCGACAGGTCCTGCTGCAGCTCCAGAGCCGCCGGCAGGTTCGGAAGACGCGTGCCCGCCGAGCGCAGCGCCTCCAGCGCCTCGCGATAGCGTCCCTGGCTGAGGTAGATGTCCCCCAGGGTGCGGATCAGCTCCAGTTCGGTGGCGTCGCCCCGCCACCGGAAACGCAGGCCGTTCAACGTGTTCACGGCGTCCACGGGCTTGATCTGCCCCTTGTCCAGCTGGATGCGCGTGGCGCGCAGCCGGGCCGGGGTGGCGAGGCCGTCCAGGGGCGCGCGCGCCACCGCCTCATAGATGGCCAGCGCCACGTCGGACTGGCCCTGCGCCTCGAGAACCCGGGCCTGCACCAGGCGGGCGGCCAGTTGCTCCTCAGCCGCGAGGTCCTTCTGGTCGAGCGCGAAGCCGATCAGTTCGCGGGCCGCGGGCAGATCGCCCAGCTGCATCGCCACGTCGGCGTTGGCGGCCGCGAAGCGGGCCCGCCACCGGGGGCTGAACTGCTCGACGGCCCGGGCGCCCGCCAGGAAGGACTTGCGGGCGTCCTCATTGTGCCCCTGGCGCGCGTCGACATAGCCGCGCCAGAGCGCCGCCGCCGGGTCGTCCGCGAGCTGCGGCACGGAAAAGTCGGTCTGCGCCTCGACCCAGCGTCCCACCATGGCGCGCGCAGCCCCGCGCAGGCCGCGGAACTCCGGATCGGCCAGCATGGAGGCCTTCTGGCGCGCGATCAGATCGAGCACGCCGATGGCTTCGTAGTTCAGTTCCGATCCGACCAGGAAGCGGGCCAGCGCCATACGCGCGGCGACCGGCGCGTCGGCTCCGCCGGCGGCCTCGGCCGCGGCCAGGTCCTGCAGGTGATCGTAGCGGGCGCGGAAGCCGGCGGGGCCGGTGCGGGACCAGTTCTCGAAGTCGATCAGGCCCGACATCAGCGCCGGCTTGGGCAGGTCCTCGGGCGCGGCGGCCCGTGACTCCGCGCCGGCGGGCGACAGGCTGAGGCCCTTGGGCCGCGAGATGCGGACCAGCTCGCCCTCGATCTCCACGCTCACGTCCTGGGCCGGGGTTTCGACGGCCAGGCCCTGCTGGGTCTGCAACAGAGCCGCCTGCACGAAGCTACGCGCCCGACCCAGGCCCTTGGCGGGGGCCCGGGCGGTGACCACGGCGAAGCGGTCGCCGACCAGCGGATCCTTGATCCAGACGACGCGCGTCGCGCCGGCCAGCGCCACCGTCACGGCCGGCGGACCGGTCTCCTCGTCCCGTCCGACCCGCACCTCGCCTGGAGACGGCCTCGCCGGTCCGCCCAGATCCACGGTCCAGGTCGGGCCGACGGCCGCGGAGGCCAGGTTCAGGTCGCGCGGGGCGGCGATGCGCACCACCGTCCAGTCGTCGCCGGATATCCAGCGCAGCCCCTTGGCCGGGCCCAGGTTCTTCAGCGCTGCGCCGACATCCAGGCTGGCCTTGGTGTCGAACACGATCCACACCGCCTCGCCGCGGCGGAATACGGCCGCGCCCACCGGGCTGGCGAAGGGAAACTTCAGCGACAGCCGGCCGTCCGCGGCGTGGGCCTCAACGGGGATGACGCCCGGCGCCGGGGCGGCCGCCTCGGCCTCGGCGGCCGCCGCGGTCGGCGAGGCGGCCGGCTTCATCAGGTTTAGATAGACCGCCCCGTCCGCACGGCCCGAGCGGATGTCTGCTCCTTCGGCCAGCAGGATGGTGATGGTCGTCGAGGTCGAGCCGGAGCGTACGTCGACGCCCTGCACCCCCGGCGGCGGATCAACGCGGAGCTGCGCGATGTTCGGGCGAGCCGAGCCGGGCACGGTCACCACGACCGTGCGGCCGGAGCGGCGGATGGTGGTTCGCAAGCCGTTGGCGCCGGAGAACTCGACCCGCGTGAAGTCCGGATTGCGGCCGATGCGCACCGTGGCCGGGCTGCCGGATTCGGCGGCGGCCGGGGCCTCCGGCGCGGCCTCGACGGGGGCTACCGAAGCGACGGTGATCGAGCCCGCGCAGGCGACAGCGGCCGTCGTCATCAGGACGGCGCGGGCGCGCGACTCGGGCTTGCCGGTTTTCATCACGCTGGAAAGTGCGGCAGCCAAGTTAGGCCGTGGTTAACAGGGCCTTGACCAGGCCTAGGTCGGGCCGTCACCGCGCGGCTGCGCGCGGGCGGGCGGGGGCGGCGGGGCCGGCGGGGCGGTGACGCTGGCCGCCGGAGGCGCAGCGGCGGGAGCCGAGGCGGCCGGCGCGGCGGTCTGCGCAGCGGATCTGGAGGCGGCGGGCGCCCTCTGGG
>JAIBAU010000007.1 GCA_019695035.1 Caulobacteraceae bacterium | reverse complement strand
CCCAGGCTGTGGTCCATGCGCCGCAGATGCAGGCTCTGCAGGTCCGGCATGTCGCCAGGGATGTGGATCGCCGAGATCTGCCGGGCGCCGCTGCGGACGAGCTTGTAGCGGAACACGAAGCCCTCGAGCACGAGACAGGACTGTGCGGGATCGTCGCCTTCCTGAACGAAGGTGGCGTTGGCGGAGAAGCTGCGAACCTGGACCGGAAGGCGGCCGACCGCATCCATTTCGGCTGCAGGCAGGGGCCCGAGCGAAAGCAGTTTTCGCGTCAGGCGGTCCGCCGCCTTGCGTTGCCGGGTCTCAACGGCCTGGTCCATCATCATCCTGCGGCGCCGGAGAGGAAAGCCGCGGCGCGCCGGACTGGTTCCCGTCGCCTCACTCCAGCCGCGTGGAATGTCCATTTCCCCCCGCCCGGCTATCGCCGCGGGGACAAGCCCGATAGGCTCCCGGATCGCAGCCCAGGGGCCGACTCGGGGGCTGCGGATGGGAGGCTGGGTTGGACCCACTGGTTCCGCAGGCGCAAGGCCTCGGCGGCCTCTGGCCGGACGGCGATCGCCGCTGGGCCGGCCCCTTGGCGGCCGTCGTCGGAAGCGGCATCTGTTTCGCCATCGGACTGCTGATCGCGCCGCGCCTGGACGGTCAGGGCGCCTTCCTCTTCTTCATCCCCTGCGTCATCGCCTCCGCCGCAGCCGGCGGGGCCTTTTCAGGCGCCGTAGCCACGGTGCTGGGGGCCGGCGGCGGGGTGTTCATCCTTTCGCGCACCTTCGCCATCGGCACGGCGGAGCTCGCCACCGCCCTGCTCTTCATGCTCATCGGCGCCATGCTGAGCGTGGGCGGCGAACTGTTCCAGCGAACGCGAATCCGCAACCTCGCCACCACCGCCAGCCTGAGGGCCCGCGAGGCGCACCTTCAATCCATCCTGGATACGGTGCCCGACGCCATGGTCGTCATCGACGACCGCGGCCTGGTGCGTTCGTTCAGCCCGGCGGCGGAGCGCCTCTTCGGCTGGCCGGCCGCGGCGATCATCGGACAGAACGTCAGCGCGCTGATGCCCGAGCCCTACCGGGCGGCCCACGACCATTACATGGAGCGCTATCTCGAGACGGGCGAGCGGCGCATCATCGGCATCGGGCGAGTGGTGGTGGGCGAGCGGCGCGACGGGTCCACCTTCCCCATGGAGCTTGCGGTCGGGGAGATGAACTCCGGCGGGCAACGCTATTTCACGGGCTTCGTGCGGGACCTCTCCGAACGGCAGGAGACGGAAGCGCGGCTGCAGGAGCTGCAGTCCGAGCTGGTTCACATCTCGCGGCTGACCGCCATGGGCGAGATGGCCTCGGCCCTCGCCCACGAACTGAACCAGCCGCTGTCGGCCATCGCGAACTACCTGAAGGGCTCGAGCCGGCTGCTCAGGAACGACCCGCCGCCCGTGCAGCGGGTCGGGGAGGCCATGGACAAGGCCGCCGAACAGGCGCTGCGGGCCGGCGAGATCATCCGCCGGCTGCGCGACTTCGTGGCCCGCGGCGAGACCGAACGGCGCGTCGAGAGCCTGCCCAAGCTCGTGGAGGAGGCCGCCGCACTGGCTCTGGTCGGGGCCAAGGAGCATGGCGTGCGGGTCCGCTTCGCCTTCGACGCGGACATCGACCTCGTGCTGGCCGACAAGGTGCAGATACAACAGGTGGTGCTGAACCTGATCCGCAACGCCATCGAGGCCATGGAAGGCGCGCCTTCGCGCCTGCTCGAGATCGCCATCGACCCGGCCCCGGAAAGCATGGCGCTGGTGTCCGTGACGGACACCGGCTCGGGCATCAGCGCGGAGATCGCCAGCCAGCTGTTCCAGCCCTTCGTGACCACAAAGCGCACAGGCATGGGCGTGGGCCTGTCGATTTCGCGCACCATCATCGAGGCGCATGGCGGCCGCATCTGGGTCGAGGCCAACCCTCGCGGCGGCACCATCTTCCGCTTCACGCTGAAGGCCGTGGACAGTATGGAGCTGGCCGATGACGACTGATCCGGTTGTGCATGTCGTGGACGACGACGCGGCGGTGCGGGACTCCGTGGCCTTCTCGCTGGAGACGGCGGACCTGGCCTCGCGAACCTACGAGTCCGCGCTCGAACTGCTGGCGGCCCTGCCGGGTCTCGAGCCGGGCTGCGTGGTCACCGACGTGCGCATGCCCGAGATGAGCGGCATCGAGCTGGTGCGGCGCCTGAAGGCGGCGCACGCGCCGCACCCGGTGATCGTCATCACCGGCCACGCCGACGTGCCCCTGGCCATCGACGCCATGCGCGCGGGCGTGGTGGACTTCCTCGAGAAGCCGTTCGACGACGAGGATCTGCTGGCGGCGGTCCGTCGGGCGCTCGAGATCGGCTCTCAGTCGAACGCCGAGGATGCCGACCAGGCGGCCGTGCGCCAGCGCCTGGAAGCCCTCTCCCCCCGCGAGCGCGAGGTGCTGGACGGCCTGGTGGCCGGCCACGCCAACAAGGTCATCGCCTACGACCTGGGCATCAGCCCCAGGACGGTCGAGGTCTATCGCGCCAACGTCATGACCAAGATGGAGGCGCGCAGCCTGTCCGAACTGGTGCGCATGACGGTGCTGGCGGGGCCGCGCTGAATCAGCCGGGCGCCACCGAGCGGACCTGACGCAGCAGGTCGTCGGTCAGCAGCGGCTTTTCGATGATCGTCACCTCGCGGGCCGCGGCGTCGCGGCGCAGCTGGGCGGTCGGCTGGGTGGTGACGAGGATCGCCGGCAGCGCCACGCCCCGCTCGCGCAGCCGGTCGACGAGCGACAGGCCGTCCATGCCCGGCAGGTTGTAGTCGACCACCAGGCAATCCGCGTCGGCCGGAACCGCTGCGTCGAGCAGGCTCTGCGGCATGAAGTAGGCGCGCACCCGAAACCCCTCGAGACCGAAGGCGAAGCTGAGGGCGTCGACCAGGGCGGCGTCGTCCTCGACCAGCAGGATGCAGGGCTGCTCAGCCGACATCGCGCCCCTCCTCCGGCGGCGGCGGCCCGTCGTCGTCGTCCAGCAGGATGCGGGCGGCGTCGCCCTGGGGGTCGTCGTACTGGTTCGCCGAGAAGGTCCAGGCGAAGGCGGCCAGGCCCAAAAGGCCCAGCAGGACCGACGCCGGCGCGAGCCAGATCAGGGCCGACATCAGGCGATCCTCGAGAACTGCAGCCGCAGGGCGTTCAGGGTCACGACCAGCGACGAGGCGCTCATGGCGATGGCGGCGACGAAGGGACTGGCGAGCCCCAGGATGGCGACCGGCGCCGCGACCAGGTTGTAGGCCGCCGAAAGGGTGAAGTTCTCCAGCGCGCGGGCCCGCGCCTGGCGCGCGACCTCCAGCGCTTCGGGCACGGCGTCGAGGCCGTGCTCGAACACCAGGTCCGAGGCGATCTGGCTGGCTTCGGCGGCCGAGCCGGGGGCCATGCTGGCGTGCGCCTTGGCCAGGGCGCCGGCGTCGTTGAGGCCGTCACCGACCATCAGCACGCGCCGGCCGGCGGCCGCCAGGGCGTCCAGCGCCGCGGCCTTGTCCATGGGCGTCATGCCGGAGCGCCAGGCGTCGAGGCCGAGCTGGTCGGCGCAGGCGCGCACCGGCCCCGCCGCGTCGCCCGAGAGCACCTCGACGGTCAGGCCGCGGGCCTTCAGCGCCGCCACCACGGCGGCCGCCTCGGGCCGGACCTCGTCGACGAATCGGAAGCGGATCTTGGTCTCGCCCTCGAAGCCGAACCAGAGCTCGGTCTCGCCGCCCCCCGTCGGCGCGCCGACCCAGTCGGCCCGGCCCAGCCGCGCGCGGCGTCCGCCGATCATCCCTTCGACGCCGAAACCCGCCGTCTCGGTCACCTCTTCGGCCAGGGGACCCTCGCCCGCCGCCTCGGCGAGGGCGCGGGCGAGCGGATGGCGGGAGGCGCGGGCCAGGGGGGCGGCCAGCGCCGCGAGGTCGGCTGAGCCCCCGACCAGCACCGGCTTGCCCGCCGTCAGCACGCCGGTCTTGTCGAACACCACGTGGGTCGCCTCGGCCAGGCGCTCGAGCGCGGCGCCGGACTTGACCAGCACCCCGCGGCGGAACAGCCGCCCGCAGGCGACGATCTGGACGGCGGGCACCGCCAGGCCCAGAGCGCAGGGGCAGGTGATGATCAGCACGGCGGCCGCGCGCAGGATGGCGGTGCGGATGTCCTCGCCCGCGACCAGCCAGCCGATCGCGGTCAGCAGCGCCGCAGCGTGCACCACCGGCACGTAGACGGCGGCCGCCTTCTCGGCGAGCTGCACGTAGCGCGAGCGGGACTGGGCGCCGGCCTCCATCAGGCGGGCGATGGCCGCGAGGGTCGAGTTCTCGGCCGGCGCGCTGGCGCGGATCATGAGCTGGCCGGTCAGGTTTGAGGCGCCCGCGGGAACGGCGCGGCCGACCGCGGCGCGCGCCGGCAGGGTCTCGCCGGTGACCAGCGACAGGTCCAGCTCCGAGGCGCCCTGCTCGACCACGCCGTCGACAGGCACGCGCTCGCCGGCGGCGACGGCCAGCAGGTCGCCCGCCCGCACCTGGCCGGTGGGAATGCGCCGCACCGCGCCGGCCTCATCGAGCACGGAAGCGGTGGGGGCCTGGAGCGCCAGCACGCTGCGCGCGGCCGAGCGGGCGCGGGCCCGAAGCTGGTGATCCAGGTAGCGGCCCACCAGCAGCAGGAAGAGCAGCGACACCGCCGCGTCGAAATAGGCCTCGCGCCCGCGCAGCAGCGTCTCGCTGAAGCTGACCGCCAGGGTCAGCAGCACGCCGATGGTGATCGGCACGTCCATGTTGGCGCGACCCCGGCGCAGCGAACGCCACGCGCTTTCGAAGAAGGGCATGCCGGCGTAGAGGGCGCACGGCGTGGCGACGATCGCGGCGGCCCAGTAGAGGAAGGTGCGCACCCCTACGCCCATGTCGGCCCCGGCCCAGACCGGAACGGTGAACATCATCACGTTCATGGCCCCGAAGGCGGCGACGCCCAGCGCCTTGGCCAGCCGTCGGCCCTCACGATTGTCCTCCGCAAGCGCCTCGCCCGGGTCGAACAGGGCGGCGCGGTAGCCCATCGCGACCAACAGGGCGATGAGCTCGCTGGTGTCCGGACCCCCTCGTCGCCGGACCACGGACAGCTTGCCGGTGGTCAGGTTCAGGCGCGCCGAAGTCACCCCCGCGCGGGCGCGGACCGCGCTCTCGATCTTCTGGATGCAGCCGGCGCACCGGGCCCCGCCGACCAGCAGCTCGACGCGGTCCTGCGCCGCCGAAGCCTCGACCGGCGCCGCGTCCCAGGTCTCGCTCAGCGCCATACCAGTCGCCTCTGCGCTTCGAAGCGACGACCCTGGCGGTCGGTGGCGGTCAGGGTCAGGTCCCAGGCGCCTCCGCCCAGCGCGGCGGTCCCCGCGTAGGCGCCGGCGGCGTCGGGCTTCAGGGTGATCACCCGGGCGCCCGCCTCGGTGGCGGGCCGTGTGAACGCGGCCTTCACCGCCAGCCCCTCCAGCGGCCGGCCGGCGGCGTCCTCGAAGGCGGCGACGATCGCGCCGGGACGGCCCGCCTGGGTCACCCGCGCCCGCCAGCCGAGGCGGGCCTGGGTGCGGCGCGCGGCGATGGCGCGGTTGTAGGCCAGGCCGTCTTCGTAGGCGTGAGGCGACACCTCGCCGGGGAAGGTCTGCACGGCCCAGACGGTGAACAGGCTGTCGAGCCCGACAACCACAGCGAAGAAGCCGACCACGCCGATGAGGACGTGGCGGCCGGTGAGCGGTCGTGCGATGCGAACGGCGGACGGCGTCATGGGGTTTCCTCCCCGGGGCCCAGGTAGACGGAGTGGACGCGGTCGACGTCGCGCGACACGGGGTCCGTCAGGGTGAAGATCGCGGGTTGCGAATGGGTGCTCTGGCTTGCGGCCGGTGCGGTGACGAACACCCGCATGGTGCGCACCTTGTCGGGCGCGACCGTGAGGGTGAGCGGGCCCCCGTCCTCGACCCCCACGGCGTCGACGCGGGCGTCGGCCGGGCCGGAGAAGCCGATCTGGAGGGTGCGGGTGGTGGCGGACTTGTTCGAGATGCGCAGGGTGTAGCCGTTGCGGATCGAACCGTCCTTCAGCCGGACGTAGGTCGGATTGCGGTCGCGCATGACGCTGAGGTCCACGGTCGAGCGCGTGATCAATCCCGTCAGCATCACCGTGCCGACGACGAATAGGGCGATCGCGTAGTAGGCGGTGCGGCCTCGCAGGAAGCGATAGCTGGCCGGCTGCCCCTTCGATCGGCATGAAACCGCCGCGTCCGTGTCGAAACCGATCAGGCCGCGGAGGCGGCCGACCTTGTCCATGATCTCGTTACAGGCGTCGATGCACAGGGTGCAGTTGATGCACTCCAGCTGCGATCCCTTGCGGATGTCGATGCCCATCGGACAGGCGACCACGCAGGCGTTGCAGTCGATGCAATCGCCACGACCCTCCCAGGTGTCGCCCTTCTTGTGCGGCCCGCGCGGCTCGCCGCGGTCGTAGCGATAGGTGACCTGCAGCGAATGGGCGTCCAGCATCGCCCCCTGGATGCGCGGCCAGGGGCACATGTAGGTGCAGACCTGCTCGCGCATGTGGCCAGCGAAGACATAGGTGGTGAAGGTCAGGATGCCGACCGACAGATAGGCCGTGATCTCTGCCCGGCCGGACCAGAAGTCGCGCCACAGGGTCGGCGCGTCGGCGAAGTACAGGGACCAGGCCCCGCCCGTGGCCAGGGCGATCAGCAGCCACACGGCGTGCTTGCCGCCCTTGCGCCAGAGCTTGTCGAAGCTGGTCGGGCTCCGGTCGAGCTTCATGCGCGCGTTTCGATCGCCCTCGAAGAGGCGCTCGACGGCGATGTAGAGGTCAGTCCACACGGTCTGCGGGCAGGTGTAGCCGCACCACAGGCGCCCGAACAGCGAGCTGACCAGGAACAGGCCGAGCGCGGCCATGATCATCAGGCCGGTGACGTAATAGACCTCCTGGGCCCACAGCTGCAGGCCGAAGAAGTAGAAGCGGCCGTGGGCGAAATCGACCATGGCCGCCTGGTCCGGCAGGTCGCCGGGACGGTCCCACCGGATCCAGGGAATGACGTAGTAGAGGCCAAGCAGGGTCACCAGGACCGCCCACTTCAGCATCCGCCACGGGCCGTGCACCAGCTTGGGATAGATGGGAACGCGCTTCTTGTAGAGCGGCGGGGGCGCGCCTCCGCCGGCCGCGCCGGGTCCCGAAGGGGACCCGGTGGGCGACGGGACCGGACCGGACCGCGGCGAACTCTGACTGATGCGGTCGATGACCACGGTCATGGGAATGGCGTCCTCAGCGACCGTCGGAGTTGGCGTGGATGTAGACGGCCATGGCCTTGATCGTCTCGTCGTCGAGGCGGCCTTCCCAGGTCGGCATCACGCCGCCGCGGCCGTTGGCGATCTGGCTCGAGATGGCGTCCGGGCTTGAACCGTAGAGCCAGTCGCCGTCGGTCAGGTCGGGGGCGCCGAGATCCGGATTGCCCTTGCCCGCCGCACCGTGACAGCTGGCGCACTGTTCGGCGAACAGGGGCGCCGCCCGCGCCACGGAACCGCGGTTCGCCTGCCGGCCGGACAAGGCCACCACGTACTGGGTCAGGTCCACGATCTGGTTGCCGTTCAGCAGGCCGTCGCGACCGAAGGCGGGCATCTGCGACTGGCGGGTCTGCGGATGGTCGGAGCGAATGCCGACGCGGATCGTGTGCTCGATGTCCTCCAGGGTGCCGTGACCCCACAGCCAGGCGTCGTCGCGCAGGTTGGGGTAGCCCTTGCCGCCGGCGCCGCCGGCGCCGTGGCAGGTGGCGCAGTTGTCGCCGAAGGTCGAGGCGCCGGCCGCGAGCGCATAGGCCTGCAGCGCCGGATCCCGTTCGATCTGCTCCAGCGAGGCGCTGGTCAGGCGAGCGGCGTCGGCGCGGCGAGCGGCCTTCAGCCGGGCCAGCTCCTGCTGGACCGCCGCGCGGTCCGAGTGGTTGCGGACGCCGTGGGTGTAGCTGCTGATCCCGGGCCAGGCCGGCATCAGCACCCAGTAGACCGCGGCGAAGGCGATGGTGGCGTAGAACACCCACAGCCACCAGCGCGGCAGCGGATTGTCCAGTTCGCGGATCCCGTCCCAGACGTGGCCGGTGGTGTCGACCCCGGTGTGTTCGTCGCTGTGTTTCTGCTTGTCCGACATCAGTCGTCGTCCCCGTCCAGCGGCATGCGGGCCGCGCGGTCGAATTCGGCCTTCTTCCGGGGCTGGAGCGCGTAGAGCAGTCCGGCCAGGAAGGCGGTCATGAAGAAGAGGGTGCCGCCCTGCTGGGCGAAGGTCGCAATGTCCTCGTAGGTCATGGCGTCACCGGCGGTTGGCAGGCGCTTCGGCCTGGTAGGTGCGGAAGTCGACCAGCGTGCCGAGCATCTGCAGGTAGGCCACCAGCGCATCCATCTCGGTGATCTGCTGGGGATCCCCGTCGAAGTCGCGTTGCAGCACCTTCTGGCCGTAGCGGCCGCGCAGGCCCGTCACCGAGGCGAACGGATCGGCCTGCGCCTCGAGGTCGGCCGTCGCGTTGGCGATCTGGGCCGCGCTGTAGGGCACGCCCAGCGTCCTCTGGGTGCGCAGCAGGTCCTGGATGCGCCGGTAGTCGAGCGGCTTCTCGGCGAGGAAGCCGTAGGGCGGCATCACGCTTTCCGGAACCACCGAGCGCGGGTTGCGGAGGTGGTCGACGTGCCAGGCGTCGGAGTACTTGCCGCCCACGCGGGCGAGGTCCGGTCCGGTGCGCTTCGAGCCCCACTGGAACGGATGGTCGTACATGCTCTCGGCGGCGAGGCTGTAGGGGCCGTAGCGTTCGACCTCGTCACGCAGCGGGCGGATCATCTGCGAGTGGCAGACGTAGCAACCCTCCCGGACGTAGATGTCTCGGCCGGCCAGTTCGAGCGGGGTGTAGGGGCGCATGCCCTCGACCTTCTCGACCGTGCTCTCGAGGTAGAAGAGCGGCGTGATCTCGACGATGCCGCCGATGGCCACCGTGATGACGATGGCGATGAGCAGGAGCAGCGAGTGGCGCTCGAGTTTGCCGTGTTGTTTCCACATGATTGCTTACTCGGCGGGAAGGGTGGCGGGAGCGAGGGGGTTCGGGGCGGGCAGCGCATCGACGGGCGAATTGCCGGCCGCGACCGAGGGCATCCGGACGGTCTTCCAGAGATTGAAGGCCATGATGCCCGCGCCGGTCAGGTAGAGCAGGCCGCCCAGCAGGCGCACCACGTTGGAGACGTGCTTGGCGCTGACCGTTTCGACGAAGCTGTACTGGAGGAAGCCTTCGGGCGTGTAGGCGCGCCACATCAGGCCTTCCATGATGCCCGACACCCACATCGAGGCGATGTAGAGCACCAGGCCCGTGCTCGCGATCCACAGGTGCCAGTCGACCAGCTTGAGCGAGTAGAGGCCCTGTTTGCGCCAAAGCCAGGGGAACAGCATGTAGAGAGCGCCGAAGCTGACGAAGCCGACCCAGCCCAGCGCGCCGGAGTGCACGTGGCCGATGGTCCAGTCGGTGTAATGCGACAGCGAGTTGACCGCGCGCACCGACATCAGGGGACCTTCGAAGGTCGACATGCCGTAGAAGGCGATGGAGACGACCAGCATCTTGATGACCGGGTCGGTGCGGAGCTTGTCCCACGCACCCTGCAGGGTCATCAGGCCGTTGATCATGCCGCCCCAGGACGGCATCCACAGCATCACCGAGAAGGTCATGCCCAGCGTCTGCGCCCACTGCGGCAGCGCCGTGTAGTGCAGGTGGTGGGGACCAGCCCAGATGTAGATGAAGATCAGCGCCCAGAAGTGCACGATCGAGAGCCGGTAGGAATAGACCGGCCGCTCGGCCCGCTTGGGCACGAAGTAGTACATGATCGCCAGGAAGCCGGCGGTCAGGAAGAAGCCCACCGCGTTGTGGCCGTACCACCACTGGATCAGCGCGTCCTGGACGCCCGACCAGACCACGTAGCTCTTGGTCGACAGCAGGCCCGTCGGCAGGGCCGCATTGTTCACCAGGTGCAGGATGGCGATGGTGATGATGAAGGCGAGGTAGAACCAGTTGGCCACGTAGATGTGGTTCTCCTGGCGCTTCCAGATGGTGCCCAGGAAAGTGACCAGGTAGGCGACCCACACCACCGTCAGCCAGAGGTCGATGTACCACTCGGGCTCGGCGTATTCCTTCGACTGGGTGATGCCCAGCAGATAGCCGGTGGCCGCCAGCACGATGAACAGCTGGTAGCCCCAGAAGACGAACCAGGGCAGCACGCCCCCGAAGAGCCGCGCCTTGCAGGTGCGCTGCACGACCCAGAAGGAGGTGCAGATCAGGACGTTGCCGCCGAAGGCGAAGATCACCCCCGATGTATGCAGCGGCCGCAGTCGGCCGAAGTTCAGGAAGCCGAAGTCCGGGAAGTAGAAGATGTCCGGAAACGCCAACTGGGCCGCGATGACGCAGCCCACCAGCAGGCCGACGATGGCCCAGAACATCGAGGCCACCGCGCCGGCGCGGATGACCCCGTCCATGTAGCGGTCCGTCTCGCGGAAGCCGCCGGTCGAAATCCCCACGACCATCCCGCCCGCCCCCAGGGTGAAGGCGGCCATCAGCAGATAGGCATGGATGCGGAACAGCGGATCAGGCGTCGCCGCGGCCGCGAACATGGACAGCAGGGCGAGCACGCCCAGTATCCCCGCGAGCAGGGGTGCGCCCGCCATCTTCTTTTCGGTTTCGCCGATGGCGACGGTCATGATTCTGGGCCCCCTTTGAGCCAGAGGTCGGACTTGAGGGGGCATGGATGCGCGCACGGGCCCGGCGTCGCCACCTAGGGAAACTACGGAATGGCGGGGTGGACGCGCGCCCGCCTAGGGTCAGCCTCGGCCCGCCTTGGGCCTGTCGTCCGTCAGGGAAGCCGCCGTGTCCTGGTCCAGCCTGAAACTCGAGGTGCGCATGGCCCTCGCCTCCGTCAGCGTGCTGCTGCTCTCGGTCGCCTGGGCCTGGCAGGCGCTTGATCCTGCCGCCGGCCACTGCCTGCAGGGGGGGTCCGGCGCCTTCCACTGTCCGCTGTGCTGGGCGGCGGCCGCCTTGGCCCTGCTGGCCATGGCGCCCTATCCGCGGCGCACCCGCCTGACCGCCTGAGATGTGGCTTCCCAAATCGCGCAAGGCGCGCGGCCGACTGATCGCAGTCGGGGCCGCCGGCGCCGTGCTGGCCGGAGCCGTGGGGCTTTCGCTGGTCGCCATGCGCGACGCGGTCGTCTTCTTCTATGGTCCCTCCGACGCGGCCCTTTCGGCCGTCCCGGCCGGACGGACGGTGCGGCTCGGCGGCCTCGTCAGCGCCGGTTCGGTGGCGCGGGGGTCGGACGGCCGCCTGCGTTTCGACGTCACCGACGGCGCGGGCGTGGCCCACGTCCGCTTCGGAGGCGACACGCCGGATCTCTTCGCAGAAGGGCGCGGCGTGGTGGTCGAGGGGGCCTTCGACCAGACCCACACCTTCGAGGCCCGGCGCGTCCTGGCCAAGCACGACGAGACCTACATGCCGCGTGAGGTGGCCGAGCGGCTGAAGGCCAACGGCCACTGGCAGCCCGGCGCTCCCGACGGCGCCGCCCGCTGAGGAGCTCAGACCGCCTTGGCGTGGCGCCGGGCGGTCTGGGGCAGGCAGGCGTCGAAACAGGCGGCCACCACCCGCATCATGCGCCGCGCCGCCTCGGGAACCCGCACTGTGCGGCCGCGCACTGTCGCCAGGCCATCGGCCTCCAGGTCCGCCGCCGCCGCCACCGCCTCGTCGAGCGCCCCGGCGTCAAAGCCCCGGGCGCGGCAGACTTCGCCGACATCGACCGCCATCTCGCACATGAGCCGCTCGATAACCGCGGCGCGTAGCTCGTCCTCGGCGGTCACCGCCAGCCGGCGGAAGACCGGCAGCTCCCCGCGCCCGATCGCCGCGCTCCAGGCGTCGGTGGCCACGGCGTTCTGCACGAAGCCCTCGTTGAAACGTCCGATCGACGAGGGTCCGACAGGGATCAGGACCGGAGCCGGGTCGTCCGTGTAGCCCTGGAAGTTGCGGCGCAGGCGGCCGGCCTCGGCCGCCCGGCTCAGCGGATCGTCCGGCAAGGCGTAGTGGTCGAGCCCGATGCGCACATAGCCTCCCGCCAGCATGGCCTCATCGGCCGCCTCGGCCTGGGCCCAGCGACCATCCACGCCGGCGAGCTCGGCCTCCTGGATCATCACCTGATGCTTCTTCATCCAGGGAACGTGGGCGTAGCCGAACACGGCCACCCGGTCGGGCCGCAGCTCCAGCGCGCGCATCACCGAGCCGCGCACGTTCCCCGGCGTCTGGCCGGGCAGGCCGTACATCAGGTCGAAATTCACCCCCGCCACTCCGGCGGCGCGGATCCGTTCCACCGCCTCGGTGACCAGGGAGGTCGGCTGGATGCGGTTCACCCGCGCCTGCACCTCCGGGTCGAAGGTCTGCACGCCCAGGCTGACCCGGGTCACCCCCGCCTCGCCCGCGGCGTCGATGAAAGCCGGCGACAGGACGCCGGGGTCGAGCTCGGCCGCCACCTCGGCGCCCGGCCGCAGGCGCAGGCGATCGGCCAGACGGCGGACCAGGGAGCGGAAGTCCGCGGGCGCCAGGGCGTTGGGACTGCCGCCGCCGAAATGCAGGTGGGCCATGCCCGCATGCGGGCCCAGCGCGTCGGCCCAGAGGTCGACCTCGCGCAGCAGCACCTCGTGGAAGGCGCCCACCCGGTCGTAGGCGTGCACGACGGTCGTGTGGCACCCGCAGTACCAGCACAGGCGCCGGCAGAAGGGCACGTGCACATAGGCCGAGATCGGCTGGGCCGGGCGCATCGCCGCCAGCCAGCCGCGCAGCTCGGCCTCGCCGTCGGCCGGGGTGAAGCTGACCGAGGTGGGATAGCTGGTGTAGCGCGGCAGATTGCGGGCGGCGTGGTCGCGCCAGGCGGCGGGCAGCGAAGCAGGCATCACGGTCTCGGAGGCGAGGGCTGGCGGAGGGGCCGGGCGGCTGCGACCAGCGGCGCCAGCAGGGTGAAGACCAGGCCGGACAAGGTCGCGCCCAGCGCCAGGTAGCCGTAGAGCGACCACTGATCGAACACCGAGCGGCCGAGCCAGGCATGACTGGCGGCGTTCTCCGCCGACAGCAGCACCGCCAGCGCCGCCGCGCCCATCACCAGGCGTCCGCCGCGCCCGGGCGCGACCCCGAGCCAGCGGCCGCTGGCCCGCGCCAGGTGGAAGGCGACCCACATCATCAGGGGCGTCTCGACCACGATGCCGAGGTCGGAGGTGATGCGCGGCGCCAGGACCAGCTCCCGGATCGCGCCGGCGACGCAGCCGACGAGGAACAGCATCCCGGCGTAGGCGGCGCCGGCGGCCAGGGGCCGCAGCCAGGCGGCCGTCGGCCGCGGGCCGGCGGCGGGCGCATCGGCAGGCGTGAGCCCGAGGGGCAGGTCAGCGCCGGTCATGGAGGACCTCCGTCGTTACGGATCCATCCTGCGGCGGCGGCGGGCGGCGGTCCTTGACCGAAGTCAACCGGGGCCGGGTTCGTCGACCACCCGCAGCACCCGCGCCGCGACGGCGCCCGGATCGGGATCGGCGGGGTCGAAATCGAGCACGGCGGCGCCCCCGCTGCACTCGGCCAGCTCGTGGAAGGTCGTGTCCGGCCGGGCCTTCAGGATCAGGATGGGTGCGGTCAGGCCGATGGAGCGCAGCCGCACCGTCAGCACCAGGGCGTCCAGCCGCATGGCGTCGTGCACGATCACCACGCAGGCCGGGTCCACGCCGGGCGGCCCGGCGAAGTCCACCTCGACGCCCGGCAGATGGTCGATCACCCGCAGCCCCGCCTCCTCCATCACCCGTCCCAGGGCGGTGCGGGTCAGGGGATCAGCGGCGATCAGGTCCACCCGCGGTCCGCGGGGGCGCGTCTGCGGCTCTGTCGCGGGAAAGGCTTCGGGCATGCTGGGAAGTCTCGGCCCGTCCGTCGACCCCCGCCTTGATCTGGCTCAAGTTCCGGGCCCCCGAAATCCGGCATCCTCGCGCCCGGCGAGGCCGGCCCGCCCTACGTAGATTCCCCTAGGGTTTGTTCACGAATTTCCCGCCCGCGCGCGGGGAGGCAGTCTGCTGGCGTCAGTGAGGACCGCGTCATGCCCCTGTCCGTCGTCAACCCCGAGACCTCCGCCCCGGCCGCCGCCGCCCAGACCGATCCGCTGTCGCCGCTGGGCGTGCAGCTTCGCTTCGAGCGCAACGACGAGATCTTCGCCCAGGAGGACGACGCCGAGTTCGTCTACCGCGTCGAGAGCGGCGTGGTCCGCACCACCCGCCTGGCCGACGACGGCCGGCGCATGATCGGCGCCTTCCACTATGCCGGCGACCTGATCGGGCTGGAGGACGGCGAGACGCACATGTTCTCCGCCGAGGCCCTCACTCCCTGCGCCCTGCTGGCGGTGCGCCGCTCCACCCTTGAGGCGGAGGCCGAGCACAACGGCGAGGTGGCGCACCTGCTGTGGACCGAGGGTCTGCGCCGGTTGCGCGAGGTGCAGTCGCACCTCGTCCACATCGGCCGCAAGAGCGCCATCGAGCGGGTCGCCGGGATCCTCGCCGAGCTGGCCGGCCGCGACGGCCGCGAGGAAGTCGACCTGCCGATGAGCCGCCAGGACATAGCCGACTACCTCAGCTTGACCATCGAAACCGTTTCGCGCATGTTCTCCCAGCTACAGGCCCGCAAGGTCATCAGCCTGGTGGGGCTGCGCCGCATGCGCGTCTGCAATCCCGACGCGCTGCAGAGACTCGCCGCCTGACCGTCCCCCCATTGTGTACGGCGGTGATAGACGGGCGCGCCCTCTCCGGTGCGCCCGTCGTCCGCTTCGGGCCTCGCCCCTGGAGGGCGGGTCCCGGGGCGGGTTGAGTCCCGAAACCCCGGTCGACGGGTCAGGCCTGCAGCCCGATGCGCTCCAGGATTCGGCCCAGCGGCTCGTCCACGATCTCGACCGCCTCGGAGAAGCGCAGCCGCCGCAGGGCGCCGGCTCCAAGGGCGCCGCGCAGCACGCCGAGGGCGGCCGGGGCGGCGAACACCGCCAGATGATCGAATGCGTCCCGCTGGGCGAAGCGCTCCAGGCGGCGGGCGACCCGCTCGACGAACGCGCGCTCCAGCGTCTCGAACCGGGCGTGGCGGGGACCGCTTCCGATCGCGGCCACGGGGCGCTCGTCCTCCTCGGCGAGGGGCTGGATGGCCTCGTGGAAGGCGCCGTTGCGGCCTTCGCGGACCAGCAGGCGCATCCGCCGTCCGTCCATGGCCAGAATCCACCAGACGCCCGTCGACCACAGCAGGATCGGCAGGGGAACGACATCGGCCCGGGTGTGTGCATGCATCGACATGGCTGGCTCCTTCCGTCCCGAAAAGACGCCCGTCGTCCGGGCCAGGCCTTGATCGAGATCATGTCGCCGGAAGGCCTGCGGGCCGACAGTGAACCCGCTGAAGGAGAGCGCCCCCATGTGGATCTACCTGCTGCTCGGCCTGCTGTTCTCGGATGCGAACGAGGGCCCGTCACGCCTCGCCGGACCGCCGGACGACATGACCGCCTCGGCCATCCGCGGCGAGATGTCGGTGCGCCGCCGTTGCGCCAGCTGCCACGCCGTCTCCACCGACGACGCGAGTCCCTATCCCGGGGCCCCGCCCCTGCGGGTGGTCGCCGGCCGCTATCCCGTCCAGAACCTGGAGGAGGCGCTGGCCGAGGGAATCTACGTCGGCCACCGCGGGCCGATGCCGCCCTTCGCCCTCGAGGCCGACGAGATCGCCGACATCACGGCCTACCTGCGCACCCTGCGGACGGCCGACGCCGACCCGGCCGACCCGTCATGAAGCACGCCGTCGTCATCTGCCATCCGCGCATGCAGGCCTTCACCCGCCTGACCGCCCGGACCTACATCGAGGCGGTCCAGGCGCGCGGCGACGAGGTGGTGGTGCGCGACCTCTACGCCATGGATTTCGACCCGCGCCTGCACGCCGACGAACTGCCCGACGCCGCCGGCGGCCATGTGCGCACCGAGATCCTGATCGAACGCGCCATCCTCAAGGACGTGGACGTATTCGCCTTCTTCTATCCCATCTGGTTCGGCTCCCCGCCGGCCATGCTCAAGGGCTACGTCGAGCGGGTGTTCGGCGTGGGCTTCGGCTACGGGGCCATCAAATCCGGCGGCACGGGACCGCTGCTGTCCGGCCGCAGCATGGTCAGCTTCACCTCCACCGGGTCCGAGAACCTGTGGCTGGTGGACAGCGGCGGCTGGGACGCGGTGCGCAAGGTCTTCAATGAACGGCTGAGCAGCGCCTGCGGGCTGCAGTCGCTGGACCACGTCAATTTCGGGGGCGTCGACGCCGACATGGCGCCCGCGCGCATCGACGAGGCGGTCCAGCAGGTCCGCCAGGCCGTGACCGACCTTTTCCCCGCCCCCCCGCCCCGCGCTCGCCGCCGGGCCCCAGCCTCGTGAACCCCGTCCGGGACGGCCGCCTGCGCCTCCGGCGCCTCCCCCTGGACACCCTGCGCCAGAACGTGGCCTTCATCGCGCGCGACTGCCCGCTGTTCCGCCCGGAACGCTTCGCGGGCTTCGGCAAGGTGGAGGTGCGCGCCGCCGACGGGCGCGCCCTGATCGCCAGCATCGACATCGTCGACGACCCGGTCATGGTGGGTCCCGCCCAGCTTGGCCTGCCCGAGCCGGCCTTCCGGCGCCTGGGCGCCGCCGAGGGCGCCGAGGTCACCCTGACCCCGGTGCGGCCGCCGGCCAGCTTCCGCCATGTGCGCCGCAAGGTGGCCGGCGAGGTGCTCGACGAGGCCGCGCTCGGCGAGATCGTGCGCGACCTCGTGGGCCACCGCTATTCCGACATGGAGGTGGCCGCCTTCCTGGTGGCCTGCGCCAGCGCGCTCGGGCCCGAGGAGTTGCTGGCCCTAACCCGCGCCATGATCGACAGTGGCGAGACCCTGCGCTGGAACCGCGCCCCGATCGCCGACAAGCACTGCGTCGGCGGCATCCCGGGCAATCGCACCAGCCTGGTCGTGGCGCCGATCGTCATCGCCCACGGCCTGACCATTCCCAAGACTTCCTCGCGCGCCATCACCTCGCCCGCGGGCACGGCCGACACCATGGAGCTTCTGGCCCGCGTCGACCTCGGCCCGGACGCCATGCGCGAGGTCGTCGAGCGGGTCGGCGGCTGCATCGTCTGGGGCGGGCACGTGAACCTGGCGCCCGCCGACGACGTGCTGATCTCGGTCGAGCGACCGCTCGGCCTGGACACCCCGGAGCAGATGGTCGCCTCGATCCTGGCCAAGAAGGTGGCCGCCGGGTCGACCCACCTCCTGATCGACCTGCCGGTCGGACCCACCGCCAAGGTGCGCGGCGCGGCCGAGGCCGCACGGCTGCGCAAGCTGTTCGAATTCGTCGGCCGCCGCGTGGGCCTGCAGGTCCAGATCGACCTCACCGACGGGTCCCAGCCGGTGGGGCGGGGCGTCGGGCCCGAGCTCGAGGTCCGCGACGTGCTCGCGGTGCTCGAGGGTCGCCCCGAGGCCCCTGAGAGCCTGCGCGCCCGCTGCCTGCGCCTGGCGGGGCAGGTGCTTGAGTTCGACCCGGCGCTGGCCGGCGGGAAGGGGGAGGCCCGGGCCCGTGACCTGCTGGACGGCGGTGACGCGCGCCGGGCCCTGGACCGGCTCATCGAGGCCCAGGGGCCCTCCCCGCTCACCCGTCGCCTGGGCGGCATCGTCGATGAGGTTGCGGCCCCGCGGTCCGGCGTGGTGGCCGCGGTCGACTGTTTCCGCATCGCCCGCATCGCGCGCATGGCCGGCGCCCCGGTCGATCCCGGCGCCGGCGTGGAGATGCTCCGGCGCATCGGCGATCCCGTTTCCGCCGGCGAGCCGCTGTTCCGGATCTACGCCAGCGAAGAAGCGGACTTCCGCTTCGCCGCCGCCCTCGCAGCCGAGGACAGCGGCGTGCGCCTGGCCGGGGAGGTCGCGCCATGAGCGTCATTGTCCACGCCTTCCGCGACGAGGCCGAGGCGGCCGGTCGTCTGGCCGGTGCGCTCGGGGCGCCCCTGGCCTTTGTCGAGGTGCACGCCTTCCCCGACGGCGAGATCCTCCCGTGTGTGCCGCCCGCCGCCGACACCGTCATCGTCTACCGCAGCCTGGACCGTCCCAACCCCAAGCTCGTAGAGCTGCTGCTGGCCCAGGACGCGTGGTCCCGCAGCCCTGCCCGGCGGCTGGTCCTGGTCGCGCCCTACCTCTGCTACATGCGCCAGGACAAGGTCGACCGGCCGGGCGCCCCGATCAGCCAGGAGGCGGTGGGGGCTTTTCTCGCCCACCGCTTCGACCGGGTCCTTACCGTCGACCCGCACCTGCACCGCACGCCGGCGCTGGACCGGGTGCTGCCGGGGGTCGAGGCGACCTGTGTTTCGGCCAGCGCCGCCCTCGCCGGCTGGATCGCTGAGCAACAGGCCGACGCCGTGCTGGTGGGGCCGGACGCGGAATCGCGCCGCTGGGTGGAGCCCCTGGCCCTCGCCGACGGGCGACCGTGGCTGACGCTGCAGAAGGTCCGCGACGGCGATCGCGCCGTCCGCGTCCGGACACCGCCGCAGGCGGATCTGGCCGGACGGCCCGCCATCCTCGTCGACGACGTCTGCTCCACCGGCGAGACCCTGATCGCGGCGGCCGAAGCGTTGGTGACCGCGGGCGCCGGGCCGATCCGCGCCTTCGTCACCCACGCCCTGTTCGATGACTCGGTCGGGCGCCGGCTCGCCGCAGCCGGCGTCGAGTCCCTGGTCTCGACCGACGCTGTCGTACACTCGAGCAACCGCATACCCCTGGCCGGGCTGCTGGCCGCCGCCCTCGAGCAGGAGCTGTCCGGATGAGCGTCCGACTGCATTTTCACGGGGCGGCGGGGTGCGTGACCGGAGCCTGCTTCCGCCTGGTCACGGACGAAGCCGAGGTGCTGGTCGACTGCGGCCTGTTCCAGGGGTCCAAGACCCTCAAGGCGCTGAACTACGATCCCTTCCCGTTCGAGCCCCGCCGGATTTCCGCCCTGCTGCTGACCCACGCCCATATCGATCATTCGGGCCAGATTCCCCGCCTGATCAGGAACGGCTTCCGTGGACCGGTCTACGCCACGGCCGGAACCCGCGACCTGTGCTCGGTGATGCTTCCCGACGCCGGGGGCATCCAGGAGCACGAGGTCGAATTCCTCAATCGCCGCAACCAGCAGCGGGGCCACCCCCTGGTCGAACCGATCTACACCCGGCGGGACGCGGAGCGCTGCCTGCGGAACTTCGAGGTGGTGGACTTCGGAGACTGGCGCGAAGTGGCGCCCGGGCTTCGCGCACGCTGGTGGAACGCCGGCCACATCCTGGGGTCCGCCTCCGTCGAAGTGGAGATCGTCCGCGCCGGGGAGGAGCCCTTGCGGCTGTTGTTCTCGGGCGACCTCGGACCCGGCGGCCGCGAGTTCGCGCCCGACCCGGAGGGGCCCGGCGGCGTGGACCACGTGATCATGGAATCCACCTACGGCGCGGTCGAACGGCCGCCGGTGGACCCGGCGACGCGCCGCCGGCTGCTGGCCGAGGTGGTCCGTGACGCCCACCGCGCCGGGGGCCCTCTCGTCATGCCGGCCTTCGCGGTCGAGCGCACCCAGGAACTGCTCATCGACCTGCTGCAGGTGATGAGCGACGGCGCGGCGCCGGCCGGTCCGATCTTCATCGACTCCCCGCTGGCCCTGAAGGCCACAGAGGTATTCCTGCGGCACGGCGTCGACCGCCACGGCGAAAACCCCTTTCGCAATCTGCGCGGCCACGAACTGCTGCGGCCCACGCCGCGCGTGGACCAGAGCCGCGCCATCGAGCGCCTCTCCGGCTGGCACGTGATCATGGCCGGCAGCGGCATGTGCGACGCCGGCCGCATCCGGCACCATCTGAAGCGGTTGCTGTGGCGCCGCGAGGCCACCGTCCTGCTGACCGGCTTCCAGGCGGTGGGCACCCTCGGCCGCCTGCTTGAGGAGGGCCGCCGCTTCGTGCGCATCCAGGGCGACTCGCTGAAGGTTCGCGCGACCGTCCGGTCGCTGGACATCTACTCCGGCCACGCCGACGCGGCGGCGCTGGAGAGTTGGCTGCGCGCGCGCCTGCCGGTGAGCGGCTCGGTTTTCCTGACCCACGGCGAGCCCGCCAGCCTGGACGCCCTGCGCAAGCGGCTGACGGTCGCGGGCCTGGACCTCGCGCTGGCCGTTCCCGAGATCGACCAGACGGTCCGGCTGCGGCGCAGGCGGTCCGAGGCGCTCCCGGCGCAGGCCGCACCGCGCATCCTGCCGGGCGCAGCGGCGCAGCTCGACTGGCACAACGCCCGGGCGGAACTGCTCAGTGAACTGGAGGCGACGCTGGCGCGGCTGCCGGACGACGCCGCGCGCGTGCGCCTGCTGGACCGGTTGGCGCGGGACGTGGCCGCGGGACGCCCGTGAACCTCGACGCCGCTCCCATCGACCTGGGCCTGCTGCCGGCGTTCCTGACGGCGGTGGCCCTGGTAGAGCTGACGCCCGGTCCCAACATGGGCTACCTGGCGATCCTGGCCGCCAGTCGCGGCCGGGCCGCGGGCCTGGCCGCCATCGTGGGCGTCACCGCGGGACTGGGGCTTTACATGGTCGCCGCCGCCGCGGGGGTGACCGAGGCCCTGCTCGCCTATCCCGCCCTGCTGCACGGCCTCCGCTGGCTCGGCGTCGGTTATCTGCTCTGGCTGGCGTTCGAGGCCTGGCGCGGGGCGGGCGAGACCTCTCCGGGCCATGCCGGCCTGCCGGACGGACGGGACCACGCCTGGCGAGGTTTCCTCGCCAACGTCCTCAATCCCAAGGCGGCGGTCTTCTATCTGTTTCTGCTGCCCGGCTTCATCGCCGACGACCACGCCCCGCCCTTCGTCCAGGCCCTGCTGTTCGGGTGCGTCCACCTGGGCGTCAGCGTCGGCGTCCACACCGCCATCGTCCTCTTCGCGGCCCGCGCGGGAGCGTCGGTGCAGGCGGGGCTCGACCCGGTCCGCCTGCAACGGCTGCGGCGGCTGTTCGCGGTCGCCCTGGCCGGTACGGCCGCCTGGCTGGCGCTTGAGGCGCTCTACTAGGCCGCGGGCGGTCCGGGCCTGCGCGCCGGCCACTTCACCCGCGATCGACCCAGCAGGGTGGCGAAGAACAGCACCGCCTCCTCGATGGTCAGGACCACGCCGGAGACCAGCAGGACCCAGACCATGGCCTCGCCGGCCAGGTCGCGTACCGGTCCGTTCTGGCCCACGCCCGCCGCCAGCGCCCAGATGGCGGCGAGAAGGGCCATGGGTCCGAAGACCGAGACCAGGAACAGAACCCCCAGCGGGGCCGAGCCGTGTTCGTATCCGCGAGCGCCCATGGCGTTCTCCTTCGCCGCCAGGGTGCCCCGGTTCGCGCGCCTCCGGCCTTGCGCCAGATCAATCGCCTCAGGCGGCGACGGATACGCCCAGGCTGACCGTCGGCGCGTCCCGGCGGATCTGCTGGTCCATTTCCCCCATGTCCCGGTTCAGCGCCTTCAGGGCCTCGTCGGCGTCCTTCAGGGCGGTCTCGGTGCGGGCGTCGCGCTTTCGGATCGCCGCCTGGCCGCGGGCGGTCTGCAACAGGTCGCGCAAGTCGTTCACCAGCCCCCGGACCTGCTTCAGGAAGTCGAGCCCGTCCTCACCGATCATGCGCTTCACCTCCCCGACCACGGCGTCGTAGAGACCGTGGCCGAAGGCGCCGTAGGTGGGTTCCTCGAAGGGAGCGTTGCCGGAGCCGTCGCCGGCCGTCTCCTCGTCGTCGGCGGCGCCCTCGGGAGGGGCGTCTTGGTCGGGGGCGCGGGCGTCCTCGGTCTCGTCGGCGGCCTCGGCGGGGTCCGACGCCCCCGGCTCTCGCGGCGCCTGCACGGGCGCGGGCGCCACCGGCGGGGCCATGCCCCCCGCCGCAGCCATCTCCTCACCGCCCGCCTCGCGATAGGCCTGCACCGCCGCCTTCAGGTCCTTGAAGGCCTGGGCCAGGGTCTTGGCCATGCCTTCCGGATTCTGGGCGTAGAGCTTGCGCACGATCTTCACCCACTCGCGGATTTGCTGCAGGCGGGCCTTGGCCTGGCTCTTGCGGCTTTCCTGGGCGTCGAAGAGGGGCGACAGGCGGGCCTCGACCGCCTCGCGCACGATCTCGGCCTTGAGGGCGGCCGCCGCCTTGGGAGGCGACAGGCGCGTCGCCGTCTCGCGCGCGTAGGCGGGCGTCATCGCGGCCGGTGCCAGCCCGGCGGCGGCGGGTGCGATCTTCATGCCTCGAAGCCTTCTGCCTTTCGATGCCGGCGAAAGCGTAGCCGTGAGGGCTTAACGAGGCGTATCGCCCCGCCCGCGGCGCCTCAGGCCTTCTTGCGGGCGATGTAGGCGTCTACCTGCTCGGCCAGCACGTCCAGCGGCAACGCTCCGTTGGCCAGGATGACCTCGTGGAACTCGCGGATGTCGAACCGCGGTCCGAGGGCGGCCCGCGCCTTGTCGCGCAGTTCGAGAATCTTCAGCTGGCCGATCTTGTAGCTGGTGGCCTGGCCGGGACCGGAGATGTAGCGGTCGATCTCGCGCTCGATATCGATCTCGCTCATCAGGGTGTTGTCGCGGAAGTACTGGATGGCCTTGTCCCGGCTCCAGTGCTTGGCGTGGATGCCGGTGTCGACCACCAGGCGGGCGGCGCGCCACAGCTCCAGCGACAGGCGGCCGAAGTCGTCGTAGGGGTCCTGGTAGAGGCCGGCCTCCTTGCAGAGGCGCTCGGCGTAGAGGCCCCAGCCTTCGAGGTAGGCCCCGTAGAAGGCGTAGCGGCGGAACATCGGCAGTTCGGCCTGCTCCTGGCTGCGGGCGATCTGGAAGTGGTGGCCCGGCGCGGCCTCGTGGCAGGCGATGGCGTCCAGCTGAACCTTCTGGACCTGCGCCATGTCGACCAGGTTCACGTAGAAGATGCCCGGCCGGGAGCCGTCGGGCGTGCCCGGGTTGTAGAAGGCGGTCGAGGCGGTGGCCTGGCGCCAGGTCTCCACCGCCCGGACCTCGACCGGACCCCTCGGCAGGGTCGAGAACTGGGTCGAGGCCCGCGCCATGTAGTCGGCGATGATCTGCTTGGCGTCGGCGACGTACTGGGCGCGGCCCTCGTCGGTATTGGGGTAGTGCAGCGCCGGATCGGTCTTCACCTTTGTGAAGAAGGCCTGCAGCGTGCCGCTGAAGCCGACCTTGCGCATGATCGCCTCCATCTCGTGGTGGATGCGCGCCACCTCCGACAGGCCGGTCTGGTGGATCTGGTCGGCGCTGAGGTCGGTGGTGGTGAAGAAGCGGAGGCTGGCCGCGTAGGCCGCGTCGCCGTCGGGCAGGCGCCAGACGCCGTCGGTCGAGTCCGCCCGGGCGGCCATGCGCTCGACGGCGGCCAGCACCTTGTTCACGCCCGAGCGGTATTCGCCCAGCAGCGCGGCCCTGCCGTCCGCCAGCAGTCTGGCCTTCTGCTCGGCCGTGGCGTTCAGCTTGTCGACCTTGGCCTTGAAATCGGCCCAGACGGGGTGGTCCGGTCCACCGTCGAAGGGCGCGCCCGTGACCTGCCGCTGCGTATCGGGGATGACCCGCGGGAAGACGAAGCTCGGCGAGATGAAGCCGTGCTGGGTGCGGTAGTCGATGTCGGCCGCCACCTCGCCGCCGACCCGGTCCACCGCCTTCAGACGCGAGACGTAGGCCTCGGCGTCGGCGACCGTGTCGACGCCGTGCGAGTTGATCAGCATCACGGGGATGCCGGAGATCGCCGTCCCGGTCGAGGTCACGGCGTAGGACTGGTAGCGATAGCGGTACCCGTCCCGCCCGCGCGCCACGGAGTCCTCGAACAGCCGGTAGGACAGCCGCCCCGCGGGCGAGAGCCGGGCGGGGTCGAACTCGCGCTTCATCCGGGCCAGCTGCGCTTCCGACAGGTCGAGCTGCGCCTTGTTGGCGGCGTCGGTGTAGTCGCCCAGCTCGCCGTAGCGCTCTTTCATGCCCAACTGGGTCAGGCCCTCGGGCGTCTGGCGCAGCCCCTCCAGGAAGGCTTCCTGGAAGAAGGCGTTGAGGCGGGCGTCCTCCGACGCCGCCGCCGGCGCGGCGGCGGCGGCCGGGGCGGCGGCCGGCTGGGCGATGGCGGCCGGCGAGGCCAGGACGGCCATCAGGGCCAGGACGGAAACAGCGGGCTTGAGCATGATGGGGTCCCCCTTGGAGCCGGCCTGACGCCAGTCCGGACAGTCGGGAGGAACCTTACGGGGCCCGTCGGCCGCGGCCGAATGAAACTTTGCTCACCTTGCGGCCGGAAATCCGAGTGAGGCGACCGGGAACGGGGGTCAACCCACCCCCGGACGTACTCATCAGGCCGCCTTGCGGGCGGTGATGTAGGCGTCGACCTGCTCCTCCAGCACGTCCAGCGGCAGCGCCCCGTTGGCCAGCACCACCTCGTGGAAGTCGCGGATGTCGAACCGCGCCCCCAGCGCCGCCCGCGCCTTCTCGCGCAGTTCCAGGATCTTCAACTGCCCGATCTTGTAGCAGGTCGCCTGGCCCGGATTGGCGATGTAGCGGTTGATCTCCCGCTGGATGTCCAGCTCGCTCACCAGGGTGTTGTCGCGGAAGTACTGCATGGCCTGATCCCGCGTCCAACGCTTTGAATGCAAACCAGTATCGACCACGAGTCGCGCGGCCCGGTAGATCTCCATCGAGAGCCGGCCCATGTCCTGATAGGGGTCGCGATAGAGCCCCGCCTCCTTGCCCAGCCTCTCGGCGTACAGCCCCCACCCCTCGATGTAGGCGCCCTGGTAGCCGAACTGGCGGAACAGCGGCAGGTCCTCCTGCTCCAGCGCCCGCGCGATCTGGAAGTGATGCCCCGGCGTCCCCTCGTGATAGGCCAGCGCTTCCAGATTGATCCTGGCCACCTGGCTCATGTCCGACAGGTTGACGTAGAAGATCCCGGGTCGGCTGCCGTCGGGCGTGGGCTGGTCGTAGAAGGCGCCCGAGGCCGTGTTTTCCCGCCAGGATTCCACCGCCCGCACCTCGATCGGCGCCTTGGGCAGGCGCGAGAACTGGGTCGAGGCTATGGCCATGTAGTCGGCGATGATCCGTTTGGAATCGGCCAGGTACTGCGCCTTGCCTTCGGGCGTATTCGGATAGCGGTACTTGGGGTTGGTCTTCAGGTCGGCGATGAACTCGGCCAGGGTTCCCTGGAACCCGACGCGCGTTTTGATCGTCTCCATCTCCCCGCGAATCCGCGCTACCTCGGACAGGCCTATCTGGTGGATCTGGTCCGGGGTCAGATTGGTCGTGGTGAAGAACTTCACGGTGGCCGCGTAGTAGGCCTGGCCGTCCGGCAGCCGCCAGACGCCGTCCGAAGAGCTGGCCTTGCGCCCCATTCGCTCCACGGCGGAGATCACCTTGCTGACCCCGGACCGGTAGGAACCGAGCAGCGCCTCGCGGGCATCCGCAATCAGCCGGTCCTTCGCCGCCTGATCAATCGAAAGGGCGTTCACCTTGGTCTTGAAATCGGCAAACAGTGGATGGTCCGGCCCGCTGTCGAAGGGCGCGCCCGTCAGCTGGGCCCGCGTATCCTTGAGGACCGGCTCGAACACGAAATCAGGCGAGATGAAGTTGTGCGCGGTGCGGTAGTCGATGTCGGCCGCCACTTCGCCGCCTACGCGGTCCATGGCGCGCAGACGCGAAATATAGGCTTCGGCGTCCGCGACGCTGGCTACGGCGTGGGCGTTGATCAGCAGCACCGGAATGCCCGAGATCGCGGTTCCGTTGTTGGAGACGGCGTAGTTGTGGAAGCGGTAGGCGAACAGGGCGTCGCCCTGGGCCACGTTGATCTCGAAAAGGCGATAGCTGAGGCGCGACGAGGGAGACAACCTGGCCGGGTCGAACTGACGGTGCAGTTGATCCAGTTGGCGGTGCGCCAGTTCCTGAGCCTTGACGGCCGCCGTGTCGGTGTAGTCCCCCAGCTCGCCGTAGCGCTCCTTGGATCCCATCTGGGTCAGACCTTCCGGGGTCTGGGAGATGCCTTCCATGAACGCCTGTTGGAAAAACGCGGCAAGGCGGGCGTCTTCGCTCTGCGCCGCCGGAGGAGCGGTCGCGGCGGTCGCGGCGGGGGCCTGCTGGGCGGCGGCGGGGGCGATCGATCCAGCCATGACGGCCATGACGGCGAGGGCGGAAACGGCGCCCTTGAGCGCGGTGATCTTGGACATGGGCAGCTCCTGAGCACTGGTCTTGGCGCCAGCGTGGGCGCGACACTCGGGGAGCGTGACAGTTCGGCCTAGTGAATCTTTCGACAGGAACCGCCGTGCGAACGCGACGTCAGTAGAAGATGTTGTCGCTGTCGTTCTTTGGAGGCGGCTGGTTGCCTCGATTGGCCGGCGGCGGGGACTGCGCAGGCGCCGAGGTCGACGGCGTCGACCCACCCGGCTGGTAGGGGATGGGACGGGCGGGAGTCGCCAGGGGATCGCGAGCGGCTGGCCGCGGTCGCGGCGCGACAGGAGCGGAGTCGGCCGGCGCCTCGACCGGCGGCGCAAGCTCGGGCTGGGTTTCCGGTCGCGGCACGGCGATGATCGAGGGCGTTTCGTCCGCGACCCCCAGGTCATGGCGAATGAAGGCGTAGGAACGCCGATCCGCGCAGGCGCACGCCTTCAGGTAGCCGTCACGGTCCCGCCAGATGAGCAGCGGATATTCGGACCCAAGGCCGTTCGCCTTCAGATAGGGCTCAAGTTTGTCGGTGAACTGGCGGCTGGCGTCCACGACGGCGGTGCGGGCGATGTCCCCGTCCGCGGGGCGAACCCCCGGGGCCGACCACTGCTGACGCGGCACAGCCATCCATTGCAGGTAGAGAGGCCACGAGCGGTTGATCCAGAGTTCGGCGACGGTGGCCCGCTCTGGGGCGGTGGACTGCGCCAGCCCTTCCTTGTCCGGACGCGCATAGGCGATAACCCGGGTGTCGACATTGGCTTCGGCGAGCTTGGGAAACTCCTCCCGCTGGTAACGGGCGCAGGGCGCGCAGGCGCGGTAGGTGATCATATACAGCCACGGGCCGGTGCGGCCCGGCGACACGGCGCCCGCAGCGTCCAGGAGTTTCTGGATTTCGGCCTGGTTCTTGACGATCGTGACCGGCCGCCAGCGGGCGTAGAAATTCCAGTAGGCCCAATAGCCGCCGCCGGCGACCGAAGCGCCGAGCACCACCGCCAGCAGGCTGAACAACAGGAAGCGGCGAAGCTGCATGCGGCGACTGTCCCCGGGCGCAACGCCTCGGGCGCCCGCCATTCCGTACAGGTTAACGCCCGAGAGACGATCCGCAAGCAACCGGATTCCCCTGCCGGGCGGGAACCGCTGCACGTGACCCGCAGGTGCAGGTCCGGCCGGAGAGACGGCCACACTCGTGAAAAGCGGGCCACTCTCCGGTGGTTGGAGGCCGGCTCAAGCCATCGTCGGAATGATGAAGGCGCTATCTTGCGGCGCGCCGCCTTCCAGATCGCTTTCCGGCCAGCGGGCTGTGACGGTCTTGGTCTTGGTCCAGAAGCGGACGCCCTCCATGCCGTGCTGGTTGATGTCGCCGAAGCCCGAGCGCTTCCAGCCGCCGAAGGTGTGATAGGCGACCGGCACCGGGATCGGCACATTGATGCCGACCATGCCGACGTGGACGCGGGTGGCGAAGTCGCGGGCGGCGCGGCCGTCGCGCGTGAAGATGGCCACGCCGTTGCCGTACTGGTGCTTGGACGGCAGGGAGACCGCCTCCTCGAAGGTTTCGGCGCGGACGATCTGCAGCACCGGGCCGAAGATCTCCTCCTTGTAGGACTCCATGCCGGTGTTGACCTTGTCGAGCAGCGTCGGGCCGATGAAGAAGCCCTTCTCATGGCCCTGCAGCTGGAAGCCACGGCCGTCGACGACGAGCTCGGAGCCCTCCTCGATGGCCTTGTCGATCCAGCCGGTGACGCGCGCCTTATGAGCGGCGGTGACCACCGGGCCGTAGTGGGCGTCGGGGTCGGTCGAGACGCCCACGCGGAGCGTGGCGATCTCGGCGACCAGGCGCTCGCGCAGCTCGTCGGCGGTCTTCTGGCCGACAGGCACCACCACAGGCAGGGCCATGCAGCGCTCGCCGGCGGAGCCGAAGGCGGCGCCCGCGAGGTCCTTCACCGTCTGGGTCATGTCGGCGTCGGGCAGGACGATGCCGTGGTTCTTGGCGCCGCCGAAGGCCTGGACGCGCTTCCCGTGGGCGGTGCCGGTCGAATAGACGTAGTGGGCGATGTCCGACGAGCCGACGAAGCTCGCCGCCTGGATCAGCGGATGGGTCAGGATGGCGTCGACGGCGGTCTTGTCGCCGTGGACGACATTCAGCACGCCCTTTGGAGCGCCGGCCTCCATGAACAGCTCGGCCAGCTTCACCGGCACCGAAGGATCGCGCTCCGAAGGCTTCAGCACGAAGGTGTTGCCGCTGACGATGGCCGTCCCGAACATCCACATCGGGATCATGGCCGGGAAGTTGAACGGCGTGATGCCGGCGCAGACGCCGAGCGGCTGGCGCATGGAATAAACGTCGATGCCGGGGCCTGCGCCGAACGTGTACTCACCCTTCAGGGCGTGGGGCGCGCCGCAGGAGAACTCGATCACTTCCAGGCCCCGCTGGATGTCGCCCTTGGCGTCGGCGATGACCTTGCCGTGCTCGGAGGACAGCAGTTCGGCCAGCTGGTTCATGTCGCGCTCGACCAGGCGCTTGAACTCGAACATGACCCGGGCCCGGCGCTGGGGATTGACCTGGCTCCACTCCTCGAAGGCGCGAGCAGCCGATTGCACCGCCTTGTCGACCTCGCCCTCGCTGGACAGCTGGACACGCGCCTGCACCTCTCCGGTGTTGGGATTGAACACGTCCGAGAAGCGGCCCGAGGCGCCCGTGAAGGACTGACCGTCGATGAAGTGGTGGATGTCGCGCACGCGCGTCTCCCTTGAACTGAGCGAGGAAGGGTTGGAGTCGGGCGCGGTCTTAGACCCGCGCGTGCAACCGCGCTAGCCTGCATTCGGAACCTCGGTCGGGAGGTCGATTCGTACTGGCGTCGAACGAAGAGCACTTGCGGGCGCCGACCTGCCCATTCCGGTGCGCTCCACGCGCCCTGGGACGCAAATCGGTCTAGGCTAGGACGCCTGACCACGGGGGGAAGTTGATGAAGATCGTCCTCTACATTCTGGCCGCTGCCCTCTTGGGCGGAGGCCTTTTCCTGATCGTGACCGATTTTCCGGCCATCGAGGCGCGCTTTCCGTCAGCCGGGCCGACCTTCATCGGCGTCGGCCTCATGGTTTTCCTCGCCACCTTCTACATAGGCCGCAAGGACCTCTAGGCCGCTCAGGCGCGCGCCGCCCAGGCGGCGAAACAGCCGCGCCGGGCGTTGTGGATGTGCAGCCGGTCGGCGCGGGGATCCGCGAGCAACCGTTCGATGAGCGCCGCCGTCGGCCCCTCCCCCTCGCTGAGGTCCGCGTCCAGCATCATTCCGGCGCCGTCGAACGCGCGGATCGACAGGATGCGACGCGCCAGGACTTCCGGCACCTGGTCCGGCTCAAGGGTCGCGTCGGTGGACTGCTCGCCGACAAAGATCGCATGCGCCGACCGATAGGGCGTATCGGCCGGCTGATGCGTATGGTTCAGCAGCAGAACGCTTTCACCGGCCTCCAGATCGCGAAGTCCGACGCGGCAGGGAAACCCCGGCGTTTCGGAAACCCGCATGCGCACCACCCCCTTAGCGGAGAGGGCGGCGTCGCCGAGGGTGAACAGCGGTTCAAACCGAGCGCGCGGCAGGCCGTGAATCTGGAAGGTCATGATGAGGCTCCGGACTGGGGTTCGCGGACTTTCGCCGCCCGTCGTCCCCAGGGCCTCCCGAAGCCTTGCGTCAAATTCCTGACCGCTGCCCCAACGGCTTGCCTCTGATGGGCCGTTCCCTACTATCGCGTCGATGACCGCCACCGTTCCCGACGAAAGGTCCGCGGCGCGCGGCTGGTCCCGCCCGCGCGAACACATTGTCGATGTCCTGATCTATGAACGCGCGCCGCACCTCGTGCGGAATCCCCTCTGGCCCTTGCTGCGCCCTGCGCTCTACGCGGTTCTGGGCTATGGTCCGGCCCGACGGATGGCGGACGCGGTGCTGCCGCTGTCGGGCGAGGGCGCCCTGGACTACGTCGCAGATCTGCTGGCCCTGAAGATCACCACTCTGTTCGCGGATCGCATCCCGCTGAAGGGACGGTGCGTGGTGGTGTGCAACCATCCCACCGGCATCGCCGACGGCGTCGCGGTTTTCGACGCCCTCCGCCGAATCCGCAAGGACGCCATCTTCTTCGCCAACGCCGACGCCCTGCGGGTCTCGCCTCGGCTCGGCGAGGCGGTGATTCCGGTGGAATGGGTGGAGTCCAAACGGACCCGGGAGAAGACCCGGGCCACCCTTCTGGCCGCCAAGGAAGCGTTCGAGGCGGAACGTTGCATCGTCATCTTCCCGGCCGGACGCCTGGCGCGCAGGGGCAAGGACGGGCAATTGACCGATCCGCCCTGGGCACAGACGGCCGTGTCGCTGGCGCGAAAGTATGCGGCGCCAGTCGTTCCCATCCACGTGGCCGGGCCGGAAAGCTGGTTGTTCCACTTCTTCGACCGCTTCAGCCAGGAATTGCGGGACGTCACCCTGTTCCATGAGATGCTGAACAAGGCCGGGAAACCGTTCAGGCTCACCGTCGGACGGCCGATTCCGCCGCAGCGCCTCGACATCGACGCCGCAAAGGCTACCTACGCCCTGAAAGCCTACGTGGAACGCGTGCTGCCCTCGCAGCCGGATCAGGAGTTCGCTTGATCCTGCGCGATCCCGTCGAGGTCGCCTTGCCGGACGACGCCGCGACCGCCCGCCTTGGGGCCGCGGTGGCGGGCCTGCTGCGCGAGGGAGACTCCGTGCTCCTCTGGGGCGACCTGGGCGCCGGAAAGTCGACGCTGGCGCGCGGACTGGTGCGGGCGCTGACGAGGCCTGAGGAAGACGTCCCCTCCCCGACCTTCACCCTGATGCAGCAATATGAGGCACGACCGTTTCTGACGCACTTCGACCTCTATCGTCTCGCCGACGAGCGGGAGACGATAGAAGTCGGCTTGGACGAGGCGCTGGACGAGGGCGCGATCGTGGTCGAATGGCCGCAGCGGATGGGGGATCGCCTCCCGCCCGATCGGCTGGATATAGAACTGGAAATTCTGGCCGAGGGGCGCCGGGCGCGGCTGGTTCCCCACGGCGCATTCATTGGGCGCGAGTTTCATGTCTGAACGCGAGGCACAAAGGGTCGACTTTCTGAACCGGACCGGGCTGGGCGACGCTGTTCGCGTCCCCTTGCCTGGTGACGCCTCCACGCGTCGCTATGAGCGTTTACACCTGCCGGATGGCCGCTCGCTGATGCTCATGGACCAGGTGGGCGCACTGGAAAGCCCTCCCTGCGCGCCCGACTGGGACGAGGACAGCCGGCGGCAGGCAGGCTGGAATGCGCTGGCGCGGCTTTCAGCGGGAAAGGTGGAGGCCTTTGCGGCGGTCGCCCACCACCTGAAGAGCCACGGGCTCTCGGCCCCCGAAATCCACGCCCTGGACGCCCCCGCCGGACTGGCGGTGCTGGAGGATCTTGGAAA
Organism: Caulobacteraceae bacterium; assembly: GCA_019695035.1. Taxonomy (GTDB): domain Bacteria; phylum Pseudomonadota; class Alphaproteobacteria; order Caulobacterales; family Caulobacteraceae; genus JAEZEZ01. The sequence continues at coordinate 82,382 of JAIBAU010000007.1, read as the reverse complement.
CGGAGTCTTCGCCGAACTGATCGGCCGCGACATGGCTGACGAGGAGGAACTCTACTTCAACGCCGTGGACGCCTTGGCGCGCCTGCACAGGGCCCCGCCGCCGGAGTTGATCGAGGCGCCGGGGGCCAGATGGCCTCTCCTGGTCTACGACGCCGTCGCGCTGGGCGCAGGCGCCGACCTTTTTGTCGAATGGTACCCCAGATTCGATTCCCGCATCGTCCTCGATGACGCCGCCGTGCTCGAATGGCGGACCCTGTGGGCCCCGGTGGCCCGGCGCGGCGCCGAAGGAGCCGACGCCTTCGCCCACCGCGATTATCACGCCGAAAACCTCATCTGGCTGCCGGATCGAGAGGGCGCGGCCCGGGTGGGCATGATCGACTTCCAGGACGCCGTGCGCGCTCACCCCAGCTGGGATCTGCACTCGCTGCTACAGGACGCCCGCCGCGACGTTTCGCCGGAGCTGGAGCGGGCGGCGCTGGATCGCTACTTCGCCGCCCGGCCGGATCTGGACCGGAGCGCCTTCATGGCTGACTACGCCGCCCTGGCGGCCCTCAACGAAGCCCGCATCCTGGGCGTCTTCGCCCGCCTCATCTTCCGCGATGGCAAGCCGCGCTACCGCCAGTTCATGCCGCGCATGTGGCGTCACCTCGAAGCCAACCTGACCGCGCCAGGAATGGAGGGCCTTCGGGCGTGGTTCGATCGCTACGTGCCCGAGGAGGTGCGCCTGTGAGCCGGACTCCGACGACCGCAATGGTGCTGGCCGCCGGCCTGGGCACCCGCATGCGGCCGCTCACCGACGACCGTCCCAAGGCCCTCGTCGAGGTCGCCGGCCGTGCTCTGATCGACCACGTACTGGACCGCCTGGTGGAGGCAGGCGTCGAGAAGGCGGTGGTCAACGTGCACTGGTTCGCCGATCGGCTGGAGAACCACCTCGCGGCGCGGAAGGACCTCGAGATTGTCATCTCCGACGAGCGAGACGAGTTGCTGGAGACCGGCGGCGGCCTGAAGAAGGCCCGGCGCCTGGTGGGCGACGCGCCGATCTGGGTCGCCAACATAGACTCGGTCTGGATCGATCGATCCGACGCCCTCGACCACCTCGCCCGAGCGTGGGATCCGGAGCGCATGGACGCGATCCTGCTTTTGGCGGACCGTGAACGGTCGATCGGTTTCGAGGGCGCCGGCGACCTCTTCCTGGAGGACGACGGAACGCGGGTGCGCTTCAGAGGCGACGCGCCCACCGCCCCCTACGCCTACATGGGCGTCCACATCACCAGGCCCCAGATCGTCGACGACGGGCCGGAAGGACCGTTCTCCCTGTCTCCGATCTGGCGACGGCTGGCCGGTCAGGGCCGCCTGCACGGCCGCTTGCTGGACGGCTTCTGGATGCACGTCGGCGATCCCCGGTCCCGGGACGAGGCCGAAGCGCGACTGAGGGCGGCGGGGTGATCGCCCCCTTCGACGCCGAAGGCTCCCGCTGGTTCAGCATCGCCGCGCACCGGCCCTTCGTCGACGACCTCGCCAGGATCCTGTTCGATCACCTTTCGATGGAGGGCCCGGAGGCCCTGACCGACGCCATAGTCCTGACGCCGACGCGGCGAGGCGCGCGATCCCTCGCGGAGGCGTTCGTAAAGGCGGCGGGCGGCCAGCCGGTGTTGCTGCCGCAGATTCGCGCTGTTGGTGATCTCGATGAAGGCGAACCGCCATTCGAACCGGGGGCCATCGCGCTCGGACTGCCGCCGGCGGTAAGCCCACTGCGGCGACGCTTCGAACTGGCGCGCCTGATCGCCGAGAACGCGCCTGCCTTCGAGCGTGATCTCGACACCCCGGCCGCGCTTGAGATGGCGGACGCCCTGGCCGGCTTCCTGGACAGTCTATTCATCGAGGAGCGCTTTCACGGCGCCGACCTGGGCGACCTCGGAGGCGACCATGCGGCTCACTGGCGACAGTCCGCACGCGTCCTGGCCATCGCCCTCGAACGCTGGCCCGCGCGCCTGCGCGAACTGGGCCTTGTCGATCCCACCGAGCGGCGCGTGATGCTGTCCAAGCGGCTGGCCGAACAGTGGCGCGCGCGGCCCCCCGCGACACCCCTCATCGCGGCGGGATCGACCGCCACGGCCCCTGCCACAGGGGAGCTGCTGGCCGCAGTCGCCGGCGCACCGCGCGGCTGCGTCGTGCTGCCCGGACTGGACCGGAACCTGGCGGACGACGCCTGGGCCGCCATCGACCGGGAGCCGCAGCATCCGCAGTTCGGCCTCTATCGCCTGCTCGAGCGCAACGGCCTGACGCGGGAGGACGTGCACCCTTGGCCCCTCGCGGAAGGGACGGCCGAGAACCTCCGCGGCCGCGCCCGCCGGCGGGTAATCAACGAGTCCCTCCGCCCCGCCGACGCGACCGCCGACTGGCTCAGTGTCATCGAGACCATGCAGGCCGAGGCGGAGGAGACCGGCGTGGATCCGTTCGGGGAAGGCCTGGAAGGGCTCAGCGTCATCGAAGCCCGCACCGAGGACGAAGCGGCGACCGTGGCCGCGCTCCTGATGCGGGAGGCGCTGGAGGAACCCGACCGGACTTGCGCCCTTGTCACGCCAGACCAGGGTCTCGCGCGCCGGGTTTCGGCGCAGTTGTCGCGCTGGGGCATTGAAGCCGATTCCTCCGCCGGGGCCCCCCTTGCGGGCTTTCCGGTCGGCGTGCTGATTGCGCAGGCGGCGGAGTTGGCCTGCGATCCGGCCGCCCCGATCACTCTGCTGGGCGCGCTCAAGAATCCGCTTGTCCGTCTTGGGATGGAGGAGGCGGAACGCGGACAGGGACTGCGCGCCTTCGAGCGGCTGGGCCTGCGAGGCCCCCGCCGGGATGGCTGGCCCTCGCTGTTCCGGACCCTGGAGGGCCGCCGCCAACCAGGACGGGACGGCGCCGCGCCTTCCGAGCGCACCCTCCGCGAGCTCGATCGGGCTGAAGCCTTTGCACACGCTGTCCACGCCCTGATTGCTCCCCTGCACGCCGCCTTCGGCGGAGGCGCCATCCCCGCCGCCGAGGCCGCGCGGCAGCTAACGGAGACCCTGCAGGCCCTGGCCGCAGACGCGCAGGGAGGTTTCGACGCCCTCTGGTCCGGGCCGGACGGACGATGCGCCGCGCAGTTGCTTGCGGGCGTAATCGCCGAGGGCGCCGCCCTGCCGCCCGTGACCGCACAAGCCTTCCGCGACCTGATCGGCTCCCTCCTCTCCGACGAGACGGTCCGCCCGGGCAGAGCGGCGCATCCGCGACTCCGGATCCTCGGCGCGATCGAGGCCCGGCTGGTGCGCGCCGACCGCCTGATTCTGGCCGGACTGGAGGAGGGCGTCTGGCCCCAGGGAGCGCCTGTCGATCCTTTCCTGTCGCGGCCCATGCGCCGCCGACTGGGCCTGCCCTCGCCGGAACGCAAGGTCGGCCTGTCGGCCCATGACTTCGCCCAGGCGGCCTGCGCGCCCGAGGTGGTCCTGCTGCACACCGCCCGGCGCGGCGGCCAGCCGGCCGTACCTTCCCGCTGGTTGTTGCGACTCAACACCCTGGTGACCGGGGCGGGCCGCCAACTCCCCTCGCGGCCCGAGTTGCTCGAGTGGGCGCGCAGGTTGGACGCCGCGGATGCGCACGCGCCGTCAAGCCTGAGGCCCGCGCCACGGCCCGACCCGAAACCCCCGTTGGATGCGCGACCTGCAAAGCTATACGTGACCCAGGTCGAGACCTGGGTGCGGGATCCCTACGCGGTCTACGCCCGTAATGTGCTGGGTCTGCGGGCGATGGATCGGCCCGATGAGGCGATTGACGCTCGGGCGCGGGGCACGGCGATCCACGCCGCCATGGAGGGCTTCGCCGAAGCCTGGCCGTCGCTGGCCAGCGAGGATCGGGGACGGACGTTCACGGAACTCTATCTCGCCGAACTGGTGAAGGCGGGCGCTCCGGTGAAGGATCTCGCGCGCGAGAAACCCCTGGCCGCCCGGGCGGGGGCCTGGATCGCCGACTTCGAGATGCGCCGCCGCCGCTCCGGCGCACACATCCTCGTCGAACGGGAGATCAGCCTCGCAATCCCTGACCTCAACTTCACCCTCGCGGCCCGCGCAGACCGAATCGAGATCGAAGACGGTCTGGCGCATGTGATCGACTTCAAGACCGGCGGGGCGCCCACCAGCAAACAGGTCCGGCAGGGGTTCGCCGCTCAGCTACCCCTCACGGCCGCCATGCTGCGGCGCGGCGGCCTGGCGGACGGCGGACGGCCTGAGCCGGGCGAGCTGTTGTACGTCCGGGTCACCGGGCGCAATCCCCCTGGAAAGATCGAGGAACGGGGGAGACCCGGAGAGGCGATCCGCGACCAGCCGGCCAGCGAGGACCTCGCGGAGGCTGCCTGGGTCGGCCTTCTGGCGCGGATCAGGGACTATGCGGATCCGGAGCGAGGTTACCTTTCCCGCACCGCCCCCGAGCAGATGAAGTACCGGTCTGACTATGACCACCTCGCGCGAGTGCACGAGTGGCGGGTGGTCGATGAGGACGATCAGTGGGACGACGGGTGGGCCTGATGGCGGACAACCAGGCGATCGCTGCAGACCCGGCCCTGTCCGCCTTCGTCAGCGCCAATGCAGGCTCGGGAAAGACCTCCACCCTCGTGAATCGCGTGGCGCGGCTGCTGCTCGCGGGCGCCGATCCCTCGACCGTCCTGTGCGTGACCTACACCAAGGCGGCGGCCGCGGAGATGCAGCGACGCCTGTTCGACCGGCTGGGCGCCTGGTCGGTTCAGGACGACGAAGACCTTCGAAAGGCGCTCTCGGGTCTTCAAGGGCCCAAGCCCGCCAGCTTCGATCATGCCGACCTTTCCCGCGCCCGAGCCCTTTTCGCCCGCGCCCTGGAGACCCCCGGCGGCCTCAAGATCCAGACCATCCACGCCTTCTGCGAGAAGTTGCTGCGGCGCTTTCCGGTCGAGGCCGGCGTGTCTCCGAGCTTCGAGGTCGTGGACGACGCCGCCGCCGCGGACCTGGCCGCGGAGGCGCGCGCTGCGCTCGCCCGGCGCGCCTTCGAAGGCGGCGAGGACGCCGAGACGCGGGTCCTTTCCGACGCCTACGACCGCTTTTCGGTCAGCCTCGCGTTCGACGCCTTCGAGGACATGTTCCGCACCTTCGAAACGCGGCGCAGCGACTTGTCGAAGTGGATTGGTGAAATGGGGGGACTGGCCGCCCTACCGGCCAAGGTCGCGGCCATCGTGGGCGTTGAGGCGCTTGAGGACGCGGACATGGTCGAGGCGCAGGCCGTCACGCCGCCCGCCCTCGAGCTCGAGGCGTACCGCGTTGCGGCCGCAGCGTTGGAAGCCGGGGGAGCCAATGACCTCAAGGTGGCGGCCAGCCTTCGTTCCGCCATTGCGGCAGTCGAGGCGGGGGATACGCCCCTGGACCCCGTTCGCGCAGCCTTTTTCACCGGCGAGGGCCGGCCGCGGGCCAGTATGGCGGGGAAGAAGATAAGCCCTTCCGTCACGGCCTGGCTGGTCGACGAGCAGGTGCGGCTCGAAGCGGCCTTCGAGCGTGCGCGCGCCCAGCGTATCGCCTCCGACACGGTCTACGCCCTGACTCTCGCAGGGATCTATGTGCGTGAGTACGAGGCGGCCAAGCAGCGTCGCCGGGTGCTGGATTTCGCCGACCTGGTCGAGAAGACCGCGGCGCTGCTCGAGGAACGCGAGGACGCCCAGTGGGTTTTGTACAAGTTGGACGAAGGGATCGCTCACGTCCTGATCGATGAGGCCCAGGACACCGCGCCCGAGCAGTGGGACATGCTGAGGCGTATCACCGGCGACTTCTTTGCGGGCGAGGGTGCGGGAGCGCAGGCCGGCGAGCGGGATCTCGGTCGCAGCGTTTTCATAGTAGGGGACGAAAAGCAGTCGATCTTTTCGTTCCAGGGCGCCCAGCCCGAGCGCCTGCGCGAGGAGGCCGCCGCCTATGCCTCGCTGGCGCGGGCCATGGGGGCCCGGTGGGAGGCTCTCCCCCTCCCGGAATCCTGGCGCTCGACGCAGGAGATCCTGACCTTCGTGGACGCCGTGTTCGCGCCTGGCCCCGTGCGGGCGGGCCTCCTTCCAAGAACGGCGGCCGCTGAGGACGTGCTGGTCGAGCATGTCGCACGACGCATTGGCGACGCCGGTTGTGTTGATCTCTGGGATCTGGAGCGCGAAGAGCCGCAGGCGGACCGCGACGCCTGGACCGACCCGGTAGACCAGCGCGGCCCCGGGGCGTGGAAGCGGCTGGCGGACAAGGTCGCGCTCGAGATCCGGGACCTCGTGGCGCGTGGAGATCTCGTCTTCGACAAGGATCAGCGGCGGTGGCGTCCTGCGCGGCCCGGAGATGTGATCGTTCTGGTCAAGAAGCGCGGCGCGATGTTCGAGGAGACCATCCGCGCCCTCAAACGTCACCGTGTGCCGGTCGCCGGCGCCGACCGGCTGTTGCTCAGCGAACATCCGGTGTTCGAAGACGCCGTGGCGCTGATCCGCTTCGTCCAGTTTCCGGACGACGACCTGACCTTGGCCGGGCTGCTCCGCAGTCCCTTCTGCGACATCGACGAGGAGAGTCTCTACAGGCTGGCGAGGGGCCGAGAGGGGTCGCTCTGGCATGAACTCAGGGCGCGTCGCGAACAACAACAGGACTGGGTAAGCGCTTACGCATTCTTGGCGCAAGCGCGGGCCCACGCGGCCGGGCGGACCCCTTTCGACTTCCTCAGCCGGCTCTATTCGAGCCTCGACGAGAACGGCCGGTCTCACCGGACCCGGGTCATGACCCGACTGGGTCCGGAGGCCGGGGAAGCGCTGGAGGAGCTCCTGACGCAGGTCCTCGCCGCCGAACGGCGGGGGGTGCGCGACCTTGAGGCCGTCGCCCATGCCCTGGGGCGGCTCGACGTCGTTGTGAAACGCGAAATGGACGAGCCGAAAGGACAGGTCCGGGTAATGACCGCTCACGGCGCCAAGGGCCTGGAGGCGCCCATAGTGATCCTTCCTGAGACGGTGGCGGTGCAGGATCCGCGCGGAAGCCCGCTGCTGGATCTCGAAGACGGCGGATTTCTGTGGAGCGGCGGCAAGAAGTACGACTGCGGCGCCTCCCGTGCGGCGCGCGAGCTGCGCAAGCGCAAGACTGAGGACGAGGCTCTGCGGCTGCTCTATGTCGCGCTGACCCGCGCGCGTGACCGGGTCATCCTGGCGGGTCGTGCGCGCGCCAAGCCTAAGGGGCAGGAAACGCTGAAGGGCTGGTATCCGCTGGTCGACGCCGCGTTTGAGCACGAGGCGATCAAGCCCCGGGTCCGCCGGGTGACCGAAGCCGGCCTCACCTTCCGCCGCTTCGGCCCGGATCCTGAGCGCCAGAAGGGGGCTGGGCAGAGCGCCTTTGAGCTCGGCCTGCCGCTTCCCCCCTGGGCCCGACGCTCGCCGGCCCCGGAGCCGCGGGCCCTGCGCTGGACCAGCCCGAGCGAAATGGCGGACCGATCCGCACGTTCGCCGGCGCCCTCGCCGCTCGCGGCGACGGGCGGCCTTGGGCGCTTCCGCCGGGGCGAGCTGATCCACAAGCTCTTCGAGATGTTGCCCGACGTCGCCCGCTCGGAGCGGCAGGGCGTGTGCGACGCCTTCCTCGAGGGGCAGCCGGACCTCAATCGTGGTCAGCGAGCCGAGATCGCGGCCGCGGTCTTCGATGTGCTGGCCGATCCGCGCTTCGCCGAGGTCTTCGGACCGGGGTCGAGGGCCGAGGTCGCCGTCGCAGGCCGGGCGCCGGGCTTGCCGCCCGGCATGGCGATCTCCGGCCGTCTGGACCGGCTGGTGGTCACCCGCGAGCGTGTGCTCGTGGTGGACTACAAGACCAACCGCCCCGCCCCCGAGGCGGTTGAGGACGCGGATCCGGCCTATGTCACGCAGCTCGCCGCCTATGCAGCGGTTCTGGGGAGCGTTTACCCGGATCGGCCGGTGGAAGCAGCCCTGCTGTGGACCGATGGACCACGATTGATGCCGCTTCCCCAGCCGGTGTTGGACATGGCGCTCGCCGCCCTCGCAGGGAGTTGACCGCGCGCTCGCCGCGCCCCACATGCGGCGCGACCGGGAATCGGGTTAGCTGTCCCGCCGCGATCAGGAGAAGCGCATGCCCACGTTGAAAGTCACCGACGAGAGCTTCGAGCAGGACGTGCTGAAGGCGGGCCAGCCGGTGCTGGTGGATTTCTGGGCCACCTGGTGCGGACCGTGCATGCAGATTGGCCCGGCGCTGGAACAGATTTCCGACGAACTCGCGGGTCAGGCGGTGATCGCCAAGGTCAATATCGAAGACAGCCCTGACACGCCGTCCCGGCTGGGCGTGAAAGGCATCCCGACCATGATGCTGTTCAAGGACGGCGAGATCGCTTCGATGAAGGTCGGCGCCATGTCCAAGGCCAAGATCGTTGAATGGCTCGCCGAGCAGGGGGTAGCGACGCCCGCCTGACCTGCGGACTCAATCCGGCCAGGTGCCCCGGTCGAGGGCCAGGACCTCGCCGGCCAGGTAAAGCGACCCGCAAATCACGATTCGGGGCGGCGTCGGCCCTTCCAGCGCAGCCGCCATGGCGGCGTCCAGATCCGGCGCGGGACTGGCGGCCAGTCCCGCCGTCCCGGCCAGGCCCGCCAGGATCGGCGGGGGCGCGGCGGCCTCGCTGGCGAAAGGAACTGTCAGGACTCGCGGCGCCAGGGTTTTGAACGCGGCGAAGTACCCTTCGGCGTCCTTGTTCGCCAGCATCCCTGCAATGAGCACAAGCGGGCGCTCCGCCTTACGGTTCAACTCCCCCAGCAGCTCCGCCAACGCGCGCGCAGCGTGAGGGTTATGCCCTCCGTCAAGCCAGAGCTCGGCGCCTCGCATCGCCGCCTGAGCGGCCAGAGGACCGCGGGTCAGGCGTTGCATCCGGGCCGGCCAGGTCGCCGCGCCCATACCCCGAGCAATCTCCACTTCGCCAATCGCCGGGTGGCCGAGCGCCAGCATGGCGGCGGCGGCCAGGGCCCCATTGTCGACCTGGTGCGGACCTATGAGCCCTGGCTCCGGCAAGTCGATCAGCCGCTCGCTGTCGCCGGAGACCGTGTTGAAGGTGACGCCGCCGCGCTCACGCCACGCATCGAAATCGCGCCCGAGGGCGCTCAGCGGCGCCCCCACCGCCTCGGCGCGGGCCTCGATCACGGCGAACGCCGCCTCCGACTGTCGCCCGATGACGGCCGGGACGCCCGGGCGGAGAATGCCGGCCTTCTCGCCCGCGATCCGTTCGATCGTATCGCCCAGGAACTCGCGATGATCCAGGTCTACGGGCGCAATAGCCGACACGGCGACGCCTTCGACCACGTTGGTGGCGTCCAGGACCCCGCCCAGGCCCACCTCCAGCAGGCACAGATCCGCCCGCGTCTCGGCGAAGGCCGTGAAGGCGGCCGCTGTAGTGACTTCGAAGAAGGTGATCGGTTGGCCGGCGTTGGCCTCTTCGACCCTGTCCAGAGCCGCGGCCAGTCGCTCATCGCTGATCAGCACTCCCGCCACCCGGATGCGCTCGGCGAAGCGCACCAGATGCGGCGAGGTGTAGACGTGAACCTTCAGGCCCGCCGCCTCGGCCATGGCTCGGAGAAAGGCCACGGTCGAACCCTTGCCGTTGGTGCCGGCGACGTGGATCACCGGCGGCAGGCGCTTCTGCGGTTGGCCGAGGGCGGCGCACAACCGCTGCATTCGCTCCAGGGACAGGTCGATCAGCTTCGGGTGCAGCGTCTTGAGCCGCTCCAGGGCGGTGTCGTGCGGGAGGAGGCGCTCGCTCACGCGCCGCTCCGACGCGTCCAGAGGAAACGCGCCAGCTTGGCCAGTCCGTAGACCAGCACCCCGGCCAACAAGACGACCAGGAACTGTCCGCCCGCCAGGACCAGGCCGGCCGCCTCGGCGCCAGGGCTGCCCGGCTCGGGGCAGGGTGCGGCGGCGCAGACAGGGCGGGCGAGCGCGTCGCCGTAGATGGCGCGCGACCATGCCGTGGCCAGCAGGGCCACGGCGCCCCAGTACGCCAACACGAGGAGACGCCTGCGCGCGCTCATGGGCCTGGTGCTACGCCGCGCGGCGTTTGCCGCCCATCAGCATCGACAGGAGGGCGCCCAGAACGTCGGGCAATTCAGAGCGAGCCACAACGCGATCGACCATGCCCTTCTCGACCAGGTATTCGGACCGCTGGAACCCCGGCGGAAGCGTCTCCCGGATCGTCTGTTCGATCACGCGGGGACCGGCGAAGCCGATCAGGGCGCCCGGTTCGGCCAAGTGCACGTCGCCCAGCATCGCGTAGCTGGCCGTCACGCCGCCGGTCGTGGGGTCGGTGAGGACCACGACGTAAGGCAGTTGGGCGGCCTTCAGCTCGTTGATGGCGAGCGTGGTGCGCGCCATCTGCATCAGGGACAGGGCGCCTTCCTGCATCCGCGCGCCTCCGGCCGCCGTGAAGGCGACAAGCGGACAGCCGCGTGCGATCGCCTCGCGAGCGGCGGTGACGAAGCCCTCTCCCGCCGCCATGCCGAGCGACCCGCCCATGAAAGCGAAGTCCTGGACCAACACGACCGCCTTGCAGCCCTTGATCGTTCCGAAGCCGATCGACATGACGTCGTTGGCTCCCGTCGCCTTGCGCGCCGAAGCCAGCCGCTCGCCGTAGGGACGGCCGTCTGAAAAATGCAGCGGATCGTCCGCGGCGGGCGGCGTGGCGATCGTCTCGTACTGACCTTCATCGAAGGTGTAGCCGAGCCGAAGCTTGGCCCCGATTCGCATGTGACGCCCGGCGGGGGTCACCCAGAGGGCGGCCTCCAGGTCGGGGCGATAGATCATCTCGCCGGTGTCGGGACACTTGACCCAGAGGTTCTCGGGCGTGTCGGCCTTCTTCGAGAAGGCCTTGCGCACGCCAGGCGCGATCCGCGACAGCCAGCCGCCCCGCTCGCGGCGTTCGGCGGGGGGGCGGGCGCCTTTGGGATCGTCGGGCTTCTCGGCCATAGCCATCTTCGTTTCAGGCCTCCGCCCCGGAACGCGCCGAATGTACTGCTTCGGCCAACGCAGTCGCCTTTTGCATAACCTTCGAGACCGGGTCGGCGTTCACGTCAAGCGCCGCAGCGATCTCGTCCACCAGCGCGGAACCTACCACGGCCGCGTCGGCGACGCGCGCGATCTCGGCCGCCAATGCGGGCGTGCGTATGCCGAAACCCACCGCCACGGGCAAGCCCGAAGCCTCGCGAATGCGCGCCACCGCCGGCGCCACCGCCTCGGCGGAGGCGGCCTTGGCGCCGGTCACGCCGGCGACCGAGACATAGTAGACGAAGCCGGAAGTGCGCTTCACGACAGTTTGCAGCCGCGCATCGTCCGTGGTTGGGGCCGCCAAGCGAATCAGGCTGACGCCCACTCGCTCCAACTCGTCGGTCAGATCACCGGCCTCCTCGGGCGGGCAGTCAACGATGATCAATCCGTCCACGCCCGCATCCGCGGCCTCGTCGGCGAAGCGGGCCAGTCCCCTGGCCAGGATGACGTTGAGGTAGCCCATCAGCACGATCGGCGTGTCGCGATCGTCCTCGCGGAAACGGCGCACGAGGCCCAGCACCTTCGCCAGCGTCATGCCGGCCTTGAGCGCCCGGATCGACGCTTTCTGGATCGGCACCCCCTCGGCCATGGGGTCCGAAAACGGAAAGCCCAGTTCGATCACGTCGGCGCCGGCGGCCGGCAGGCCCCTGACGATCTCGAACGAGGTCTCCGGGTCCGGGTCGCCGGCCATGACATAGGCCACGAAGGCCGCGCGGCCTTCGTGGCGGAGGGCGGCGAAGCGGGTGTCGAGGCGATTGGTCATTGCTCGATCGCCTCGGTGTCCGGCTTCTGTCCGTTGATGGCCAGGCCCGCGAGGCCGCCGGAGATCCACACAGCCGTTATTCCCGCGACGAGAATCAGAACGACAATGATGCCGATCTGGTGGGGTTTCAGGTTCATGCCACGCCTCCGGCCCGTTGCACCGGACATCCCTGGATCGCCTGGAAACGGATCAGAGCGTCCCGCTGGCCCCGCTCGACCGTGACCATGACGGCCTTGCAGCCCTCGGCGGGGAAGAAGATGGCCAGGGACGGATCTTCGCTGGGGGTGGTGAAGCGCTTGTCCAGCAGCGCCTTGCGATAGGCGGCCAGCTGGGCGTCCACCGCGGTGATCGGAGTCCGCACGCAGCTGGTCGGCCAGTCCGCGTCGGCGATGCCGCAGCTCGCGTCGAGTACGCCGCCTTCGGCCGGCGGCAGGTCCGCGACGCCGGGGGCGATGACGTCGGCGCGCGCGGCGGCGATCGACGCCAGTCCGCCGGCCACGGCGAGGCATACGAACAGGGAGCGCTTCACAGCTTCACGCCCAGATGCTCCGCCACCGCGAAGATGTCCTTGTCGCCCCGGCCGCAGAGATTCATCACCACGTTGCCGCCCTTGCCAACTTCGCGCGCGATTTCACCGATGCGGGCGAGCGCATGGCTGGGCTCCAGAGCAGGAATGATGCCTTCCAGTTTGGAACAGAGCTGAAAGGCCTCCAACGCCTCCTGGTCGGTGGCCGAGCGGTACTCGGCCCGGCCGGTGTCGTGTAGCCAGGCGTGCTCGGGGCCGATGCCGGGATAGTCCAGGCCAGCGGAGATCGAGTGACCTTCAAGGATCTGGCCGTCGTCGTCCTGCAGCAGGTAGGTCTTGTTGCCGTGCAGGACGCCCGGGCGGCCGCCCTGCAGCGAGGCGGCATGGTCGGGGCCGTCGAGCCCACGCCCGGCCGCCTCGACGCCGATCAGGCGCACCGTCTCGTCGCCGATGAAGGGATGGAACAGGCCGATGGCGTTCGATCCGCCGCCGATGGCAGCCACCACCGCGTCGGGCAGCTTGCCGATCCGCGCGTGCAGCTGGGCCTTGGCCTCGCGGCCGATCACGCTCTGGAAATCGCGCACCATCTCCGGATAGGGGTGCGGACCCGCCGCCGTGCCGATGATGTAGTAGGTGTCCGCGACGTTGGTGACCCAGTCGCGCATGGCCTCGTTCATCGCGTCCTTGAGGGTCGCCCGGCCCGAGGTGACGGGGAAGACCTCGGCGCCCAGCAGCTTCATCCGGAACACATTGGGCGCCTGACGGGCGACGTCGGTGGCGCCCATGTAGACCGTGCAGGGCAGTCCGAAGCGGGCGCAGACCGTGGCCGAGGCGACGCCGTGCTGGCCCGCGCCGGTCTCGGCGATGATGCGGGTCCGGCCCATGCGCCGGGCCAGCAGGATCTGGCCCATGCAGTTGTTGATCTTGTGCGCGCCGGTATGATTCAGCTCGTCGCGCTTGAACCAGATGTTGGCGCCGCCGTGATGGGCGGTCAGTCGCTCGGCGAAATAGAGCGGACTGGGACGGCCGACATAATGCTCGAGGAAATCATCGAGCTCGGCCTGGAACGAGGGATCAGCCTTGGCGGCGGCGTAAGCCTCCTGCAGCTCGAGAACGAGCGGCATCAAGGTCTCGGCCACATAGCGGCCGCCGTAGTCGCCGAAGCGGCCTTCGGCGTCGGGCCAAGCATAGGTGTTGGATGGATTGAGAGCAGTCACGACGTCGGTCCGATACGGCGGGGGAGCGCCTTCAGATCCCCGAAACAGCCTTCAGGAAGGCCGAAATCAGGGCCGGGTCCTTTACGCCGGGGCCGCGCTCCACGCCAGAGGAAACGTCCACGGCGGGAGCGCCGGCCGCGCGCGCCGCGTCCGCTACGTTCCACGGGTCGAGCCCGCCTGCCAGGAACCAGGGCCGCTCGAAGCGACGGCCCGAGAGCAGGCTCCAGTCGAACCGCGCGCCTACGCCGCCCGGCAGATCGGCGCCCGACGGAGGTCTCGCGTCGAACATCAGGTGGTCCGCCACGCCTGAGAACGCCGAGGCAGCGTCGATATCACCCGCGGTGGACACGGGCAGCGCCTTGATGATCCCGACCCCGGTGCGGGCCTTGATCTGCGCGACGCGGTTGGGCGTTTCGGGTCCGTGCAGCTGGATCAGGTCCGGCCGCCAAGCCGCAATCATCGCATCCAGTTCGGCATCCGTCGGGTCGACCATGACGGCCACGGTCCTGGCTTCGCCGCGAACCGGTCGGGTCAGCCGCGCGGCGGTCTCGGCGGTGACGTGGCGGGGAGACTTCGGAAAGAAAACAAATCCAAGCCAGCCGGCGCCGCCGGCGAGTGCGGCGGCGACGGCTTCGGACGTGGACAGGCCACAAATCTTGGCGGCGGCGCTCATGGGGAGGGAGGTGCGGCCTCGCGCGGCCAAGGTCAACCGCCTGTCGTGACGAGCGGAGCCCGACCCGGTAGGCGGCCTCGGCGCGGAAGGTGCTAGGGTGTGGCGAAGCTTGGGGGATGAGACATGGCCAGGACGTCCAGACCGCGCCCACTGGCGCTGATAACCGGCGCTTCGGGCGGCATCGGCGAAAGCCTGGCGGTGCGTTTCGCCAAGGCCGGCTACGACGTGGCCCTGGTGGCCCGCTCGGTTGAGGGGCTCCAGGCGACGGCGGCCCGCTGCGAGGCGCTCAAGGCCGCGACCCACATCTTCCCCGCGGACCTTCAGGATCAAGCCTCGGGTGCGGCGCTGGAGGCGGCGGTGCGCAAGGCGGGGCTGTCGCCCTCGGCGGTCGTGAACAACGCCGGCTTCGGGGCGCTCGCCCCCTTCTACCAGGCCAGCATGGAAAGCCAGCTTGGCCAGATCGATCTCAATGTTCGGGTGTTGACCGAACTCTGCCGCCGCTTCACCCCCGACGTCGTCGCCAACAAGGGCGGATTCCTCAACGTCGCCTCCACGGCCGCCTTCCAGCCGGGCCCCGGCATGGCGGTGTATTTCGCCTCCAAGGCTTATGTCCTCTCATTCACCGAGGCGCTCGATTACGAGCTGAAGCTGCAGGGCGCCCACGCCACCTGCCTGTGCCCCGGTCCGGTCGAGACCGGCTTCCAGGCCCGCGCTACGGGCGGCGCCACGGTCCCTCGCCGACCCAATGACAACCGGGTGCTCACCGCCGACCAGGTCGCCGACATCGGGTTCAAGGCGTTCAAGGCCCGCAAACCGGTGGTGATTCCGGGCGGAGCCAATGCCCGGCTGGCGTGGATGATGAAGTGGCTGCCCCGGCCGATGGTCCTGAAGCGCGTGGCCGGGATCTACTACCGGCCCGCTCCGGCGCCTGACGTCGCGTGATCTTGCCGCCCGCCGAGCCCCGCTCTAAGCGGGTCGGGCAAGGAGACGCCTCATGGACCGGAAGACCCGCATTGGCGCGGCGGCGGCGATCGCGCAGCTCTCAGGCTGGAGCGCGCACGCCGAACGCGACGCCATCATCAAGTCCTTCCGGCTGGGCGACTTCAACCGGGCGTTCGGCTTCATGAGCCGCGTAGCCCTGCTCGCGGAAAAGCTGGATCACCACCCCGAGTGGTTCAATGTCTACGACCGGATCGAGGTCTTGCTCTCGACTCATGACGCGGACGGGGTCACGGAACTGGATCTGACGATGGCCAAATTCATGGACGAGATTGCGCAATGACCGGACGCGTCGAAGGCAAGAAGGCGCTGATCACCGGCGCGGCACAGGGACTCGGCGAAGCGATGGCGCGCATGCTGGCGCGCGAGGGCGCCAAGGTGGCGATCAGCGACATCAATTTCGAACTGGCGAAGGCGACCGCCGCCTTGATCAACGAGATCCACCCGGGTCAGGCCTTCGCCTACGCCCATGACGTGGCCAGCGAGGACGACTGGATTCGCGTCGTGGAGCAGGCCAACGCCGACATGGGCGGCCTGTCGGTGCTGGTCCACAACGCAGGCATCGGTGGTGGACTGAAGTGGATCGAGGAGTGCGATCTCGATCACTGGCGCCACATGGCCGGCATCAACACCGACTCCATCATGCTCGGCACCAAGCATGCGCTGAAATACCTTCGCGAGAACCAGCCAGGCTCGATCGTGGTCATCTCGTCCATGGCCGGCGTTCTCGCCGCCCCCGGCATGGGCGCCTATAACGCCTCGAAGGCCGCGGCCTGGCTGCTGTCCAAGACGATCGCCCTTGAATGCGCCAAGATGGGCTGGGATATCCGCTGCAATTCGGTCCATCCCGTCTTCATCAAGACCGCCATTCTCGATCCGTTCATCGCCATGGCGGGGGGCGACGAGGCCAAGGCTCACGAACGTCTTTCGCGCGGAATTCCGATGGGACGCATCGGCGAGCCCGACGATGTCGCCTACGCGGTGCTCTATCTGGCTTCCGACGAGTCGAAGTTCGTCACGGGCGCCGAGCTGAGGATCGACGGGGGAATGTCCGCCCAGTAGGGACGGCTCAATTGATCAGGATCGTGCCGAGAAGCAGGCGACAGCCGCGCCCGGCAATCCGATCGGTGAGACCTTGCAGTTCGCGAGCCAGAAGGTCCGCGTCCGGCACGAACCCTGGCCTCAACGCAGCGGCGAAACGGGCTAGATAGGCGTTGTAGCCGTCGCGCAGGCGCGGCTGCAGACTGGCCACCCGGGCGCGCAATGCGGGACTGGGCGTATCGACCCCAGCCTCCACCGTCAGCACTCCGCGCCGATTGTCTGCCTTCAGAAGAGACGCAGTCAGGGTGGGAATCTGGACGAAATTCGCTCCGCCCCCCTTCTTGCGCTCCTTTCCTTCCGAGGCTTGGGCCACGCCCGTGACGAGCGTCGGAGCGAGGAGGGTTGCGGCGACGATCAGGCGGCGGTCCATTCACCTGATTTGCCGCGCCATGGTTTACGACCGGTTACGCGTCCGGCGGGCCGGGCCGGGTGCAGTAGGACTGCAGGGTCGCGAACTGCTCGGTCGACGCATCCTGTGGCAGCACAAGGTAGCCGCCGCGCATGACGAAGGCGGTTTCCGTCCCGCCCAGACTGGCTCGGCCGCAAAGAACGCGCTTGTCGCCGTCGTCCCCGTGGCGGAGGGCCGATAGAACCGGCGACACGCCGAGCCTGGCGCGCAGTTGCAACTGCGCGCGCGCCAGGTCCGGGCTAGGGGCGGCAGGGGCCGGCCGCGGCTCGGAGGACGGCCCAGGACCGCAGGCGCTCGAGAGGGCGCAAAGAAGCAGGGCCAGCGTCGCCGATCGCATTCGCTCCTCCGGAACTGTGGCGCAAATGTAACTCAACGGCGCCGAAGGGCCCAATCGGGTCTGATTCCCGACATTCCGGAGCAACCGAAAAAGAGGTGACGCCGTTGGGGCGGGTGAGCGTCGCGTCAATCGTTCCCTTTCAGCGATCGCCGATACGTGTCCGGCCGGGGCCTCCCGGCGCCCGTTCAGAAATGGGGGAGTAAAACCCATGCGTAAGCTTCTCGGAGCCGTCAGTTTCCTGGCTCTGTCCATCGCAGCCTCCGGCGCCTCGGCGCAGGACTGGTACGTCGCCGGCGATATCGGCTGGCACATGGACGATTCAAATCTGTGGAAGTCCAGCAAGGACAAGCCCAACGGCTCGCGCGCCCGGTGGGATTTCGACACCGATAATGACTGGGCCGCCTTTGGCCGTGTCGGCCGCTCCTTCGACGGACCCTTCTGGCGCTGGCGCGGCGAATTCGAACTGGGGTATCGCCCGGGCGACGTCCAGGACGTCTTCGGATTTTCTGGAGCATCGGATCCGCGCGGCCTCTGCGCGCTCGGCCAGACCGGCCTCGCCTGTGACCCGGTTCACGGTGACTTCAATCAGTGGACGTTCATGGCGAACGCCTACTACGACTTCATGCCCGAGAGCCGCTTCAACCCCTTCATCGGGGGCGGCATCGGCGTCAGCCGCATTGACGCAGATATCCACGGCACCCTGTCGGGCAACGGCGGCGTGGGGCCGGCGGTGCAGAACGTGCGCATCAATGACGACGACCTCGGCATCGCCCTGCAGGGCATCGCCGGGTTCTCATGGGCCATGTCGGACAACTGGGACGTCGACTTCACCTACCGGGCGCTCTGGGCGCATCACAAACTTGACGCCGAATACGAGACTGCGGGCGGCGTCGATCTCGGGTCCTTCAAGGGCAATCGCATCGACCACTCGGTGACTGTGGGCCTGCGTTACACCTTCGGCGCTCCGCCGCCCCCGCCCCCTCCGCCGCCGCCGCCCGCTCCGCCGCCGCCGCCTCCCCCGCCCCCGCCGCCGCCTCCGCCTCCCCCGCCGGGGATCGAGATGAAGGAGTTCGTGGTCTACTTCCCGTTCGACCAGTACATCCTGACGCCGGAGGCGCAGGCGGTGGTTTCGGAAGCCGCGTCCTATGCGGCCCAGGGCAACCCGACGTCGGTGATCGTCACCGGGCACGCCGACACCTCGGGCTCGGCCGCCTACAACGTCCGGCTCTCGGAGCGCCGGGCCAAGGCTGTGGCGGACGCCCTGGTTGCCGCGGGCGTCAACGGTTCGAGCATGCAGGTGGACTGGAAGGGTGAAAGCGCTCCTGCGGTCGCCACCGGCGACGGCGTGAAGGAGCCGCTGAACCGCCGCTCCACGATCACCATCAATCCCTGATCGGAACGGCTGATGGTTATGAAGGCCCGGGGCGTTTTCCCCGGGCCTTTTCGCGTCCGGTATCGGAACCGACGCCCTTTTGATCCCTGCCCGGGGCGTCTAGCTTTCCCGGATGACTCGGAAGCGCCCATGCGCCTGAACGCCGACGTGGAAGCCGGACTGCGCCGGCTGCTGCCTGCCGGGCGGCGCTTCCGGATATGCCTTCGCGACGCCGGCGGGACGCTTCTGGTCAGCAACGAGACGGATTCCCCTCTGGAAGCCCTGGCAGGCATCGCGGAGGACGCGACGTTTTACGATCTGCGCGTGGAGGTCGCCGACGCGGCGGGCGAGTTCCACACCCTTTCGCCTTACGCCCTTCTGGAACCGGGCCCGGGGCCCGTGAGCCTCGACGGCCCGTCGGACCCCGAAGGGCGGCCTGTTCGGCTCATGATCTACGATGAGGCGGCCCGGAGTTATGTGCTGGACCGAGCCGTCTTCGGGACGCGCTTCCATGTCGATCCGGACCGGCTCGGGAGCCCCGGCCCCTTCAGGTACCGCTTCTACCTGTGGAGCCATACGGGCGAGTGGCGGCCGCAGGGATACGCGCGACTGTTAGTCTGGCCGGCCGACAGGGCGGAGGAGCACGACCCGCGCCTTCCTGAAATCGAGGCCCTTCTGGACCGGCGCCTCGGCGCGCATTGGCGCGGCAGTGACGCTCTGCTGGAATTCCTGAGCGACCGGGCCGTCGTGGCGGACGCGCCTGCCGACGATCCGGTCCAGATTCGACGCGCGCTCGCTCTTGCCCTGGCCGGATCACCGATTTCCGACCTCCGGGTCCGTCTGCTCACCCGAAAACCCGATGGGGGAGCCCTGGCAGGACCCATTCAGGCGGTGGCCGGCGCGAGACCCCTCTTCGACGCCCTGCTGGCCGGCATCGAGGGCGATCCCGCGGGGCTCGAGGAGGCGCGCGGAATTCTCCTCTATCGCCCCGAGGACGAGACACCCCGCACCCGTTCGGCCATCGCCGCCTTCCTCTACCGCGCGCTCCCGGAAGGGGCTTTCCGCAACCCACAGGCCTTCCGGCTCGATCTTGCCGAGCCGCTGTATGCCGCCTGGCGAGCGACGCCGGAGGGCTCGGCGTTGGTCGGGGATGCGCTCGACGCCCTGCGTCACTACGACGTCCCGCGCCGCGAAACCCTTCGCCAAGGGGTGGCCGGGGGGTCCTTTTTCCAATCAGAACATCTCACCGCCATCGTCGAACCGGCCCTGGCGGCCGCGGCCCGCCTGCCCGGAGCCGACGCGGGAAGCTATGTGGCCCGGCTGTTGCGCGCCAAGCTGGCTAGCCTTCGGTCCCGCGCGGAGGCGGCGGTCCTGTTTGAGGATCTGCGAAATCAGGAGCACAGGTTCAGGACCGTGAGCGATTTCGATAACGGTGTGGCGACCTATTTCTCCGCCGAACACCTGGCCGCCCGCGCGCCAGTGCTCGAAGCCCGACGCGCGGCGCTCATCGCGTCCCTCGAAATCCGGTCCGCGCCTCCGGCCGAGTCGGCCACGCCCGTGTTCCTGTTCTCGGCCGACCCACGGTTTCTGGCCATCTACCTGCCGTACTGGCTCGGGATGGCCGAGTACTGCAAGGCGCGCAGCATGGACTTTCACGTCGTCCTCAACGCCGCGCCGGCCGAGGCCGACGCGGTGCTGCGGCGGGTCGGCGCCCTGCGGGACAGCCTGGCCGAGCTGCGCGGCGGCGACCCTGCCCGCTACGCCGACAACCTCACCTTCTCCGTATGCCCTGTGCCCGACTGGTGCCGCGCGCCGCTGAGCTTCTATGCCTGTTCGCGCTTCCTCCTCCTGGGCGAATTGACCCGTCGTTTTCGGCGGGAAATCCTCGTCCAGGACATCGACTTCAGCCTGGTGAAAGACCCCGCCGCGTTCCTGCGACAATTCCCGGGCCCCGGAATCGGGATCCACGCTTCGGAAGGCATGTTCGGTCTGGACCCGTGGCGGCGGATCATGGGCGGCGGATTCTCGGCTCCGGATGACGACCAGGCCCGCGCCAGCCTGCGGCGCCTGGAGCACTACCTGCTGGAGGGTTTGGGCGAGGCCAACTCATGGTACCTCGACCAGAATGCGCTTGCCTATTTCGTCGAACAGGTCCGAGCCGCCCCGGAGGCCAACCCGGCGCTTTTCAATCTCAATCAGGACCGCGCAACCGCCCAGCTGAGGGCCAACAAGCTGATGGAAGCCAGCCAGGGGCCCCTGCCGTACCTCGACCCCGAGGGGGACCGCCTGACCCTTTCTCCCGGGTCCTCCGGCGGCTAGCCTGCGGGGATGGACGACGCCGACCACAACCTAGCGGAAGATCCGCATCGGCAGGCGGACGACTGCCCGATCTGCTCGACGCCAAGGCGCTATTTCGGCGATCTGCCGGGACGACCCCGGGTCAGTTGCCCCAAATGCGGGTCGGTGGAACGCCACCGAGCCTTCGCCGGGGCCTTTGGCGCAAGCTTCGGCGCTGACGGCTCGATGAAGGGGGCGCGGGTGCTCGCGCTGAGGCCGGATCGGGCCGACCGGGCCATGCTCTACGGATTCGGCGCCGCCAAGGTCGTGAGTTTCGACGGCTTCCCGCGCGATACGCCAGACGTGGTCGGCGATCCCACGGCGATGGAGTTCGGCGACGCGAGCTTTGACGTGGTGCTGGACAACGGCCTGCTGGCGACGGTCCGCGATCCCGGCGCTGTAATCGCCGAGATGCGCAGGGTGCTGAAGCCGGCGGGGGCCGCCCTGATCTACGAGTCGACCGCCCTGGACCGGTTCACCGTCGAGATCGACGACCGGGAGCGGCAGATCAGCTGGTATGGGGAAGAAGCGCTCGACGCCTACGGCATCGGGCTGTTTCGAGAGTGGGGGTTCAGCGACCTTGAGCAGCTTCTCGGCCAGAGCTTCGGGCTGGGTCTGTTCGACACCCGCGATCCGGTTTCCGAACGCCGCTATGTCTGGTTCTTCGGCATGCAGGCTCCGATGACGTCTGCGCCCTTCATGGACGCCGCCCAGCGCGCCGCCCTGCTGGGCCTGGACGACTCCGGCTAGGCGGCGAGTCCTGCGGCCTGCATCATCGGCTTGATCTTGCCGGCCAGTTCCGGCGCCGCGGCCAGCGCTTCCCGGGCCTCAGGCAGTCGCAGCAGGCGAAGGACCTCCGCCTTGGCCCGTTCCGTGGCGCCGCCCACGGGCGCGCCCTGCCCGGACGCGAGGCCCAGCAAGAGGGTCAGCTTCTGCACCGGCGAGGCGCCGGCGCGAGCGATCTGCTCGCAAATTCGCGCGTCGGCCTCGACCAACGTGCCGACCTCCCCGAGCTTACGCATGATTTGACCTGTGTCGGCCTCGTTAAGGCCCGCCCCGCGCACGGCCCGCTGGAGCACCGCAAGCTGGCCCAGCGACGCAGCGGGACTTTCCGCGGCTTCGCGGGCCTCCTTCTCGA
Organism: Caulobacteraceae bacterium; assembly: GCA_019695035.1. Taxonomy (GTDB): domain Bacteria; phylum Pseudomonadota; class Alphaproteobacteria; order Caulobacterales; family Caulobacteraceae; genus JAEZEZ01. The sequence goes on along the minus strand of JAIBAU010000007.1, from coordinate 60,444 downwards.
ACCGCAATGCGCCCACGCAGGCGAACAGCCAGCGGGCCGCCTCGCGCTTGTTCGCCGATCCGGTCACGTTCTCGCACAGCCGGACGAGCAGTTCGGCCTCCGCACGCACGGTCGGCGCACCCTTGAGGTAGGCCTCCACGAAGTCCGCCGTCACGATCGACTTGGCTCGCGCCCCGAACGCCTCCTGCACCTCATCCAGCGACAGCAGGCGGCCCGCCGACGCGGTCAGCGCCATGGCCAGGGCGCGCAGGATGTCGATCTCGCCCCGCGCATCCGTCGGCCGCAGGCGTCGCGGTCCGGTCAATTCGCGCAGCACGCGGCGGGCGATGTAGGCCCCCAGCATCTTGAAGGCCCCGGCCCGCATTTGCTGGCCGAGCCGTTCGGCGGGTCCCTCCAGGCGGGGGATCTGGCGCGCCAGCCCCGGCTCCATCCGTATGAGGGCTTCAACCTCGTCCGGGGCCGCGAGCCGGGTCAGGGCGGCGAGGCTGGCGCCCAGGTCATTGTCAGGGCCAAGCACGTCGGCCAGGCCCTGGGGCGAGGCCAGTATCTCTGCCAGCGGCTGCTCGATCACGACCCGGATCAGGGCGGTTGGCTGCGCCTCGTCCGGCGCCGCCTCCACCAGATCGAGCAGGAAGCCGACCTTTTCCCGCGGCCGGCTGGCGCGAGACAGGGCGCCCGCGACGGCGCCGCCAAGCAGGAAGGTGCGGTCCGGGTCGCCGATCAGTCGGGACGCGACTTCGGCGATGGGCTGCTGCGACAGGTCGGCGAAACGGTTCTTGCGACCCGCCATGATGACCCGCTCGATGGCCTGCTCGGTGAGCCGCTGGTAGGCGCGCATGACGTCGTGGACCGGCTGGCCGGTCGCCTGGCTTTCGGGGACCGCGATCTTCTGGATGGCGTGCTGCAGTTCGACGCCGGAGGCTTCGAGCTTCTCGACCAGGTCCGGACGGTGCAGCAGTTCGAACGGTGTGCAGCGGTTGCGGCGAAGCCAATCCTCGAGCACGCGCCCCACGGTTTCGCGGGCATGGGAGGCATAGAGGTCCTGCGGCGCGCGGCACGGGGGCTCGGCCGAGGCGGCCCGTTCGCGCGTCTTGCGGACCGGTTCGGGCACCCCCTTGGTGAACAGGGTGACGGAGTTGAACTCCATCGTCGCGCTGTCCATCGTCTCCTTGGTGACGCGCACGGCGACGGCCCGCTTGTCGGCCAGCATTTCCTCGGCGAGCGTGGTCGCCTGGTCGCGCCGTTCGGTCGCCAGCTCGAGCCGCCAAGGGGCCAGAGCCGACACGCGAACGAAGACTTCGTAGTGAACCTGGCCGCGATCCATGCAAAAACCTGCCCGAAAACGGCCTTGACCATGCACCACAGGCATTAAATCCGCGTTGAAGACCGGCAGTTTGCGCCAATCTTCGACGCGCCTTAGCTTCCGCCTGCCCGACGCTATTCGGAGAGACCCATGGCCGACATCACCCTGATCGACGACGACGAGAACATCACGACGTCGGTGTCGATCGCGCTCGAGAGCCACGGCCACAAGGTCAAAGCGCTGCACGATGGGGTCTCCGGCCTGGAGTCGCTGCAAAACGACCCGCCGGACCTGGTCATCCTGGACGTGAAGATGCCGCGCATGGACGGGATGGAAGTGCTGCGGCGCATTCGCCAGACCTCGAACCTTCCGGTCATCATGCTGACCTCCAAGGACGAGGAGATCGACGAGATCCTCGGCTTCAACCTGGGGGCCGACGACTACATGCACAAGCCGTTCTCGCAACGGCTTTTGCTGGAACGCGTCAAGGCGGTGCTGCGCCGGGCCGGGGTGGATGTCGGCGACAGCGGCGAACAGGGCGGCGAGCAGGCCAAGGCGCTCAAGCGCGGCAAGCTGACCCTTGATCCGGCCCGCCACGACTGCACCTGGGACGGGCGCCCGGTCAAGCTGACGGTGACGGAGTTCCTGCTGCTGCAGGCCTTGGCCCAACGGCCGGGCTTCGTGAAGTCGCGCGACAACCTGATGGACGCGGCCTACGACGATCAGGTCTACGTCGACGACCGCACCATCGACAGCCACATCAAGCGGATGCGCAAGAAGTTCCGCCAGGTGGACCCCGAATTCGACGCGATCGAGACCCTGTATGGCGTCGGATACCGCTACCGGGAAAGCTGAGCACCCCCGCCGCATCCTTCCGGGGTGGCGCTTCACGGGATCACGCCTTGGCAGGCTGATCCTGGCGCTGAACATGCTCGGCCTGCTGATCCTGGTCGGCGGCGCCCTGGTGCTGAACGAGATCCGTCGAGGCCTGCTCGAGACCCGGATCGAGTCGATGACGGCCCAGGCCGAGCTGCTGGCCGACATCATCGCCGACATCGCCACGCGGGGCGAGCCTACCCCGGAGATGGAGTATCCCGGCGCCTGGACGGCGCTGCAGGACCTCTACATCCCCCAGGGCCAGCGGGCTCGCCTGTTCGACAGCCAAGGGCGTCTCACCTCGGACAGCTATCTGGTGTCATCACGGGTCGAGGTCGCTTCCCTCCCCCCTGCACGGTCGAAGCCTGCTCCCGAGAATCCGAACGCCGCCGCCCGGGACCAGCGGATCGTGCGGGAGGCCCGCGAGGCGCTGGCGCGGGAAGTGGCGACCGTCCAGCGGACCGGTGAGAAGGTCGCCACCGTGCGCCGATCAGAGACAGGGCGCCGCATCGTATCCGTGTCCGTCCCGGTCCGCAGGGTCCGGGCGGGCCTTGGCGTCCTGACGCTGGAAGCGTCGGACGTGGACGCCATCGTGGCGCGCCAGCGCCTCGCCCTGTTGCCCTTTATCATCGTGGCGCTGGGGGTGACCCTGCTGTCTTCGATCCTGCTGCACATGTTCGTGGTGCGGCCGATCCTGCGGCTGTCCGCCGCCGCTGACCAGGTGCGTGCGGCGCGCGCGCGCGCTATCTCCCTGCCCGATCTGGAAGCGCGCGAGGACGAAATCGGCGACCTGGCCAAGTCCCTGGAGAGCATGACCGAGACCCTGTCCATGCGCATGGACGCCATCGAGCGCTTCGCCGCGGACGTCAGCCATGAGATCAAGAACCCGCTGACGTCGGTCCGTTCGGCGCTCGAGACCCTCGAGCTGGTGAAGACCGCCGCCCAGCGCGACCGTCTCACGACCCTGCTCAAGCAGGACGTCAGCCGTCTCGATCGACTCATCACCGACATCTCCAACGCGTCCCGCCTGGATGCAGAGCTCTCCCGCGACGCGCCCCGGGCGATCGACCTGAACCGCCTGCTGGGCGAGATAACCTCCCTGTACCGACAGGACTTTGTCGCCGGCGATGTCGGGGTCAGCCTCAGCGCGCCGTCGCAGGGACTGCGGGTGTCGGGACGGGAAGGTCCGCTTGGCCAAGTGTTCCGCAATCTGATCGACAACGCGCGCTCATTCAGCCCCAAGGGCGGCGAGGTCCGCGTTTCGCTTGACCGGGCCGCGGGCGATGAGGGTCCGTGGGCGGTGGTTCGGGTGGAGGATGACGGCCCTGGCGTTCCGCCGGAAAATCTGGAGTCGGTCTTCGAACGGTTCTACACCTCGCGTCCCAAGGGAACGGCTTTCGGGGGGAACTCGGGCTTGGGACTGGCAATCGCGAGACAGATCGTCGAGGCGCACGGCGGAGACGTCCGCGCCGACAACCGCGTCAATGAAAAGGGCGAGCGCATCGGCGCGGTCTTCACCGTGCGCCTGCCGGAGGCTGAACTTTGACCGAGGTGGTCCACGCCGGCGCAGTGGCGAAATACTGCGATGGCGGCTGGCGCTGCGCCCTCATCTTCGGTCCATCCGGGGCCGGCAAGAGCGACCTGGCGCTTCGTGCGCTGCAGGCCGGCTGGCGGCTGGTTTCCGATGACTACAGCTGTGTCTGGCCCTCGGGCGGCTCCCTTTGGGCGCGGGCTCCGGAAGCCATCGCGGACCGGATCGAAGCGCGCGGACTGGGCATAGAAATCGAGCCGGCGCTGCAATTCGCCCGGGCCTGCCTGGCGGTGGTCTGTGATTCCAGCGAGGTCGAGCGGTTGCCGGCCCCCGAGACCATGGCGCTCCAAGGCATCGACCTGCCCTGTATCCATCTGAATCCGCTGGAGGCTTCGGCCCTCATCAAGGTCGACCGCGCCCTTTCGACGCGCCGCGAAAAATAGGGAATGCTTGGAACGGCGGCGGCTTGGGCCTATCTAGCGCCCTTCGTCCACCGCGCCTTGCGGACGGCCGACGGTTCGAGAGGGGCTCGAAACTGAGCAAGAGGTTCGGATGATCGGGCTCGTGATCGTCACCCATGGCGGGCTGGCGGCCGAATTCATTTCCGCGATGGAGCATGTCGTCGGGCCGCAACGCGGCGTGGCGGCGATCTGCATCGGCCCGGAAGACGACATGGAGCGCCGCCGGCAGGACATCCTCGACGCCGCAGCCGCTGTGAACACCGGAGAAGGCGTCATCCTGCTGACCGACATGTTCGGCGGCACGCCGTCCAACCTGGCCATCACAACCATGAGTCAGACCGGCGCCGAGGTTATCGCCGGGCTCAACCTGCCCATGCTGATCAAGCTGGCAGGCGTGCGCCACAAGGCCAGTCTCGACGAATGCGTGCATCTCGCCCAGGAGGCGGGCCGCAAGTACATCTCCGTGGCCTCCTACGTGCTGGCCGGAGAGAAGTAGGAGCGGCGGGGTCGCATGACGTCGAAGCGGACGGTCGAAATCTGCAACGAACGCGGCCTGCATGCCCGGGCGTCGGCCAAGTTCGTCAAGGCGGCGTCGGCCTTCCAGTCCGAAGTCAAGGTGGTGAAGGACGGGGTGGCGGTCGACGCCCTGTCGATCATGGGCCTGCTGATGCTCGGGGCCGGTCCTGGCTCGACTATCGACATCGAGGCCGAGGGGCCGGACGCCGACACTGCGGTGGAGACCCTCTCCGCCCTGGTGCAGTGCCGCTTCGACGAGGAAAAGTAGCGCCGCCGCGCAGGCGTCTCGGTCCGGCGCCGCTTCCCGGGGGTATGGAATTGAAGCCGGCTGAAGCCTCGCATAGCTTCACCGCAATTCCCGGGAGGTTCTGATGCAGAGACTGTTCGTGGCGGTCGCCGCCCTGGCGCTGATGGCTTTTTCCGCCGCCTACACCTCCCCGGGCCCCGGCTCTCCCCAGCGCAAGGCCATCCTCGACGCGCTGCGTCCTGCTGTGGAGCGCCAACTGGGGGTGCGGCCCATCGAATTCGTCGTCGAAGAAATCCGGGTCGGCGGCGGCTGGGCCTTTGTCCGGGTGAATCCGCAGCTGAAGGGCGGCGGGGCTATTCGTAACCCCGAACCGGAAGCCGATGGGGTCCACACAGAGGCCGTCCTGCAGCTGGTAGGCGGCAAGTGGCGCGTCAAGGAGTTCGGGATCGGCTCCACGGACGTTTGGTGGATCGGTCTGTGCGGCGAGACGCCGGCCGGACTGCTGGGACAGTGGTGCACAGGCGTCCGTTGACGCGGCGCACAACGGCCAAGCTACCACCGGTCGCATTTCCCCGGCAGGGCATTCCGTTAGGGTCGGTCCTCGACGCAGTCGGGGGACCGTCACCATGCGCCGTTGGCTTCTCGCCGGTCTGGCTTGCATCATCGCCTCAGGGACGGGGGTCGCGCGAAGCGCGGCCCCCGAGCCCGCCGCCCTGGATCCCATCGCCTACGAAGTATCGCCCGAGGTTTCGGCGGGGCAGCTGACGGGTCTGGTGGTGCGCATGTCCCTGAAGGGCGACGCCGACGGGCTCACCAACCTGCGAATGCCGGACCGGTGGTCTGGCGCAGAAGAGCTCTACCGGGCGATTCACGACGTCACGGCAACCGGGGCCAGGCTCAAGAAGGTTTCGGCCTCGGAATACCAACTCGCCGCCGCTCCGGGAGCGCCCATCACTCTCAGTTACCGCGTGCGGCAGGATTTCAGGGGCGAACTGACGGCCGGCGAGGGCCCGCCCTTCCGCCCGGTGGTGCGGCCGGACCGGTTCACCGCCCTGGGCTGGGCCACCTTCGCCGAGGTCGCGGGTCCCGCTGGGCGTCCCGTCACATTTCACTGGGGTCCCGTGCCGGCGGGCTGGGCCGTTGCGTCCGACCTCGACCACGCCGGGGGCGTGCAGGACACCGGCGACCTCCTCGACAGCGTTCTCGTCGGCGGTTCCGACCTGCACATGGTGACCACGGAGGCGGCGGGGGGACGCATCCGTATCGCAATGCACGGCGACTGGAAATTCAGTCCTCGCCAGATGGCGGACCTCATCGACCGGATCGCTGTTTCCGCCGCGGACTTCTGGGGTGAGAAGGGACAGGACTTCTTCGTCGCCGTTACGCCCATGGCCTCTCCTCCGGGCCAGGGTACGGCGCAGTACGGGGTCGGGCTCGGTGACGCCTTCTCGCTCTGGTCGACCACCGAGGTGGACGAGCCGGCGCTGCGCCACATCGTCACCCATGAACACGAGCATGTCTGGTTCCCAACGCGCGTCGGTGGGGTCCGGACCGGTCGTGATGAGCCCCTGGACTACTGGCTGAGCGAAGGATTCACGGACTTCTACACTCTCCGGATCCTGCTCCGCTCGGGCCTCTGGACGCCGGAAGAGTTCGTGGCGGACTACAACCGCATCCTGCGCGACTACGCCAACTCGCCTGTCATTGGCGCTCCGAACGCCGTGGTGGCGCAGGGCTTCTGGGAGGACCCCGCCATCGCCGACCTGCCCTATCAGCGGGGTCTTCTGCTGGCCGCCCTGTGGGACCAGAGGTTGCGCCAGCACACCCACGGCGCCCGTGACCTCGATGACGTGGTGCGCGCCATGCGAGACCGCGCCGCCGCTCAGGCCCGTGACGGATCTGCGGTGGAGAACCTCCAGGTCGCCTATGCCGCTTTCGGCGGCGAGCTTGGGACAGACATGACCGATCTGGTGGACAATGGTCGGCCGTTGCTGTTGCCCGAAGACCTGTTCGGCGACTGCGCCCGGATCGTCACCACCGAAACCCGCGCCTTCGACCGGGGTTTCGATTCCGCGCGGACGAACGCCGCTGGCGGCGTCGTCCAGGGGGTCGACGAGGCGGGGCCCGCCTACGCGGCTGGTCTGAGAAACGGCATGCGCATCATCGGAAGGCTGTCCCCCCCGGTCGACAACGATCCGCGCGTCGAACTGATGTATCAGGTCGTAGACAAGGGTGGTGCGGGCCAGCTCATCCGCTATCGCCCTCAAAGCGCGCGGCGCATTCTGCTTCAGGAGATCGTGCTGACGCAGGGCATGTCGCCCGAGAGGATGGCCGCCTGCGCCCGCTCGATGTCAGGGGGTTGAGGCCTTACAGCCAATTAATTCGGCTCTACGGCTCCGCTTGGCTAGGCTTTCGGCATGTACGCCAAACGCCTCATCCTGTCCGCCGCCGCAGTTTTCCTCTGGTCGGGCGCCATCGCCCCATCCGCCGCCCATCCGACCTCCGACCCGACGGTGCACTATAGCGCCGCCCCGGTGGTGTCAGACGGCGTCCTCACCTCCCTGGCGATTGAAATCCGTTTTCGCGGTGACGCTGACGGCGAGACGCGGCTGGATCTGCCCAGCCAATGGGCCGGAGAGACGGAGTACTGGAGACATGTAAGCGACCTGTCGGTCGAAGGCGCCGCTGCTCGCGAGGACGGGCCCGAGGGCCGCGTCCTGACCCATGCGCCGGGCGCCGAGATCACCGTCCGTTATCGCGTCCTCACCGCCTACGACTCCGACCCCCAGGTCGGCAAGACCCGCGGCAATCCCTATCGCCCCATCGTGCGGCCGAGCTGGTTTTCGGCCATCGGACACGGCGTCTTCGCGACACCTGGCGCAGACCCGTCGCGCCCGGCCGATTTTCGCTGGGGGGGCATTCCGGCCGGATGGCGGGTGGCCTCGGACCTGGATCACTCGGCCCAGGGGGCGCGCCTGTTCGTCGGAGACATCCAGGAGAGCGTGATGCTTGGGGGTCCCGGGTTGAAAACCTATACCCGCAAGGTGAAGGGCGCAGAGGTGCGCTTGGGGGTGCTGGGGGACTGGTCAAAGTTCAGGAACGATGACCTGGCGGACATGATCGCCCGCATTCTGACGGCGCAGCGCGACTACTGGCGCGCGCCGGGCGAGTCCTATTTCGTCGCGCTCACGCCGATGCTGCCCCAGGACGGATCGATATCACTCGGGGGTACGGGGCTCGGAGACGCCTTTTCGCTCTACGGGGGGACCGACACCGAGCTGGCCTTCATGCGTCAATTGCTCGCCCACGAGCACATGCACACATGGTCGCCGCGGGCGCTCGGAGGGATGTCTTCCGATCCGGCCAATGAGGCCGCCGGCTATTGGTTCAGCGAAGGGTTCACCGACTTTCTGACCCACCGAACTCTGTTGCGCTCGGGAGTCTGGTCCCTGCAGGAGTTTGTGGACGGAGTGAACGAGTCGATGCTGGCCTACGCCGTGTCGCCCTATCGCACCGCGCCCAACAGCACGGTCGTCGAGAAGTTCTGGTCGGATGGCCGCGTTCAGAAGCTGCCCTACCAGCGGGGCATGCTGTTGGCCCTCTACTGGGATTATCGCCTGCGTCAGGCCACCGGCGGCCGCCACGACCTGGATGATGTTCTGCTGACCCAGGTCGACCGCGCGAGACAGATGCGGGACAAGGGCGAAAGCCCGATTGCGCCGGACCTGTTCGCCCGAATCTACCGCGATCTGGGCGGCCCTGATCTGGCCGGCGACTACGAACGATACGCGACAAGGGGCGAGGCGGTTCTGCTGCCGGAGTCCCAGTTTGGCGACTGCGCACGCATCGAAACCGTGCGCCGGGCCAGGTTCGAGCGTGGCTGGGACCCTGAGGCGACCACCGCCAACAACAACGTCGTCACGGGCCTGCGCGATGATAGCCCCGCCTATCGCGCCGGTCTGCGCAACGGCATGCAGATCGTGAAGCGCGAGTTCGGGGAGGTCGGCAACTCCACCGTCGAATACGGACTGCGTGTAAGGGCCCCGGACGGGACCGAGACAGTCTATCGCTTCATGCCCGCGGGGTCCGGGACCGAGACGATCCAGCGCATCGTTCTGGCGCCGAACATGTCGAAAGCGAAGCAGGCCGCCTGCGCCCGGTCGATGAGCGGGGCCTAGGCTGGCAAGGTCCGGCGAGTCGGGTCAAATCATATAAAGATATCTTTATATCCCCGGTGAAACCGGCTATAGCGCGCGCCAATCCGACATAGACACACGCCCGAAAGGCCTCGCCGCCATGACCGATTACGTCGTCAAGGACATCTCGCTCGCCGACTTCGGCAACAAGGAAATCGCCATCGCGGAGACCGAGATGCCCGGCCTGATGGCGGTGCGGGAGGAGTTCGGCAAGCAGCAGCCCCTGAAGGGCGCGCGTATCGCCGGCTCCCTGCACATGACTATTCAGACGGCCGTCCTCATCCAGACGTTGGAAGCGCTGGGCGCCGAGGTGCGCTGGGCCTCCTGCAACATCTTCTCGACCCAGGACCATGCCGCAGCGGCCATCGCCGCCAACGGCACACCGGTCTTCGCGGTGAAGGGTGAGACCCTCTACGAGTACTGGGAATACGCCCACAAGATCTTCGAATGGGCCGACGGCGGCTACCCGAACCTGATCCTCGACGACGGCGGCGACGCGACCCTCCTCTGCGTGCTTGGCCCGAAGGCCGAGAAGGATCCTTCACTCCTCAACAACCCCACCAATGACGAGGAAGAAGCGCTATACGCGGTGATGAAGCGTTACATCGCCGAAAAGCCGGGCTTCTATTCGGCCATCCGGGACGCCATCCAGGGCGTCTCCGAGGAAACCACAACCGGCGTCCATCGCCTGTACCAGATGGCTGAGAAGGGCGAGCTGCCGTTCCCGGCCATCAACGTCAACGACAGCGTCACCAAGTCCAAGTTCGACAACCTGTATGGCTGCCGCGAAAGTCTCGTCGACGCCATTCGCCGCGGCACCGACGTCATGCTGGCCGGCAAGGTCGCCCTGGTCATGGGCTATGGCGACGTCGGCAAGGGTTCGGCCGCTTCACTCCGCAATGGCGGCGCCCGCGTCATCGTCACCGAAGTCGATCCGATCTGCGCCCTGCAGGCGGCGATGGAGGGCTACGACGTCAAGACGGTCGAGGACGTTGTCGAGCAAGCGGACATCTTCATCACCGCGACCGGCAACAAGGACGTCCTCACCGTCGAACACATGCGGCGGATGAAGAACAACGCGATTGTCGCCAACATCGGTCATTTCGATTCCGAGATCCAGATTTCGGGCCTGCGCAACTACAAGTGGGACGAGATCAAGCCTCAGGTGCACCACGTCGAGTTCCCGGACGGCAAGAAGATCATCGTGCTGTCGGAAGGCCGGCTGGTGAACCTCGGCAACGCCACCGGCCACCCCTCGTTCGTGATGTCGGCGTCCTTCACCAACCAGACCCTCGCCCAGATCGAGCTGTGGTCCAACAAGACCTACGAGAACAGGGTCTACGTCCTGCCCAAGCATCTGGATGAGAAGGTCGCCCTGCTTCACCTCGACAAGCTCGGCGCCAAGCTGACCAAGATGAGCGCCGAACAGGCCGCCTACATTGGCGTGAAGCCGGACGGGCCCTTCAAGCCGGATCATTACCGCTACTAGGTCGAGGCGGGCCTGCATGATCCGCGAGTCCCGCCACTCGTCCCTGTTCGGAGATGGGGCCATCGTCGCCCATTCAGTTTGAACACCGGCCCGATGCTCCGCTACCTTGGCGGCTCACAGGGGGAGAATGCATCGTGGAATTGATGTTCCAGCCACTCCGCAAGTACGCGGATTTCCAAGGAAGGGCACGGCGCAGCGAATACTGGTTGTTCGTCCTCTTCGAATTCCTGTTGATGATTGCTTTCCTCGTTGTGTTCACGGTCGTCGCGGCGGCTGCTCCGCGGGACCAGTCCGGACAGGTCAGCGGGATGGCGACCGGTATAGGGGGTGGTCTGGCGATCGTCGGCCTGCTGCTCTTCCTCGCCTTGTTGGTCCCGCGCCTCGCGGTGCTCGTGCGACGCCTGCACGATTCGGGAAATTCGGGCTGGCTGGCCCTGCTGGTCATCGTACCTTTCGGTGCGATCGTTCTGCTCGTCTTCACCCTGCTCGACGGAACCGCGGGGCCCAACACGTACGGGCCCGATCCCAAGGGCCGTGGTCAACCGCGGGTGGCCGACACCTTCAGCTAGACGGGACCGCTAGGCTTGGCCGCGGGGCGGCGTTAAAGCGGGGCATGCCGCTCGCCCTCATCCTTTCCAGCCATGTCGCCGGCAGCCGTGTCGGCGGCATGGCCCAGGTCTTGGCGCTGACGCCCTTCGGCGTGGATCCGGTGCTGGCGCCGACGGTACTGTACGGGCGTCACCCGGGCTGGGGGCCGCCTGGCGGCGGGCCGGTGGAGGCGGCGACCTTCGCCGCGATGCTGGACGGCATCGAGGCCAACGGGCTGCTGGCCCGGGCTGACCTGGTGATCTGCGGGTACTTCGCCCTCGCCGGCCAGGTCCAGGTGGCCGCCGCCGCCATCGACCGCGTGCGGGCCGCGGGCTCCACAGCGCTCGTGGTGGTCGATCCGATCATGGGCGACGAGGTCGGGGGCCTCTACGTCAAGCCCGAAGTGGCCGAAGCGATCGAGAGTCTGCTGGTTCCGCGGGCGGACTGGCTGACCCCAAACGCCTGGGAGCTCGCCCGTCTCTCCGGACGACCGCCCTTCACGAGCGCCGCAGGAGCGATCGCGGCGGCGAGGGCCCTGGGCAAGCCAGCGCTGGTCACCTCCGTTCCCGCGGGCGACGGCCGCATTGGCCTGGCGCTGGTGACTGAGAACCGAGCCACCCTGTTCAGTCACCCGCGACTGGACGGCGTTCCGCACGGCGGGGGAGATCTCGTGACGGCCGTCTTCTCGGCGGGACTGATCCGCGGGGAGTCCCCGATCGACGCTGCACAACGCGCCGCCAGGGCGGCCGCAGACGCCGCCCACACGGCGGTGGCCCGGGGCGCATCCGAACTCCCGCTGGTCGCCCTCGGAGAGAGGCTCGTGCACCCCCTGGCCGAGGTTAGTGTAGAAGTGTCGTTGTGACCGACGCTCTTCCCGATATTCGGGGGATCATCCCCGGCCGCTTCGGCGCCGTGAAGGACCTGTTTGCGCGCCACTTTGCAGAGGGACTCGAAATCGGCGCTCGCTTCACCGTGGCGATCGAGGGCGAGATAGTGCTGGACCTGATCGGCGGGTTCGCGGACCGCAGCCGGACGCGCCCGTGGGATGAGACGACCCTCGCCCCCGTGTTCTCGACGGGAAAGGCGGTGATGGCGCTGATGATGGCGCGGCTCGTGGACCAGGGGCGCATCGACTACGACACGACAATTGCGAGCCTTTGGCCGGAGTTCGGACAAAATGGAAAGGCCGGCGTCACCCTGGGCCAGCTGATGAGCCACCAGGCCGGCCTGCCCGGTTTCGCTGAAAGCCAGGACCCCCTGGTCTGGTATGACCGGAACGAAGTGCTTCGGCTGCTGTGCGAGCAGGCCCCCATGTGGCCGCCCGGGACGGCGTCCGGCTACCACCCCGTGACCATCGGCTACCTGGCCAACGAGGTGTTCCGCCGCATCGACGGTCGCAACATGGGGGCCGCGGTTCGGGAGGATCTGGCCTTGCCGTTTGACCTGGACCTCTGGCTGGGTCTGCCGGAAAGCGAATACCCCCGCGTTCCGGAGATCCGCAAGCCGCCCGCCCCGCCGGTGCTGGGGGAGATCGACGCGATCAAGCGCTCGGCCTTTCTCGACCGGGGCTCGTCCCCCGGGGGCAAGGGCGACGCGGACTGGCGGCGCATGGACACGCCTTCCACCCACCTGCACGCGACCGCCCCCGCCCTGGCGCGAATCTTGGGTGTCGTGGCGAACGAGGGCCGAATTGGGGGGGCCGAGGTTCTTGACCGCATGACCTTGGCCAAGGCGACACGCGAACGCGTACATGGGCCGGACAAGGTGCTGCCCTTCACCCTCAGCTGGGCGGCGGGCTTTCTGCGCAACGCCGGCCTGAACATCTACGGTCCGGGCGAGCTGACGGTCGGTCATTCCGGCTGGGGCGGCAGTTGCGCCTTCGCGGATCCCGAGATGCGCGTCTCGGGAGCCTACGTCATGAACAGGCAGTCGCCGCACCTCCTGGGTGACCCGAGGCCCGTGGCCCTCATCAACGCAGTCTACGCCGGCCTCTAGTCAGCTGAGGGAGCGGGGCCCTTCGGCGCGGTAAGAGCCGCGGCGGCCGAGGCTGCCAGGGCGAACAATGCGCCGACCCCCATGCAGATCTGGAAGCCCAGGCGGAAGGCGGCCTTCTCGACTTCGCTCACCGCACCCTGGAAACCACCCCCGCCCATGACCGCCGCCAGCCGCGCGCCGGCGTCGGCGCGCTGGAGGGCTCCCTCGAACGCCAGGCTGAGGACAAGGGTGAACAGTGCGATCGCGACCATTCCGCCGATCCGGGCGGCGGCGTTATTGACACCCGAGGCGACGCTGGCCCGGTGCGCGTCTACCGACGAGAACAGGGCGGCGGTCAACGGCGCTACGGTGACGGTCATGCCCAGGGCCAGGAGGACAATGCCGGGGAACCAAGCGGTCCAGTAGTCGGCCCCGACCGGCGGCCAGATCATCAAGAGCAGCCCTGCGGCGACAAGGGCGGGCCCGCCGACCAGGAAAGGCCGCGGGCCGATCCGCTCGGCCAGCCGACCGGCAAGGGGCGAACCCAGACCCATGATGGCGGCGAAGGGCAGCAGGCCGGCCCCGACCTGGGTGGCGCTGACTTCGTCAACACGCATCCACTCGAAGGGAAGCAGGTAGAGGACGCCGGACAGCGCCAGGTAAAGGCTGACGGTCGCCAGGTTCACCCCCGTGAAGGCGCGGGAGCGGAACAGGGCCAGGGGCAGCATGGGCTGGCGGGCGCGTTTCTCCACGGCGAGGAAGGCGGCGAGGGCGGCGGCGGAGGCGGTGAGCACGGCCCAGAAGCGCAGCGAGGCCAGGCCCCACTCGGTCGCCGCCGAGAGACCCCAGCCCAGCAGCCCGAGGGTAAGCACCGCCAGCCCAGCCCCGAGCCAGTCGGGTGATCCCGCCTCGCGATCCCGACTTTCCGGTATGGCGAACACGGCCAGCAGCACCGCCAGTACGGCGACCGGCACGTTTATCAGGAAGACCGCCCGCCAGGTCACGGCGTCGGTCAGCCAGCCCCCCAGGACCGGCCCGAGCGCGGCGCCAAGGGCGCTGGCCCCGGCCCACACCCCCAAGGCGCGACCCCGCTCGTGGCTGTCGAAACAAACCGGGATCAGCGCCAGGGCGGTCGGAACCAGCAGGGCCGCGCCGAGGCCCTGCAGAATTCGACCGGCGATCAGGTTCTCGGCGGTCCATACGGCGCCGCAGAGCACGCTGGCGACGGTAAAGATGACGGTCCCGGCGATGAAGACCCGGCGGCGCCCGTAGCGATCGCCGGCCGCGCCGCCGACCAGCACGAGCGCGCCCAGCGCCAGCAGGTAACCGTTGGTCACCCACTGGATCAGGCCCGGACTGGCGTTCAGCTCGCCCTGGATGGCCGGCAAGGCGACGCCGACAATGGAGCTGTCGATGAAGGCGAGCGACGAGCCCAGAATGATCGCCGCCAGGGCGAGCGCCTTACGCGTGGCTGGCCGCGGCGTCCCGACGGCGGCCTCGGCGGTAAAGCTGACCCGCGGCGGGGGGCCCTCAGGCGGAGGGGTTCCGCTGCGCTTTCGGGGAGACTGACTCATCCAGCGCATCCTGCCCCATCGGGTCCATCGGCGCGACCAGGCATTCCTCGACCGTGTCCACGGGCCCCTTGAGCACGGCCCGGGCCGCCCTCAGCCGCCGGAAGGCGCCCAGCGCGAAGACCGCAGCTCCCGCCCAGATGAAGCCAAACGAAACAGCGCGCAGGACGCCGAAGGGTTCACCCTGGCTGACCCCGATGCAGAAACTGAGGGTCGGCGCCAGGAACTGCAGGAAGCCCATGGTCGACAGCGGCATGCGCCGCGCGGCCCAGGAGAACAGCATCAGCGGTCCGACCGTGAACGGTCCGGCCAGCAGCAGCCAGAAGGCGGTGGCGGGGCTGTCCAGGAAGTGGCCCTGGCCGCTGGCGGCGAGAAACCACAGGTAGGCCACGCCGGGCAGGGTCAGGAACAGGCACTCGATGAACAGGCCGGTCTGGGCGTCGGCCTTCACCGACTTTCGGATGATGCCGTAGGCGCCGAAGCTGAACGCCAGGGTCAGGGAGATCAGGGGCGCATGCCCCAGCGCCCAGGCCTGCACCCCGACGCCGACCGCGGCCAGGCCGATCGCAACCTGACCGAAGCGGTCGATGCGCTCGCGGAACAGCAGCGCTCCCGCCGCCATGTTGATCAAGGGATTCAAGTAGTAGCCGAGGCTGGTCTCAAGCGTGCGCCCGTTGTTCACGGACCAGACGAACAACGTCCAGTTGGCCGCGATCAAGGCGGTCGACAGAGCCAGCAATCCCAGGGTGCGCGGCTGGCGAAACACCTCGAACACCTGCCGCCCCTGCCGGGCGAGCAGCACCAGAACGCCGGCCCACAGCACCGACCAGACGGCGCGGTGTCCCATGATCTCCCAGGCGTCGGCCCCCGCATGGCCCATCTGCTGGAAGACCAGCGGGGCCAGACCCCAGATGGCGTAGCAGGCGACGCCCGAGACCAGGGCCGCGCGGGCCTGGGGGTACTGCTGCGCGTCCCCGGCGGCGGTCACACCAGCGCCGGCGAGAGCACGCCCTCGCGATCCAGCAGCTGGGCGATCTGCACGGCGTTCAGCGCCGCGCCCTTGCGCAGGTTATCGGACACGACCCACAGGTTCAGGCCGAAGTCGACGGTCGGATCCTTGCGGATGCGGCTGACATAGACGGCGAATTCGCCCGCCGCCTCCTTGGGCGTGATGTAGCCGCCGTCCTCGTGCTTATCGATCACCTGCACCCCCTCCGCCTCGCGCAGGATGGCCCGGGCCTCGTCCGGCTCCATGGGACCGTCGAACTCGATGTTGACGCTCTCGGAGTGGCCGACGAACACCGGCACCCGCACGCAGGTCGTGGTGATGGCGATGGACGGGTCGAGGATCTTGTGCAGCTCCTCGATCATCTTCTGCTCCTCGCCGGTGTAGCCGTCGGGGCCGAAGGGGCCGATGTGCGGGATGAGGTTGAAGGCGATCTGCTTGGTGAAGACCTTGGGCTCGCCGGGGCCCAGGACGAAGACGCCCTTGGTCTGGTCCCAAAGCTCGTCCATGCCCTTCTTCCCGGCTCCCGAGACCGACTGGTAGGTCGAAACCACCACCCGCTTGATCGGGGTGGCGTCGTGCAGGGGCTTCAGCGCGACCACCAGCTGGGCGATCGAACAGTTGGGGTTGGCGACGATGTTCTTCTTCTTGGCGTCCCAGATGGCGTCGGGGTTCACCTCCGGCACGATCAGTGGCACCTCCGGGTGCATCCGCCAGGCCGAAGAGTTGTCGATGACGATGGGGCCGGCGCGGCCGATCCGTTCCGACCACGCCCTGGAGACCTCTCCGCCGGCGCTCATCAGCACGATGTCGACCTTCGAGAAGTCGAACTGCTCGAGATCCTCGCACTTGAGCATGCGGTCGCCGAAGGCGACGTCCATGCCCACCGACTTGCGGGAGGCCACCGCATGGATGTCCGAGACCGGAAATTCGACATCCTCGAGGATGTCCATCATCTCGCGGCCCACCGCGCCCGTGGCGCCCACGACGGCGACGCGATAGCTCATGGACAGTCTCCGAAATCAGGTTGGGCCGCGGCTCCGTCCGCGCTGGAACCCATGTAGGCGCTTGGCGGGCAGACGCAACGAGATTCCCCGCCGGCGAACCCCGGTTTTCCTTATGGAGCGATAAGGCGGGCCGCGGCGGACGCCTGTCCCGTTTGCGACCCGCGGCGGCTCGCGCTAACCGGAGCCCATGACCGCTTCCCTCCGCGCCGCCTACGACCGCCTCGTCGCGGACGGACGCATCAACCCCGATCCGGCCCAGGCGTCGGCGGTGGCCGCCCTGGTCCGGGTCGAGGCGGCGCTGGCGACCCGCAAGGGCGGCTGGCTGCGTCGCCTCAAGGCGTCGCGCGGCGAGGCGCCCAGAGGGGTCTACCTGTGGGGGCCGCCCGGGCGGGGAAAGTCCATGCTGATGGACCTGTTCTTCGACTCCGCCCCGGTGGACCGCAAGGAACGCCGCCATTTCCACGGCTTCATGGCCGAGGTCCATGCCCTGGTGAAGACGTGGCGCGAGGGTTCGGCCGCCCAGCGCAAGGCCGCGTTCGGCGCCTACCGCGGGGACGATCCGATCGAACCGGTGGCCGCCGTCATCGCCGAGCGCGCGGCCCTTCTCTGCTTCGACGAACTGCAGGTCACCGATATCGCCGACGCCATGATCCTGGGCCGCCTGTTCGAACAGCTGTTCGACAGGGGCGTCACCCTGGTGGCCACCTCCAACCGGCCGCCCGCCGATCTCTACAAGGACGGCATCAACCGCCAGCTGTTCCTGCCCTTCATCGAGCTGATCGCGGACCGCTGCGAGGTCACGCCGGTGGCCGGGCCCCGGGACTTCCGTCTCGACCGGCTGCTGGGCGCCCAGGTCTATTTCAGTCCGCAGGAACCTGCCGCGCGGGACGGCTTCGACCGTCTCTGGCGGGACCTGACGGACGTGAACCGCGAGGTCGGCGCCGTGCTGGAGGTGCTGGGACGGCGGCTGGAGTTTCCCCGAGCCGTGGGCGGACAGCTCCGCGCCTCGTTCGACGATCTCTGCGTCGCCCCGCTGGGTCCGCAGGACCACCTCGCCATCGCCCACCGGTTTCACACCGTCTTCATCGAGGACGTGCCGGTGCTGGGCCCCGAGCACCGAAACGCGGCCAAGCGCTTCGTCACCCTGGTGGACGCCCTGTATGAAGACCGCGACCGCCTCGTGGTGCTGGCGGCGGCGGAGCCGGAGGCCCTCTACCCCCGCGGCGACGGGGCCTTCGAGTTCGAGCGCACCGCGTCGCGCCTGCGCGAGATGCAGTCGGCCGACTACCTGGCCGCGACGCCGGCCGAAACCTGAAGGAAAGCCATGTCCGCCTCCGAATTCGTTTCCGACGCCGTGCGGGCCTACGTCCAGGCCCACGGGGCCCGTGAGCACCCCGTCCTGGCGCGCTGCCGGTCCGAGACCAACGCCATGGGCGACATCGCGCGCATGCAGATCAGCCCGGAGCAAGGCGGATTCATGCAGGTGATGGCGCGCGCCATCCGGGCCCGCCACGTCCTCGAGGTGGGCGTCTTCACCGGCTACTCCTCCACCGCCGTGGCCCTGGCCCTGAAGGACATGCATGGCGCCGACTGCGAACTGATCGCCTGCGATATCGCCGAGGCGTTCGTGGCGCGGGCGCGCGGCTACTGGGCCGAGGCCGGCGTGGCGGACTTGATCCAGACCCGCATCGGTCCGGCCCTCGACAGCCTGGACGGGCTCATCGACGATGGCCGGGCCGGCCAGTTCGACCTGATGTTCATCGACGCCGACAAGTCGGGCTACGACGCCTACTACGAGCGGGGCCTGACCCTGCTGCGCGCGGGGGGGCTGATGCTGATCGACAACATGCTCTGGTCCGGGCGCGTCACCGACCCCGACGAGTCGGACGCCGACACCACAGCGCTGCGCGCGCTCGCCGCGAAGATCGCCGAGGACGACCGCGTCGACATGACCCTCGCCACGGTCGGGGACGGAGTTTCGATGGTGGTGAAGCGCTAGGCCCTCCCGGAGGCGGCCAGCAGGCGTCGCGCCTGGTAGAGGTGCAGTCGTTCGGCCATGCCGCCGGCCGCACGCACTGCGCCCTTGCCCGCGTTGACCGGATCGTCGAACGCCGCAACCACGGCCGTGGCCCAGGCGAGGTCATCCGGGCTGGGCGCATAGATGCGGTTGGCGGCCTCGATCTGGGCGGGGTGAATCACCGCCTTGCCGTCGAATCCAAAGGCCCGGCCCTCGAGGCATTCCCGCTCGAAACCCTCGGCGTCCGAGAAGTCGTTGAAGACGCCGTCCACCAGGCCCAGCCCGGCCGCACGGCCCGCCAGCACGGTAAGCCCCATGGCCGTGTGCAGCATGCGCCGATCCCTGGAGGGCCGCCGGCCAAAGTCGCGGGACAGGTCATTCTGTCCGAAGACAAGGGCGTCGAGTCCGGCCTCGGCCGCGCAGCCGGCGATGGCCCGCGCCTCCAGCACCCCCAGACAGGTCTCGATGTTGGCCCAGAGGCGAATGGACTCCGGCAGGGCCGCCCGGGCGCGACGAAGTTCGTCCGGCGAGCCCACCTTGGGGATGAGCACCGCCGCCGGCCGGGCCGCGGCCAGCATCGCCAGATCGTCCGTGGCCCAGGGCGTGTCCTCGCCGTTGACCCGGACCGCCAGCAGGGGCGCTGCGAAGTCGCCCGCGCGAACGGCGCCGGCGACGGCGTCCCGCGCCGCGGCCTTGTCGTCGGGGCCGACCGCGTCCTCGAGATCCAGAATGACCACGTCGCAGGCCAGGGCGCGCGCCTTGTCGATCGCACGCGGATTGGAGCCGGGAACGAACAGGACGGAGCGGAGGGGGGTCATGGACGGACGCCTTCAGGGCCGGAGGGAATAGTCGCGTTCGAGCTCGTAGCGCGAGCCGTCCTTCGACAGCCAACTGGACCAGAGACCGAACCAGTCGACCGCGAACGGCGGAGAGTGCAGCAGGTTGTGGCCGGCGATCCAGGCGGCGACCCGGTCCGGATCGGGGCGGCGCAGGTAGGCCAGGGTGACGTGCGGCCGGTAGGCGCGCTTCTCGACCGGCACGCCCAGCTTGCGCCCCACCGCCTGGCATCGAGCGGCGAGATCGTTCAGGGCCTCGTTGCGCTCGACCCCGGCCCAGACCGCCCGAATGTCCGCGCCTTCCCCGAAGGCGCCGGCGCCGGCGAGTTCGACCTGAAGGGCCGGGGCGCGCAGCTCGGCGAGGGCGGCGTCCAGCTCGGCGGCGACCGCCTCGTGGATTTCGCCGTAGAACGCCAGGGTGATGTGCAAGGCCTCACGCGGGCGCCAGCGCGCGCCCGGCAGGCCCTGCTGCCGACGGCTCAGGGATTCGGCGATCGGGGCGGGAATTTCCACGGCGGTGAAGAGGCGGATCATGGGCGAATCCTAGGGCTCGCGGACCGCTCACGAAACCCCTTGGCCCACCTTGCGCCCGGCCCGGCCTGCGGCCACATAATACCGCGACCGGCCGCCCATCGCGGCCGTTAGGGAGAATCATCGCGATGAGCGATTTCCAGGGTCATCACATCCAGGTCCCCAGCTCGGCCGACATGGCGGTCGACCAGGGACTGCGCAAGTTCCTGATCGGCGTCTACAACAAGCTGTTCCTCGGACTGCTGGTGGCGGCCGCAGTCGCCTACGCCGGCGCCTCCTCACCGGCCTTCATGCAGGCCATGTATCGGTTCGAAGGCGACCAGTTCGCCGGCTATACGGCCGTGGGCTGGATCGTGGGTCTCGCGCCGATCGGCATCATCCTCCTTTCCGGGGCCCTGATGCGTTCGGCGATGGGCGCCATGCTGACCTATTGGCTGATCGTCGCGCTCGTGGGCGCCTCGACCGCAGTCTATCTGGCCCTCTTCACCGGACCATCCATCGCCGTCGCCCTGCTGGCCGCCTCGATCGGCTTCCTGGGCCTCAGCGTCATGGGCTACGTCACCAAGCGCAACCTCTCGGGCATCGGCAACCTCATGGGCCTGGCCATGTGGGGCCTGGTGGCGTCCTTCATCCTGCTGCCGCTCCTGGGCGGCGGCCTGCCGCCGATGGTCTTCCTGGCCATGTGCGGCATCGGGATCGTGCTGACGGCGGTGCTGATCGCCGCCACCACCCAGCAGATGAAGCTGGCCTACTACGCCACGGCCGGTCACGCGGAGATGATGACGGTGGCGTCCTACGACGCCGCGCTGAGCCTCTTCGTCCAGTTCGTGAACCTGTTCCGCTTCATCCTGATGTTCGTGGGCGTGCGCCGCTGATCGCACGATCCGTACGGAATACGAGCGCCCCGGCCGCCCGGCCGGGGCGTTTTCCGTTTCAGACCACCGAGAGACGCTTGCGGTCGAAATACTTCAGCAGCGGTTCGAGCTCGTGACCGCGCTTCAGCACGTGGCCGCCGTGCCCGATCAGGGCCCAGGCGCCCTGACGCCGCGCGAGGGCCGGCCGTTTTTCGATGCGGTAGAGCGGCGCCTCGGAACTGCGGCGGAAGATGAAGAAGGCCACTGACCCCGAGCCCGTCTCGATGGCGTAGTCGCGCCACTCGCCGGCGGCGACCATGCGGCCATAAAGCCTGAGGATGCGATCAAGCTCGCGGCGATCGAAGAAAACGGCCCCCGGCTGGGCGCTGGGCATCCAGGCGTCGATACTCATCAGGGCGAGGCTAACCCCATTTTCGTCCGTTGCGGAAGCGGTCTTCGAACGGCCCAGCTTGTGGCCGCGTCCCCACGCCCCGGCAAAGATTAAACGCCGGTCAGCAAGGGACACGAAATGGTCCCAATTCGGTCCTTCGCGCGCCTGACTGCGCCCCGACATTGCAACCGTCGACCGGTCGGGGTCACGCTTGGTCCCGGATCCTGAACAGCCCCCCCAGCCCCCCTGGATTTAGCTGGGCTCCGGTCGGTCGACGACCCTCCTAGCGAAAGACGCCCGGGCGACCTCCCTCCCCCCCTCGGTCGCCCGGGCGTTTTCGTTTCCGGGCCCGCCGCCGCCCCGCCCCTTTCAGTGGTTTGCGAAGCCCGGCCGCGTGGCTAGCATCCCCCCAGAATCGGGGAGCCGCCACATGACCGAGTTCACCGCCGCCCAGTTCGAGGAAGTCTGCGCCGCCGAGCCGGTGAAGTCGCAGATCGACGGCATCGAGATGGTCCGCGCCGCGGCCGTGAAGCAGTTCTGGATGGTGATGGTCGGCGGCGGACTGGGCGTGCTGGTCCTCGCCGTCCTCGCCGGCATCATGCTGCACAGCGGAGGCATCGGGGCCGGGGTCTTCATCGTCTGCCTGGTCGGCGTGTTGATCTTCGCCTTTCGTCCGGTGGAGGCGGCTCGGCGGGGGCTGAAGCAACCCATGCTGACGGCGCTCGCCCTGCGCGGCGGCCTCGAGTACGTCGACTCCGGCTTCGAGCCGCCCTTCTACATGGGCGTTCGCAAGTCCCTGTTCGGCAGCTGGCTGTCGGAGCAGACCTTCACCGACCTGTTCCGCGGCCGCGACGAGGCGGGCAAGCCCTTCGCGATCTACGAGGCCCACCTGCAGCAGGGCTCGGGCAAGAATCGCACGACCGTGTTCCAGGGGCAGATGTACGGCTTCGGCCGCGCGGGCGGAGCCGGCGTTACGGTGATCACGCCCGACAAGGGGCTGTTCAACTTCTTCAAGCCGGAACCGGGGATGCAGCGGATCAAGTTCGAGGCCAATCCGGAGTTCGAGAAGCGCTTCGAGGTCTACTCGACCAACCCGGGCGAGGCGACGAGCCTGCTGGCCTCGCCGACTCTGCAGAACCGCCTGCTGGAGCTGCGCGGCAAGGGCAAGGTGTTCGCCTACGTCGGACCGGAAGAGGCGCTGATCGCCATTACCGGCGGGGACCGCTTCGAGCCCGGTTCGATGTTCAAGGCCACCGACGGCCGGGATCGCGCCAGGATGATGTTCGACGACGTCTGCGGCTCACTGGCGATCCTCAAGGAGCTGCGCGCCGCCTTCGGCTAGGGCCCTAGCGCCGCGCAGCGGCGATCACGGCTCCGGTGCGCTCCGACTGGACGATCACCACGGTTCGGAGATCCGGTCCTGCGGCCCGCGGCAGCCGGAACATGGCGGGGCGGCCGCGCCAGCTTCCCAGGCGGACCAGTTCGCGCACCACGTTGCCATGCCGCACGGTCTGGCCCCGGTTCTCGCCCCGGCGGACCTCGACGTCCTGCACATGGGCGTCGTAGCGCACCAGCCAGACGGCGGCCCCGCCGCGCACGGCCCGGCCTGACCCGACGGCGACGCGATCGCCCATGAACTGCATGTCCGGCTGGTAGACGTCGCGGCGGGCCTCCTCGCGCACCGCCGCCTCGACCTCGTCGGCCTCGACCGCAGTCAGCTGGCGCTTTCCGTCGACCACGATCTGGGGCGTGTAGACGTCCCTGAGCTTCATCGCCTTGCGATAGGCGCGCTGGCGGGCGGCGAACTCCGGACGGGCGAAGGTGTCCTTCCAGCCGAGATAGTCCCAATAGTCGACCGCGTAGGTCAGGGCGATGACGTTGGGCTGGTCGGCCAGGCGCATTAGCAGCTGGTTGGCCTCGGGGCAGTCCGAGCAGCCCTGGGCCGTGAACAGCTCCACGACCACCGGCGCAGCCGAGGGACGCGCGCGAGCCGGGGCCGCGCCCAGGGGCGCGGCGGCCAGCAACAGCAGCAGTGCAAGCGCGATCCGCCTCATGGCGTAACCTTAAAGCCCATCACCCGCGCCCGCGCCGCTCACCAATGCGTGAGTCGCCCGAGGGGCGAGCGGCGCCGACGGGGCCTGACCTCACCCGCCCCGCGCCAGGTTGCGCAGCACGAAGGGCATGACGCCGCCGGCCTTGAAGTATTCGAGCTCGGTCGGGGTATCGATGCGGCAGCGGACCGGGAAGCGGGCCATCTTGCCATCCGAGGGGCGGAACAGCTCGACCATCAGCTCCTGCCGGGGCCGCACGGTCTCGAGCCCGCGAATGGTGACGATCTCCTCGCCGGTCAGGCCCAGCTTGGACCAGCCGTCGACCTTGAACTGCAGCGGGACCACGCCCATGCCGACCAGATTCGAGCGGTGGATGCGCTCGTAGCTCTCGGCGATGACGGCGCGAACGCCGAGCAGGCGGGTGCCCTTGGCGGCCCAGTCGCGCGACGAGCCGGTGCCGTATTCCTTGCCGGCGAAGACGACCAGCGAACGGCCCTCCGACTGGTAGCGCATGGCCGCGTCGTAGATCGACATGACCTCGCCCGAGGGGAAGTGCTTGGTGACGCCGCCCTCGATGTCGGGGGTGATCCTGTTGCGGATGCGGATGTTGGCGAAGGTGCCGCGCATCATCACTTCATGGTTGCCGCGGCGGGCGCCGTAGCTGTTGAAGTCCAGCGGATCGACGCCGTGCTCGACCAGGTACTGGCCGGCGGGCGAGGTCTTCTTGATCGAACCGGCCGGCGAGATGTGGTCGGTGGTGATCGAGTCGCCGAACACCCCCAGCACGCGCGCCTCGACGATGTCGGTGACGCGGGCCGGCTCCATGGTCATGCCAGCGAAGTAGGGCGGGTTCTGCACGTAGGTCGAGCCGGCGTCCCAGGCGTAGGTCTGGCCGCCGGCCACCTTGATGCCCTGCCAGTTCTTGTCGCCCTTGAAGACGTCCTTGTAGCGCTTGGCGAAGAGCTCGTTGGTGACGGTCTTGCGCTGGATGGCGGCGATCTCGGCCGAGGTCGGCCAGATGTCCTTGAGGAAGACGTCCTTGCCCTTGGCGTCCTGGCCGATCGGCTCCTTCGACAGGTCGATGGTCATGGAGCCGGCGAGGGCGTAGGCGACCACCAGCGGCGGCGACGCCAGGTAGTTGGCGCGCACGTCCGGGTTCACCCGGCCCTCGAAGTTGCGGTTGCCCGACAGCACCGAGACGGCGACCAGGTCGCCCTCGTTGACGGCGGCCGAAATGGCCTCGGGCAGCGGGCCGGAGTTGCCGATGCAGGTGGTGCAGCCATAGCCGACCAGGTTGAAGCCCAGCGCGTCGAGGTCCTTCTGCAGGCCCGACTTCTCGAGGTAGTCGGTGACCACCTGCGAGCCGGGCGCCAGCGAGGTCTTCACCCACGGCTTCACCTTCAGCCCGCGCTTGTTGGCCTTCTGGGCCACCAGGCCGGCGGCGATCAGCACGCTGGGGTTGGAGGTATTGGTGCAGGAGGTGATGGCGGCGATCACCACGTCGCCGTGGCCGACGTCGAACTTCTCGCCCTTCACCTTGGTGCGGGCCGAGGTGTCGCCGGCCTTGCCGAAGGTCTCGGCCATGGCGGTGGCGAAGGCGGAGGCGGCGTCGGTGAGCAGCACGCGGTCCTGCGGACGCCGCGGACCGGCCAGGGAGGGCTGAACCTCGCCGAGGTCCAGCTCGAGGGTGGCGGTGAACTCGGGCGCTTCGGTGGAGGCGTCGGACCACAGGCCCTGGGCCTTGGCGTAGGCCTCGACCAGCGCGACGCGGTCCTTGGCGCGGCCGGTCGCGGCCAGGTAGTCGATGGTCGCCTTGGAAACCGGGAAGAAGCCGCAGGTGGCGCCGTACTCCGGAGCCATGTTGGCGATGGTGGCCTGGTCCTCGATGGTCAGGGTCTCGACGCCGGGGCCGTAGAATTCGACGAACTTGCCGACCACGCCCTGCTTGCGCAGCATCTGGGTGACGGTCAGCACCAGGTCGGTGGCGGTGGCGCCTTCCGGCAGGGCGCCGGTCAGGCGGAAGCCGACGACCTCCGGCAGCAGCATCGGAATCGGCTGGCCCAGCATGGCCGCCTCGGCCTCGATGCCGCCCACGCCCCAGCCCAGGACCGCCAGGCCGTTGATCATGGTGGTGTGGCTGTCGGTGCCGACCACGGTGTCCGGATAGGCGACGGTGGTCTTGCCCTCTTCCAGGGTCCAGACGGTCTGCGCCAGGTGCTCGAGGTTCACCTGGTGGCAGATGCCGGTGCCCGGCGGCACGACGCGGAAGTTGTTGAAGGCAGACGAGCCCCAGCGCAGGAAGCGGTAGCGCTCGATGTTGCGCTCGTATTCCTTTTCCACGTTCTGCTTGAACGAGCCGGCGGTGCCGAAGTGGTCCACCATCACCGAGTGGTCGATGACCAGATCGACCGGGTTCAGCGGGTTGATCTTGGTGGGGTCCGCCCCGAGGGCGGTCATGGCGTCGCGCATCGCGGCCAGGTCGACCACCGCGGGCACCCCGGTGAAGTCCTGCATCAGCACCCGCGCCGGGCGGAAGGCGATCTCATGCTCGACCAGGCCGCGGTTGCCGTCATCCAGCCAGTTCGCGGCGGCGCGGATGTCGTCGGCGGCGACAGAGACGCCGTCCTCGTTGCGCAGGAGGTTCTCCAGCAGCACCTTGAGCGAGCGCGGCAGGCGGGAAATACCCTTCAGACCGGCTTCCTCGGCGGCGGCGAGGCTGTAATAGACGTACTTCTTGCGCCCGACGGCGAGGTCCCGGCGGGCGTTGAACGTATCGATTGACGGCATGGGAGATCCTTCTTGGCGTATGGCCGCCCGACAATCGGTTCCGGGTTCGCGCGCTGTTGCCGGGGATGCACAGGATTCCCGACGGCGCGGCGTTTGCCCGGCGCGGCCGCCCGCCTTCTAGACCGAGCTTGGCCTGACGTCACGGATTTATCCCTGTCGGCGCCGCGGAAATCGCCCCGGCGGGCGCGCCGATGCGCCTGATCGTCGAAAATCTGGCTGTCGCCAGGGGCGGGCGGCGCCTGTTCGAGGGGCTGGGCTTCGCCGCCGAGCCGGGCGAAGCCGTGGCCCTGACCGGCGCTAACGGCTCGGGAAAGACCTCCCTTCTGCGCGCCATCGCCGGTCTGATTCGCCCCGAGGACGGCCATATTCGCTTCGAGGACGGCCATTCGGGGCTGGAGGCGGACGAGGCGCGGGCCTCCCGGTTGCACCTCATGGGCCATCAGGACGGCCTGAAGCCGACCCGCACCGCGCGGGAAGAGCTGGCGTTCCAGGCCCGCTGGTGCGGCGCGCCCGAAGCCGCCATCGCGGAAGCGGTCGGAACGCTGGAGCTCCAGCCCCTGCTGGCGCTCGAGACGCGCAAGCTTTCCGCGGGCCAGAAGCGGCGTCTGGCCCTGGGCCGGCTTGTCGCCGCGCCGCGCGCCCTCTGGCTGATGGACGAGCCCCTGGCGCCGCTGGACGCCCGTTGGCGCGAGCGGATCGGGGCCCTGATGGCGGCGCACCTCGCAGGCGGGGGCTCGATCCTGGCCGCCGTGCACGATCCGTTGCCGATCCCGGCGCGGGGGGTGTCGCTGTGACCCCTCGCGAACAGGCCGTCGCCGAACTGGCCCGTGCGCTGCTGACGCGGCGTCGGGCCCGGCCGTTGCGCATCGCCCTGGACGGGCGGACCGCGGCCGGCAAGACCACCCTGGCGTCCGAGCTCGAGCAGGCGCTCACCCCACACGGCCCGGTCATCCGCGCCGCCATCGACGACTTCCACCGGCCCAGGGCCGAACGCTGGCGGCAGGGTCGCGACTCGCCCCAGGGATACTATGAGGACGCCCGGGACTACCGGGCCCTGCGCAACCTGCTGCTGGACCCGCTGGGTCCGGACGGCGACCGTCTGTATCGCACCGCCAGCTTCGACCTCGCCGCTGACCGGCCGAAAGACGGGCCGGCCCGGCGGGCCCCCGAGACGGCGATGCTGATCGTCGAAGGCAGCTTCCTGCAGCACCCCGCCGTGGTGGGCGGCTGGGACGTGGTCGTCCTGGTGGATGCGCCCCGCGCGCAGGCCGTGGCGAGGGGCGCGGCGCGCGACGCGGCGCGGCTGGGCGGACCGGAAGCCGCGCGCGCCCTGCACGAGGCCCGTTACGCCGACGCCTGGGACCGCTTCTACCGACCCCAGGCCGAACCTGCTGACGGGGCGGACATCGTCTTCGACAACACCGACTTCGACGCTCCCAGGGTGCGCGCGGCATGAGCGGGTTCCTGACGCTGTACCGGCGCGAACTGGATCTGGCGTGGGGCCGGGGCGGCGGAGCCTTGCTGGCCTGCGGCTTCTACGCCTGTGTCGCCGCCCTGGTGCCGCTGGCCGTGGGGCCCGACCCGGAGCGCCTGGCCGCCGTCGGTCCCGGCGTGGCCTGGATCGCCCTGGCGCTCTCCACCCTGCTCTCGCTCGAACGCCTTTACGAGCGCGACTTCGAGGACGGCGGTCTCGACCTGCTGGCGCTCGGCCCCATACCGCTGGAGGCCGTCGCCCTGGCGAAGGGGCTGGCGCAATGGACGGCCGGGAGCCTGCCGCTCGCCCTGGCCACGCCGGTCGCGGCCCTGCTGCTGGGCGGGGCGCCCCAGGCGCTGCCCCTGACCTTCGCGGCGGCGCTGCTGGGCGGCCTTGGATTCTCGTTCGTCGGTTCGATGGGGGCGGCCCTGGCGCTGGGCGCACGACGGGGCGGCGTGCTGATCGCCGTGGTGGTGCTGCCCCTGTTCTGTCCGCTGGTGATCTTCGGCGCCGGGGCCATCGAGGCCTTCGCCGCCGGCATGAACTGGACGCCCGGCCTGGCCTTCCTGGGCGCCTACAGCCTGGCCGCCGTCGCCCTTACGCCCTTCGCCGCCGCGGCGGCCGTGCGCAACGCCCTCAGCTAGGATCCCGGCGCCCGCCGAGGCGCTGCATCAGCGCGGCGCCCGTGACGATGAGGGTGGCGACCACGACGGCCACCCCGATCGCCATGCCGACCCCAACCCAGACGTTGGGGTGGTAGATCCGGTGCAGCAGGGTCGTCAGAACCACGGTGAGGGCGACCGTGAGGACGGTGACGCTGGGCTTCATGGGTTCGGCTCCCTGATCCGCCTGACCGCCGGAGCGGAGGCCGCGCTGACGACGTTCCGGTGCGTCCAGCCCTAGCCGTTCCGCCGGCATGGCGCCGCTTAAACTTACGCAATCTCCCCATACTTGCCCCCGAACGAACGGCGCTCTATGCCGCGCCTCATGTTCGGCCTCGCCAACCCGCAGAAGTTCATGAGCGCGACCCGACGGCTGCCGGCCGTCCTGGGCGTGGCCGCAGCCCTGATGTTCGCCGTGGGCGTCTGGCTGTCTTTCACGGCGCCGGAGGACTACCAGCAGGGCGACACGGTGCGGATCATGTTCGTGCACGTGCCCGCCGCCTGGCTGGGCCTGATGGTCTACTCGATCCTCGGAGTCTCCAGCTTCTTCGCCCTGGTGTTCCGCCACGCCCTCGCCGACGCCGCGGCCCGCGCCGCCGCGCCCCTGGGCGCCGGCTTCACCTTCCTGGCTCTGGTGACGGGATCGCTGTGGGGGCGGCCGATGTGGGGCACGTGGTGGGAATGGGACGCCCGCCTGACCTCGGTGCTGGTGCTGTTCCTGTTCTACCTCGGCTACATGGCGCTCAGGGCCTCGATCGACGACGAGCAGAAAGCCGGGCGCGCCGCCGCGGTGCTGGCCCTGGTGGGGCTGGTGAACCTGCCGATCGTGCACTTCTCGGTCGACTGGTGGAACACGCTGCATCAGCCCTCCTCGGTGCTGCGCCTCGGAAAGCCGACGATGACGGCGGACCTGTTGACCCCGCTGCTGGTGATGGGCGTGGCCTACATGGTGCTTTTCTTCGCTCTGTGGATCGCCTCGATCCACGCCGAAATCCGCCAGCGGCGCGCCAACGCCCTGGTGCTGAAGGCCGCGAACGCCGCATGAAGCTCGACCTCGACATGGCCCAGTACGCCGTCTTTGTCTGGCCCGCCTGGGGGATCAGCGCCCTGGTGATCGGAGCCTTGATCGCCGGGGTGCTGCGGCGGTCCGCCGAGGCGCGCCGCGCCCTGCGCGAAGCCGGCGGAGAAGACGCTTGAAACGCGTCCTCGCCTTCCTGCCGCTGGTCCTGCTGATCGCCCTGGCGGCGCTCTTCATCGGCTGGTCCCTGAAACGCGATCCGCAGTTCAAGCCGGACGCCCTGGTCGGCAAGCCGTTGCCCCCGGCGGAGGTGACCCCCCTGGCCGGCGGAATCCCGGTTCCCCTCACCGCCGTTGTGCGCGGTCCGGCCCTGGTCAATGTCTTCGCTTCCTGGTGCGCCCCCTGCCGCGAAGAGAACGCGGAATTGCTCCGGCTGCAGGCGCGGGGCGTGCGCATCATCGGCCTCGCCTGGAAGGATCAGCCGGACGCCACGCGCGCCTTCCTGGCGGACCTCGGCGACCCGTTCGTGGCGGTGGTCGGCGACCAGGACGGATCGTCGGGGGTGGACCTGGGCATCTCCGGTGTTCCGGAAACCTTCGCCGTCGACGCCCGCGGACGGGTGGTGGCCAAGCACACCGGACCCCTCCTGCCGGGCGACGCGGAGCGCCTGCTGGCCGCCCTGCAGGCAAGCGCGCGTTAACCATTTTTCGACTCTCGCCGCCGATACCGGACGGGTGAGCACGCCCATCCGACCGCAGCTGCCTCTGGCCCCGCCTTCCCGCCCGACCGGACCGGCGGACGGCGCCCGCGCCGCCCAGCGCGCCTTCTTCGCTCAAGCGCTGAACGCCGCGCAGCAGCCCGCCCCGATCGCCGAAGCGGCTCCGGCCGCCCCCGTGGTTCGCCAGGCCGAGGCCCGCCCCACGGTGCGCATGGCGATCCCCGAGCCGGAGCCAGAGCGCCCCCTGCGGCCGGGTTCGCTCCTGGACATCCGGATCTAGCCCTTAGGCGCGGCCGCCTTCTTCGCCTTGCCGGACCTTGAAGCCGTCGCGGGATCCGGGAGCGGCGGCTCCAGAGCTTGCAGCGCGCCAGCCGATTTCGGGGTCTTGCCCCGCTTGAGCGCCTTGCCGGGGCGGTCGGCCTTCTCCGCCTTGGCCTCGGCCTTCTTCGCCTTCCTGGCCTTGCGGGCCAGCCTGGCGGCTTCGCGCTCCAGCTTTCGGCGGGCCTTCTCGGCCTTGCGGGCCGCCGCTTCGGCGGAGGATGAGCCGGCCTGCTCCCCTTCGCGAGCAAGCTCGCCAAGGATCTTCATCAGGCTGTCGCGTTTCCCACGCGGGATCAGCGAGAGAATGCGACGGTCCGCCGCCTCGACCCGGGGCCGCGCCGCATCAAGCGCCGCACGGCCTTCGGACGACAGGCGGACGGTATTGGCGCGGCCATCGGTGGCCGAGCGTTCGCGGGCCAGCAGCCCCTTGCCCATCATCCGAGCCACCAGGTCCGCAAGCGTGGACCGGTCGATGCCCGTGGCGTTCACCAGGTCGGTCTGGGTAAGCCCCTCGTTGTCCGCCACAGCCGCCAGCACCGCGTACTGGCGCTGGGTCGGAGCCCCGGGTCCCGCCTCTTCCGCGTAGATGTCGAGGGCGATCTGCAGGACCCGATGCATCAGGTGGCTGGGGGAATCGTCCAGCGGCCGAAGGCCTTCCGCCGCGTGCTTGCGTTTGCCCTTGGCCATGCCGCCGATCCCCCGTTGCAGGTGGCGGGCCATATAACACCGTGACACGACAGTTTGGCGACAGATGGTCCGTGCACGGATGCGTGACCCTGGACCCTTTGCGCCGGCCCGAAACGGGATAGGGTCCGATCCATGACCGAGCTCCTGAAACCCGCCTTCAGCAACCGGCAGCCGGAGGGCGAGGACAAGCCCCGCGACGTGTGCGACCACTGCGGCTTCATCGACTACCGCAACCCCAAGATCGTCGCCGGAGCCGTCGTCGCCCACGCCGACGCCGGGCGACCCCATGGCGAAGGCGCGGTCCCGCTGGAGGAGGTTTCGATCCTGCTGTGCCGACGGGCGATCAACCCCCGCCGCGGCTACTGGACCCTGCCCGCCGGGTTTATGGAGCTGAACGAGACGACCGAGGCGGCCGCCTGCCGCGAGACCCTGGAGGAGGCCGGGGCGAGCGTCGAGCCCGACGCCCTGCTGGCGGTCTACGACATCCTCCCGCGCGGTCAGGTTCACATCTATCGACGCGCCCGGCTGCGGGGCGGCTACCACGCCGGCGAGGAGAGCCTCGAGGTAAAGCTGTTTCGGTGGGCCGACATCCCGTGGGACGAGCTGGCGTTCGAAACCGTGCACTGGGCCCTGCAGGCGTATCGCAACAGCCGGGAGCGTGACGTCTTTGCGCCCTACACCAACCCCGGTCAGGCGCGCGGCGAGCCCCTGCCGGGGCAGGGCCTTCCGGCCGAGGACGCCTAGACGCCGCTGTCAGGGGGTTCGGGCAGCACGTCCCGTTTCGCCTCCGGATCCTTCATGTGCTTCATCATGAAGGGCACATTGGCCAGGGCGAAGACGAACGACGCCGCAAAAAGCACCAGCTTGAAGGTGACCCAGAAGTCGTTCGACTGGGTGCGCCATACCACCTCGTTCACGGCCGCGGACGCCGCGAAATAGAGTCCGTAGCGGATCGTCAGGGTACGCCAGGCGGCGTCGGGCATGTCGACCGCGTCCCCCAGCACGGCCTTGCCGGGATTCTTTCCGGCCGCGACCCCGCCCAGAAGGATGGCCGCGAACAGGGCGTTCAGGGCGGTGATCTTCATCTTGATGATGTCGGCGTCATGCAGCACCACCGTCAGCGTGCCGAAGATCAGGGCGAAGACCCCCGAGATCAGCGGCAGCCAGGCCAGCCGCTTCTCGGCCAGCCAGCCAGCCAGCAGTGCGACGGCGGAGGCCACCGTCAGGACCCAGGTGGCCTGGATCAGCGCCTCCTGATCCGGCGCATGGCGGATCAGACGCAGGAAGGCGTAGGTCAGGCCAAAGGCCAGAAGGGCTCCGAAATCGACCGCCTGCCGGATCCAGGCCGGCGCCTTGCGCCCATCGCTCATCGTCCAGCCTCCTGGTCAAGGCCGACCAGCGACCGGGCGAACGCCACGGCGTCGAAAGGCTGCAGGTCGTCGATCTGTTCGCCCACGCCGATCAGCTTGATGGGGGCGTCCGAGGCCTGGGCCACCGGCACCAGCACGCCGCCGCGCGAGGTTCCGTCCAGCTTGGTCATCACTACCCCGGTGACATAGGCCGTGCGGCCAAAGATCTGCTCCTGGGCCAGAGCGTTGCGGCCCACCGTGGCGTCGAGCACGAGCAGGGTCTCGTGCGGGGCGTCGGCGTCGATCTTCTTCAGCACGCGAACGATCTTCAGCAGTTCGTCCATCAGCTGCTGCTTGTTCTGCAACCGGCCGGCCGTATCGATGAGGACGACGTCGTAGGCCTCCGCGCGGGCGCGTTCATAGGCGTCGTAGGCCAGGCCGGCGGCGTCGCCTCCGGGCGGGCGGGACATGAAGTCGGCGCCGGCCCGGTCTGCCCAGACCTTGAGCTGCTCGACCGCGGCGGCGCGGAAGGTGTCGGCGGCCACCACCAGCACCCTGGCTCCCTGCCGCACAAGGTCGGCGGCGATCTTCCCCAGGGTGGTGGTCTTGCCGGATCCGTTGACGCCGACGAACAGGACCACGAAGGGACGCTCGCCCCCCAGCGGGTCGAAGACATCCTGCCGGGGCGTCAGCTCGGCGGCCACCGCCTCGGCGAGCGCCTCCTTGACCTCGGTTTCATTGGAGACCTTGCCGAAGCGGAGGGCCGCGAACCGCTCGCGGATGCGCGCCGCGGCGGCCGGGCCGAGGTCGGCCTCGATCAGCATCTCCTCCAGCTCGTCCAGCTTGGCCTCGTCGAGCGGCTCCTTCACCTCGACGAAGGTCGAGACGACCTGCTCGGTGAGCTGCCTGGAGGTCTTGGAGAGGCCCTCGGTCAGGCGGGCGAACCAGCCCTTCTTCTGCGGCGGCGCATCATTCATGGGACCGGCTCTTAGCGGCTGGCGCGGGAAAGGTCACGCGGACGGTGGCGCCGGGGCGACGGCGGTTCTAGATAGCCGCCATGCCGCTCGCCCGCTTCGTGAACACCTTCGCCGGTAACCCGCTGGATCGCGCCGCCGACCGGCGCGCCGATCCGGACTGGATCGCCGACCAGCGCGCCCACCCCGACGCCCTCGCCATCGCCATGTGGCGGGGCGAAGCACTGGTTGAGCCGGCGCCGGACGGAGAGCGGCTGGCCTATCTGCAGCTGGGCATGGCCGAGGAGGCCGCGGGCGCGGAGCCGCTGTTCCTGGGCCTCTGGAAGGATGCGCCGGTCTTCGCGGTGGAGTTCACGGGCGGCGACCCCACCGCCAGCGCGCTGGCCGGCCTTGGCCGCTTCCAGGAGATGCGGGGGGCGGGGATGATGTTGCCGGGCGCGGAGTCGGCCATGGCGGCCACCGCCAAGAGCCTGATCGACTGGCACGAGTTCCATGGGTTCTGCGCCCGGTGCGGCCAGCCCAGCGCCCCCACCGACGGGGGATGGAAGCGCATTTGCCCCGCCTGCCGCACGGAGCACTTCCCGCGGGTGAATCCGGTCACCATCATGCTGCCGACCTTCCAGGGACGCGCCCTGCTGGGCCGCCAGGCGGCCTGGCCCAATGGCCGCATGTCGGCCCTCGCGGGGTTCCTCGAGCCCGGAGAATCCATCGAGGAGGCCTGCGCCCGCGAAATCCGTGAGGAGGCCGGCCTGACCACGACCCGGGTCGCCTATCACTCCAGCCAGCCCTGGCCCTTCCCCTCCAACCTGATGATCGGTCTGATCGCGGAAGTCAGCGATGACGACGCACAGCCGGACCAGACCGAACTGGAGGCCGTACGCTGGTTCACGCGGGAGGAAATGGCCAAGGTCGTGGCCGACGACCGTCGTGGCTGGGACGGGGTGCTGCCCCCGCCGAGGCTGGCCATCGCCCGCACCCTGATCGAGGCCTGGATCGCCGGCTTCGAAGCCTAGCGCGCCTCGCCCCGCCGGGCCGGGTCGCTGGGATAAACTCCCAGGATCTCGAATCTCGAGGAGAAGAACTTCACCTCGTCGAAGGCGCGCGCCGCCGCCGGGTCGTCCGGCCGACCCTCCACCTCGCAGTAGAACACCGTCGAGGCGAAGCCGCCGTCCTCGGTGTAGCTCTCCAGCTTGGTCATGTTCAGTCCGCCGGTCGCGAACCCGCCCAGCGCCTTGTAGAGGGCGGCCGGCTGGTTCTTCACCTTGAAGACGAAGCTGGTCATGCAGGGGGCGCCGGGGGCCGGCCAGCGAGGCTCGGCCTCGGCGGTCAGCACCAGGAAACGTGTCGTGTTGCCGTGCGCGTCCTCGATGTCCTTCTTGAGGATCTTGAGCCCATAGAGCTCCGCGGCGGTCGCCGAGGCGATGGCGGCCCGGCGGGGGTCCGGATTCTCCGAGAGGTCACGGGCCGAGCCGGCGGTGTCCGCGACGACCTCGGCCTTGATGCCGAACCTGCGCAGCGAGATCCGGCACTGCAGGAGGGCCATCGGGTGGCTGGCGGCGATCTGCACGTCCTCGAACCGGGTGTCCGGATTGGCCATCAGCTGCATTCGGATCGGCAGGAAGTGTTCGCCGACGATCTTCAGCCCCGACTTGGGCAGCAGGTGGTGTACGTCCGAGACCCGGCCGGCGACCGAGTTCTCGACCGGAATCATGCCCAGGGCGCAGCGGCCCGACTGGACGGCGTCAAAGGCGTCCTCGAAGGTCGGACAGGCCTCCGGCCGGTGGCTGGGGAACCAGGTGCGGCACGCCTCATGGCTGAAGGCGCCGGGCTCGCCCTGGTAGGCGATGGAAGGCACGCTGCTCATGGGTGGGTTCGCGCCCAGGCCCGGGCGGCCTCCAGGTCGGCCGGATTGTCGACGCTGAGCGGCGGGGCCTCGACGACCGCGGCCCAGATCTCGATGCCGAGCTCCAGCGCCCGCAGTTGCTCCAGTTTCTCCCTCTTTTCCAGGGCCGTCGGCGGCGCCGCCTCGTAGGCCTGCGCCAGCGCGTCGCGGGTGTAGCCGTACAGGCCGATGTGTCGCCAGATCGGCCCCTCGCCGTAGAGCGTCGAGCGGGTGAAGTAGAGGCAGCGCCCCTGGACGGCCTCTCGAGCCAGGGAGACCACCGCCTTGACCACGTCGGGATTGGTGCGGTCCGCAGGACTCATCTCGGGCGCCACAAGGGTGCCCATCTGCAGTCCGGGCTGATCGCGGAACAGCCCGGCCAGGGCGCGAATCGTCTCCACGGGCACGAACGGCATGTCGCCCTGGAGGTTGATGACCACGTCGTGCGACCATTCCGGGTCCACGGCGTCCAGCGCCGCGAGCACGCGATCCGAACCGGACGGCAGGTCCGGATCGGTCAGCACGGCCCGGCCGCCGGCGGCCTCCACCGCCTCGACGATGGCCTGGTCCCCCGCCGCAACCACAACGGGGCCAACGGCTGCGGCCTCGGCCTGGCGCAGGGCGCGCACGATCATGGGCAGGCCGCCGATGTCCGCCAGCGGCTTGTCCGGCAGCCGCGTGGCGGCCATCCGGGCGGGAATGACGACGATCGGGTTCACTTCAGGGCTTCTGCTCGGTTGCGCGCACGGCGCTACCGTGTAAGAGAGCCGGGCGCAAGAATCCGGCTCTATTGGACTTTCGAACTCGGCATGAGCGGCAATCTCGAACTGAACAAGATCTTCGGCGCGGCCCTGGCCACCGGACTCGTCATCCTCGGCGTCCGCGAGGTCTCCACCCGCATGTTCGCCTCCGAACCGCCGGAGAAGATGGGCTACCAGATCGAGGTCGCTGAGGGCCCCGAAGACACCACCGCCGGCCCGCAGCTTCCGCCCGACTGGGGCACCGTGCTGGCGTCGGCCGACCTGGCCGCCGGCGAGGCCCAGTTCAAGAAGTGCGCCTCCTGCCACAAGCTGGGCGCCAACGGCATCGGCCCGGATCTGACCGGCGTGGTCGGACGCCCGGTCGCCAGCCACGCGGGCTTCAGCTACTCGGAAGCCATGGTGGGCCACCGCGCCGAGGCTCCGAACTGGAGCTACGACGCCCTCGACCACTTCCTGTCCGGACCCGGCAAGGCGGTTCCCGGGACCAAGATGTCCTTCGCCGGCCTGAAGAAGCAGGAAGACCGCATCAACCTGATCGCCTGGCTGCGCACCCAGGGCTCGTCGGGCTATCCGATTCCGGCTCCGGATCCGTCGCGTCAGGCTGGGGCCGCGGCCCCCGCCGCAGCGGCCGCCCCCGCCGGGGCCCCCACCGGTCCCCTGGCGCCCGGCGCCCAGGGCGGACAGGCTCCCGTAGCCGGCGCCGCCGCGGCTCCGACCCAGCAGAACGCCCCGCAACCGGGCAGTGGCGCGACGCCGCCGAAGAAATAGGCAGCCCAAGGGGCTGAGCGCCCGGGGCGGGACGGCGTCGCCGGGTCGCCCCTCATCCGGGGAGGCGCGTGATGAGCGGCGTCGTGGTCGCCCTGATCAATCTGTTCGCCGGCTTCTGGAGGAAGCCGCCCGTGGTGGCCGTGCTGGTGATCAACCTGATCCCGGCCGCCTGCGTGCTCTGGTTCGGGTGGAGCGCCCTCACGCTGCTGCTTCTCTACTGGGCCGAGAACGTGGTTCTGGGCCTCATCAACCTGGTCAAGATGATCGTGGTCGCGGTGAGCGGAGGGATCTCGGGGGTGCTGACCGGCGTCTTCCTGATCCCATTCTTTCTCTTCCACTACGGCGCCTTCTGCGCGGGCCACCTGTTCTTCGCGGTGATGGTGGTCGGCGGCCTTTCGAGCGGCGGCGACCCGATGGAGTCCTTCGCCCTCGTGTGGGATGACCGGTGGCGCTACCTTGCCCCGCTGCTGGCGATGACCGCCTTCCACCTGGCCGCGCTGGTCCAGTGGCTGCGCGCCGGGGCCTGGAGGGACAAGCCGCTGAACCTGCAGATGGGCGAGCCCTACGGGCGGATCATCATCATGCACGTGACCATCCTGATCGGCGCTGTGCTGATTGTGGCGACGCACCAGCCGGCGGCGGCCGTGGCCCTGCTGGCGGTCCTGAAGACGCTGTTCGAGGCGGTGTCGACGGCGCGAAGGCTGGACGAACACGGCAAGCCGGTCGCCGCGCCCCGGCCGGTCTAGGGGCGGCGGAAACCCGTCGGGGCGCCGTTGCGTGCGATGGCGCTTTCCAGGCTTTCGACCGCCACGGCCATGTGGAAGCCGTTGGCGTGGATCAGCCGCTCCGCGTCCAGCAGCATGGCCACATGGTCCTTCCAGAACACCAGGTCGCCGCGGGCGCGGGCGTCGCCGGCGATCGGCTCGCCCAGCTCCGCCTCCTGCATGTCCGCGTCGCGGGGACAGCCCTTGCCGCAGGCGAGCAGCGCCTGCTGCACCAGGCCCGAGCAGTCCAGCCCGACGCTCTCACGCCCGCCCCACTGATAGGGCGCGCCCAGATAAAGCTCGGCGACGCCGGCGGCGTCGGTCTCGAAGTCCAGCAGATCCCCCAGATGGGCCTGCGGCACGTAGCCTCCCCGGGCGACGCGCGCAAAGCGGCCGTCCATCCCTTCGACCGTCACCAGGGCGTTCATGGTCAGCAGCAGGGGAGGGCCGCTCTTGATGTCGGGTTCGGGGAAGGCGTAGGTGCGCAGCGAGCGGATACGATGGGTCGCGGGCAGCACCGGCTGTGCAAGCGCCGCCTCCGGAACCCAACCCACATAGCCGTCGCGGCGCGCCTGTCCCCAGACCCAACCCTCGCGGCGCTCCAGCGTCTCGAACAGTTCGCCGAACAGGATCTGGTCCACCTGCTCGGCCTGGACGCCGGCTTCGCGGCGAACCGCGGCCGAGGCGTGGACACACTGGAACACCTGCGGCCGCGCGAACCGTTCGGCGCGCACCACGCCCTCAAGCGCCTCGGCGGCGAGGTCATCCCGGGCCAGGGTGGTGCGGGGGTCGAAGTCGGGCAAGCGGGCTCTCGCTGATCGAACCGGAAGCCTAGGCGCCCTGTCCGAAAATGCCGTTAACGACCGACGGCTTTTCCACAGCCGGCGTGGCCTCAGGGCCCGTATCGCCGCTGCAGCATCGCGAAGCAGGCCCGCAGAGCCTGCGCCTCGGCGCCGGCCGGCCAGCCCGGACGTCCCTTCGGGTTCCAGGCGAAGATATCGAAATGGACCCAGCCGCCGCTGGTCGGCGCGAACCGCTGCAGGAACAGGGCGGCGGTGACGGAACCGGCCTGGGCCCAGTCGGCGCTGTCGTTGCGGAGATCGGCGATCTCGGCCTCCACCGCCTCGCGGTAGCCGCGCCAGAGCGGCATGCGCCAGACCGGATCGGAGACCTGGCTCGACGCCGCCAGGATCTCGGCGGCGAGGACCTCGTCATCGGTGTAGAAGGGCGGAAGCTCCGGTCCGAGAGCCACGCGGGCCGCGCCGGTCAGGGTGGCGAAATCGATGGTCAGGTCAGGCGCGTGTTCGCCCGCCCGAGCCAGGGCGTCCGACAGGATGACGCGGCCCTCGGCGTCGGTGTTGCCGATCTCGATGGTCAGGCCCTTGCGGGTCTTCAGGATGTCGCCGGGCCGGAAGGCGTCGCCGGAAATGGCGTTCTCGACCGCGGGAACAAGCACCTTGAGGCGCACCGGCAGTCCCGCCTGCATCACCAGTCGCCCCAGAGCCAGGGCGTGGGCCGCGCCGCCCATGTCTTTCTTCATGTTGCGCATGCCCGAGGCGGGCTTGATGTCGAGGCCCCCGGAGTCGAACACCACGCCCTTGCCGACCAGCGCCACCAGCGGCAGGTCGGCCCGGTCGTCATTCCAGCTGATCTCGATGAGGCGCGGTCCGCGAGCCGGATCCGCCGCCCGACCCACCGCGTGGACGGCCGGATAGTCCTCGGCCAGGGCGTCGCCGGAGGTCACCGTGATGGAGGCGGCGTTCTCCTCGGCGATTTCCCGCGCAATCGTCTCGATCTGCAACGGCCCCATGTCGGCGGCGGGAGTGTCGACCATCTCACGCGCCAGAAGGCAG
The DNA here is from genome assembly GCA_019695035.1 of Caulobacteraceae bacterium. Lineage (GTDB taxonomy): Bacteria > Pseudomonadota > Alphaproteobacteria > Caulobacterales > Caulobacteraceae > JAEZEZ01. The sequence continues at coordinate 20,981 of JAIBAU010000007.1, read as the reverse complement.
GCGCGAGCGACGCGCAGCACCCCCTCCCGGTCGCAGCGCGCCGGCGACACGAGACGCGGCCGCGCCCGGTCGTCGCGGGCCTTGTAGCGATCAAAGGCGTAGGTCCCCAGGGCCCAGCCCAGCGCCAGGTTGTCCGCGGCGATCGCATCGCGGGAAAGCTCGATTCGGTAATCCCCGTCCGGAAGCCGGGCCGACAGCGACCGCAGCGCCATGGCGTCCGGCTGGGCGGCCTTTCCCAGCCCGAACCAGACCCGCTCCAGCCCGCCGTCCTCGCCGGGAACGAGCGCCAGGGCGCCGGCCTGGCCCTTGAACTTCTGTCCCTTCGCCATGGCCTGGTCACGGGGCGTCGTCAGGACGCGCTCGAGATCCTCCTCGAACATCGCCGCCACGGGGATGGCGTTGTCCGAATGGGCGATCAGGCTGTCGTGCATGGCGGTCTCCGGGGTCTTCAGGCGAAGGTCATCGGAAGCCGCGGAGGCCTCCGTCAACCAGTCTTAACGCTTCATTGACGGCGCGAGGGCAGGCTTGGGGTCCAAGTCAGGGAGTCCGTCTCATGTCGCGCAGGCTGGCGCTCGCCGCAACCACCGCCGTGATCGCCATGGGCGTTGCGAGCCCCTCGTGGGCGATCTTCGGCCTGGGCCGCAAGCCGGCCGAGGCGCCTCCGGTGGCGCCCGCCGCCACGGCCACGGCCACGGCCGCCGCGACGGCTCCCACCACCCGCAAAGCCACGCCGGAGGAGCGGGCCCAGGCGGAGCGCCTCGATCCGATGAGCCGCGCGGCGTTCTGGACAAGGGAGGTCGAGGTCGACCCACGCGACGCCGAGGCCGGCGTCCGCCTGTCCACGGCGCTCCGCGCCATGGGCCAGCCCGAGAAGGCGCTGGAGGCTTCCCAGCGCGTGCTGGTGGTCTATCCCGATCATGTCGAGGCCCTGCTCGAGACGGGGCGCAACCAGATCGCGCGCGGTCAGCCCTTCTATGGGATCGAGCAGTTGAAGCACGCGCGCGACCTCGCCCCGCGGGACTGGCGGCCGCTGAACCTCCTCGGCGTCGCCTACGATCAGACCCAGCGGCCGGCCGAAGCGCGCGCCGCCTGGCAGCAGGCCTTGCAGCTCTCCCCGGACAATCCGGCGGTGCTGTCGAACATCGGCCTGGCCCAGGCGAACGACGGAGACACCGCCGAGGCCGAGGCCACCCTGCGCCGCGCCGTGGCCCAGCCGGGCGCCACCCTGCAGACTCGCCAGAACCTGGCGCTGGTGCTCGGCCTTCAGGGCAAGACGGCCGAAGCCGAGCAGTGGCTGCGTCAGGATCTGCCCCCTGAAATGGCCAGCGCCAATCTGGCGTGGCTGAAGGCGGCGTCCGCCGGACGCAACCCGGGGGCGCGGCCCGCGGGGGTGACCGGGGCCAACCCGACCGCCTCGGCCGCCGGCGCGGCCGCGACCTCGCGCTCCTGGGAATCCCTTCGCAGCGGCCAGTAGGGGGCCCTGCGTTCGCCGCCTTTCGATCGTGACCCGCCGGGGCCGGCCGGGACCTAACCGCCCTTGCCGAGGATGTCCTGCACCTTGATGATCGCAGGGCCGAGGATGGCCACGAACAGGACCGGCAGGAAGAACAGGATCATCGGCACGGTCAGCTGCGCCGGCAGTGCGGCGGCCTTCTTCTCGGCCGCCGACAGACGCATCTCGCGGTTTTCCTTGGCCATGACCCGCAGGGCGGTGCCCAGCGGCGTGCCGTACTTCTCCGCCTGGATCATGGCGGTGGCGACGGCTTTCACGCCCGGGTGGTTGGTCCGCTTCGCCAGGCCCTCGTAGGCCATGCGGCGTTCCGGCAGGTAGCTCAGCTCCGCCACCAGCAGGGAAAGCTCCTCGGCCAGTTCGATGGACGAACCCCCGATCTCCTGGCTGACCTTCTGGATCGCCGCCTCGATGGACATGCCCGCCTCGACGCAGATCAGCAGCAGGTCCAGCGCATCCGGGAAGGCCTGCATGATCTTGGTGCGGCGCTTGGTGGCGATGTTCTCGACATAGAGGTTCGGTCCGTAGAAGCCGACCACGAAGGCGCCCATCAGCACCACCAGCTTCATCGTCGACGACAGGCCGAAATCGTTGACGAAGTAGACGTAGCCGCCGGCGATCACCGCCAGGATGAAGGGGGCCGCGAAGCGGAAGAAGTAGAAGGTCGTGACCGGTCGCGGGCCGCGGAAACCGGCCTGGGCCATCTTGTCGACGACCTTGGGGTCCTCGAGCAGGGTCTTGAGGTTCAGCTTGTCCACGACCCGCTTGAGGAAACCCTCGTCGACGTGGCGCAGGTTGCCTTCCCGATCCCGCGCCAGCGCCTGGCGCGAACGCCGCCTCAACTCGTCGCGGCGTTGGGCCACGGACTTCATTCGCTGGTCGAGACCGCCCCTGTTCAGCATCGGAAGGGCGAGGGTCAGGATGGTGGCGAACACCACCACCGCCACGGCGACGGCGATGAGGTTGCCGGGATCGGTGAGGGTTCTGGCGAGGTCCATCATGGTCAGATCTTGAACGAGATCATCTTCTTCATGACGAAGACGCCGGTGGCCATCCACAGCGCGCCTCCCAGCAGCATCAGGTGGCCGCGAGGATCGGTGAACATGGTCTCCATGTAGGCCGGGGTGGTCAGCGACACGATGGTCATCACGCCGGGCGGCAGCGAACCGATGATGCCGGCCGAGGCGGTCGCCTCGGAGGACAGGGCCTTGATCTTCTCGCGCATCATCTTGCGCGCCCGCAGCACCACGGTGAGGTTGCTAAGCGCCTCGGCCAGGTTGCCGCCGGTCTTCTGCTGGATGCCGACCACGATGGTGAAGAAGCGCAGCTCCGGCGTCGGCATGGACTCGTACATCTTCTCGAGCCCCTGCTCGAGCGTCATCCCCATGCCCACGTTCTCGACCAGTCGCTGGAATAGCGGGCCAAGCGGCGCGGGGCTCTCGCGGCCGATGATCTTCAGACAGTCGTGCACGGGCAGGCCGGACTTGATGCCGCGGATGATCACGTCGACGGCGTTGGCGAACTCTTCGGTGAACTTCTTGGTGCGTCTCGCGGCCATGAAGGCGATGGCCCAGCGCGGCAGGCCGAAGCTGGCCGCGAAGGCGACCCCGAGGGCCACCAGCGGCTTTTGCCCGATCATCAGCAGGAACCCTGCGACCGCCACGGCGATCACCGCCGAGATGATCCAGAACTTCGAGGCGTCACCGGACAGGCCCGCCTGTTGCAGCCGGTTGCGCAGGGTGATGCGCGCCTTGCGCTCCTGCTTTTCGGCGTCCTTGAGCTTGTTGACGATTTCGCGACGACGGCTTTCGGCCGTAGCCTCCCGCGTCGGCTTGCTCTTGGCGCGCTTGGTCTCGGTGTCCGTAAAGGCGCGGGCCCGCTTGACCGCGGTCTCGGCGGAATCGCCCCCGCCGACAAAGGCGAAGCCCAGGCCGGCGATGGTCACGAAGCCCAGGAAGCCGATCAGGATGATGGTCAGCATGGCGACTTACTCCGCCGCGTCGAGGGCTTCGGCGAGTTCACGCTCCAGCCCGTAATAGCGCGCGCGGTCCCAGAAACGCGGGCGGGCGATGCCGGTCGAGCGGTGGCGGCCCACCACGCGGCCGTCCTTGTCCTCGCCGGTGATCTCGTAGACGAACAGGTCCTGGGTGATGATCACATCGCCTTCCAGACCGACCACTTCCGTCACATGGGTGATGCGGCGCGAGCCGTCGCGCAGACGGGCGGCCTGGATGATGACGTCGATCGAACCGACGATCATTTCGCGGATGGTCTTGGACGGCAGGCCGTAGCCGCCCATGGTGATCATCGATTCCAGACGGCTGATAGCCTCACGGGGCGAGTTGGCGTGCAGCGTGCCCATGGAGCCGTCGTGGCCCGTGTTCATGGCCTGCAGCAGGTCGAACGCCTCGGGACCGCGGACTTCGCCGACGATGATGCGTTCGGGGCGCATGCGGAGGCAGTTCTTGACCAGATCGCGCATGGTGATCTGGCCCTGGCCTTCGAGGTTCGGCGGGCGCGTTTCGAGACGCACCACGTGCGGCTGCTGCAGTTGCAGCTCGGCGGCGTCCTCGCAGGTGATGACGCGTTCGGTCGGGTCGATGAACGCGGTCATGCAGTTCAGGAGGGTCGTCTTGCCCGAGCCGGTGCCGCCCGAGATCAGCACATTGCATCGGCTGGCGCCGATGACGCCGAGCACCCGCGCGCCCTCGGGGCTGATCGACGCCCACTCGACCAGGTTCCGCATGGTCAGCTTGTCGCGCTTGAACTTGCGGATGGTGAGGGTGGGGCCGTCGAGCGCCAGGGGCGGGCCGATGACGTTGACGCGCGAACCGTCCGGGAGGCGGGCGTCACAGATCGGCGAAGATTCGTCGACGCGCCTTCCGACCTGCGACACGATGCGCTGGCAGATATTCATCAGCTGGCTGTTGTCGCGGAAGCGGACGTTGGTCAGCTGCACCTTGCCGCCGACTTCGATGAAGACGCGGCCGGCGCCGTTGACCATGATGTCGGCGATGTCGTCGCGGGCCAGCAACGGCTCCAGCGGGCCGTAGCCGAGGACGTCGTTGATGATGTCCTGGACCAGGTTCTCCTGCTCAGCCACGGACATGGAGACGTTCTTGATCGCCACCAGTTCGGCGACGATGTCGCGGATCTCCTCGGCCGCCGCCTTGGGGTCCAGCTGCGCCAGCTGGGCCAGGTCGATGGTGTTGAGCAGGGCGTTGAAGATCGTGGTCTTGGTGGCGTGGTAGTAGTCCGACTGCTCGCGGACGATCTCGGTGACCGGCGCCTGGGCCTGGCGGATCTGGTCGAAGCCGGACTTGCCGCCTGCCTTGGCGCCGGCGGCGCGCGGACGGGGCGCCTCGCCATTGGCCGCACTGATGCGATCCGAGGCCGGGGACGGCGCGCGTTCGGCGGGCTCGGGCCGAGGCTGCGGCTTTTCGGCCAGGGCGTCGACCCGCGAGGCGGCGTCGGCGGGGGTCTCGCGCGCATCAAAAGTCTGGTCGAGGGACGGGCCGGAGGACAGGCCGGAGGACGGGGCCGCAGGCCGCGCCTGCGCGGCGCGGTTCACCCCGGCCTGGCCGAAGCCCGCCGGCGGTGGTCCGTCTCCTGATCCGCGCTTGCCGAACACCGATACGCCCTACTTCTTCCTGAACAGACTCGAGAGGAACGAGGCCTTCTTCGCGGGGGCGGGACGGGCGGCCGTGGGCGCCGGCAGCGCGGGCAAGTCCCGCTTGGCCAGGATCTGGGCGAGGTAGTTGAAGCCTTCGGCCGCCTTGGACTTGGCCTGCACCTCGTTGACCATCTGGCCATTGTTGGACGCCTGGCCGAACAGCTTGGGATCGAAGGGCAGGACCAGGGTCGGCGCCACGCCCATGGCGTTGGCGAAATCCTTGAGCGGAATTTCCGGGCGGCCCGGAACGCCCACCTGGTTCAGCACCAGCCGTGGCGGCGCGTCGTTGGGCCGGGCGGCCTTGGCCAGGTCGATCATGTTCTTTGCGTTGCGCAGCGACGCCAGGTCCGGCGTGGCCACCACGACCACCTCGTCCGCCGAGATGAGCATGGTGCGCATCCAGGCGTTCCACGAGTGCGGCAGGTCGAGCACCATGAAGGGGGCGGTCGTGCGGATCTTCTGCACCACCTCCTCGAAAGCCTCCGGCCCGATGTCCCAGTCGGTGTCCAGCGACGCCGGGGCGGCGAACAGCGACAGCTTGTCCGAGCAGCGCACCATCATCCGGTCCATGAGGACGGGATCCAGGCGGTCAGGCTGGGTCAGGGCGTCGGCGACGCCCGTCAGCGGGTCCTGGTTGAAGTCGAGGCCGGCGGTGCCAAAGGGCAGGTCGAGGTCGACGATCACCGTCTCCGAAGCCATGCGGTCGGAGATGGCGAAGGCCGTGTTGTGCGCCACGGTCGAGGAGCCGACCCCGCCGCGAGCGCCGACGAAGGCGATGGAGCGGCCCACGAAGGGGGCGGAAGGATCGTTGAACAGGCCGCCGATGGCGCTGATCAGCTGGAGCGGATTGAGCGGGGCGACCAGGTATTCGCTGACGCCGCGCCGCATCAGCTCGCGGTACAGCATGATGTCGTTGGCGGCGCCGATGACGACCACCTTGGTCCCCGGGTCGCAGACCTGGGCCAGCTGGTCGAGGTCGTGGATCATGTGGGCCGCGGGCGCGCTCGACTCGACGATCACGAGGGCGGGCGTCGGTTCGTGCTGGTAGGCCTCGATGGCGGCGGGGAGGCCGCCCATGCGGACCAGGGTGGTGGCGCGCGACAGGCGCCGGTCCTGCGACGCGCGGGTGGCGGCGTCGAGGGTGTCGGGCCGTTCTCCGAAGACGTGGATGCCGATCCGCGGAACCGAGATTTCGCCAAGGGCCGACTGAGCGCCCGCCATCAGGTCGCCGACCGGGTTGAAGCTCTGCTGCGGCGTGAAGCTCAGCGGGTCGGGATGACCCTGCACCACCGGCAGGCGCTCGACCGGCGCCGGCTGCGGCGGGGCAGGCGCATGAGCCTCCTGCCCATAACCCTGCGGCGACGACCCCAGCGGATCGGGAAGCGGCGGAGCAGGGGTGTCCTCGAACGGCCGGTTGAAGCCGCCGGGCGCGGGAAAGTCCAGATCATCGTCCGCCTGGAAGGCGTCGTCAGTCTGGAATCCGTCATCGTCGAACGATGGATCCGACATCCTGGCTGCCCTGTTCATCAATCTCGGCCTTGCACTCTGGTTAAGGCACGACGCGCGACACCGCGCCCGACGAGTTCTGGTCGTGCTGCGCCGCGGTCAGTTCGCCCTTGCGGTACCTGTCCATGACGGTCGACCGGCGCTGGGCGTCGGTCGGGTCCATCGGCTGCGGGTTGGCGATGTCGGCCGGGTTGGCGATCTGCGCGGCCATGTTGGCCGTGACTGCGCAACCGAAGTTGGAATGGACCTGGTTGGATCCGGTGGCCGTGAGGTTGTCCCAGCGCCCACAGTCAGGGACCACGGCGGCGTAGCCGGTGAAGCCGACCAGGATCGGCGCGCCCGGCGCGGCGTCGTAGCTGGCCAGGCGCACGTCCCGCGCGCCCATGCCCATGAGGGCCTCCTTGGCGTTGAACGCCGAGCGCGTCGAGACGGCGTCGCCGCCGGCCGGCGCGCGCACCACGATGGGAGCGCCGTTGGCGCGAAGCGCAATGTCGCCGAGTGCGGCCCGCTGGGCCTGGCTGAGACCGTCGGCGCGCGGCGCCAGGGCCACCTCCTGCAGGTCGGGCCGCGCCTCCAGACGGTACTGCGAGGTTGGGGTCTCGGCGGTGGACAGGCCCTGGCCGGTGCTGGCGCAGGCGGCGAGCGCGGAAGCCAGGGCGAGGACGGAGACGAGCTTGGTCGCGGAGGTCATCGGGCGGGCTCCTACTCGATCACGTAGCCGACCGGGCCCTGGTAGGGCTGGCGGGGGGTCTGGGCGGACTGGCCGTTGGTGGCGCGGTTGAGGCGGCCCATCAGGGTGCTCTCGACGTCCGAGGCGATCTGCAGGCCGTCGACCGGCGTCTGCATCCGGTTGGGGCTCGTGCCTTCGACCAGGTAGGGCGTGATGAGGATCACCAGCTCGGTCTCGCCCGACAGGTAGTCGCGCGAGCGGAACAGGGCGCCCAGCACAGGCAGGTTGGTCATGCCCGGCAAGGCGTCGATGTTCTCCTTGGTCTGCTGTTTGAGCAGGCCGGCGATCATCAGGGTCTGGCCGGAGGACATCTCGACCGTGGTCTCGGCCCGGCGCACCGAGAGGCCCGGGATGTTCAGGCCGGCGATCTGCAGCGCCCCTTCCGAGGTGAGCTCGCTGACTTCGGTAGACACCTTGATCGAGATCCGACCCTCGGAGAGCACCACCGGCAGGTAGCCGAGGCCGACGCCGTAGGGTTTGAATTCGATGGTGATCTGGCCGTTGTTGTCGCGACCCACGGGCACCGGGAACTCGCCGCCGGCGAGGAACTTGCCGCTTTCGCCCGACACCGCAGTGAGGTTGGGTTCGGCCAGGGTGCGGACAATGCCCACCCGCTCGAACGCCTGGAGCAGGGCTTCGGCCTCGTTGACGCCGTTGCCGGGGACCGGCTGCTGTTGCTGGTAGCCGCCCACGAAATTGCCGAGGAAGTTGCCGTTGACGGCGAAGGTCGGGCTGTTGCTGAGCAGCCAGCGGCCGTCGCTGATCTGATTGACGACCAGGTTGGTGTTGACGCCGAGCTGCTTGATGACGTTGCGCTGCATCTCCACGACCTGGACCTTCAGCATCACCTGCTGACCGCCGCGGATCGCCAGCATGTTGACCACCTGGTCAGGCTTCTCGACGAAGCGCTGGGCGATCCTCTCGATGTTGGCGGAGTCGCTGGCGCTGGCCACCGTGCCCGTCAGGATCAAGCCGTCGTTGACCGCCTCCACAACGACCTGGCTGGTCGGCGCGACGCGGCGGATGGTCTCGTCCAGCGCGCGTGTCGACTGGTCGACGCGGATGGAAAGCGAAAGGATCTGGCGTCCCGCGGCATCGAAGAACACGGCGTCAGTGGAGCCCGGAGCGACCCCCAGCACATAGATCCGTCGAGGCGTGCGCAGCACGGCGTCGGCCACGGCCGGATTGGACACCAGCACATCGCGGGCGTCGACCGGCAGTTCGACGATGGCGGACTGGCCGCGCGGCAGGGAAAGGTTCTGCGACGCCGCGCCGGCGCCGCCGAGTTCGACGCGGACGCTCGACTGGGCGAACGCCGCGTCAGGCGCCAGCAGCGGCGCGGCGAAGGTGAGGCCGCCGACGAAGACGGCGGCCGCGAAGCGACGGAGCTTGGAGAGGGTGTGGTTCATGGTCAGTTCCCCGCTCCCGAAGCCTGGCCGTTGCGGAACACGCGTACCCCGCCTGCCGCGCCGCCGACGGCTGCGGCGCGCTGCGTGCTGAGGACGTCATCGCCGAGTCCCGAGGGCTGCTGGGCGTCGGCGTAGGAGCGCAACGTCAGCGACAGATCGCCGAGCGACTTGGCCAGGGCCAGGGCTTCGGCCTCCCGCGGTCCCACCTCCAGGGTGGCGGTCGCGCCGACGACGGTGTTGGCGCCGTTTTCCGGCTTGGTGGCCTGGTCAATGGCCAGGACCTTGATGTTCCGCAGCACTGTGGCCGACGTGTAGGCCTTGCTGGGCGTGCCCTCGGTTTCGCGATCGCTGTTGACCTGGGCTGCGAGGATCACGTCGACGCGATCGCCCGGCAGGATGAACCCGCCGGCGCCCGTCTCAACGGTCACCGCCACGGACATCGCGCGCTTGCCCGGCTGCAGGACCACCGCGAGGTAGCCGCTCTCGCCGGCATGGACCAGCTTGCGCTCGACGATCGGCTCGCCCGCGAGGAACGGCTCGCGCACCACAGCGCCGACGAAATTGGCCTTGGGCCCGGCGCCGGAGAGATCCTCGACCGCTCGCGCGGCGTGAGCCGCGGCGGCCGTGGCCGCCGCCGTCGGCTTGCCGTCCTTGGTCGGAGCCGCGGGCGCGGGTGTCGCCGGGGTTGGCGAACCGTCAGTGACGTAGGCTGCGTTCACCGCCTCGACCGGCCACTCCTGCCAGTCCAGGTCGTTGGCGGTCAGGCGGTCGCCGATCTTCAGGTCGCGCTTGGCCACCAGCACGCGGGCCATGGGTCTTGCAACGGGTTGCGCGATAGGCGCGGCGGCATTGGCCTGGGAGGTCGGCTTGCCAGCGACCATACCCCTGACCAGCAGGGCCAGCCCGACGGCCGCAAGGGCCGCCACCGCCAGCACTATGATCCGAACGGGCTTCATTCCCGGGTCTCCCCCAGCGAGCCCGCCAGCCTTCGGCTGGTTTTCACACGGACTGCGCTCACTCCGCAGAGTGAAGCGAGGGTGTTAACGCCTGCCTAAACGACCGGAGCGCGAAACCTCAGGAGTTTCCGAGCAATCCGGCCATCAGGGCGCTCTGCGGGAAAGCCGCCAGCGCTCCGGCGCAGAGCGCGACCCCATAGGGGATGTCCCCCTTCGGCTGCAGCAGCTTGCCCACCCAGGCAGGCGCGCGCAGGGCGTAGGGCTGGCCGAAGGCCCGCGCCTGCATCAGGAACACTGCAAACAGCCCGCCGGAGACGGTGACCCAGAGCAGGTAGGACGGCACGCCCGGGAGGCCGAGCCACAGGGCCGCGGCGGCCAGCATCTTCGCGTCCCCGCCGCCAACCCAGCGCAGCGCGAACATGACCATGCCGATGAGCAGCGCCACAACGCCCACGCCGACGTTGGCCGCGACCTCGCCCACGCTCAGGTGGGCGGCGAACGCGACCGGGAAGAACAGGCCGATCAGGGCCAGGGAGATCCAGTTGGGGATCGTCATGGTGGTGATGTCGGAGAGGGCGCCGACGATCACGAGCGCAGGGAACAGGCTTAGGATCAGCAGCGAGACGATATCCATGGCGAGGCTTTCCGCGCGCGACGTGTGGCCGCAGGCTTTAGACCCTGCACGGTAAATTTCGCGTTGAGACGGCGACCGCCCGGCGCTGACGCGCCACCGGCTATCCCCCACGGTTCTTCACGAGATCGTCCACCACCGCGGGGTCGGCCAGGGTCGAGGTGTCGCCCAGGTTCGAGACGTCGCCCTCGGCGATCTTGCGCAGGATCCGGCGCATGATCTTGCCGGAGCGGGTCTTGGGCAGGCCCGGCGCCCACTGGATGACGTCGGGCTTGGCGATAGGGCCGATCTCCTCGCCCACCCAGTCGCGCAACTCCTTCTTCAGCGCATCCGAGGCCTCCACGCCCTTTTGCAAGGTGACGTAGCACCAGACGCCCTGACCCTTGAGGTCGTGGGGGTAGCCGACCACCGCCGCCTCGGCCACGCCGGAGTGACCGACCAGCGCGGATTCCACCTCGGCCGTGCCGATGCGGTGGCCCGAGACGTTGAGCACGTCGTCCACTCGACCGGTGATCCAGTAGTAGCCGTCCGCATCGCGGCGGCAGCCGTCTCCGGTGAAGTACTTGCCGGGATAGGTCGAGAAGTAGGTGTCCAGGAAGCGCTGGTGGTCGCCGTAGACCGTCCGCATCATCCCGGGCCATGCGTCGGTCAGCACCAGATTGCCGCTGATGGCGCCCTCCAGCACCTTGCCCTCGCCGTCCACAAGCTGGGGCTTCACGCCTGGGAGCGGCCGGGTCGCCGAGCCCGGCTTCAGATCCGTGGCGCCGGGGAGCGGCGAGATCAGGCAGGCGCCGGTCTCGGTCTGCCACCAGGTGTCCACGATGGGGCACCGCTCTTCGCCCACCACCCGCCAGTACCAGAGCCAGGCCTCCGGGTTGATCGGCTCCCCGACCGAACCCAGCAGCCTCAGCGACCGCCGCGAGGTCCGCTTCACCGGTTCGTCGCCCTCGCGCATCAGGGCGCGGATGGCGGTAGGGGCAGTGTAGAAGATCTCGATCTGATGGCGGTCGATGACCTCCCAACAGCGCGATGCGCTGGGCCAGTTCGGCACCCCCTCGAACATCACCGTCGTGGCCGCATTGGCGAGCGGCCCGTAGACGATGTAGCTGTGGCCCGTCACCCACCCCACGTCGGCCGTGCACCAATAGATCTGCCCCGGTCGGTAATCGAACACCAGCTCGTGGGTGTAGCTGGCCCAGGTCAGATAGCCGCCGGTGGTGTGCAGCACGCCCTTCGGCTTTCCTGTCGAGCCGGAGGTGTAAAGAATGAACAGTGGGTCTTCCGCCCCCATCGGTTCGGGCGGGCAATCGTCGGAAACCTTGGCGGCCTCGTCAGCGTAGGCGACGTCGCGGCCGCCGTGATCCAGCCACCTGGCGCCGGTGCGCTCGACCACCAGCACCTTCTTCACCCCGGGGCACTGCAGCAGGGCGAGGTCGACGTTCCGTTTCAGCGGCACCGGCTTGCCGCCGCGCAGGCCCTCGTCCGCCGTGATGACCAGCTCGGAATCGCAGTCCTGGATGCGGCCGGCGAGGCTGTCGGGCGAGAAGCCGCCGAACACCACAGAGTGGATCGCCCCGATGCGCGAGCAGGCGAGCATGGCGTAGGCCGCCTCCGGGATCATGGGCAGGTAGATGGTCACGCGATCGCCCTTCGAGACGCCGCTGGCCTTGAGTACGTTGGCCATGCGGCACACCTCGCGGTGCAGCTCGCGGTAGGTGATCTTCCTGGCGTCTTCCGCCGGATCGTCCGGCTCCCAGATGATGGCGACCTCGTCGGCGCGATGCGGCAGGTGCCGGTCGATGCAGTTGGCGGAAACGTTCAGCACCCCGTCGGAGAACCAGCTCAAACGGAAATCGGCCTTGTCGAAATTGACGTCCTTCACGCGCGTGAAGGGCTTGATCCAGTCCAGCCGTCCCGCCACCTCGCGCCAGAAGCCTTCGGGGTCGCGCTCCACCCGCTCAAGCGCGGCAGCGTAGCCCGCGGCGGTCATCAGGGCGCGATCGCGCCATTCCTGCGCTACGGGGATCACCACGGACTCGCTCACGCACGCCTCCCGGATTCTTCTTGTCGCCAAGGTCCTACGCGACCGGCGCGGGGCGGTGCAAGCGCGGGTGGCCGGGGTCCGTCAGAGCGTGCGCAGGACGAAGACGTTCAGCGTCGCAGTGACGCCCTTCACGCCCTGGAGCCTTCAACGAGAGTCCCGAACCTCGTCCTGGGCGGCCTGACCGTGTTCAGCGCCGGACTGATGTTCCTGTAACCCCTTGGCCTCGGGGACGCGAGGGCGTTAAACCCGCCCCTCAATTTCCGGAATCCCCCATGCTGCTCGCCCTGTCCACCTGGCCCGAGATCGAGGCCTGGCTGAAGACCTCGAAGACCGTGGTCATCCCCATCGGCTCTAACGAGCAGCATGGGCCGACGGGCCTCCTCGGCACCGACTGGCTGTGCCCGGAGATCATCGCCCACGAGGCGGGGAAGGCGGGCGAGTTGCTGGTCGCGCCGACCTTCAACATCGGCATGGCCCAGCACCACCTGGCTTTCCCCGGCACCATCTCGCTGCGCCCCTCGACCTTCCAGGCGGCGATCCACGACTGGGTCTCGTCCCTGACCCGCCACGGCTTCGAGCGCCTCTACTTCCTGAACGGCCACGGCGGCAACGTCGCCTCCATCGAGGCCGCCTTCAGCGAGATCTACGCCGAGTGGTCCTTCGCCGAGGACCGGACTCCCTATGCGCTGAAGCTGGTGAACTGGTGGGACCTGCCGGGCGTCAACCGGCTCGCCTTCAAGCTCTTTCCCCAGGGCCATGGCAGCCACGCGACTCCCTCGGAGATCGCCGTCACCCAGGCCGCCTATCCCGATCACATCAAGAAGCCCAATGCGCCGCTGGAACCCCGGATCGCCCCCACCGGCCCGATCCGCGATGCGCTGGACTATCGCGCCCGCTTCCCCGATGGGCGCATCGGTTCGGACCCGCTGCTGGCCACACCCGAGCTCGGGCAGCAGCTGATCGACGCAGCGGTTCCGGCGCTGCTGGCGGACGTAGCGAAATTCTCGGCCGAGGCGCAGCCGTGAAGGCCGACCCAGGCTGACGCTTCCCCTATGGGCGAGGCGCGGGCCTCACAACGTCGGCATCGGGGATCGAAGCGGCGCCGGTCGCGTTACCCTCGCGCATTGTCGTCGAGGAGGCGCGCCATGACCCGTACTCCAGCCCCAAGTGACCCTCGCCCTGTCGCCGCCGAGCCGCGCAGCTTCTCAAGCTGGAGCGATCGAGCGGCCTGCTGGCATGGCCGGGAGCACCCGGCCAACCTGCGGGCCCGACGACCCGCGCCGGGCGAGCGGCCCTCCGCCTAGAGTTCGCCGCAACTTCCATGGCAAGGTCGCCGGGTCCTACGGAGCCCCGACCGATGCTGCCCCTCCTGATCGCCGCCGCCCTGGCCTCGGCCGCCGCAGCGCCCCCTGCCGAGGAGGACGAGGGTGAGCCCGGCATCGCCCCGACCGCGCCGATCGTGTACGGCGGGCCTGCCTACAGGGCGGCGTGGGACCGGGCCCAGCGCTACGAGGGGGACGGCCGGCTCGGCGCCTATCGCGTGCAGTCGTTCCAGCCCGTGATGCAGCGCCAGTTCGAGGACGTCTACGCGGCCTGCACCGTGGGGATGACCCCGCCCACGTTCACCCTGGTGGTCAGCTACGCCGCGTCCGGCCAGGTCGACGGGGTGTTCGTGGACCAGCGGTCGGCGGCCAGCCAGTGCATGGCCGAGCGTTTCGCCAACCTCAGCGCCCCGCCTCCGCCGGTTCCTGACTTCGCGGAGGAAATCCGCGTCGTGCCCTGAAGCGCGGACTGGAGCCGACCCCCTTCAAGCCGTCATGATCATCCCCTCGCGCACCTCGACCGGCCAGGCGCGCAGGGACTGTCCCACGCAGGGTCCCCCCACGCACAGGCCTGTGTCGGGCCGGAACAGGGCCCCATGCCAACCGCACATGACGTATTCGCCGTCGCCGGTCAGGTACCGGTCCAGCTCGTGGGCGAGGGGCACGCCCATGTGCGGGCAGCGGTCGACGTAGCCTCGCACGGTCCCCTCCTTGCGGACCACGAAGCCGTGAAAGAAGGCTTCGCCGATCTGCAGCACGAAGTTTCGCGCGCCGGGTTCGGGGATGGCTTCAAGCGTGCAAAGCGGCACGCCCGGCGGGGTACGCCAGACCTTGGCGCGCTGGGCCTCGATCAGGGACTCCGGAGGATCGAGGTCAGGCAAGTCACCACTCGCTCTTCAGCGGGCGCGAAAGCAGCCCCCGAAGGGCTTCGTCGATGCCTGTCTCCCCCGCCAGGATCGCCGCCACCGTCTCGCAGATCGGCGCCTCGACGCCGAGCCTGCGGATCAGGTCCCGCACGGCCGGGGCGCTTTCCACGCCCTCGGCCACGGAAAGCTTGCCCGACAGGGCTTCCTGCAGGCTCATCCCTCCTCCGAGAGCGAGGCCGACGCTCATGTTTCGCGACTGCGGAGACGAACAGGTCAGCACCAGGTCGCCCAAGCCGCAAAGGCCCGCCACGGTCTCGGCGCGGCCGCCCAGGGCCTCGGCGACGCGCACCATCTCGGCGAAGCCGCGGGTGATCAGGGCGGCGTGGGCCGAACGGCCCAGCGCCCGGCCCTCGGAGATCCCGCAGGCGATGGCGAGCACGTTCTTCAACGCACCGCCCACCTCGGCCCCGACCAGGTCGTCCGACAGATAGGGACGGAAACTGGGACCGGCGAGCGCCTCGGCCAGGGCCTGACCCACGTCGGCATCGGGACAGGCGAGGGTGACCGCCACCGGCAGACCGCGCGCCGCCTCGCCGGCGAAGCTCGGTCCTGACAGGACGGCGGGAGCCGCCTCGGGAAGGGTTTGTGCCAGGACCGCCGTCATCAGCTCGAGGGAGCCTCGCTCTATGCCCTTGGAGCACAGCACCACCGGCACGCCGGGCTGCGCGAAGGGGGCGAAGGCCGAAAGGGCGGCGCGGGTATGCTGTGCGGGCGCCACCGACAGGATGAGGTCGCAGTCGGCGAGAACGGCAAGGTCCCCAGTGACCCGGAGGGCCGGCTCAAGAGCCACGCCGGGGAGGAACAGCGTGTTCTCGCGCCGGGCCGAGATGCTTTCGACAACCTCGGCCTCACGCGCCCAGAGCGTGGTCTCCAGACCTCCACGGACGCAGACCTGCGCCAGCGCCGTGCCCCATGCGCCCGCCCCGATGACGCCTGCGGTTCTGTAGTTCACGCCTTCGCTCCCTTGCGGCCGGGCTTGTGGGTCGGATCGGCCAGGGCCGACGCCTCGTCCAAAGGCCAGCGCGGCCGCGCTGCTGCGCCGAGGTCGGAGGTGAGGCCGGCCGCCAACCGCTCGGCCCCCGCATAGGCGATCATGGCGGCGTTGTCGGTGCAGTACTGCATCGGCGGGGCCAGGAAGGCGAAGCCGCGGGCGGCCGCGGTTTCCTCCAGCACGCGGCGGACGGTCCTGTTGGCGGCCACCCCGCCGGCGACCACGAACAGGCGATGGTCGTGATCCTGGACGTAGAGCGCCATGGCCCGGTCCGCGCGCTCGGCCAGTTGCCGCGCGATCGCGGCCTGGACCGCGGCGGCCAGATCGGCGCGGTCCTGTTCCGTACGGCATTCGGCCTGGGCGATGCGGGCGGCGGCGGTCTTGAGACCCGAAAAGGAGAAGTCGCAGTCCTTGCGGCCAAGCAGCGCGCGCGGGAGGGCAAATCGGGTCGGATCGCCTCCGGACGCCAGCGCCTCCAGCGCCGGCCCGCCGGGATACCCCAGCCCCAGGACCTTGGCCACCTTGTCGAACGCCTCTCCGGCGGCGTCGTCTATGGTCGAGCCCAGGCGGCGGCAGGCTCCGACACCCTCAACCGTCAGAAGCTGGCAATGCCCCCCGGAGACCAGCAGGAGCAGAAACGGATAGGGTGCGTCGGCCGCGAGCCGGGCCGAGAGGGCGTGGCCTTCGAGATGATTCACCGCCACCAGCGGCAGCCCCCGCGCCAGGGCCACCGCCTTGCCGAAGCTCAGTCCGACCATGACGCCGCCCACCAGGCCCGGTCCGGCGGTCGCGGCCACGCCGTCGAGGTTGTCGAAGCCGAGGCCCGCGTCAGCCATCGCCTCCCGCGCGATCCGATCGATGATCTCGACGTGGGCTCGGGCGGCGATCTCCGGCACCACCCCGCCGAAAGGCTTGTGCGCCTCGGTCTGGCTGGCCACCACCGAGGACAGGACCTCAGCCCGGCCGAGCGCATCGCGGCGCACCACGGCGGCGGCGGTCTCGTCGCAGCTCGTCTCTATGCCGAGGACGATGGTGGCCGGGTCGGTGCTCATCGTTGCGGCTCCCGCCGCGCTCCTGTAACCGCTTGAAGTCACGTCGCACCTAGCCCCCGGCCGCCCCCCGTGCAACCGCCCATCAAGATCGGAACCCGCGCCTCCGCCCTCGCTCGCGCCCAGAGCGGCATGATGCAGCGGGCCATTGCGGCGGCGGCGGGCGTTCCCCCGGATCAGGTGGAAACACTCTGCCCGCTGGTGCTGATCACCACGACCGGCGACCGCATCCAGGACCGGCGCCTGATCGAGGCCGGCGGCAAGGCGCTCTTCACCAAGGAGATCGAGGAAGCCCTGCTGGATGGCCGCATCGACGTGGCCGTCCATTCCATGAAGGACGTGCCGGCCGACATGCCCTCCGGCCTGGCCATCGCCGCCATTCCCGAGCGCGAAGACCCGCGCGACGCCTTCATCTCCAAACGGTTCGGGGGGCTCGCCGACCTGCCCTCGGGCGCCCGGCTCGGCACCGCCAGCCTGCGCCGCCAGGCCCAGTCGCTCCGGGCGCGGCCGGATCTGCAGGTCGAGATGCTGCGCGGCAACGTCGACACCCGGCTTCGCCGCTTGGAAGATGGCGATTTCGACGCCATCCTGCTCGCCGCCGCCGGACTGAACCGCCTGGGGAGGGGTGAGGTGATCCGCAGCTGCATCGACGCCACAGAGAACCCGCCGGCTCCGGGCCAGGGCGCCTTGGCCCTGCAGACGCGCGAGGCCGACGCCGGCGCGGCCTTCCTGCGCGCCCTCCACCACGCTCCGACCGCAATCTGCGTGGCTGCCGAGCGGGGCGCGCTGACCGCTTTGGAAGCGTCCTGCCGGACCGCCGTCGGAGCCCATGCGAGGCTCGACGGCCGCGTGGTGCGCCTCACCGTCGAGGCCCTTTCCGCCGACGGGACCCGGCACTGGCGATGCGAGCGCCACTTGGGGCTGGCGCCAGGCGGCGAGGAGGCCCAGGCCTTCGAGCTCGGCCTCGCCAGCGGCCGTGAGGTTCGCGAACAGGCCGGCGACGGATTGGTGGTCGCCTGATGCGCGTCTGGGTCACCCGCGCCAGTCCGGGGGCCGAACGCACCGCCGAGCATCTGCGGCTTCTCGGCCATTCGCCGCTCCTGTCCCCGGTCATGAGGGTGCGGCAGGTTCCGGCGACCATCGACCTGACCGACGCGGCCGCCCTCGCCTTCACCAGCGCCAATGGCGTCGAGGCATTCGCCCTTCGGTCGCCCGGGCGCGACCTGCCGGTCTTCGCCGTCGGCGACGCCACGGCCCAGGCGGCGCGGGAAGCCGGGTTTGGCGACGTTACGTCGGCGAGCGGCGACGTGGAGGCGCTGGGGCGGCTAATCGCGTCGGCGGGTCTGCCTGATGGAGCGGTGATCGTGCACCCCGGAGGCCGCGAGCTTGCCGGAGACCTGGGAGCCGCCAGCGGCCCCGGCGTGCGGATCCGGCCCGTGGCGCTCTATGAAACGGTGGCTCGCGCGCCCTCCGAGGCCCTCTCGGCGATGGACGCGGACGGGATCGACGCGGTGCTGGTCCACTCCTCGAAGGCCGCGCGGCGGGTAGCCGCCGTCTGTGCGCCCTGGCGGGAGGGCAGGGCCTGGTACCTCGCCCTTTCCCCGGCGGTCGCCGCGCCGCTGCTCGAGGCCGGCTTCGAGAAGGTCCGCGTTGCTCCTGCGCCGGACGAGGCGGCCCTGCTGCGGCTGTTGACCGAGAGAGTGAACGGTTCACCCCCGAGTCCAGCGAGCGTGCAGCCCTACGCGCCCCCCGCCCCGGTCCGCCGGGGTCCGGCCGCGCCGCCGATCTGGGGGTTGGCTCTGGCGGCTGTCGCCGCGGTCGCCGCAGCGATCGGGATCGCGGTCTACGCCCCACGGCCCGGCAAGCCCGAGGCGCGCCAAGAGGGAGCCCCGGCGGCGGGACCTTCCGAAGCGGCCTTGAAGGCCCGCATTCGCGCGCTGGAGGCGGAGTTGACCCGCGCGCGCGCCTTGGCCCCTCCCGAAGCATCCGCCGCCGGAGGCCAGGACCTCAGCGCCCTCGAGGTGCGCCTGGCGCGGCTCGAAGCCAACCAGGGCAAGGCCGCCCGCGCCGCCGCCGCCGCTGTGGCCGCCGCGGCGCTGGCCGATGCAGCCTCGACCTCGCGACCCTTCGTCAACGAACTGGCGACCCTCGAGCGCCTCAGCCCGGGAGCCAAGGATCTGGCGGGCCTGCGACCTCTTGCCGAAACCGGAGCCCCGACGGTGGCCGCCCTGGCGGCAGAGTTCCCGGAGGTCGCTGACCGGGCCGCCGCCGCCTCACGCGGGGTCGGTGATGAAACCAGCCTGCTCGGACGGATCGGGCGGGCGCTCGCGTCGCTGTTCACCTTGCGCCGGGTCGGGGACCTCGCCGGCGAGAGCCCGGACGCCGTCCTGGCGCGGGCCGAGCGCCGCGTGGCCGATGGCGATATCGAGGGCGCCCTACAGCAGCTCAGGGCCTTGCCCCCGGGCGGCCGGCTAGCGACCGCAGACTGGAGCGAACGCGCCGAGCGGCGGGTGGAGCTGGGCCGGCGCATCGCCGCCCTGCGCGCCCAAGCCCTGCGGGACCTGGCCGAAGCGGAGGCGGCGAGGTGATCCGACTTGCGCTCGGCGTGCTCGTGGTCATGGCGGTCCTTGTCGTGGCGCTGGCGATGTCGGGCGACCCTGGCCGGGCCAGCCTGACCTGGCTCGACTGGCGGTTCGGCACTACGGCCGCCGCCGCTATCCTCTTGCTGGGACTGGTCTCGCTCCTGGCCGTGGTCTTCTGGCGGGTCGTGCTGTTCGTGGTCGAGGCCCCTCGCCGGGCCGCGCGGGCCGCGGCGGAGGCCCGCCGGCGGCAGGCCGCCGACGTCATCACCCGCGGCTTCCTGGCGGTAGCCGCCGGCGACGGCGCGGAGGCGCGTCGGCTCGCGCAGAAGGCGTCGCAGATCGCCGAGGACGCGCCGCTGCTGGTCCGGGTGCTGTCGGCCCAGGCCGCTGAGGCGGCGGATGACCCTGCCGCCGCACAGGCGGCCTACAAGGAGATGCTCGCCTCGCCCGAGACCCGGTTGGCGGGGCGGCGGGGCCTGATGTTGCTGGCCGAAAGCGCCGGCGACCGCGAGGCGGCGCTGTCCCACGCGGCGGACGCCCTCACCCAGGACAGGACGGCGCGCTGGGCCTGGCGGGCTCTGTTCGAGGCCAGGCTCGACACGGGCGCCTGGCGAGAGGCCCTTGAGCTGGTGGACACCGGCCTCTCCCGAAAGATCGTCACCCCGGCCGTAGCGGTGCGGGCCCGGGCGGCCCTGTTGGCGGCCCTCGCCGCGGAGCTGGAACGCGCCAGCGATCCGCGCGCCCGTGAGCAGGCGGTCGATCATGCGGTGAAGGCTGCCCGGCTCTCGCCGGCCTTCGCCCCCGGTCCGGTGATGGCGAGCCGGCTGCTGGCCGACGCCGGCAAGCTCGGGCGCGCCGAAGAGGTGATCGAACAGGCCTGGGCGACCGCGCCACACCCCGCCCTCTGGCTGGGTTACAGGGACTTGCGGACGGACGAGACGCCCAGGGAGAGAGCCCAGCGACTGCAACGCCTCATCGATTGCAATCCCGGCCACCGCGAGAGCCGGATCCTGGCTGTGGAGCAGGCGTTGCTGGCCCAGGACAAGGCCGCCACGAAGGCGGCGGTGACGGCGCTGGCCGAAGAATCCCCCACCGCGCGCCTCTGCGGTCTGTTCGCCCGCGCCGCCTGGGCGCAGGGCGCGGCCGACGAGGCGCGCGCCTGGATCGCGCGTGGGGCCCAGGCGGCCGGCGAGCCGGACTGGTCGGACCTGGATCCGGAAGGTCGCGCCTTCGCCTACGCCCAGTCGGACTGGACCCGGCTGGTGTCGACCTGGGCGGAGACCGGGGTCCTGCTGCATCCCCGTTTCGAGCGCCGGGAGCGCGCCTTGACCGATCTGCCCGAACTGCCCGGCCAGTATGAAGCGTCCGCGCCCTTTCTGGCCCGCCCCGAAGCGCCGGCCTTTCGCCCGCCGGACGACCCGGGCGCATTCGACGATGATCTCGCCGGTCCGCCGGAGACGGCGCCGGCTGCAGCCCCCGCGCCCCGCCGCCGACGCCGCCCCGCCCGTAAGGACGGCTGAAGCCCGGCGCGTCGCCGCTTGGCAAGCGGGAAAGCCCCGTGTAAATCGGCCCTCCCCGCACGCCACGCGGGGAGCCCAGAACTGGGCCGCCTTAGCTCAGCCGGTAGAGCGGCGCATTCGTAATGCGTAGGT
>JAIBAU010000025.1 GCA_019695035.1 Caulobacteraceae bacterium | reverse complement strand
GCCGGCCAGGCCGCCGAGGCGCTGAGCGAGGCCGAGATCCGCGCCCGCCTGCTGGCGCCGGCGGCGCCCGTGGAGGCGCGGGTCGAGGACGTCTTCTTCCAACAAGGGGAGTGGGCCCCGGCCAACCAGCCGGTGGTCGCGCTACTGCCCGACGCCCGCGTCAAGCTGCGCTTCTTCGTGCGCGAGACCGAGGTGAACCTCTACAGGCCCGGCGCGCGGCTGACCTTCCGCTGCGACGGTTGCGGCGGGCCCCAGGGCGCCACGGTCACCTGGGTTTCGCCGCGCCCGGAGTTCACCCCGCCGGTGATCTACAGCCGCGACAGCCGTGACAAGCTGGTGTTCCTCGTCGAGGCCCGGCCCGACCGACCGCGCACCCTGACGCCCGGCCAGCCGGTCGACGTCACACCGCCGGGGCGCCGCTGACATGGCCGCGTCCCCGGCCAGCCTCGCCGTCGACGTCCGCGGCCTGAACAAGTCGTTTGGCGACAAGCACGTGGTGAACGACGTCTCGATCCAGGTCGGAACCGGCCGGGTCACGGGTTTCCTGGGCCCCAACGGCTCGGGCAAGACCACCACCCTGCGCATGCTGTGCGGCCTGCTCACCGCCGACAGCGGCGAAGGGATGGTGCTGGGCCGCGATTTCCGCACCCAAGCCCGCGAGATCAAGCTGCGCACGGGCTACATGACCCAGCGCTTCTCGCTCTACGAGGACCTGACGATCGCCGAGAACCTGCAGTTCATGGCGCGGGTGCACGGCCTGGACGACCGGGAGCGCCGGGTGGACGCCTCCCTCGACCGCCTGGGGCTGCAGAACCGACGGGACCAGCTGGCCGGCAAGCTCTCGGGTGGCTGGAAGCAGCGGCTGGCCCTGGCCGCGGCCATCCTGCACGAGCCCCGGTTGTTGCTGCTCGACGAGCCCACCGCCGGGGTCGATCCGAAAGCGCGTCGCGAGTTCTGGGACGAGATCCATGGCCTCGCGGCCGACGGCCTGACCGTGCTGGTCTCCACCCACTACATGGACGAGGCCGAGCGTTGTCATGACATCGCCTACATCGCCTACGGCCGACTGATCGCGCGCGGGACCGCGGACGCCGTCATCGCCGACTCCCGTCTGGTCACCCTCCGGGCGGAGGGCCCCGGAGCCGACCGGCTGGCGTCCCGGCTGGCCGGACAGCCGGGGGTGGAGATGGCCGCGCCCTTCGGCCTGGCCCTGCACGTGTCGGGAACCGACCGCCGGGCGCTCGACGCCGTGGTGGCTCCGTACCGCAAGCCTCCCCTGAGCTGGACCGAGGTCGAGCCGACCCTCGAGGACGTCTTCATCCATCTGATGTCCCGCCAGGAGGACGTCTGGTGAGCCCGCTCAACTGGACCCGGGTCTTCGCGGTGATGGCCAAGGAGTTCGTCCAGTTGAGCCGCGACCGGCTCACCTACGCGATGATCCTCGCCCTCCCCATCGTGCAGATCCTGTTGTTCGGCTACGCCATCAACTCGGATCCCCGCCACCTGCCCATGGCGGTCTATGTGCAGGACCACTCGGCCTTTTCCCGATCCATTCTGACCTCGCTGCAGAACTCGAGCTACTTCGACATCACCCGGGAGGCCCGCTCCCCGGCTGAGCTGGACCGGTTGATGGCGCGCGGCGAGGTGCTCTTCACCCTCACCATCCCGCCCGACTTCTCCCGCCGCGTCGTGCGGGGAGACCGGCCGCAGATCCTCATCGAGGGCGACGCCTCCGACCCTTTGGCGACGGGGGGGGCGGTCAGCGCCCTGGCCGCGCTGCCCCAGCGCGCCCTGGCCGCCGATCTCGTCGGGCCGCTCTCGCCACGGGCCGCGGTCCAGCCGTTCGAGGTGGTTGTTCACCCCCGCTACAACCCCGAGAGCATCACCGCCTACAATATCGTGCCGGGCCTCCTGGGGGTCGTCCTTACCATGACCCTGGTCATGATGACGGCGCTGGGCATGACCCGCGAGTTGGAGCGCGGAACCATGGAGAGCCTGCTGGCCACCCCGGTGCAGCCGCTGGAGGTGATGATCGGCAAGCTTGCGCCCTACGTCGGGATCGGCCTGATCCAGACCACCGTGATCCTGGTCCTGGCGAAGCTCCTGTTCGACGTGCCGTTCCAGGGCGGATGGGGCGCGCTCGCGGCAGGGGTGCTGCTGTTCATCATCGGCTCGCTGGCGCTCGGCTTCCTGATCTCCACCGTGGCGCGCAGCCAGCTGCAGGCGATGCAGATGTCCGTCTTCTACCTGTTGCCCTCGATCCTCCTGTCAGGGTTCATGTTCCCCTTCCGCGGCATGCCGGACTGGGCCCAGGCGATCGGTTCCGCCATTCCGGTGACGCACTTTCTGCGTGTTGTCCGCGGCGCGTTGCTGAAGGGGCTTGATCTGGCGGAGAGCTGGCCCAGCCTGTTGGCCCTTGCGGCTTTCGTCGCGGTGGTCACGACCCTGGCCATGGCCCGCTACCGGACCACCCTGGACTAGGCGCCCGAGGCTTCGAGAAATTTTCATTACGGCGCTGGAACCAATCGCAGGCCGCCACGTTGAGGGCGGGTCGGGGCCAGATTCCGCCACTTTTCAGTCGATTTCAGGCTGGTTAGCGGGGCTGTGTGGCCAAGTTGACACTACCGCGTCAAACTGACGCTGTTATAACGCGGGTAGGCCGACCGTCTCGGCTGCTAGGCTTTGAGGGCAAAAGAGGGCTCTGAATATGAAACTGAAATGGATGGCGGGCGCCGCCGCCGCCGCGCTCTTCGCGGCCGCTGGCGCGGCCCAGGCCGAACCGGACGGCTGGTACGGCGCGATCGATCTCGGCTACCACTGGCCGGACGTGCAAGCTGGCTTCACCGGCGGCCCGCTCTCGGACTTCGATGTCGAGAACACCTGGACCGGCTTCGCCCGTCTCGGCTACCGCTTCAACCCGAGCTGGCGCGTGGAACTGGAAGGCGGCTACCGCCCCGGTGACATCGACGAAGTCGGCGTGGATGGCGAAGTCAAGGCCTGGTCGGCCATGGGCAACGTGATCTACGACTTCATGCCCGACTCCAACTTCCGCCCGTTCATCGGCGCCGGTATCGGTTGGGCTCGCGTCTCGGCCGACGTCCTCGACGGCGCGCTGGTGGTTGTCGACGACAACGACGGCGACTTCGCCTGGCAAGGCATCGCCGGCTTCTCGTGGGCCATCGGCGAGCGCACGAACCTGGACTTCACCTACCGTTACTTCGACGGTGGCGAGCAGACCTTCACCAACCTGGGCCTCGGCCCGGACATCGACACCGAGTACGTCGACCAGTCGGTGACGATCGGCCTGCGCTGGGCGTTCGCGGCTCCGCCGCCCCCGCCGCCCCCGCCTCCGCCGCCTCCGCCGCCGCCTCCCCCGCCGCCTCCGCCGCCGCCGCCTCCGCCGCCGCCGATGGAAGCG
Organism: Caulobacteraceae bacterium; assembly: GCA_019695035.1. Lineage (GTDB taxonomy): Bacteria > Pseudomonadota > Alphaproteobacteria > Caulobacterales > Caulobacteraceae > JAEZEZ01. Next base: position 30,626 of record JAIBAU010000025.1, on the reverse strand, counting down.
CGTGAGTTCATCGTCTACTTCCCGTTCGATCAGTACATCCTGACGCCGGAAGCCCAGTCGGTGGTCTCGGAAGCTGCGAACTACGCCATGAGCGGCAACGCCACGCGCGTTGTGGTCGTCGGCCACGCCGACACCTCCGGCTCGGCCGCCTACAACGTCCGCCTGTCGGAGCGTCGCGCCAAGGCCGTCGCCGACTCGCTGGTCTCGATGGGCGTCAACGGTTCGATCCTCTCCGTCGACTGGAAGGGCGAGTCCCAACCGGCCGTGGCCACCGGCGACGGTGTCAAGGAGCCTCTGAACCGCCGCGCCACGATCGACATCGGCTTCTAAGCCGGACGATCGAACGCTACGGACTACGGAAGGCCCGGGGGAAACCCCGGGCCTTTTGCTTGGGGCGTGCCCTTTTTCGCACCCGCGGGTAACCCGACGGCCGGTTCGCGCGTATCGACACATGAACCCCGTGCGGAGAGCGCGCCATGACCCCGACCCTGCCTCGTCGCCTCGCCCTTCTGAGCGCGCTGGTCCTTGCGACGGCGCTGGTCGCCGCCGTGCGGCCCGCCCCGGCCGCGCCCCGGCTCCAGACCGCCATCTTCGCCGGCGGCTGCTTCTGGTGCACCGAGAGCGACATGGAGCACATCCCCGGCGTGGTCTCTGCGGTCTCGGGCTACACGGGTGGAACGACGCGCAACCCAACCTACGAGCAGGTGGGTTCCGAACGGACCGGCCATGTCGAGGCGGTGCGGGTGACCTTCGACGCCAGCCGCATCTCGTACCGGCAGCTGGTCGACCGCTTCTGGCGCACCATCGACGTCACCGACGACGGGGGCCAGTTCTGCGACCGGGGTCCCAACTACCGCACCGCGGTCTTCGTCACCCCGGCCCAGCGCCCCATCGCCGAGGCCTCGCGCGCGGCGGCGGCGCGGGACGTCCGCACCGGGCGGCTGTTGACGCCGATCCGGCTCGCCACGACGTTCTGGCCGGCCGAGGACTACCACCAGGACTTCTACAAGAAGAACCCGCTCCGCTACCGGGTGTACCGTCAGGGCTGCGGCCGGGACTCGCGTCTGAACGCAGTCTGGGGGCGCTGAAGCCCGGATCCCCGCCTGGCGGCTCGTCTATGGGGCGAGTCCCGTGGTGCTCGATTCCCGGCGTACGGGAAGCCTCGCGCCGGCGCGCCTGCGACATCCTGTACCGTCGGAGGCGATTTTCTCGCAATCCGCGCGCAAAAGCGTGATGTGGCGGCCACGCAACGGACATGATCGTCAAGTCCGCAATCATCTGTTCTTCACAAATCCGTCGCGCCCGGGTCTTAAGGGAACCCATACGAGTGACGGGGCGGACGTGAGACCGCGATGACCGGCCTGCGTCCATAAATGGGGAATACCTGAGATGAACTACAAGCGTTTGGTTTGGGCGACCTCCGCCCTGGCCAGCACGATGCTGCTCGCCACTGCCGCCTTCGCCCAATCGACCGGCACGCAGACCCAGGAATCGACGGAAGTCGAAGGCGTCGTCGTCACCGCGTCGCGCGGCCTGCCGACCATCGACGGCGCGATCGCCGCCGAGCAGGCGCCGAAGTCGCGCTCGACCGTGACTCAGGAGTTCATCGACACGCAGAACGCCGGCCAGACCGCGCTGCAGAACGTCAACCTCGTCCCGGGCGTGAACTTCACCTCCTCGGACGCCTACGGCAACTCGGGCGGCAACCTGCGCCTGCGTTCCTTCGACGGCAACCGCGTGTCCCTGACCTGGGACGGCATGCCCCTGAACGACACCGGCAACTACGCAATCTTCTCGAACCAGCTGCTCGACTCCGAACTGATCGAGCGCGTGACCGTGAACCTCGGCACCACCGACGTGGACAGCCCGACGGCCTCGGCCACCGGCGGCACGATCAACTACATCTCGCGCAACCCCGACGACGAAATGGGCCTGACGCTGCGCGGCAGCCTGGGTTCGGACAACTACCACCGCATCTTCGGCATGTTCGACTCGGGCGAGTTCCTGGGCGACATGTCGGCCTGGGCCGCCGGCTCCTGGACGAACTACGACAAGTTCAAGGGCCCAGGCGAGCTCGACAAGAAGCAGGTGAACGCCCGCTACCTGTGGGACCTCGGCAACGGCAACTTCTTCAGCCTCGCCGGCCACTTCAACTGGAACCGCAACAACTTCTACCGCAACCTGTCGCTGCAGCAGATCGCCTTCTACGGCGAGGACTACGACAACCTGTCGACCTGCACCCGTGACGCGCCGACCCCGGGCGTCGCGGACAACGACAACTCCTCGGCCGCCGGCGCGGGCACCTACCTGACCGCCAACGACAACCCGGCCAACCCGTCGAGCTGCACCAACTACTACGGCCTGCGCATCAACCCCTCGAACACGGGCAACATCCGCTCGCAGTTCTCCTGGGGCCTGACCGACAATGTCCGTCTGACTGTCGACCCCTGGTTCCAGTGGGTCCTGGCTGACGGCGGCGGCACGACCACCATCTCCGAAACCGACCGCCGCCTGCGCGGCGCCATCGTGGCCGCGGGCGTCGACCTGAACGGCGACGGCGACATCCTCGACACGGTTCGTCTCTACAACCCCAACATCACCAACACGAACCGCTTCGGCGTCACCTCGTCGCTGATCTGGGACATCAACGACGATCACCGCGTCCGCCTCGCCTACACCTATGACCACGGCAACCACCGCCAGACCGGCGAGTTCGGCGCCATCGACGCGTCGGGCGACCCGCTCAACGTCTTCGGCGGCAAGGACAAGCTGGGCGGTCGCCCGGTGCTGACCGCCGACGGCCGCGACCTGCAGGGCCGCGACCGCTTCTCGGTCGCCGAGCTGCAGCAGTGGGCCCTCGAGTATCGCGGCCAGTTCTTCGACGATCGCCTGACCCTGGCGATCGGCGTGCGCGCCCCGATCTTCACCCGCGAGCTGAACCAGTTCTGCTACACGCAGGTCGGCACCTCGACCGTGCGCTGCACGCAGGAGCCGATCCAGACCATCCTGCCGAACGGCAACGTGGTCTTCTTCGGCTCGGCCACGCAGTACATCGCGCCCTTCCAGGCGGACGTCGAGTACAAGGACGTCCTGCCGAACTTCGGCGCCAGCTACCGCTTCGACGATCACAACGTGATCTACCTGTCGTACGCCGAAGGCCTCTCGGCTCCGCGCACCGACAACCTCTACACCGCCCAGCGCGGCCCCACGCCGGGCTCGGTCGTCCTGTCGGACGTGGATCCGGAAACGACCCAGACCTGGGACCTCGGCTACCGCTACCAGTCGGGCAACATCATCGGCACGGCGGCCATCTGGTCGACCAAGTACGAGAACCGCGTGGTCAACTCGTTCGATGACCTGCTCGGCATCTTCGTCGACCGCAACGTCGGCACCGTCGAGCTGTGGGGCATCGACGCCCAGGTGGGTTGGGAAGTCACCGACGAACTGACCCTGTACGCCTCGGCCTCGAACATCCACTCCGAGCTGCAGGAAAACATCCCGCTGGGCGCCACTTCCTTCCTGCCGACCAAGGGCAAGGAACTGGTCGAAACCCCGGAATGGACCTTCTCGGGCCGCGCCTTCTACGACACCGAGTGGTGGTCGCTGGGCGTCCAGGGCAAGTACGTCGGCGAGCGCTGGTCGACCGACGTGAACGACGAGAAGACCGACTCCTACGTGGTCGTCGACCTCGACGCCCGCATCAAGTTCGACAACTGGGGCTGGAACCACAGCTACCTGCAGCTGAACGTCTCCAACGTGTTCGATGAGGATTACCTCGGCTCGATCTCGTCGCAGACCAACGCCCTGTCGATCCTCGACACGGACCCGGTCACCCCGGGCAACCAGACCCGCGCCGGCACCGCTCCGACCTACTCTATCGGCGCCCCGCGGACCTTCATGATCACCCTGCGCACCGAATTCTAAGGTTCGCTGAGGTCGTGTAATGAGAAGGGCGGTCCGGCGACGGACCGCCCTTTTTCTTTGCGTAATCGGCAGGTTGGGAGTCCATGAGCGTCACCCGCAGATCCGCCTTCGCCCTTGCCGCGGGCGCGACCGCCTTCCTGAGCGCCCGCCCGGGTCGCGCGGCCGAGCCGGTCCGCTTCAGCGCCGATCCCTTCAAGCTGGGCGTGGCCTCCGGGGACCCCACCGCCGACGGCTTCGTCATCTGGACGCGGCTGGCCCCCGAGCCCTTCGAACCGGACGGCGGCATGGGCGATCGCACCGTCGAGGTCGCCTGGACGATCGCCGAGGATGATCGCTTCCGCACGCCGGTCCGATCGGGGACCCAGCTCGCCCACGGCGACCGCGGGCACGCCATTCACGTCGAGCTGACCGGGCTGCAGCCGGGCCGCCCCTACTGGTACCGCTTCGAGGCAGGCGGCGTGCGCAGCCCGGCCGGGCGCGCCATGACCTTGCCCGCGCTCGGCTCTCCCCTGGATCGCTACAGGCTCGCCTGGGTCTCCTGCCAACACTTCGAGCAGGGGTTCTTCACCGCCTACCGCGACATGGTCGCGTGGGATCCAGGCCTGATCCTTCACCTCGGGGACTACATCTACGAGTCCAGCTTCGGACAGCAGATCCGACGCCATCCCAACCGCGATCCGCGCACCCTGGACGACTATCGGGTGCACCATGCGGTCTACAAGCTGGACGAGGACCTGCAGGCGGCGCACCGGCACACCAGCTGGGCGCTGATCTGGGACGACCACGACGTCGCCAACGACTACGCCGGCCTCATCCCCCCCAACCCCGCGGACCTCGAGGGCTTTCCGGCCCGCCGCGCCGCCGGCTACCAGGCCTGGTTCGAGAACCTGCCGATCTCACGCCGTTCGCTCGTCTCGCAGGGCGAGATGCGCATCTATCAGCAGCTGATCATCGGCGACCTGGCCCAGATCGCCCTGCTGGACAACCGCCAGTACCGCAGCCCGCGCGCCTGCGTGGACCCCCAGAGGTGGCGCTCGACGCTGAAGGCCTGCCCCGACAACCGCGCCCCTGGCCGGACCATGCTGGGCGACGAGCAGGAGCACTGGCTGGGCCAGACCCTGGACCACGCCCCCACCCGCTGGAACGTCATCGCCCAGCAGACCATGTTCAGCCCGTTCCTGCAGAAGACCGCGCAGGGCGAATGGGGCGCCTACATGGACGGCTGGTCGGCCTATCCCGCCGCGCGCCAGGCCATCCTGGACCGCATCGCCCAGCGGCCCAATCGCGACACGGTCATCCTGGGCGGGGACATGCACAGCTACTTCGCCGTCGACGTCCACGCCAACGGCGACGACGACAAGATGCTCGCCAGCCCCCTGGTCGCCTCGGAATTCGTGGGCGGCTCGGTGACCACCCAGAACTACAACTACGAGCGCTGGACCCGCACCATCGCCGAGCTGGGCAATCAGCACATCCGGTTCTTCGACGACCGGGTGCACGGCTGGGCGGGCGCCGAGATCACCCCGGCGCAGTGGACGGTCGACTTCCGCGCGGTCAGCTCGACCTGGGTCAGGGACCCGACCTTCTCGAGCCTGAGCCGATGGGCGGTGGAGTACGGCAAGGCGGGCGTGCAGCGGATCTGAGGCGGCGCATCCGCCAAGCCTCCGTTGATCCGCCAAGTTATTACAACGACAGAATTTTTCGTCTGCAGAAGGGGCGAAACGCCGGTCACGACAGTCCCTTCTCCGGTCGGATGGACAGCCTTCCCGGCGGCTTGACCCGATGGCCCGGCGCCGGGACGACCGGTCCGGGCGCCCAGCGCGCGGGCGCCTTGACGGGGTCCCCCGGATCAAGGGAGATCGCCCGCCCGCCGGCCTGCTGTCCCCGAGGCGTCGCGCTTGACAGGGGAGGCCGGATCAACGGTCAATCTGCGCAAGGCCCGCCCTGCGGCCGCGCCGCCGGAGGGTGCGCAGGCGGCGCTTGACCCCATCCCGCGTACTCCCCATTTTCGCGCGCCCCCGAAGGCCCCCTGGAGCCGCCGTCGACCATGAGCCGTATCGTTCCCGCCGAATGGGCGCCGCATCGCGCGATGTGGCTGGGCTGGCCCAGCCACGCCGACCTGTGGGCCGAGGACCTGGCGCCGGCCCGGGAGGAGGTGGCGGCCCTGGCCCGCGCGCTCGCCGGTCCCGGTGGCGAGCGGGTGCGACTGCTGGCGCACGGCGCGGACGCCGAACAGGCCGCGCGCGCCCTGCTGGGCGATGTGGCCGGCGTGGAGATCGTTCCGGGGCGTTTCGGCGACATCTGGTTGCGCGACACCGGGCCGATCTTCGCCCGCGAGGGCGGCGGCGACGTGGCTGTCGGCTTTCGCTTCAACGGCTGGGGCGGCAAGTACGAACTCCCCCACGACGACGAGGTGGCCGCCCAGATCGCCGCCGGGGCCGGCGTCCGCCTGGCCCCCGTGGACGCGGTCATGGAGGGCGGCGCCCTGGACCACGACGGCTTCGGCACGGTGCTGACCACGCGCCAGTGCCTGCTCAATCCCAACCGCAACGACGGCTGGACCGAGGCCGCGGCCGAGCGGGTGCTCCAGGGCGCTCTGGGCGCCCGCAAGGTGCTGTGGCTGGGGGACGGACTGAAGAACGACCACACCGACGGCCACGTCGACAACCTGGCCCGCTTCGTCGCTCCGGGCGTGGTGGCGTGCCCGGTCAGCTGGGGCAAGACCGATCCCAATGCGGCGGTCTACGACGCTACGGCGCGGGCGCTGAGCGAGATGACCGACGCGCGCGGGGAGCGCCTCAGGGTGGTGCGCATCCCCTCGCCCGGACGCCTGGTCAACGACGACGGCGAGGTGGTCCCGGCCAGCCACATGAACTTCCTCATCGCCAACCGGGCGGTGATCGTTCCGACCTACGACGACATCGCCGCCGGTCGCCTCGCCGTCGAGGCCGTGCAGGCGGCCCTGCCGGACCGCAAGGCGATCGGCCTGCCCTCGCGCGCCATCCTCACGGGCGGCGGATCCTTCCACTGCATCACCCAACAGGAACCCGCCTGATGACGCGCCAGATCACCGTCGCCGCCATCCAGACGTCCTACGGCGAGGACATGGCGGCCAACATCAGGAAGACCGAGTCCCTGGTGCGCGAGGCCGCAGGCCGGGGCGCCCAGGCGATCCTGCCCTCGGAGCTGTTCCAGGGCCCCTACTTCTGCGTCAGCCAGGAGGAGAAGTGGTTCGGGGCCGCCTATCCCTGGGCCGAACATCCCTGCGTCACAGCCCTGCAGCCGCTGGCCGCGGAGCTGGGGGTGGTGATCCCGGTCTCGATCTTCGAACGCGAGGGCCCGCACTACTTCAACTCGCTGGTCATGGTCGACGCGGACGGCAAGGCGCTGGGCGTTTATCGCAAGAGCCACATCCCCGACGGCCCGGGCTACCAGGAGAAGTATTACTTCCGCCCCGGCGACACGGGCTTCAAGGTCTGGAACACGCGGGTGGGTCGCCTGGGCGTCGGCATCTGCTGGGACCAGTGGTACCCCGAGACCGCGCGGGCGATGATGCTGCAGGGCGCCGAGGTGCTTTTCTACCCCACCGCCATCGGGTCCGAGCCCCACGACAAGGAGCTGGACACCGCCGAGCCCTGGCGGCGCGCCATGCAGGGCCACGCGGTCTCCAACGTCGTGCCGGTCGTCGGGGCCAACCGCACCGGCCATGAGCAGGTGACCAAGGCGGGGCAAACCTTCTACGGCTCGAGCTTCATCGCCGACCATCGCGGGGACCTGGTCGAGGCCTTCGGGCGCGACGACGAGGGCGTGCTCGTGCACCGCTTCGACCTCGACTACATCGATCGCCACCGCGCCGCCTGGGGCTTCTTCCGGGACCGCCGCACCGATCTCTACGGCGACCTGGTGAAGGGTCGTCCGGCCTGATCCCTCGAGATCCTCGCCCCCGGGGACAGGGGCGTCGGGGATCAGGGGGCGGCGCAGCCCTGCGGTTTGGGCGCAGCGGCGATCTCGGCGCGGGCGGCGGCCAGGTCCGCCTGGAAGTCCGGGCTCGACTGCAGGCGGGCGAAGATGCTGGCGCCCAGCCGTTCGCCCGCCCGAAGGTCGGAGGCGTAGTGCAGGCGGCAGACCCGGCGGCTGTCGATGAAGGCGCGCGTCCTTTCGGCGATCGCGCCGGTGCGGTCGGGCGCGGCCTCGCTCAGCACCAGGCCCCAGGTGGTTCCGAGGGTGGCGTGGCCCGAGGGGTAGCTCGGCGAGGCGGACGGCCGCCGCTCGGGCGGAATATCGATGCAGATGGGCGCATCCGGCCGGTCGGTGACGAAGGGGCGCAGGCGGCCATAGGCGGACTTGGCGTCGTGGCCGGTCGCATCCACGTCGATCTTGACCCGCTCCAGCAGCCGCAGGGTGGCCGGGGCGGTGTTGACGTTCAGCCGGGCGTCCAGCGCGCAGGCATAGCGGTCCAGCACCACGGGCCAGTCGAGGCTGTCGTCCTCGCGCGCCTGACGCCACCGTTCGGATCCCGCCCCCGCTTCGGCGGCCCGGTAGATGGCCTGGTCGGCGGCGAGCTCGGGCGAGCCCTCGGCCGGCGGAGGGCCGACCACGCGGGCGGCGTCCACGGCGTGGGCGGGGAGGTAGCCGACGGGTGCGTCGGCCGAGGCCGCGCTGCAGACCAGGACGGTCGCGCAGACCGCCGTCAGGATGCTGAGAGGACGCATCGACATGGCTAGCCGTTGGCGCTCCAGGTGACCTGCACATAGGTCTTGCCGTCGCCCTGCGGGGCGGCCGTGACCGCGAGGTTTCCGCGCGGACCGTCGGCGGCGTAGATGCGCGCCCCGCCGGTCTCGACATTGGTCTGGGTGGTCAGGCCGCCGGCCTCGGCGCGGGAACGATAGAACTCGAACACCTTGTCGGCCGGGTCGGTGGTGGTGAAGGCGTAGACCCCGCCGTGCTTGCCGTTCTGGGCGGCGGCGTAGCGCGAGGGATTGGTCCCGCCCGGGTAGTCGGGAGCGAAGTCGGGCGAGCCGCTGGCGCCGGCCTGGCTGACGATGCGCGCCTCGCCGCCGCTGGTCGCAACGGCGACGCTGCCTCCATTGCCGCCGGACACGGCCGCCGCGGTCGCGTCCTCCCCCTTCCGGGGGCCGCAGCCGGTGAGCAGGGCGGTCGCGGCGAGGGCCGCGGCGCCGATCCAGAGAGACTTCATCGCGCTATCCCCTAAAGGCGTGGAAGCGCGAGCCTAGACCTAGCCGGAGGCGGCGTCGACATCGTCGCCGGGGGCCGCCTCGAGGGCGCGGCGGTTCTTCACGGGCCGGGGCTCGCCGGTGTTGTTCACGGCCTCCGAGGGGCGGGGCGGCTCGGCCTCGTCGCCTGCGGCCGCGCCGGCCGCATCCCCGGCCAGACCGCCCAGGCCCGCCTCGACGCCCTGGGCCGGCCCGGACTCGTCCTCGCGGTCATCGCCATAGGCCGAGCCGCCCTCGCTGCTGCCCGCGCGGGTTTCCGACCCCCCGCCGGACAGGGCCTGGTCGGGCGGGCCGGGGCGGGCGGCGGGTCTGGGGGGCGGCTGTCGGGGGTCGGCCATGGCGAGCTCCTGTGCTGAGCATGAAGCTCCGCGCCGCCCGGGCGGTTCCCCCAGGCTCTCCGGCCATGGAAAAAGGGCCCCGGATCGCTCCGGGGCCCTCGTCTCGTCGGACGGGCGGCGGTCTACTTGCCGAACAGCTTGGCCCAGCGGCGCTTCTCGCGCGCCTTCCAGCCCCCGCGATGGTAGGCGTCCGAGCCGATCAGCGGCACGACGGTGGTGGCCTCGGCGAAGACCATCTGCTCCCAGGTCGTCTCGACCTTGCCCCAGCTGGCGGCCTCCTTGAGGGTCGAGGACGAGCAGGCCCCGTCGCGCACGTCGGCGACGGTGATCTGCACCGCGTACTTGTGCATGTCGGCCTCGACGCCGAGGATCTCGGCGCAGACGACGGTGTCCTGGGCGAAGTTCTTGGGCACACCGCCGCCGACCATGAACAGGCCCGTGGTGCCGGCCGCGATCTTGATGTCGGTCAGTTCGCGGAAGTCCGCCACCGCGTCGATCATCAGGTAGGGCTTGCCGGCCGCGGCGCGTTCCTTCTGGTGTTTGACCAGGCCGAAGCCGGCCGAGGAGTCGACGAAGGCCGGGCAGAAGATCGGCACGCCCTCCTCATAGGCCGTCTGGATCAGCGAACCGGGCTTCTTTGCGTTGCCCTCGCTCAGCCACTTGCCCATCTCCCAGATGAACTCGCGCGAGGAATAGCCGCGCGGCTCGAGGCGGTTGGCGATCTCCAGGATGGTGTGGTCGCAGGCCTGGAGCTCCTCCTCGTCGATATAGGTGTCGTAGATGCGGTCGATGTAGTTGTCGCGCAGGTCGTTGTCGTCGACCTGGCCGGCCGCCTGGTAGTGCTTGAAGCCAAGCGCCTCGAAGAAGTCCATGTCGACGATCGAGGCGCCGGTGGCGACCACCGCGTCGACCATGCCGAACTTAACCATGTCGCGGTAGACATGCATGCAGCCGCCGGCCGAGGTGGATCCGGCCAGGATCAGCCACGGCGAGCAATCCTTGTCCTCGATGGCCATGTTGAAGATATCGGCCGCGCGCGCGGTGTCGCGCGAGCTGAAGCTCATCTTGCGCATGGAATCGATGATCGGGCGGGCGTCGAAGCTGGTGATATCGACGTGCTCGACCGCCTTCTGCAGCAGTTCGGCCTTGCGGTTGGACAGCTTGGTTTCAGCGTTCATGCCAAGGTTTCCTTTGGTTTGAGCGCCCGTCCAACGGCGAAACCACGACCCGGACGGAGCGACGGGACCTGGCCTTGGGAAAAAACGGCCCGCCCGGCGATCAGGTCCGGGCGGGCCGCGTCTTATACGAAATGCGCGGGTCTGCCTAACGCCGGCGGCGACGCTTGCCCGAGTTGCCCTTGGGCCGCGAGAACCGCACCACCTTGCGCTCTTCCTCCTCCGCGATGCGCGGAAGCGGGATGGCGCGCGGGGCCAGGCCGAACATCGAGGCCATGGGCGCGTCGTCCACCAGCACGGTCTCGGTGTCGCCGAAGCCGTTGAAGCGGGTCGACATGGCCACCCCGTAGGCGCCCATCATGCCGATCTCGATGTAGTCGCCTTCGCGGACGTCGGCCGGCAGCCAGAACGGTCCTGGCATCTGGTCGATGGAGTCGCAGGTCGGGCCGTAGAAGCGATAGGGCTTCAGCTCCGCCGCCGCCTCGCCGTCGCGCACCAGCTTGACCGGGAACGGCCACTTGGAGTGGGTGGCGTCGAACAGGGTGCCGTAGCTGCCCTCGTTGAGGTACAGGGCGTCGCCCTTGCGAAGCTCGACCTTGCACAGCACCGAGGAGGCCTCGGCCACGAGCGCGCGGCCGGGCTCGGCCCACAGCTCGGTGGTCTCGTGCACCATCATCTCCGCGAAGCCGCGATGGATGGCGTCGATGTACTCGCTCATGTCGGCGGGATGCATGCCGGGGTAGATGGACGGGAAGCCGCCGCCCACGTCGACCACGTCGGCGAAGACGCCGGCGCGGACCAGGGCGCGCGAGCACTGGGCCATGGCCGCCTGGAAGGCGGTGGGGCGCATGCACTGCGATCCGACGTGGAAGCTGACGCCCATCAGGGCCGAGGTGGCCTGGCGGGCGGCGCGCAGCAGGGCCGGGGCCTGCTCGGCGGGAATGCCGAACTTGCCCGACAGCGAATAGGCCGCGCCTTCGGCCGACACGCCCATGCGCACGATCAGGTTCAGGTCCTTGGCCCCGCCCGTCGCGTCGAGGATCTTCTCCAGCTCCTCGTGGGTGTCGAGCGCGAAGGTGCGCACGCCGTGGTCGAAGTAGGCGGCCGAGATCGCCACCCGGCTCTTCACCGGGTGCATGAACGCCAGCCGCGCTTCGGGCGCGATGGCGCGCACGAGCTCGATCTCGGGAATCGAGGCCACGTCATAGGAGGTCACGCCGGCCTTCCACAGGGTCTCGATGACCCACGGGGACGGATTGGCCTTTACGGCGTAGAAGACGTCGCCTTTGAGATTAGCCTGGAACCATTGCGCCGCTACGGTCACCGCGTCCGGCCGCACGAGGGCGACAGGGCGTTCCGGAGACCGCGCTCGGACCAGGTCCAGGGACGTATGGTGTTTGATCACCCACGTAACCCCCAACAAGTTGTTGAACCCAGACCGGCGTTAGCAGCGTTTCGGACGTCCCGGGGTCCGCCGGAGCGCGCGAAATAGGGACGTTTTCCCCCAATGTAAAGGATTTTTCGCAAGGATTTGCCCGCGACCGGTTCGCGCACTCGACTCTTCACCGTGAACGTGGCTTTTCCGCGCGCGCCGCGTCATAAATCCTTCGCGACCCGCGGCCATTCGGCTAAGGGGCGCCAAAGGGCGGGGTGAGAAGGGGAATACCGCGTGGTCGCAAACGCCGCAGCTTCCGTGCGCGCCGTTTCCAAGACGTTCGGCAAGCGCCGGGCGCTGGACAACGTCAGCCTCGAGGTCGCCCGGGGCGAGATCGTCGCCCTGATCGGGCCGTCGGGCTCGGGCAAATCCACCCTGCTGCGCTCGATCACGGGCCTGCAGACCATCGACGGCGGCAAGGGCGAGATCGATGTCTTCGGCATCCCGGTCGCCCGCAGGGGCCGCCTGACCTCGGACGTGCGCAAGGCGCGCGCCAAGGTCGGCTTCGTCGCGCAGCAGTTCAACCTGGTCGGACGGCTGTCGCTGTTCACCAACGTGATCCTGGGCGCGCTGGGACGCATCGGCTACTGGCCGGGCGCCTTCGGCTGGTGGCCCAAGGAGGACAAGCTCAAGGTCATGGCCGCCCTGCACCGCGTGGGCGTGGCCGACTACGCCGCCCAGCGGGCCAACACCCTGTCCGGCGGCCAGCAGCAGCGCGGCGCCATCGCCCGCGCCATCGTGCAGGGCGCCGAGGCGGTCCTCGCCGACGAGCCGGTCGCCTCGCTCGACCCCGTTTCCGCCCGCCGCGTCATGGAGCAGCTGGTCGAGCTGAACCAGCGCGACGGCGTGGCCGTGCTGGTCACGCTGCACCAGGTCGACTACGCCCTGCGCTACTGCAAGCGGGTGGTGGCCCTGCAGGCCGGCAAGATCGTCTACGACGGCCCGAGCGACCAGCTCGGCAAGGCCAAGCTCATCGAAATCTACGGTCCCGAGATCGAGGACGTCTTCTGGGAAGGAGTTCCCGCATGATCCGCCGCACCCTTCTTCTCGGCGCCGGGGCCGCGGCCCTGGCCTCGCTGGCCGCCTGCGGCGGTTCCGGCTCGAACGCCTCGGGCGCGGACCGGGAGATCGTCTTCTCGATCCTGTCCACCGAGAGCTCGCAGAACCAGGAGACCAACTGGCAGCCGTTCCTTGACGACATGCGCAAGCAGACGGGCCTGAAGATCAAGGCCTTCTACGCGCCCAACTACTTCGCCCTCGTGCAGGCCATGGCGGCCAAGCAGATCGACCTGGGCTGGTTCTCCAACAAGTCCGGCCTGGACGCGGTGGAGCGCGCCAACGGCGAGGTCTTCGTGCGCTCCTCCGACCCCTCGGGCGTCGACGGCTACTTCTCGAACATCATCGTCCCGGCCAACTCCACGACCACCCTGGACGACATCCTGCGCTGCGACCGCCGGCTGTCCTTCTCCATGGGCGACGCCGAGTCGACCTCCGGCACCCTGGCCCCCATGACCTACCTGTTCGGGCCGCGCGGGATCGACCCGGACAAGTGCTTCAAGACCCTGCGCAGCGCCAACCACGACGCCAACCTGCAGGCCGTGGCCAACAACGTCATCGACGCGGCCACCAACAATTCGACCGCGCTGCGCCTCAAGCCCGAGGTCGCGGCCAAGGTGAAGGTGATCTGGCAATCGCCCCGCCTGCCCGAGGACCCGATCGTGTGGCGCCGCGACCTCGACCCGTCGGTGAAGGAGAAGCTGCGCTCCTTCTTCCTCAGCTACGGCACCGCCGCCGGACCCGAGGGCGACCGCCAGCGGGCCATCCTGGCCAAGCTGTCCTTCGGCCGCTTCATGCCCGCCGACAACAACCACCTGCTGCCGGTGCGCGAGATGAGCGCCACCCGGGACCTGATCGACGCGCGCAACAAGAACGACGCGGCGGCCGTGAAGAAGGCCGAGGAAGAGCTCGCGGCCATCCATCGCGAGCAAGAACGCGTCGGCCTGGCCACGCCAACGGCCTCCGCGCCGGCCCCTGCGGCCGCCCCGGCCAAGCAGTAGGACCCGCGCCCGATGACCGCCGCGGCGTCCACCGCTCCCTCGACCGCCATTCCCGCGCCGCCCCGTCGGAGTCTGGGCGACGTGCTGTTCGACCTGTTCCTGTGGGGCGGCATCGCCGTCCTGCTGCTGATCAGCTTCGGCGCGGTCGACATGGCCAACATCACGCGCCTGATCACCGACCACGAGAAGACCAACGCCTTCCTCAAGGACTTCCTGCATCCGGACTTCACGGACTGGAAGCTCTACCTCGAACAGATGTGGCTGACGCTGCAGATCGCCCTCTGGGGCACCTTCCTGGCGGTGATCCTGGCGGTGCCGCTGGGCCTGGCGGCGGCGCGCAACATCGCGCCGGTGTGGCTGGTGTTCCCGGTGCGCCGGGTGCTCGACGTGCTGCGGTCGGTGCCGGACCTGGTCATGGGGACCCTGTTCCTGGTGGCGGTGGGCCTGGGCCCGCTGCCCGGCGTGCTGGCCATCGCGCTGAATACCGGCGGCGTGCTGGGCAAGCTGTTCTCGGAAGCGGCCGAGTCGATCGACAAGGGCCCGGTCGAGGGCGTGCGCGCCACCGGCGGCGCCCGCCTGCACGAGATCATGTGGGGCGTCATTCCCCAGGTCGCGCCGCTGTGGACCTCGTTCGCGCTCTATCGTTTCGAGTCGAACTCGCGCTCGGCCACGGTGCTGGGTCTGATCGGCGCGGGCGGCATCGGCAAGATCCTGTTCGACAACCTGCAGGGCTTCAACACCGCCCGGGTCTCGGCCATCGCCATCGTCATCGTAGCGGCGGTCTTCCTGATCGACACCTTGAGCCAGATGATCCGCAAGCGGCTGCTCTAGTCGTCGCCGACCTTCGCACGGCTGTCACAGACACCCCCTAAAGGGCCCCTCGACCTCGCTGTCGGGGCGACCAAGGGGATATGACAATGCGCAAGGGCAAGCTGCTCTGCGGCGCGGCGCTGGGCGTCGCGCTTTCGATGGGCGCCGGGGCCGCGGCCCAGGCCCAGGATCTCGGCGTCAGCTGGAAGGGCGCGCCGGAGTTCACCAACGACGACGCCCAGTTCAAGGTGCGCGGGCGCATCCTGCTGGACTACGTGCACGAGGACATCGATCGCGCCGTCGGCGCCGACAGCGAAGCCTCGAACCTGCGCGGCCGCCAGGTGTTCCTGGGCGTCGAGGGACGCATCAACAGCTACTTCGCCTACAAGGCCGAGGGCGGCGCCGTGAACGGCGGGGCCTGGGCCTGGGACGACGTGGTCATCGAGTACAAGCCCAACGACTTCACCTCGATCATGGTCGGCAACCTCAAGGTGGTGTCGCTGGAGAACATGACCTCGACCCGCTTCACCTCCTTCATGGACCGTGGGCCCTACGCCGACCTGACCGACGCCAGCTACGCGCTCGGACTGGTGGCCCGCCTCAACGGCCAGAACTGGACCTTCACCGGCGGCGTGCTGGGCGACAGCCTGAACGCTGCGGACGTCACCGGGCCCGCGCCCGGGACCGGCCGCACCGAGGCCAATGAGCGGATGCAGCTGGCCGTCCGCGCCACCTACGCGCCGATCGACACCGACACCGACAAGCTGCACCTCGGCCTCTGGGCCCGCTACCGCGACTCCAACTCGGAAGGCTTCGTCTACCAGTTGCGTCCGAATACCAACTACGGCTCGCGCTTCATCGGCACCGGCGCCCAGGCCTATGGCGACGCGGACTTCACCGTCGCCGGGGAATTCGCCTTCGTGCACAGCAACCTGTCCCTGCAGGCCGAGTACGCCAACATCTCGGTCGACGCGATCGACGGCCTGGCCACGCCCCTGGCCAACCGGCGCTCGGACGCGGACTTCACCACCGGCTATGTGTTCGCCAGCTGGTTCCCCACCGGCGAGATGCGCCAGTACGATCCGCGCAAGGGGGAGTTCGGCCGCCAGAAGGTGCTGAACCCCGTCACCGCCGGAGGCACGGGGGCCCTTGAGCTGCTGCTGCGCTACGACTGGGCGGACCTCACCGAGGCGCGCACCGGCGCGGGCGGGTTCCTCAATCAGGCCGGCGAGTACACGGGCTGGACCCTGGGGGCCACCTACTACCCGTTCTCCTACGTGCGGGTGATGGCCAACTACACCCAGTCGCAGAACGACAGCCCCGGCGTCGTCCAGGACGTGGACACCAACGTCTTCCAGATGCGGGCCCAGGTCGACTTCTAGGCCGCCTGTCACCGAACCGTCGCAGAACCGTGACAATCACCGCCCCGGTTCTGCGGCCCTCCTCCTTCGATCCGATCGGAAATCCGAGATGAAATCCTTCTCCGCCACCAAGCTGTTCGCGACGGTCGCCGTCGCCGCCGCCGTCGCCGCCAGCGGCGGGGCGACCGCCAACGCCCAGGCCGCCCGCGACTACGTCTGGGCCGCCGGCTCCTCGACCGTCTTCCCCTTCGCCACCCGCGTGGCCGAGAACTTCGCCCGCAAGACCGGCAAGAAGGCCCCCAAGGTCGAGTCCCTGGGCACCGGCGGCGGCATCAAGCTGTTCTGCGGCGGCGCCGGTGCGGGCTTCCCCGACATCGCCAACGCGTCGCGCCCGATGAAGAAGGCCGAGTGGGACGCCTGCGCCGCCCACGGCGTGCGCGACATCATCGAACTGCGGGTCGGCTTCGACGGCATCGTGGTCGCCACCGACAAGGACGGGGCCGACTACAATTTCAAGCTCGAGCACTTCTACTTCGCCTTCGCCAAGACGGTGCTGCGCGGCGGCCGGCTGGTGCCGAATCCCTACAACACCTGGGACGAGATCGGCGCGGGCCTGCCCGGCAACCGCATCGTGGTCTACGGCCCGCCGCCCACGTCGGGCACCCGCGACGCCTTCCTGGAACTGGCGATGGAGGCGGGCGCCCGCCGCTTCCCGACTCTGGACGCCATCCGCGCCGACAACGAGAGGCGCTTCAAGGCGCTGGCCGGGACCATCCGCGAGGACGGCCGCTGGATCGACGCGGGCGAGAATGACAACGCCATCGTCGCGACCCTGACCCGCACCCCCGGCGCGCTCGGGATCTTCGGCTACTCGTTCCTCGAGGAGAACCAGGATCGGGTGAAGGGCGCGACCGTCAACGGCGTGGCGCCGACCGCAGCCAATATCGCCTCCGGCGCCTATCCGCTGAGCCGCTCGCTCTACATCTATGTGAAGAAGAGCGCCCTGGCCTCGACCCCGGGGGCGCGCGAGTTCGTCCAGGAATTCCTGTCGGACGCCGCCACCGGACGCGGCGGCTACCTGCAGGCCCGTGGCCTGATTCCGCTGCCCGCCAGCCAGCACAACGCCCAGAAGGCCTCCCTGGAGGCGGGCAGGGTGATGGCGCGCCCCGCCGCCTAGGGCGACACGGCCCGGGTCGAACGAAGGGTCCGCGCTCCTCCTCCGGGCGCGGGCCCTTCTTGCTTGTTAGAGAGCAAAAACGCGGCCGAAGCCGGCGGTCTCACATCCCGGGCTGGGGTTGCTTGCCGCCCCGCAGCCGGGCCAGGCGGCGCAGGCGCTTCCAGAAACGGACGCGCTCGGGCTCGGGCTGGGGCTGCAGGTTGCGCACGAACTCTTCGGCGGAAGCGCGCCACGAGAACTTCTCGGCGTAGGCCCGAACCGCCTTGCGGTCGCACTTCAGCGCCTCGAGGCAGGCGGTCCGGAGGTCGTCGTTCACCGCGCCGGCGTTGGAGCCGGGGATGATGTCGATGGGTCCGGGCGCCGGGAAGGCGGCCACCGGCGTGCCGGCGGCCATGGCCTCCAGGATCACCAGGCCGAAGGTGTCGGTCAGGGACGGGAAGACGAACACGTCGGCGTCGGCGTAGTAGCGGGCCAGGTCGTCGCCGTACTTGGCGCCCAGGAACTTCACCCTGGGATACTTGCGCTCCAGCTCCTCGCGGGCCGGGCCGTCGCCGACCACGACCATGGTGCCGGGCAGGTCCAGCTTCACGAAGGATTCGATGTTCTTCTCGACGGCCACCCGGCCGACGTTGACCCAGATGGGGCGCTCGAGGCCCTCATAGACCGGGTCGAGGTCGGGGCGGAACATCTCGGTGTCCACGCCGCGCGACCAGGGCGAAATGTTGCGGAAGCCATGCCGGGTCAGCTCGTCGCGCATTGAGGGGGTGGCCACCATGAGGCGGCCCGACGGCTTGTGGAACCAGCGCATGTAGGCGTAGCCCGCCGACACCGGCACCGGGAAGCGGGCGGATACGTACTCGGGGAACTTGGTGTGGTAGCTGGTGGTGAAGGGCAGCTTCCACTCCAGGCAGATGCGCCGCGCCGCCAGCCCGATGGGTCCCTCGGTCGAGATGTGGATCGCCTCGGGCTCGAAGGCCTTGAAGCGTTCGCGCATCTCCTCGTAGGCGCCCAGCGCCAGACGGATTTCCGGGTAGGTCGGACAGGGGATGGTCTTGAACTGGTCCGGGGAGATCAGCTCGACCTCATGACCCATCGCGCGGCACTCGGCCACGGTCCTGCTGAGGGTGCGAACCACGCCGTTGACCTGGGGTTCCCAGGCGTCCGTCGCCATCAGAATACGCATGTAGCGCTAGCCGCCGCCGTTGGTGAGGCCGCCTCAATAGCGGGAAGCTTGGCTCAAGGCGAGGGGAAGGGCGCCCAGGACGGCCGGTCGGCCTCTTTCGCGCCCTGTCCGCATGGTCTAGGACGCGCCCATTCAGAGCTTCGGAGCCATTGATGCCGCGCAAGGCGGACTTGAGCGAAAGCGCCTGGGACAGCCTGGACCGGGGCAAGTTCCGCGACGAGGCGGAGTGCGTCCGCGACCTCCTGGCCCGCCAGCCCCTCGACGCGGCCGAGCGCCTCGCCGTCGTGGCCGAGGCCGAGGATCTGGTGAAGACCGCCCGCCGCTCCAGCGAGCGCCAGGGCGTGGTCGAAAGCTTCCTGCAGCAGTTCTCGCTGGGCACGCGGGAAGGCCTGGCGCTGATGTGCCTGGCCGAGGCCCTGCTGCGCACCCCGGACGAGGACACCAAGGACCGCCTGATCGCCGAGAAGATCGGATCGGCCGACTGGGCCAGCCACCTGGGCCAGTCCGACAGCCTGTTCGTCAACGCCTCGACCTGGGGCCTGATGCTGACCGGCCGCATCGTCGACGTCGACGAGGAGGCCCGGGCCGACCTCGGCGGCTTCCTGAAGAAGCTGGCCGGCCGCATCGGCGAGCCGGTGATCCGCCAGGCGGTGGCCGCCGCCGTGCGCATCATGGGCGAGCAGTTCGTGCTGGGCCGCGACATCGAGAGCGCGTTGAAACGGGCCCGTCGCGAAGGCTACCTCTGCTCCTTCGACATGCTGGGCGAGGGCGCGCGCACCGACCAGGACGCCGAGCGCTACGAGCGCATCTACGCCGAGGCCATCGAGGCGGTGGGCAAGGCCAAGGGCGGGTCGGGTCCCGAGACCGGACACGGCGTGTCGATCAAGCTGTCGGCCCTGTCTCCCCGCTACGAGGCGACCCATGAGGCGCGTGTCTGGGAGGAGCTGTATCCCCGGGTCAAGCGCCTGGCCCTGATCGCCGCCCGCTACGACCTGAACTGCGCCATCGACGCCGAGGAGGCCGACCGCCTGGCGCTCTCCCTGAAGATGCTGGACCGCCTGGCGCGCGACCCGGACCTCGGCAGCTGGACCGGGCTCGGCCTGGCCGTGCAGGCCTACCAGAAGCGCGGCCCGGAAGTGATCCGCCGGGTGGCCGAACTGGCGCGCCTTTCCAAGCGCCGGCTGATGGTGCGGCTGGTGAAGGGCGCCTACTGGGACAGCGAGATCAAGCGCGCCCAGGTCGCCGGCCGCCCGGACTATCCGGTCTACACGACCAAGCCCGCCACCGACCTGTCCTACCTGGTCTGCGCCCGGGCCCTGATCGACGCCTCGCCGGACCTCTACGCCCAGTTCGCCACCCACAACGCCCATACGCTGGTCGCCGTGCACCGCATGGCGCGGGGCGCCGGCGTGAAGATCGAGTTCCAACGCCTGCACGGCATGGGCGAGGCGCTCTACGAGGCGGCGGCCCGGAAGTTCGGCGACGTCACCCTGCGCGCCTACGCGCCCGTCGGCGGCCACGAGGACCTGCTGCCCTACCTGGTGCGCCGCCTGCTGGAGAACGGCGCCAACACCTCCTTTGTCCACGCGCTGCTCGACGAGCGCGTTCCGGCCTCCGACGTGGTGGCCGACCCGATTTCCGCCGTCGAGGCCCAGCCCGGGCCCCATCCCCGCATTCCGACCCCGAGACACATGTACGGATCCTCCCGCGACAATCCGCTCGGCCGCGACTACTCGCAGGCCGAAGAGCGCGACCGCATCGCCAAGGCGGTGCAGGCCATCGACGACGGCCGGCTGACGGCCGGCCCCATCGTGGGCGGCAAGCTGAAGCCGGGGGCGGGCGCCCGGCCCGTGGCCTCGCCTTCGGACAGCAGCCGCACGCTGGGCGACGTCGCCGAGGCGACCGAGGCCGATATCGACGAGGCGACCCGCCTGGGCGCCCAGGCCCAGATCGCCTGGGACCGTGCCGGCGGGGCCGCGCGCGCCAAGGTGCTGCGGGCCATGGGCGACGCTCTGGAAGCCGACATGGACCGGCTGATCGCCCTGCTCTCGCGCGAAGGCGGCAAGACGCTGAACGACGGCGTGGCCGAGGTTCGCGAGGCGGTCGACTTCTGCCGCTATTACGCGGCGCTGGCGGAAAAGCAGTTCTCCGGGCCCGAGGTGCTGGCCGGGCCGGTCGGCGAGACCAATCAGCTGGAGCTGCACGGCCGCGGCGTGTTCGTCTGCATCAGCCCCTGGAACTTCCCGCTGGCCATCTTCACCGGCCAGATCGCGGCCGCCCTGGCCGCCGGCAACGCGGTCATGGCCAAGCCAGCCGAGCAGACCCCGCTGGTCGCCGCCGAGGCCGTGCGCCTGTTCCACAAGGCGGGCCTCGATCCCGACCTGCTGGCCCTGCTGCCGGGGCGCGGCGAGACCGTGGGCCAGATGCTCTGCGGCCATCCCTCGATCGACGGCGTCGCCTTCACCGGGGGCACGGACACGGCCTGGAAGATCAACCGCCAGCTGGCCGCCCGACAGGGCCCGATCGTGCCCTTCATCGCCGAGACCGGCGGCCTGAACGGCATGTTCGTGGACACCACGGCCCTGCGCGAGCAGGTCATCGACGACGTCGTCGTCTCGGCCATCGGCTCGGCCGGCCAGCGCTGCTCGGCGCTGCGGGTGCTCTACGTGCCCAGGGACAGCGCCGACGGCCTGATCAAGGGGCTGCTGGGGGCGCTCGACACCCTGGTGATCGGCGATCCGGCCGACCCGGCCACCGACGTCGGCCCGGTCATCGACGAGGAGGCGCGCGGGGTGCTCGACGCCCACGTCGAGCGGCTCAAGAAGGACGCCAAGGTGCTCAAGCAGCTCGACGTCTCGCACCTGCGCGACAAGGGCTTCTACTTCGGCCCCACCGTGGCCGAGGTGCCCACCCCCGACTTCCTCGAGCGCGAGGTGTTCGGGCCGGTCCTGCACATCTATCGCTACGATCCGGCCGACCTGCCGGCCGTGGCGCGCAAGCTGGCCGCGCGCGGCTACGGCCTGACGCTGGGGGTGCACAGCCGCATCGAGGCCTTCGCCGAGGAGGTGAAGCGCCTGGTCCCGGCCGGCAACGTCTATGTGAACCGCTCCATCATCGGCGCGGTGGTGGGGGTGCAGCCCTTCGGCGGCGAGGGGCTGTCGGGCACCGGTCCAAAGGCGGGCGGCCCCCACGCCCTGATCCGCTATGCGGCCGAGCGGGCCGTGTCCGTCAATATTGCGGCCCAGGGCGGCGATCCCGCCCTGCTGAACCTCTGAGGGAGAGCGCGCCATGGCCAAGGACTACAAGGCCCGGGTCGCCGAAGTCGACGAATACGCCCTGCGCCTGAAGGAGCTCGTGCCCACCGCCATGTCGGCCTTCGGGCAGCTGGCCCGCGAGAGCCAGGTCCCCAATGCGCTGGACCGCAAGACCAAGGAGCTGATCGCCCTGGCGATCGGGGTGAAGGCCCAGTGCGACGCCTGCATCGGCTACCACGCCCGCGGCGCCCTGCGCGCCGGCGCCACGCGCCAGGAGGTGGCCGAGGCGGTGATGGTCTCGATCCAGATGGGCGGCGGTCCGGCCATCAACTACGCCGCTGACGCCCTGCGCGCCTTCGACCAGTTCGCCGAGCACGAACCCCGGACCCAGGCGGCCGAGTAGGGCCGCCCCTAGCTCAGCAGCACCCAGACGCCCGTGGCCGCGAAGCCCAGCGCGGCGGCCCAGCGGATGTACTTCAGCGGCAGCTTCGTCGCCGCGGCCTCGCCCAGCAGCACCGCCGGGGTGTTGGCGATCATCATCCCCACCGTGGTGCCCATGGCCACGAAGGCGACCTCGTGCGGGAAGCGCGCCCCCAGCGCGGCGGTGGCCACCTGGGTCTTGTCGCCCATCTCGACCATGAAGAAGGCGACGGCCGTGGCCATGAACACGCCCCACGGCGTCCGGGTCCCTGTCGTGGGACGGCCTTCGTCTTCCTCGAGGCGATCGGGAACCAGGGCCCAGACGGCGAACCCCAGGAAGGCCAGGCCCAGCGCCCATTTCACCCAGGGCCCGGTCAGCCAGTGGCCGAGCAGGGCTCCGAGGCCGGCCGCCAGGGCGTGGTTGAGCAGGGTGGCGGCGAAGATGCCCGCGAGGATGGGGATCGGCCGTCGCCAGGTCGCGGCCAGCAGGATGGCCAGCAGCATGGTCTTGTCGCCGACCTCGGCGATGGCCACGAGGCCGGTGGAGACGAGGAAAGGTTCCATCGAAGCGTTCCTGGGCGGGTCCGGGACAGGCAATGGCCTTCACGCGCCCGACCCGCCCGGGCCGGCGCATGAAGCCATTGGTCTCGTCGGGCGGATGCTCCGCTGGCGCGCCGGGGCCCTCTCCTTCGGATCGGTCCCAGTGTGTCGACGCGGCCTCCCGCTGAACGGCGCGGGCGACTACTCCCCAGTGACGGCCGGGGACATAGAGGGCGCGGGCCGGACTGGCAAGCGTTGCGGGCGGCTCATCCCGCCGCGGCCGTGCCAGCGCTCGGTGGCCCAGGCGGCCAGCCAGCAGGTGGTGGCCCAGGCGCCGCCTATGCACCAGCCTCCGAACACGTCGGTGGCCCAGTGGACGCCCAGGTAGATGCGGCTCAGGCCCACGATCAGGGTCAGCAGCAGGGCCACCGACATGACGTAGGCCTTCTCGCGCCGCCGTCGCATGGCCTTGGCCAGGATGGCGCCCAGGCTGAGGTAGATGACCGCCGAGAGCATGGCGTGGCCGGAGGGGAAGCTGGCGTTCACCGCCTCGACAGCCCGGTATTCGAGCGGCGGCCGCTCGCGGCCGAAGACCAGCTTGAGGGCCTGGCTCATGGCCAGGCCGCCGGCCCCGGCGGTGACCAGGCTGATCACCGCCAGCGGACGGCGCTTGAGCAGCAGGAAGCCCGAGACCACCATCACGATGGCCACCAGCACGGCCACGCTGCCCAGGGCGGTCAGGTCGGCGGCCGCGATCTCGAACCACTTCGGGCCGATCGGGTTGTTGGGGTCGCCCGCCACCCGCAGTGATTCGAGGACCGCCCGGTCGAAGACGTGGGCCGGGTCTTCGGTCAGATCCTCGGCGATGTCCACGAAGGTGGAGATCAGGAAGGCCAGCACGCCAAGGGCGGCGACCAGCACCGCCTCGGCGCGCACGAACCGCGCGCCCGCGACCATCAGTCCCACGGGAGTCCTCACGGCCGACACAACGGTCGGGGTCGCCCGCCGTTCCCCCCGGGCGTCACAGGGATGTGATAGTCAGGGCCCACAAGGACCGGCTCCGATTCGTCCCCGGTTTCCCCATCAAAACCGATCAAATCGCGTGTCGGCGCCATTGACCGCTCCTTAACCCTATGGCCCCATATGTGGGTCGGGGGCGCTTCGAAGACACAAGATGATGTGTTTTATCGCTGTGTTTCGAGGTCGACACCAAGGATCCAAAGGCGTTTTCGGGGGCTGAGTCGGTAAGCATGTCGGGCGGTGAAGCAGCGCAGAAACTCCAGTCGGGTCAGCCCGCCGCCCAGGCGGCGCAGGCGCCGGAAAGACCCCAGCTCCAGCTGGTCCGAAAGGTCGAGATCGACCGCTCCCGCGACGCCCTGCTGACGGACTTCGGCCGCACCACCCTGGAGGACCGCTACCTGCTGGCGGGCGAGAGCTATCAGGAGATGTTCGCCCGCGTGGCCACGGCCTACGCCGACGACGCCGAGCACGCCCAGCGCGTCTACGACTACATCTCGAAGCTCTGGTTCATGCCGGCCACCCCGGTGCTGTCGAACGGCGGGGCCGGGCGCGGCCTGCCGATCTCCTGCTTCCTGAACGCGGTCGGCGACAGCCTCGAGTCGATCGTCGGCACCTGGAACCAGAACGTCTTCCTCGCCTCCAACGGCGGCGGCATCGGCACCTACTGGGGCAAGGTCCGCTCCATCGGCGAGAAGGTGAAGGGCGCGGGCCAGACCTCGGGCATCATCCCCTTCATCCGGGTGATGGACTCCCTGACCCTGGCCATCAGCCAGGGCTCGCTGCGCCGCGGCTCGGCGGCCGTCTACCTCGACGTCCACCACCCCGAGATCGAGGAGTTCCTCGAGATCCGCAAGCCGTCGGGCGACTTCAACCGCAAGTCCCTGAACCTGCACCACGGCATCAACATCACCGACGAGTTCATGGAGGCGGTGCGCGACGGGGCCCAGTTCGGCCTGCGCAGCCCCAAGAACGACGAGGTGATCCGCTTCGTCGACGCCCGCACCCTGTGGCAGAAGATCCTCGAGATCCGCCTGCAGACCGGCGAGCCCTATCTGATCTTCTCCGACACCGTGAACCGGGCCATGCCCGCCCACCAGCGCGAGCTGGGCATGAAGGTGACGCAGTCGAACCTGTGCTCTGAGATCATGCTGCACACCGGCCCGGACCACCTCGGCAACGAGCGCACCGCCGTGTGTTGCCTGTCGTCGGTGAACGCCGAGAAGTATCACGAGTGGCGCGACGACCCGCGCTTCATCGAGGACGTCATGCGCTTCCTCGACAACGTGCTGGAGGACTTCATCCAGCGCGCGCCCGACGAAATGGCGCCGGCGATCTACTCGGCGCGCCGCGAACGGTCGGTGGGGCTCGGCCTGATGGGCTTCCACTCGTTCCTGCAGCAGCAGAACGTGGCCTTCGAGAGCGCCCTGGCCAAGTCCTGGAACATGCGCATCTTCAAGCACCTGCGCCGCGAGGCCGACAAGGCCAGCCGGGTGCTGGCCGAAGAGCGCGGCGCCTGCCCCGACGCGGCCGACCGGGGCGTCATGGAGCGCTTCACCCACAAGCTGGCCATCGCCCCCACGGCCTCGATCTCGATCATCTGCGGCGGCACCTCCGCCGGCATCGAGCCGATCCCGGCCAACATCTACAGCCACAAGACCCTGTCGGGCACCTTCGCGGTCAAGAACCCCTATCTTGAGCAGCTGCTGGAGACCAAGGGCCGCAACGACGACGGGACCTGGTCCTCGATCCTGCAGAACGAGGGCTCGGTGCAGCACCTCGATTTCCTGAACCAGGACGAGAAGGACGTCTACAAGACCGCCTTCGAGATCGACCAGCGCTGGGTCATCGAGCTGGCCGCCGATCGCACGCCGGAGATCTGCCAGTCGCAGTCGGTCAACGTCTTCATCCCCGGCGACGTCGACAAGTGGGACCTGCACATGCTGCACTGGACCGCCTGGGAGCGCGGCTGCAAGTCGCTCTACTACCTGCGCTCCAAGTCGGTGCAGCGCGCCGCCTTCGCCGGCGCCGAGACGGCCGAGAAGGTCGACTTCACCGCCGCCGGAAAGACCGACTACGAGGAATGCCTGGCCTGCCAGTAGGCCCCGCCGCCGCCCTGGCCGGTGACTCCCAGCCCCGGCCCGCGACGAGCCCCCGCCGGCGACGGCGGGGGTTTTCGTTTGCGGTCGCCAGCGGTCGTCCGCGCTTGACCCTCGCCGCGGCCTCGCGCAAGCGGGGGGCATGACCGACCTCCCCATGCTCGACGGCCCGGCCGTCCCGCCGCTCTCCGGCGGCAAGCCCCGGCAACTGGTGGTGCTGCTGCACGGGCTGCGCTCCAACGGCGACGATCTGATCGGCCTGGCGCCGCAGTGGCGCGAGGGGCTCCCGGACGCGCTCTGGATGTCGCCCAATGCGGTGCAGGCCTGCGCCGATACGCCCGGCGGATACCAGTGGTGGGACGTGACCAGCTTCAGCCTGGACGAACGCGCCGCCGGGGCCCGCGCCGCCGCGCCCGCCCTCAACGCCTTCCTCGACGCCCAGCTCGAGCGGCACGGCATCCCCGACGACAAGCTGGTTCTGGTCGGCTTCAGCCAGGGTTCGATGATGGCGCTGCAGGTGGCCCTGCGCCGCCCGCGTCCGCTCGCGGGGGTGCTGGCCTATTCCGGCCAGCTGGTGGACCCGGCCTCGACCGCCCGGGAGATCACCGCCCGCCCGCCCGTGACCCTGGTGCATGGCGACCGCGATCCGGTCGTACACGCCGGCTGGATGTTCTACTCGGCCGGCGCCCTCGAGGCGCTGGGGGTGCCGCTGGAGTACCACCTGCGTCCGGGCCTGCAGCACGGCATCGACCCCGGCGGGGTGCAGATCGGCCGGGACTTCATCCGCCGGGTGCTGGCCGACTGAGGCCCCGGCCCCGCTGGCCGGGAAATTGCAGGTGTCGAGCCCGGCGGGTAAGGCGCGAATATCCTTAAGGAACCCGTCCCCGGAAGTGACGTTACGCCCGAGGGGAAGTCTTGGGCAGCAACGCGCCCGCGGCCTGGACAAGCCAGCGCCGGGGCCCGGTCGAGGAGGCCGCCATGCGGTCGGGTCTGGGTTTCGCAGTGCTTCTGGCCGGGGTCCTCGCGGCGTCCGGCGCGCCGGCGCGCGCGGAAGACGTCGGGCGCGGCGAACGTCTCGTCATCCGCCTGCCGCAACAGCCGGACTTCTCCGCCCCCCGGTCGGAGCGGCGCGACGCCGACGCCCTGCGCCTGCGTATCGGCCCGGAAGACACGCCGCGCGCCGACCGGATCGCGCTCGGGGCCGGGGGCGCCGAGGCCCGGCTGCGCGACCTCGGGGTGCGCGACGGCGCCCGATTCGGTGACCGCGGACGTCTCTACCTGTTCGCCGCCGACGGCCAGACGGCGGTGGGCTACAACCTGACCCACGGCGAGGGCGGCTGGAGCCGGGAGGGCCTGTCCATCGACGGCGGCGCCTTCATGGGCGAGGCCCAGGCCGGCATCGCCTGGCGGCAGGGCGACTTCCAGACCTCCTTCGGCTACGTCCAGCGCACCATCGAGAAGGAAGGCCGCATCGGCCGCAATCTCGACGAGGACATCGTCGCCCTGCACGTCTCCTTCACGCCCGGCCGGTAGCGGGCGGGCGCGAAGCCCGGTAGCGTCCGGCCGACCCGGGGGAACGCGCGCCATGTCAGAAACCACCACGCTCGCCGCGGGGCGTTCTTCGCTGAACCGGCTGGGCTCGATCCTGGGCGGCTCGGCCGGCAATCTGGTCGAGTACTACGACTGGTTCGTCTACACCTCCTTCACCCTCTATTTCGCCAAGACCTTCTTCCCCGAGGGCGACCGCACCGCCCAGCTGCTCAGCGCCGCGGTGGTGCTGGCGGTCGGTTTCTTCGCCCGCCCGGTCGGCGCCTGGCTGATGGGGGTTTACGCCGACCGGCGCGGCCGCAAGGCCGCCCTGACCCTGTCGGTGGCGGTCATGTGCGCCGGCTCGCTGATCATCGCGGTCTGCCCGGGATACGCGGCGATCGGCATCGGCGCGCCCGTGGTGCTGGTGCTCGCCCGCCTGATGCAGGGGCTCAGCCTGGGCGGCGAGTACGGCGCCTCCGCCACCTACCTGTCCGAGATGGCGGGCCGGGACCGCCGCGGCTTCTGGTCCAGCTTCCAGTACGTCACCGTCATCGCCGGCCAGCTGCTGGCGCTGGGCATGCTGATCCTGCTGCAGCGGCTCCTGACGCCCGACCAGCTGGACGCCTGGGGTTGGCGCATCCCGTTTGCGGTGGGCGGCCTCTTGGCGGTGTCGGTGTTCTGGCTGCGCCGCCGCATCGACGAGACGCCGTCCTTCGAGGCGGTGCGGGGCGAGGAGCGGGCGAAGACGATGTGGCTGTTCCTGCGCCACCCGCGCGAGACCCTGATCGTCTTCGGCCTGACGGCCGGGGGCACGGTCGCCTTCTATACCTTCACCACCTACGTGCAGAAGTTCCTGGTCAACACCTCGGGCTTCTCCAAGGCGGCGGCGACCGAGATCACCGCCGCGGCGCTGTTCCTGTTCATGCTGCTGCAGCCGGTGGTCGGGCTGCTGTCCGACCGCATCGGCCGCCGGCCCGTTCTGATCGGCTTCGGCCTGGGGGGGCTGCTGCTGACCTGGCCGATCATGACCGCGCTCGCCGGCGCCCGCGACCCGCTGGTCGCCTTCGGCCTGGTGCTGGCCTCGCTGGTGATCCTGTCGGGCTACACGGCCATCAATGCGGTGGTGAAGGCCGAGCTGTTCCCGACCGCAGTGCGGGTGCTGGGCGTCGCCCTGCCCTTCGCCATCGCCAACGCCGTCTTCGGCGGCACCGCCGAGGCGGTCGCCCTGTGGTTCAAGACCCAGGGCCATGAGCCGTGGTTCTACCTCTATGTCAGCGGCGTGGTCGGGGTCTCCCTGATCGTCTACGCCCTCATGCGCGAGACCCGCGACCACAGCCTGATCGCCGAGGACTGAGGCGCTCAGCGACCCTGATCGCGCAGGAAGTTGTGCATGGCGGTCGCGGCGATGGCGGCCTCGGCCTGGGCGACGCTGATCTGGTTCAGGCCGCGCACCACGTCGCCGGCGGCGTACAGGCCCGGCACGGCCGTCTCCTGGTGGGCCTGGCCGGCGACGAGATAGCCCGCCGCATTGACCGCCACGCCCGCCGCCTCGGCCAGCTCGTTGCGCGGCGGCGAGCCGAGCGCGGCGTAGAGGGTGTCGTAGTCGCCGACCGCCCCCGACGGCAGCCGCACCGTCACCCCGGCCGGGCCCAGCGTGATGTCGGCCAGGGCGCATTCCACCAGCCTGGCCCCGCAGTGCTCGACGAGGCGCCGGTCCGCCGCCGTCAGGGCCTCGGGCGCGCCCACGTGCAGCAGGGTCACCGTCTCGGAGTAGCGGCGCAGGAAGGCGGCTTCCCGCGCCCCCAGCCCCGCCTCGCCCACCACCGCGATGCGCCGGCCGGACGCCTCGTAGGCGTCGCAGATGGGGCAGATGCGCACCACCGCCCGGCGGATCGCCGTGGCCACGCCGCGCAGGGGCGGGTGGTTGTCGTGCACCCCGGTGGCCAGCAGCACGGTGCGCGCGGCCAGAGCGAAGCCGTCGCCGGACACCGTGAACGTCCCGTCGCGGCGGCGCTCGACCCGCTCGACCCGGGCCTCGCGCAGCGTCGCGCCGAAGCCCTCGGCCTGGCGGCGCATGCGGGCCAGCAGCACCGGACCGCGCACCCCGGCGGGAAAGCCCGGGTGGTTGTGCGAGCGGGGGATCCAGCGGGCCCGGCTGCGCCCGTCGTGCAGCACCGTGAAACGGCGCCGGAACCGCGCCAGGTAGATGGCGGCGGTCAGGCCCGCGGGGCCGGCGCCGACGACGACGGCGTCCAGGAGGTCGGTGTTGCGCATGGGGCCTGAACGCGCGGCCAGCTTGGCGGTTCAGGGGGCCCGCGCGGCGCCGGCGGTCCGGTTCGCCGCGCCTACCCCTCCCACCCCTCGCTGAAGGGGAAGCGCCCGGCCCAGAAGGCCTGCAGCCGCTCGTCCGCATCCACCCGCCGCACCACCTCGGCCAGCCGGGGCGCCTCGCGGTAGAAGCGGGTGCGCCGGGGGGTCCAGCGGCTGACCACGGTCACGTAGAGATCCAGCACGGTCAGTTCGTCGCCCAGGATGTAGCGGCCGGGCGCGACCTGGCCGTCCATCATCCGCCAGCAGTCGGCGATGCGCTCGGCGGTGCGCGCCTTCACCTGCTCGCCCAGCTCGGCCGGGACCAGCCGTGTGGGCTCGTCGCGCACCCAGTAGAGGGCGTAGATCGAGGCGGGGATGAAGGTCATCCAGCGCAGGAACTGGCCCCGCCGCGGGTCGTCCACGGCGGGCGACAGCCGGCTTTCCGGGTGGCTGTCGGCCAGCCAGGTCAGGATCGCGGCGCTCTCTGTCAGGGTCTCGCCGCCGGGCGTCACCACGGCGGGGATCTGCTTCAGCGGGTTGACCGCCTCGACGCGGGCCAGGATGGCCGGATCGTGGGTCCAGGTCGCGCCCTCGACCACCTGGTAGTCGAGCCCCAGCAGGGTCATCGCCGCCTCGACCGGGACCGAGCCGGACCCCGCCGCGCCATAGACCGTGTAGCCGCCGCCCATCGTCCTGCCCTTCGCTGCTGTCGAGGAGCGAGTGTGGTTCCGATTTTGTTCCCGGCGCAAGCCCGCTTCGGGC
>JAIBAU010000024.1 GCA_019695035.1 Caulobacteraceae bacterium | reverse complement strand
CGGCTTCGGTTGCGCCAGGGTTCGGTCCACCGGGGAATCTTCGAACGATCCCTCCACGCCCGCGTCCCGCCAGAAGGCGAGCAGGCTCTCGAGGGCGCGAGGATCGGGCGAGGCGGGCGTCACCCCCTGGACTTAGCCCAAGGCGACAGCCTTGGGGAGACTGGGCGAGCCGAGCCGCACGGCTGGACGTCAGGAAGCGGGAGCCCGGCCTCACCGGATGATCCGCATGCGAGAGCGCCCGTCCGCGGGTTGGCGAACGGGCGTCTCTGCTCGGTGGGCCAGGCTTTGGATCGTTAGCGCTTCCAGCGAAGCGTCAGGCCGAAGGTCCTGGGGCGCATGATGAAGTCGTTCTGCGTGTCGCCAAAATTCCCGGTGTAGGTAGCCGTCGTGACGGCGCGCTCATCGGTCAGGTTGTTCACGAAGCCGATCACCTCGACGCCATTGATGGTAACTCCGGCGCGGAGGTCGAAGACGTTGTAGCCACCGACCTCAGGCTCACGCAGAGGGAACTGTTGCAGAAGCGCCGGCGCCGTAGAGGCGTACCGGTGCGACAACTGGACGTAGGGTTGGTGGTCACCCTGCCACTCGTAGCGAATGACGTTGGACACAGACCAGTCAGATGCTCCTGGAAGACCCGAGCCGGCCGACACGTTGAAGATCAGACCTGGCCCGCTGTCCACGCTCGTCAGCTCTGCATCCAGGTAGGTGATGCTGCTTTGCCACGACAGGTTCGGCGTCAGCGACCATTCGAACGCCAGCTCTCCGCCATAGATCTCCGCATCGCCCGCGTTGACGATGCCCTGGGTCCCTCCGGCCGTGACGACCGGGAGCTGGATATCCGACCAGTCGATCTTGAAGAGGCTGGCGTCCAGGGTGAGACGACGATCGAGCCACCGGCCGCGGAGGCCCAACTCGTAGTTCCAGGTGCTGTCCGAGTCGTATGTCCTCGGAAGCGAGGGGTCGGGGTTCACGTTGACCCCGCCGAAGCGGAAGCCTTTCGTCATAGAGGCGTAGATCTGCGCGTCCGGAGCAAAGCGGTAGCTCAGCGCCAGCTTCGGGCTGAAGCCGTCTTCGGCCTGGTGGGCGGTCGGAGGATCGGAAACGATCAGGCCGTTGATGAAGGCCGCGTAGAGCAGACCGAATCCGTAGCTGTCGAAATCCGACTCGATCCGGAATAGACGCCCGCCGACAATCGCCTCGATCTGGTCGTTGAAGAGATAGCGAGCTTCCCCGAACACAGCGGTCTCTTGCCCGGAGAACTTCCCGAGGGTCAGACCCCAGATGTCGCCGTCCGTCGCCAATGCTCCGCCCCCCGGGCCTAGCAGGATTTCCGCAACCGCAAAGGCATTGTCCGCGAAGACGTTTTCAGTGATGTCGATGTCCGCCTCATCGTGCATCAATCCCACGACCCAGCGGAATGAGCCCTCCTGGTCCGCGAGGCGCGCCTCGAAGGTCAGCCCCGTCGAATCCACGTCGTCCTGGACGCCGGCGTTGACGAACCCGAAGGCGCTGAACCTCCCGAGATCGAGGGCGACACTGGACTCCTTGTCGCGATAGCTGACCAGGCCCGTGAAGTGCGCAAAGGGCAGATCGTGGTCGAGCCTCAGGGAGTGAATGAGGATGTTCGTCTCGGCCAGCTCGGGAATGCCCGTGCTCTTTGTGTACTGGTGGAGGTCAGGGTTTTCGTATCCCACATCGTCCGTCTGGGTGGACTGGTAGAGGGTGAGCCACGAGACCGTGGTCTCCGGACCGAGCACCAGGGTCGCGCCCAGCCGCCCGCCATAAACTTCGGTGTCGTTGACGTCGGTTCGGCCCAGGCCCGTATTGTCGATGAAGCCGGCCTCGCGCCGGTAGGAGCCCACTCCGCGGATCGCAAACCGACCCTCGGAGACGGGGGCGTTCACCATGACTCTCAGCGCGCCGTTCGGGTCGCCAGCCGAAGAGGTGGAACTCACGGTGGCTTCCAGGCCCAGGTCGAAGCCATCTACATTGGCCGGATTGGCGATGAAGTTGACCGCGCCACCCAGTGAAGACGCCCCAAACAGGGTGCCCTGCGGTCCGCGGTAGACTTCCACGTTTCGAACGTCGAAGGCGTCGATGTCTGGGGTGCCGCTGGTGAAATAGGCGTCTGTCAGCGGGATGTCGTTGACGTAGCTGCCAGTCGTGCCCTGGCTGATGTTGGCGAAGTTGGTGGTGGTGTTCACCCCCCGGATCGTGATGGTCGAGAAGCCCGGCTGCTGCTCGTTGAAGCGAGCCCCCGGAACGACGGCGAGGTAGTCGCCCATGCCTTGGGCGCCGAGGTCCGAAAGGTCCTGCCCCGAGACCGAACTGACCGAACCGGCGACCTCCCGGAGGTCCTCGCCCGTCTTGGAGGCTGTGACGATGACTTCCTCCACTTCAGACACGCTTTGGGCAAACGCGAAGCCTGGCCCTGCGAGCAGGGCGACGCCGGACGCTGCTGCCAACAAAAGTCTGCGATTGGGCGACATGGATTCCCTCCCTTCGATCCCTTCTTAAAAAAGAGAGGACATTCTTTTTTAGGAGTCAAGAACCCGTCGAGCCGCCCTCTGCGTCCGTGGTCAGGATGGATCGGGCCAGCAGTTCCATGGCGGCATCGAAGGGGGCGTCTTCGCGCGCGCCCATCAGGGCCAGGATGCGGAGCCCCAAGACAAGTCCGCTGATCGCGAGGGAAGCTGCGGCCGGATCCAGATCGCTTGGCAATTCTCCAACTCTCACCAGCCGCGCCAGCCCTCGTTCGAGGTCCCGCGCTTCAGCATACTCGCGGAAGGCCGATCTGATGCGCTCATCGTCAGGGTCGGACAGAAGGATTTCCAAGTCCGCGCGAGCCTTCTGGACCTCCAGCGGGTGGCCTTGGAGCCGGGCGAGCTTCGCCATGGAGGCGCGCAACTCTCCGGCGTCATGAAAGTCATACTCCTCCCGGCGGCTGCGAGCCGTGCGGTCCGCCAGCGCCCCTATGACGTCGTTCTTGCTTTGGAAGTGCGTGTAGAGCGCACCCGTAGAAATCCCGGCTTCGCGGCAGAGCGCCGGCGTGGACAACGCGGCGGCGCCGTCGCGAATCAGGATGGCCAGCGCCGCGTCCACGATCTCTTCGCGACGCGCAGCCATGTACTTCGTGTCTCGCTTCGGCATCCTGTACCCTTAAGCCGCGTCCGCGCTTGACTCTATAAAGCGACTAATCTCTCTGTTTCCAGATGCCGAGTACGCTGAGCAGACGCACGGTCCTGGGGGCTGCGGGAGCCATGGGGTTAAGCTGCGCTCCATCCTCAGCAAGTTCCACCCCTGAAATCGACGTGTCCCGCATCCTTCTCAGAGCGGCGAGAATCCCTGATTTCGTCGGCCTGAAAACGGTGCACGTTCGAACAGAACGCCTACTGGCTCGATTTCCCGGACTGCTTTCCCGAGAGGTCGTCGGAAGGAGCCGGAACGGACGTCCCATCGAAATGGTGACCTTGGCGGGCGGAGGGCGCTCGGCGCTGATCGTCGCCGGCATTCATGCGAACGAACCGACCGGCTGCCTCGTCGCGGACCTGTTGATGCACGAGTTGGCAGAGAATGACGGATTGCGCCGCAGCCTGGACATGACCTGGCGCTTTGTAAGCCCTGTGGACCCCGACGGCTTCCTTTTGAATGAGGGATGGTTCGCCCGTGCTCCCACGCCAAGTGCGTATCTGCGCCACTTCTTTCGCCCCGCTCTGAGCCGGCAGCCAGACTACAGCTTCGCCCTGAAGGCAGGGACCTATGAATTCTCAGCGAGCACGCCCGAGAACCTGGCCTTCCAGACCGCCCTTGACCTGGGGCGGCCAAGCCTTCTCTGCCCGCTTCACAGCTGTGATTTCGGCGGTGCATTTTTCATTCTCTCAAGGGCCATGCCGGCGTTCGAAGCGAAGCTTCGCGCGCGTTCCGAAGAACTACGAATTCCTGTCAGCGCGATCGGCGAGCCCCTTGCAGAACTCGCGCCGTTATCCAGGGGCGTCTTCGAGGCTCCGCGTCCGGAAAAGCTGATCCGCGAGGCGCTGGAGCATGGAGTCACAGATCCAGGATCAGTCTGGCCGGTGGGTGGCTCCAGCATGGAGTATGCGGACCGGTTCGGCGCCACCTCCGTGACTGTCGAAACACCCGTCTGGGAGACCCGTCGAACACTGTCCGTGCGATGGTCGCTTCGCCGGATACTGGGAGAGTATTTAGGCCAGCTCGGCAGGACGCTGCCTCTGCTGGAGCAGTGGACTCCTGCGGTTGCCGATCGTGAACCTCCGTCAGAACTTGGCTGGGCCGCCGCCGAGTACCTGGCCTCGCAGCGCCGCCAGATGGCTAAACTGCGGCAGCTGCGTGAGGCCGCTCCCACCGAACCCATGAGCGCGGAGGACACGGCATCGCTACGAATCCAATTGGCGCTTTTTGGCCTGCGCGCACCTGCGACATTGCTGCGCTTGCTCTCGGAGCCGTCCCATCGAGCGCGCTCGACCATACTCGACGAGCTGAGGTCAACGATTGGGGAGGGCCTGGCGGCGATACGCGCCATCGCTCCGCTCGAGGCGACCCCGCGATCAAGGACTGTCGCCCTTCAGGCTGTCGCGTGTCTCGAGGCCGCCCAATTCACGAGGGGCTGAGACAACGGGCCGGCCGCCGTCTGCCGATCCACCATCCCCCAAGGGTGGCGCTGACCTGAGGCCTGGCGGAGAGGGCGCCCCAGGTCTGGGCGGTGGAGGTCGTTCGAGCAAGGCGCGCGAATTCCGTTGACCGCCGCAACGTCACATTCGGATATACCGGGGCGGGCGCCCGCTTGCGCCACAAGGATTCGAGACCATGGCAGACGGCCTGACCCCCGAGACCCAAACCGCTCCGGCCGAGGAAGCGCGCGAGGCGATGGAATATGATGTCGTCATCGTTGGCGCCGGCCCGGCCGGGCTGAGCGCGGCCATCCGCCTCAAGCAGCTGGCCGCCGAGGCCGGGCGCGAGGTCTCCGTGGCCGTGCTCGAGAAGGGCTCGGAGGTCGGGGCGCACATCCTCTCGGGGGCGGTGTTCGACCCGTCCGGACTCGCCGAACTCTTCCCCGACTGGAAGGCGATGGGAGCGCCGCTGGAGACGCCGGTGACGCGGGACCGTTTCCTGGTGCTGGGGCCGCAAGGCCAGGCCGACATCGGCTGGCTGCCGCAGCCGGGCTTCATGAAGAACCACGGCTGCTACATTGGCTCGCTGGGGAACCTGTGTCGCTGGATGGCGGAACAGGCCGAGGGTCTGGGCGTCGAAATCTATCCGGGCATGGCCGCTTCACAGGTGGTGTTCGGCGACAGCGGCGAGGTGAAGGGCGTGGTCGCGGGGGTCTTCGGCGTCGGCCGCGACGGCCAGCACAAGCCCGACTACCAACCGGGCATCGAGCTGCACGGCAAGTACGTGATGATCGGCGAAGGGGTCAGGGGTTCGCTGGCCAAGACCCTCATCGCGCAGTTCGAGTTGGACGACGAGAGCGAGCCGCAGAAGTTCGGCATCGGCGTCAAGGAACTGTGGCAGGTGCCGCCCGAGAAGTTCCAGCCGGGGCTGGTGCAGCACACCATGGGCTGGCCGCTCGACAACGCCACGGGCGGGGGATCCTGGCTGTACCACTTCGGCGACCACTACGTGTCGGTCGGCTTCGTAGTGCACCTGAACTACAAGAACCCGTATCTGTCGCCCTTCGACGAGTTCCAGCGCTTCAAGACTCACCCGGCCGTCCGGGAGCACCTCGAGGGCGGCCGCCGCATCGCCTACGGCGCCCGCGCCATCGTCGAGGGCGGGCTGCAGTCGGTGCCCCGGCTGGTGTTCCCCGGCGGAGTGCTGATCGGCGACAGCGCCGGCTTCGTGAACGTCCCGCGCATCAAGGGCAGCCACAACGCCATCCGTTCCGGCAAGATGGCCGCCGACGCCGCCTTCGCCGCCCTTGGCGAAGGGCGGGCAGGGGACCGGCTGGACGCCTATCAGGCGGCCTTCAAGGGCTCGAAGATCTGGAAGGACCTGGCGCCGGTCCGCAACGTGAAGCCGATGCTGGCGCGGTTCGGCAACTTCCTCGGCACCATCCTGGGCGGGATCGACATGATGACCGCGTCGATGCTCGGCGGGTTCTCGTTGTTCGGCACCCTTCGTCACGGCAAGACCGACGCCGCATCCACCGGCCGGGCACGCGACTACAAGCCGATCGCCTACCCCAAGCCGGACGGGGTGATCTCGTTTGACAAGCTGAGTTCGGTGTTCCTCTCCAACACCAACCACGAGGAAGACCAGCCTAGCCACCTCCGGTTGATCGATCCGACGATCCCGATCCGGGTGAACCTGCCCGAGTTCGCAGAGCCGGCGCAGCGCTACTGCCCGGCGGGCGTCTACGAGGTGTTGAGGGACGAGGACGGAAGCAACCCGCGCTTCCAAATTAACGCCCAAAACTGCGTCCACTGTAAGACCTGCGACATTAAGGATCCGTCGCAGAATATCGTCTGGACCACGCCCGAGGGGGGCGGGGGCCCGAACTATCCGAACATGTAGCCCGAGGCGGTAGACCCCATGCGTTTCAGGATTTCCGCCTCGATGGCCGCGCTGGCGGCTGCGTTCGCGGTCGCCGCCCCGCTGCATGCCCAGACGACCGGCGACTACACCCAAGGCCAGTCGATCGACGAGCACACCGTCTACGGCTCCTACGTCGCCGGCCGCGCGGCTCTTCACAAGGGCGACAGCGAGGAGGCCGCCCAGCGCCTCGAGGAAGTCGCCGGGCAGGTGCCCGACAATGCGCGACTGCGCCAGCGCGCCTTCACCGCCGCCCTCTACGCCGGCGACGTGGAGGCCGCCTCCCGGCTGGCGCCCGCGGCCGACCCTGACCAGCCTTCGCTGGAGAGCCTGGGGCGGCTGGTGCAGGCGGTCGAGGCCCTGTCGCAGAACCGCGGGGGCGACGCCGTGCAGCGTCTCACCGACATGCAGTTTCCGCACCGCACCGCCGCGGCCCTGCTGCGTCCGTGGGCCCAGGCCCAGGCCGGCGACTGGAACGCCGCCCTCGGCGAGCCGGAGAACGACGGCGAGAAGTTCGCCAAGCTGTTCGGCGCCTTCGCCCGCGCCCAGCTGCTGGAGATCCGCAAGAAGCCCGACGACGCCGAAGCCATCTACCGGGCCCTGGCCGAGGATCCCGTGGCCTCGGTCCTGTTCCTCCCGATGTACGGCGATTTCCTGGAGCGCCGCGGCCGCCGCGCCGAGGCCATTGCGCTCTACGACAAGGGACTGGCCGAAAGCCCGGACGACTTCGAGCTCACCGCCCAGCGTGACCGGGCCCAGCGCCGGCTGCCCCCGCCGCGTCTGCCGACTCTCGCCCAGGGCGGCGCCAAGGCGCTCCAGTTTGCCGCCGAGGCCATGAGCGCGAACCGGCAGGTCGAGCTTTCGATGATCTACATGCGCCTGGCGCTGCACCTCGACCCGACCCTCGACCGGGGCTGGATCGTGGTCGGCGACGCGCTCGCGCGGCAGAAGGACGACGCCGAGGCGCGTGAAGCCTGGGCCAGGGTGACGTCGGCCTCGATCTATTACGACGAGGCGCGCACCAAGCTGATCTACAGCCTGCAGGCCGAGCGGCTGGCTGACGAGGCGCTGAGGCTTGCGGCCGAGGACGCCCACGCCCGGCCGGCCAACGTCCGCGCCCAGCTGACCTACGCCGACATGCTCCGCGCGGGCCATCATGACGAGGAAGCCCTCGCCGTGCTCACCCGCCTGATCGAGGCGCGCGACGTGGACTGGCGGCCTCGCTACATGCGGGCCATCTCGCTGGACCGGCTCGGCCGCTGGCCGGAGGCCGAGGCGGACCTGACCCGGGCCCTAGAGCTGTCGCCCAACCAGGCCGAAACGCTGAACTATCTCGGCTACGCCTGGATCGACCGAGGGGAGAAGATCCAGGAAGGCATGGCCCTGGTCGAGCGGGCCGCCGCTGGCCAGCCGCGCTCGGGCGCCATCCAGGACTCCCTCGCCTGGGCCCATTTCAAGCTCGGTCAATACGATGAGGCGGTCACCCTGCTTGAGAGCGCGGTGCTGCTCACGCCGGCCGATCCCGAGGTCAACGACCACCTGGGCGACGCCTACTGGATGGTCGGGCGCAGGAACGAGGCGAACTTCCAGTGGCGTCGCGTGCTGAGCCTGGAGCCCACGGACGAACAGAAGGCGCGCGCGGAGAGGAAGCTGCGGGAGGGCCTGCCGCCCCCGGCCATCCGCACGGCCTCGACTCCGGCGACGTGACGGCCGCCTTCGCCCCGGCCAAGGTCAATCTCTACCTTCACGTCGGCGCGCCCGGCGCGGACGGCTTCCACCCCCTGTGCAGCCTGGCGGCCTTCGCCCGGGACGTCGGGGACGCGGTGCGCATCGAACCGGCTCGGGCCTTCGGTTTCACGGTGGACGGGCCCTTTGCGGGCGAGGTCGGCGATCCCCAGGCCAACCTGGCGGTGCGCGTCGTGCGGGCGCTTGCGGCGCACGCCGGCGCCGGACTGCCGCCGCTCCGCGTGCACCTCGACAAGCGCCTTCCCGTCGCCGCGGGCCTCGGCGGGGGCACCAGCGACGCGGCCTCGGCCCTGAGACTGGTGCGCGACGCCGCTTTCCCCCGGGTGGACGAGGCGGCGCTCTACGCCCTCATGGCGGAACTGGCGTCGGATGGGCCGATGTGCCTGCGCGCGCAGGCCGTTGTGGCCCAAGGTCGGGGCGAGCAGCTTTCACCGCCGCCGGCCTTTCCCGACCTGCCTGCCGTTCTGGTCAATCCCGGCGTCCCCTGTCCGACGCCCACGATCTTCCGCGCCTACGACGCGCTGGGGAGATTTGGCGGGGCGGAGCCGGGCGAGCTGGCGGGCCCCTACGAGAGCGCGGAGGACTTCGCCGAGGCCCTCTGTTGGTGCCGCAACGACCTGGAGGCGCCCGCGCGGGCCCACCACCCCAGCGTGAGCGAGGCGCTGGCCGCCCTCGCGGCGGACCCGCGCGTCCTGCTGTCCCGGTTGTCCGGTTCCGGCGCGACCAGCTTCGCCCTCTGCGCCGGCGCCGCCGAGGCGGCCGGCCTGGCCGCCGATCTGGCGGCTGCGCACCCCGACTGGTGGGTGCGGTGCTGCATCCTGGGCGGCTCAAGGCCCTGATCCGACTCGGAAACCAAGCGGCGCCGCCTGCGTTAAGTCGCAGCGTTACTCAAATATCGGGGGGGTCCTCCCTGTTCCGGAAAGGACTCCAAACTATGCGTCTCAAGATCCTTCTCGCCGCCACCGCCGCCACCGCCCTCTCGTGCGGCGTGGCCATGGCCCAGACCGCGGACCGTTCGAACAGCACGATCCCGCCGACCAACGACCCGACCACCCGCACCGACGACGAATGCGGAGCCAACCGCGGCCCGCGCCCGTGCGGCGGGGAGGTCGTCTCGGTGCCGATCCCGGCCAATTCGGCCGACTACGTCGCCCCCGCGACCGTGGAGCCCGCGCCGATGTCGGACAAGTCCACCTCGGCCATGTATTCGTCGGCTCCGGCCACGCCGGAAATCACCACGCGGCTGGTCACCAATGGACCGGTGCCGGACACGCCCGAGAACCGCGCCCGCT
Organism: Caulobacteraceae bacterium; assembly: GCA_019695035.1. GTDB lineage: Bacteria > Pseudomonadota > Alphaproteobacteria > Caulobacterales > Caulobacteraceae > JAEZEZ01. Next base: position 24,805 of record JAIBAU010000024.1, on the reverse strand, counting down.
TCGGGGGCCCGGATTCCAACGGCGGCCGCCACACGACCCCGGCCGGCAACTAGCGCCCATCCTTCCGGAGAAGGCGGCGGGCCGACGGTCAGCCGCCTGCCGGACGCCACGGGCGGCGCGGCGTCGATCAGGCCGCGCAAGCCTTGATGCACAAGTCGGCGGGCCCTATGGTCCGCCGACTTTTTTTGCAACTGCGAACGACCTCCCCGTGTCCTCAGAGCCGCTTTCGTTTCAGGACCTCATCCTGACGCTTCACAACTATTGGAGCGAGCAGGGCTGCGTGATCCTGCAGCCCTACGACATCGAGGTCGGGGCCGGCACGCTGCACCCGGCCACCGTCCTGCGCGCGCTGGGCCCGAAGGACTGGAACTGCGCCTATGTGCAGCCCTCGCGGCGCCCGGCCGACGGCCGCTACGGGGAGAACCCGAACCGGCTGCAGCACTACTACCAGTATCAGGTGATCCTGAAGCCGAACCCCTCGAACCTGCAGGAGCTCTACCTCGGTTCGCTGAAGGCCATCGGCATCGATCCGATGCTGCACGACATCCGCTTCGTCGAGGACGACTGGGAGAATCCCACCGTTGGCGCCTGGGGCCTCGGCTGGGAGGTCTGGTGCGACGGCATGGAGGTGACCCAGTACACCTACTTCCAGCAGGTGGGAGGGCTCGATGTCTTCCCGGTCGCCGGCGAACTGACCTACGGCCTGGAGCGTCTGTGCATGTACGTGCAGGGCGTCGACAACGTCTACGACCTGAAATTCAACAAGGCCGGCGTCACCTATGGCGAGGTCTTCCTCGAAAACGAGCGGCAGCAATCGGCCGCCAACTTCGAGGCCTATGACGTGGACATGCGCCAGCGCTGGTTCACCGACGTCGAGAAGGAGGTCCACCGCCTTCTCGCCGCCAAGGGGCCGCAGGGCCAGGCCCTGGTCCTGCCGGCCTACGATCACGTCCTGAAAGCGTCTCATCTTTTCAACCTGATGGACGCCAGAGGCGCCATCGCGGTTGCGGAGCGTCAGAGCTACATCGGCCGCATTCGCGACCTCTGCAAGGCCTGTGCGACCGCCTGGGTCGCCCAGCAGGAAGGAGCCGCCTGATGCCGCAGCTCCTGCTCGAACTGTTGAGCGAAGAAATCCCCGCCCGCATGCAGGCGCAGGCCGCCCGGGACCTCGAGCGCCTGGTCGGCGAAAGGCTGCGGGACGCCGGGCTGGGCTGGGAGACGATGCAGGCGTTCGCGGGCCCGCGACGCCTGGCGCTGGTGATCGAAGGCCTGCCGGCCGCCCAGGCCGACCGCTCGGAAGAGCGCAAGGGTCCTCGCGCGAATGCGCCGGAGCAGGCGCTGGAAGGCTTCCTGCGTTCCACCGGCCTGACCCGCGATCAGCTCGAGGAGCGCGACGGCGTGCTCTTTGCGAAGATCGAGCGCAAGGGGCGCCCGACGGCCGAGATCATCGCCGAGACGGTGGACGTCGTGGTGCGGGCCTTCCCCTGGCCCAAGTCCATGACCTGGGGCCGCGGAACCCTGCGTTGGGTCCGCCCGCTGCAGCGCATTGTCTGCCTCTTCGACGGGCGCGTGGTCCCGTTCGAGATCGACGGTCTCGCCGCGGGGGACACGACCCAGGGGCACCGCTTCATGGGATCCGGCCAGCCCTTCCACGTCGGCGGCTTCGACGACTATCGCAAGGCGCTGCAGAACAACTTCGTGGTCCTCGCGGCGGACGACCGCAAGGCCGCCATCCTCGAGAAGGCCAAGGCGGTCTGCGAGGGGGCCGGCCTGTCCCTGGTCGACGACATCGGGCTGCTCGAGGAGGTCTCCGGACTGGCCGAGTGGCCCGTGCCGATCCTCGGCGGGATGGATCCGGCTTTCCTTGATCTCCCGGCGGAGGTGATCCGCACGTCGATGCGGACCCACCAGAAATACTTCGCAGTTTCAGACCCCAGAACAGGAAAGCTGGCGCCGCACTTCATCACGGTCGCCAACATCGAGGCCTCGGACGGCGGCGCGGCGGTGGCCGCCGGCAACGCCCGGGTGCTGTCCGCCCGCCTGAACGACGCGCGCTTCTTCTGGGACCAGGACCGGGCGGCCAACAACTTCGACCGCTGGCTGAAGAAGCTGGAGGGCGTAACCTTCCACGCCAGTCTCGGGACCATGGCCCAACGGGTGTCCCGCATCCAGGCGCTGGCCCGCGAGATCGCACCCCTGGTGGGCGCCGATCCGGACAAGGCCGAGGACGCCGCGCGGCTCGCAAAGGCGGACCTGGCCTCCGGCATGGTCGGCGAGTTCCCCGAACTGCAGGGCGTGATGGGCGGCTACTACGCCCGCGAAGCCCGTATCGACCCGGAGATCGCCGACGCAGTCCGCGACCACTACCGTCCGCAGGGACCGGGGGACGCCGCTCCCTCGGCCCCGCTGACCGTCGCCGTGGCCCTGGCGGACAAGCTCGACACCCTGGCGGGCTTCTTTGCGATCGACGAGAAGCCGACCGGATCGAAGGACCCCTATGCGCTGCGCCGAGCCGCCCTGGGCGTGATCCGCATCGTGCTGGAGGGCGGCCTCAGGTTGCCGTTGTCGGCCGTTCTGCAGAAGGCCGACGCGGCCTTCCCGCACAGACGCGCGCCGCACGGCCCTCTGGAGCTGGTGGACGTGGTCCAGGAGGGGCAGCCGTCGGACACGCCCCGGAGCCGCCTGGACGCCCGCGGAGCCGCGCCCGCGGGGCCCGACGCGCATGTCGTCGAGCTGCTGGCCTTCTTCGCCGATCGCCTCAAGGTTTCCCTGCGCGACCAGGGGAAGCGCCACGACCTGGTCGACGCCGTCTTCGCACTGGGTGACGACGACCTCGTCCGGATTGTCGCCCGGGTGGAGGCGCTTGACGGGTTCCTGACCACCGAAGACGGCGCCAACCTGCTGGCCGGCTATCGCCGCGCGGGCAACATCCTCAAGGCCGAGGCCAAGAAGGGCGCCTTGCCCAGGGGAGCGGCCCAACCCCACCCCGGCGCTGCGCCCGAGGAGACCGCGCTGGCCTCCGTCGTGGGGGCCGCCGAGCCGCGCGTCGCCGCTGCCTTGGAGGCCGAGGATTTCGCCGCCGCCATGTCCGCGCTGGCTGGTCTTCGCGGCCCGGTCGACGCCTTCTTCGAGAAGGTGCTTGTCAATTCCGAGGTGGCCGCGGAACGCGACAACCGGCTGCGGCTTCTTGGCCAGGTGCGCGATCTCATGGGCCGGGTCGCCGACTTTTCTCTGATCACGGGTTGAGATGACGACTTCGGACGAGCGTTGGGTCTACGGCTTCGGGGGCGGATCGGCCGACGGCGACGCCTCGATGAAGAATCTGCTGGGAGGCAAGGGCGCCAACCTCGCCGAGATGTGTTCGCTCGGCCTGCCCGTTCCGCCGGGCTTCACCATCACCACCGAAGCCTGCGTCCGCTACTACGCCGACGGCGACCGCTACCCGGCCGGACTGGACGAGCAGGTGCGGGCCGGGCTTGCCCGGGTGGAGACGGTAACCGGCAAGCGTTTCGGGGACCCGTCCAATCCGCTGCTGGTCTCGGTGCGGTCGGGGGCGCGGGCGTCCATGCCCGGCATGATGGACACGGTGCTGAATCTCGGCCTCAACGACGAGACGGCCGAGGGTCTGGCCAGGCTCTCGGGAGATCGACGTTTCGCTTTCGATAGTTATCGCCGTTTCATCCAGATGTACTCCAACGTGGTGCTGGGACTGGAGCACCATGGCTTCGAGGAAATCCTCGACGACTGGAAAGACCGGCTGGGCGTCTCCAACGACACCGAACTATCGGCGGACGACTGGGAGAAGGTCGTCGCCGACTACAAGGCCGCGGTCGAGCGCGACCTCGGCCGTCCGTTCCCCCAGGATGCCGGCGAGCAGCTCTGGGGCGCCATCGGCGCCGTCTTCGCGAGCTGGATGAACGATCGGGCCAAGTTCTATCGGCGCATGCACGACATCCCCGAAAGCTGGGGAACCGCGGTCAACGTCCAGGCCATGGTGTTCGGCAACATGGGAGAGACCAGCGCCACCGGCGTGGCCTTCACCCGCAACCCGTCGACGGGGGACGCGCGCCTCTACGGCGAGTTTCTGATCAACGCCCAGGGCGAGGACGTGGTCGCCGGCATCCGGACGCCCCAGTCGCTGACCCGGGTGGCGCGGGAGGAGATGGGCGAGCGCGCGCCGTCCATGGAAGAGGCGCTGCCCGAGGTGTTCGCCCAGTTTCGCGACGTGGCCGCACGGCTCGAGGCCCACTACCGCGACATGCAGGACGTGGAGTTCACGGTCGAGAACGGCCAGCTCTGGATGCTCCAGACCCGCAACGGCAAGCGCACCGCGAGGGCGGCGCTCAAGATCGCCGTCGATCTGGCCGCCGAGGGACGCATCACCCACGAGGAGGCGATCCTGCGGGTCGAGCCGGCGTCCCTGGATCAACTGCTCCACCCGACCATCGATCCCGAAGCCCGCCGCGACGTCATCGGCGCGGGCCTGCCCGCCAGTCCCGGAGCCGCCACCGGCAAGGTGGTCTTCTCCTCCGACGAAGCCGAGCGCCTGGGCGGGCAGGGGGAGGCCGTCATCCTGGTGCGCGAGGAGACCTCGCCCGAGGACATCCATGGCATGCACGCGGCCCGCGGCATCGTCACCTGTCGCGGGGGCATGACCAGTCACGCCGCGGTGGTCGCCCGCGGCATGGGCCGGCCCTGCGTCTCCGGCGCCGGGGAGATCAGCATCGCGGCGGACCAGACCTCCTTCACCGCGCGCGGCCGCACCTTCCGGACCGGCGAGATCATCACCATCGACGGCTCGAGGGGCGAGGTGCTGGCCGGCAAGATGAAGATGGTCGAGCCTGAACTGTCGGGCGACTTCGCCAGCCTGATGAGCTGGGCCGACAAGGCGCGTCGCCTCAAGGTGCGCGCCAACGCCGAGACCCCTCTGGACGCCCGCACCGCCCGCGGCTTCGGCGCCGAGGGCATCGGGCTTTGCCGCACCGAGCACATGTTCTTCGACGCCGACCGGATCGCGGCGGTCCGCGAAATGATCCTGGCCGACGACGAGGCCGGCCGTCGCGCCGCCCTCGACAAGATCCTGCCCATGCAGCGGGCCGACTTCGTCGAACTGTTCGAAATCATGGACGGCCTACCGGTCACCATCCGGCTGCTCGACCCGCCACTGCACGAATTCCTGCCGCACGGCGAAGACGACGTCCGCGCCGTTGCGGAGGCGACCGGATTGCCGGCCGACAAGCTGATGCGCCGTGCGCGCGAGCTGCACGAGGTCAACCCCATGCTGGGGTGGCGGGGATGCCGCCTGGGGATCAGCTTCCCTGAAATCTACGAAATGCAGGTGCGCGCGATCTGCGAGGCCGTGGTGGAAGCCGGCAAGGCAGGGCGCACGGTGCTGCCCGAGATCATGCATCCGCTCGTCGCCAAGGCGGAAGAAATGAAGTTCCTCAGAGATTTGACGGACCGGGTTGCGAAACAGGTTCAGGTCGAGACGGGCGCCGCCTTCGACTACATGGTCGGCACCATGATCGAACTGCCGCGCGCCGCACTGACCGCCGACCGCCTGGCCGAGAACGCCGAGTTCTTCTCGTTCGGCACCAACGACTTGACCCAGACCACCTTCGGCATCAGCCGCGACGACGCGGGCAAGTTCCTGGGCGCCTACATCGACAAGGGCGTTTTCGAGAAGGATCCGTTCGTCAGTCTCGACCAGGAGGGCGTCGGGGACCTCATCCGCCTCGCCGCGGAACGCGGGCGCAGGGCTCGTCCCAGCGTAAAGCTGGGCATCTGCGGCGAACACGGCGGCGATCCGGCCTCGATCGCCTTCTGTGAGGAGGTCGGCCTCGACTACGTCAGCTGCTCGCCCTACCGCGTGCCGATCGCGCGCTTGGCTGCGGCGCAGGCCGCCCTGGCCCGGGCGTCGGGCGTGGAGCGCGAGAAGGACCGCTAGGAGTCGAGGCGGCTGGCCGCGGCGGCGGCGCGGGCGTGGGCTGCGCCAACCTTGACCGACGGCCGGTCGATCAGCGCCCAGCGCAGCGACTGCGGCCCGAAGGGCAGGGTGAAGAGCGCCGAGGTGCCCGCGCGCATGCGCCCCTCGCAGTAGGCGTCGAAGGCGGCCGTCAGCTCGGCTTTGAGCGAGGGCTCCACCGGCTTGCCGTCGCGCCGTCGGGCGATCACCACCGAGTCCAGGACCAGGTCGCGGTGCGCTGCGCCGCCAAGAAGGATCAGGGTCCGGACGATCTCGGACGCGAGGGTGCGGCGGCTGTGACCCGCCTGACGCGCCTTCAGTGTCTTCACCATACGCAGCCTCCCTTCACGTTAATCGCAATTCGAGCGGCGTTCTTTCAAGCCTCTGTTTCGTTCGGCCTCACGCGTCCACGGTGCGGCGTCGCAGCGAGACGACGGGGGCGGCGATGCCATACCGAGCCGTGTCGTCCTTAAGGGCCCAGCGCAGGGTGTTGGGCCCGAACGGCAGGGTGAACATGGGCGCGCCGAGGCCGTCGGCTCCTGTCAGGTCGCAGAAGCAGGCGAAGGCGTCGACCAGTTCGACCTTCAATGCGTCATCGGCGGGCAGACCGCGGTTGCGCCGGTCCGCCAGCACGGCCTCGACCACGCGGTCGCGGTGCGCGGCGCCGCCCATCTGGAACAGGGTTTCGGCGATCTCTGCCGCCAGTTCGAGGCGTGGCGCCTGCGCGCACGCGCGCTTACGGAAACGGATCATGGTTCGATTGGCCCCTTGCCCGGCTGAAAGCCACAGAGGCGGCTCCCGTGCAATCGAACGCTGTAATCTTTCCACAGTTGCGACCCGGCCTGGGGACATCCCTGACGGCGAGTTCACTTGCCAAGCCGGCCCGCCGGCGCATTCTCGCCGTTCCCAGGGGAGGGTGATTGCATGGAACACTTCGATCCGGCTGCGGCGACGCAGGCCTATCTGAACACGATGTCTGCGGCCGACATGGCCAAGGCCATCGCCTACACGCGCGGCGGCCACTGGCTGATCCTGTGGGGCTTCCTGGTCAGTCTGGTGACCGCCTTCATCATGGTGAAGTCGGGAATCTTCTCCGGCCTGCGCCAGAAGATCGATCCGGAGAACCGTCGGGGCTTCCTGTCCGGTCTCGTGGTCGGCCTCGTCTACATGGTGGTCAGCTGGGTGCTGACCCTGCCCTGGGCGCTCTACGCCAACTGGTACCGCGAGAAGTCCTACGGCCTGAACAACCAGACCTGGATGGCCTGGCTGGGCGAGAACGCCATGCTGTCGGCCATCGGCGCCGTGGTGGGCGCGGTGGTGATCGCGCTGCTCTATCTGCTTATCCGCAACCAGCGCCGGATCTGGTGGCTGTGGGGCGGGGCGCTGGTCGGGGTGGTCGCCCTGGCCGGCATGGTGCTGGCTCCGGTCTACATCGAGCCGCTGCTCAACACCTACCAGCCGGCGCCTCCCGGCGCGGTGCGCGACGCGGTCGTCGAGCTGGCGCACCGGACGGGCACCCCGGACGACAAGATCTACATCTACAACGGCACGAAGCAGTCCGACCGTTACACCGCCAATGTGTCGGGTCTGTTCGGATCGGCCCGCGTGGCCCTGTCCGACGCCATGTTCAAGAAAAACGCGGACATGAGCGAAATCCGCGCCGTCGTCGGGCACGAGATGGGTCACTACGTTCACAACCACGGCCTCATCGGGGCCGGCATCCTGACCCTGCTGGCGGTGGTGGCGTTCTGGCTCACGGACCGCCTGTTTCCGCTGTTCCGCGGCCTGCTCGGGGCCAACCCGGCCTCCGGGATCGGCGACCCCGGGGCGATGCCGGTGCTCTTTGCTGTGCTGGCCTTCGTCAGCCTGCTGGCCACGCCGGCCACCAACACCCTGACCCGTCAGGTCGAAGCCGATGCGGACCACTTCTCCATGGTCCACGCCAACGAGCCCGACGGCATGGCCAAGGCGCTGATCAAGACCGCTGAGTACCGGGCCCCGTCGCCGACCCCGCTCGAGGAAATCTTCTTCTACGACCATCCGTCGGTGGAGAACCGCATCCGCGCCGCCATGGAATGGAAGGCCGCGCATATGCCCGCCGAGACGCCGGCGGCCGCGACGTCGGTTTCGCCGGCCACCGGAGCGGCGACCCGCGACCACCCGGCCGCGCCTCCGCCCGGAGGCCAGCCGACCGGCAAGGAATAGGCGGGACCTAGAACGGCTGGACGGAAACGCCCGGCCGTTCGTTGTCCCAGATCATCGCGACGATCGACCAGCGGCCTTCGCCGTCGCGATAGAGCTGGATCGAGTTCACGCCCCGGCGCTCGGGCTCGGCGTCGTCCGGATGGCGCCGCGCCTCGTAGGCGGACCAGACGTGGGCCATGTTGCCCAGCACGTCGATACGCCTGGCCGTCTCGATCTCGTGGAAGTCGTTGGCGGCGAAGAAGGGGGTCGTGTCGGCGATGTAGTCCTCGCGCCCCATGATCTTCAGCCACGGCCTCCCGGCGACGTCGACGCCGGTGCGGATCTGGCGGCTCTCAGGGTGGAAAATCTCGCGCTGCAGGCTCCAGTCCCGGGGCCCGGCAGGGCCCGAGATCATGGCGTACATGGCGTCCACCACGGCCCCGATGTCGGTGCGGTCCAGCCCGGCGGTCACGCCCGCTTCCTGACGAACACCGTGCCGGCCGAATAGCCGGCTCCGAAGCTGCAGATCAGGCCGAGGTCTCCGGCCGTCATATCGTCGGAATGACGATGGAAGGCGATGATCGAACCGGCCGACGAGGTGTTGGCGTACTCATCCAGGATGATCACGTTTTCCTCGCGGCTCGGGTCACGACCCAGCACGCGCCGTCCGATCATCTCGTTCATGTTGATGTTGGCCTGGTGCAGCCAGAGCCGCTTTAGCGCCGAGGCCTCGAGCCCCAGGTCGCCGGCGTGCTCGAGGATCATGTCCGAGACCATCGGCACCACCTCCTTGAACACCTTGCGGCCCTGCTGGACGAACAGCTTGTCCGTGGCCGGGCCGTCCGGGGCGAAGGCCGCGTCGGCGTGCCCCGCCACGGTGTCGCCCGTGCGGTTGAGGAAGCCGAAGTTGTTGCGGATGTTGTTGGAGAACTGGGTCTTCAGACGCGTGCCCAGGATGTCCCAGCCGGCCTGCGCCTCATCAGCGCGCTCGACGATCACCGCGGTGGCCACGTCGCCGAAGATGAAATGGCTGTCGCGGTCGCGGAAGTTCAGGTGAGCCGAGCAGATCTCCGGGTTCACCATCAGCACCGCGTCGCAAGACCCGCTGGCGATGTAGTCGACCGCCGTCTTGATCCCGAAGGTGGCCGACGAGCACGCCACGTTCATGTCGAAGGCGAAGCCGCCCAGGCCCAGCGCCTGCTGCACCTCGACCGCCATGGCGGGGTAGGCTCGCTGCATGTTGGAGGCGGCGCACAACACGGCGCCGATCCGGTCTCGCGGCTTGCCCCAGCGCTCCAGCGCCTCCTCCGCCGCCTTCACCGCCATCTCCGCCAGCACCGAGATCTCGTCATTGGCCCGGTCCGGAATGTGCGGCCGCATGCGCGCCGGATCCAGGATGCCGGTCTTGTCGACGACGAAGCGGGACTTGATGCCCGACGCCTTCTCGATGAATTCGACCGAGGAGGGGGTCAGCGCCTCGATGACGCCTCCCTCGACGCCGGCGGCGTTCTCGGCGTTGAAGCGCGCGACGTAGGCGTTGAAGGCTTCGACCAGCTCCTCGTTCGAGATCGAATGAGGCGGGGTGTAGAGGCCGGTCGCGGCGATGGCTGCAGGGCGCACGGAAAGCTCCGGAAACATTGAGTGACTGTGGCACGTAGGCCGTGTGGCAACCAAATCGGACGTGAGCCCGTTTTCCGCCGTGTTCTGGCCGCTTGGAAGTCCAGCAATGCTTCCTACCTAGGCCGGGCTGGGGAATCAAAAAGTCACACGCCCCAAGGAGTACAATAATGAAAAACACTCTCTTCGCCGCCGCCGCGGCCGCCGCCCTGTTCGTGTCTGCGCCGGCCTTCGCCCAGGACGCCTCCAACATCGATTGGTACGGCAACCTCGGCTACTCGTTCTATGACACCGACATCGGCGACGCCCAGCTGGGCGCCGTGCAGGGCCGGATCGGCGCCCGCTTCCATCCCAACTTCGGCATCGAGGGCGAAGCCGCCTTCGGCGTGCAGGACGACGACGTCGCCGGCGTGAACGTCGAGCTGGACCACAGCGTCGCCATCTACGGCGTCGGCTTCCTGCCGGTCAGCGACAACTTCGACCTGCTGGCCCGGGTCGGTTACGGCAGCACCAAGGTGTCGGCCGGCAGCTTCTCGGACAGCGACGACAGCCTGAATTATGGCGTCGGCGCCCAGTGGTCCTGGGATCAGTCCAACGCGATCCGCGGCGACTACACCCGCTTTGACGGCGATTCCGCCGAAGCGGACGTCTGGTCGGTCAGCTACGTGCGGAAGTTCTAAGGGCGGGATACAGCAAGCCTGACTGACGTCAGGGGGCCGCGCCCGCAAGGGCGCGGCCCTTTGCATGTCTTCGCCCGGTTCGCGAGCGGACTTGTGTTGCAACCAAGCGTGGCAGTGAGGTCACAGCGCGACCCTATAGTGACGGTTGTGACAAGCGGAGCCTTTTCAACTTCCGCGAACATTCCCATACGGCGGGGCACACAAGAGCTCCACAGTGGGGCTCAAGGGGACAGAACATGAAAAAGATCCTTCTCGCCGCCGCCGCCGTCGCCGCCGTTGCTTTCGTCGCCGCTCCGGCCAGCGCCCAGGACCAGGAAGTCCGGGTCTACGGGACCATCGGCGTGAACATCCTGGGCGACTCCGACGTCACCCTGGGCGAGGCTCAGGCCCGCATCGGCTTCCGCGGCGAGCACTTCGGCGTTGAGGCCGAAGGCGGCATCGGCATCACCGACGACAGCATCGGCGGCGTCAACATCGACCTCGACCATCAGTACGCCGGCTACCTGGTCGGCTACTTCCCGGTCTCGGAGAACACCGAGTTCTTCGGCCGCATCGGCTACGGCACGTTCCAGGTCAGCGCCCTGGGCGGCAGCGGCGACGCCAACACCACCAACATCGGCGTCGGCCTCCAGTACAACATGGACGAGCACAACGGCTTCCGCGCCGACTACACCTACATGGCCGGCGACGGCAACGCGTACATGGCCGGCGTTTCCTACGTCCGCACCTTCTGATCCGCCGTACAGGCAGACGAAGCGAGGCGCGCTCCGAAAGGGGCGCGCCTTTTTCGTTTCCTAGCGGAGCGCGGGCAGGGGCAGGCCCAGCGCCGGAGCCGCCGCCGCCTGGTCGCGCAGGAAGCGGTGCAATGCGGCTGGCCGGCCGCCGGTCTCCTGGTCGTAGCGCCCCAGCGCCTGCACCAGGCCGGTGCGTTCCACGGCGCGGCGGAAGTTCTGCTTGTGCAGTCGCAGGCCGGAGATCGCTTCCACCACGCGCTGCAGGGTGGACAGGGTGAACTCGGGCGGCGTCAGCTCGAAGGCCACGGGCCGGTACTTCAGCTTGCCGCGGAGCCGTCCCAGCCCCGTGGCCAGGATGCGCCGGTGATCCGAAGTCATCGCCTCTCCCAGCTCCGAGGCGCCGGCCAGGGCCGCCGACCTCCGCCCATCCGCCACGGCCCGGTCTCGCGCGGCCTCCGGCGCCAGCCCCGCCTCGTACAGAAGCTCGTAGCGCTCCAGCACCCGCTCCTCGTTCCAGGAGGCGCCGCCCAGGGCGAACAGGCTGCGGGCGCGCGCCTCATCGCCTCCGGCCGCCGCCCAGGCCTTCAGGCCGGGCGCGATGGTCTGGTCGATGACGGCCGGTCGGCCGTTGCGCCAGTCCTCCCACGGAAAGAACCGCGTCCAGGGAGACCAGGCCGTTCCCGGCGAAGCCGGGGCGGCCTGGGGCGTCAACGCCAGGTAGCCGACCGACACCACCCGGGCGGGGCCTGCACCCACGTCCGCGAGCGGGGCGTCGCGGCCGCGATCGCCGAAGGTGTAGAGCTGTTCGACGTAGCCCAGCTCGAACCCGGTCTGCTCGGTCACGAAGCGGCGCAGAGCCAGCTCGAACGTACGTCCCGCGGGATCGAAGGGTCCGAAGGGCAGGCCGGGCAGGTCGGCCGCTCCGTCGCCGGAGTCACCGCGCGGCTCGACGGTCAGCACGGCGGCTTCACCGCCGTGCATGGCGACCACCACGGCCGAAAGGCCGATGACGACCGCCTCGCCGGTCATTCGGTGTCGAACGCCTGCGGCGTCCGGACGTAGCCCGCCGCCTCGGCCAGCACGTGGTAGCGCTGCAGGTATCGCTCCTGCGCCTCGGAAGGGGGCAGGGGATGGATGGTCAGGGCGTAGCCTTCCGGCGGCAGGCCGAAGAAGCCGACCGATTCCTCCCACGAGAACCCGGCCAGTTGAGTGGCTTCGAAGAAGGCGCAGGCGCGGTCCGCCTGCTTGATCAGCTTCTTGATGGCCACGGGTGACTTCGGCGGCAGGCCGAAGCGCAGGTGGATGGCGGTCTCGAGCCGCTCCTCGAAGGCCTTGTAGTCGACGCCCAGCGCCGCCTTGAACGGCGAGATCATGTCGCCGATCACGTATTCCGAGGCGTCGTGCAGCAGGGCCGCCAGCCGCCACTTGGGATCCAGGCCTGGCGAGATGTGCGCGGCGATGTCCTCGACCACCACCGAATGCTGGGCGACGGAAAAGGCGTGCTCTCCGGTGGTCTGGCCGTTCCAGCGCGCGACCCGCGCCAGGCCGTGCGCGATGTCCTCGATCTCGATGTCGAAGGGGGAGGGCTCCAGCAGGTCGAGGCGCCGGCCCGACAGCATCCGCTGCCACGCCCGCGGGGCCTTGTCGGCGGCCTTCTTGCGAGGGGTCTTTGCGATGGGTCTGGACACGGCGCGGCTCACTCTCGGGAGGGCGCTGTCCATTGGCTCATCACATGACCGAGATCAATGACCCACGGCCGCGCCGGACGTTATAGGGTCGTCTTCCTGTGGACGGCGCGCGTCGCTGAGTCCACCTAGGCCGAAACAAACGGAGATCTGACCGCATGGCCCTGTCCCGCATCGTCATGCGCCTGGCGCGCAACCCCGGAACGGAATTCGCCGACGGCGACGACCACCGCGGCTATACGCTGGTGGCCCCGCTGACCGAGGACGGGATGCTGGACGAAGGGGCGTTCAAGGCCCACCGGGACCAGTGCACCGTGCGCCGTTTCGCGCCCGACGAGGACGCCGCCGAAGGCCGGCTGGCGCGGCGGGGCGAGCGTTGGTTCTTCGACTATCAGGAAGGCGACGCGGACGACGAGCCGATCCACAAGCTGGGTCAGCACCGCTTTTCCCTGGGGGATTATGTCTCGATCGCCGACGAGGACGGCCGCATGCTGACCTACAAGGTGACCAGCGTGGACGCCGAGGCCGGCTGACCGGCCGCTAGTTGGCGGGCAGGGCCTCGATCTTGAGCCCCTGGGCCTTCAGCACGCCGTCCGGTCCGATCTGTCCGGTGACGCGGTAAGGGAATACGCCGCTGCCGCCGCCGTTGTCCTGAACCTCGAAGACGATCAGACCCTCGGCGGTGCGGGAGATTTGCCGTGCACGGATGAAACCGCCGTCCGAGCCGTTCACCGGGCCGCGGTCGTACTCGATCCACCCCTGGGCGTCGGCGGCCGGAACCTTGTCGGCGGCCCGGCAACCCGCCACGCGGATCGGCTCGGCGGAGGGGTCGACCTCCCACGCCACCTTCTCGAAACAAGCCGGATCCAGCGGCGCAGAGGACGCGTCGTCGGCGAAGGCAGGGCCGGCGACAGCCAGGGCGCCGAGCAAGGCAAGCACGGTCAGGCGCGGCATGGTCATCTCCCTGAAGGATCGGCCCGGGCTGGAAGGTTCGGGCGGAGGGCGAACGTCGCCCTCCGCCCGCAAGTCCTAGAAGCGGACCGAAACGGCCGCGCCCCAGCGGTTCTCGTCATATTCGGGCACAGCGAAGAAGCCGTCCGAATTGAGCTGGGCGTGGTCCCAGGTGACGCTGACGCCGGCGTTTTCGAGGAAGTCGTAGGTCAGGCTGGCGCCCAACTGCGAAACCTCGTCGTCGCGATCCACCTGGCGGTGGTCGGCCCACTCCTGCTGCGCGTAGGCGGAGATGCTCCACTGGGCGGAGAAGCTGTGGTCGAACTGGGCGCGCACGGTGGTCGAAACGTAGATCGGCGAGAAGGCCTGGGTCGTCTCGCGGAATTCGCGGGTGCCCATCAGCGCCACGTGCGTGTTGGAATCCACCGTCCAGTCGAAGGCGGCGTGAACCGTCACGTCGTCCTCGTCGTCGAAGCCCGGCTCGTCGAAGCTGCGCCCGGTCCAGCCGATCGAAGCCATGCCGGTCAGTTCGTCGGTCATGTCGACTTTCACGCCGACCACGGCGGACCAACCGTCGGAGTCACGGTTGTGCAGGGCGAACGGCGGCTTCTGGTCGTAGTCCACCTGGGTGGCCGAGATTTCGCCGAACCAGGAGACAGCTGCGTCCGGGCTGAAGGTGGCGCGGATGCTCTCGTTCCAGGTCGAACGGTCGCGATAGTCCTGGTCGATGTGGGTCAGGAAGATGCGATGCCGGTCGTCGTCGTAGTCGGCGGTGGCGTAATCCACGCGGCCCGAAATCTCGACGTCGCCCATGCGGCCGGCGAGACCGCCGTACGCGGTCACCGTCGCGACGTTGGTCGGATGGCGGGTGTCGCGCCGGGCGGTCACCGAATGGCGGTCTTCCGAGCCGTCGGCATAGTCGCCGCCGAAGGTCAGCTTGGCGCCGCCCGTGTCGAAGGCGGCGTCCGCGCCGAGATCCCAGTCGAAGGTGCTCTCGTCGTTGAAGTCGCTGAATTCCGTGGCGGCGGCGGCGCCGTGGAAGTCCACCGGGCCGGAGCTGAGCTTGAAGTTGCCTTTCACGCCCCAGATGGTGTCATCCTGTTCGTTGCTGGGCTGAAGCAGGGCGTTGTCAGTACCCGCGACCCAGGCGGTCACCGAGCCCGAGGTCGTCACGTCTTCAGCGAAGGCGGGCGCGGCGGCCATGACCAGGACGGTCACCGCAGCGGCGGTGGCAAGCTTTTTCATCTAGTCCCCCAGTGAGATTGAGCACTAACGCGTTGATCTTGCTCGGTGCGCGTGGATCATCGGCCACGCTGAGTGCGCGCGAGTAACAAGCTTGACTATTCATACAGTCAAGCTTGCGGGGTCAAGCGCGGGGCGCTGCTGGTGACCAACGATCACCGACACTGTGACGTTAGTGTCGCACAAGGTTAATGCGCGTCTGGGTGCGCCTTGGGACGCCCGGCCAGCGTCACCACAGCCAGGGTGATCAGCACCGCGACGAGCCCCGGCAGGCTCGCCTCCAGCCCGAAGGCGCCCCCGGTCAACCAGGTGAGGTCGGTTCGGAACTGCGGCGTCAACAGGCTGGGTTCGCTGCCCCCGCTGACGCCGAAGCCGAGCAGGACTCCCTGGGTGACGTTGGCCATGAAGTGCAGGCCGATGGGCAGGGCGAGGCTGCGCGTGCGCGCCCAGGCCATGCCGAACAGCAGGGAGGCGGCGAAGATGTTCACCCCCGCCCACACCCGGGTCATGCCGTCCAGGTGGGGATTGCCCATATGGGTCAGCACGAACAGCCCGGCGATGATCAGCTGGGCGGGCCAGAGGCCCAGCGCGTCGGTCAGGCGCTGGAGCAATACGCCGCGGAACAGCAGCTCCTCGGCGATCGCCACCCCCGCCATCAGCAGCGTGGCCTGCAGCAGGGCCATGGTCGTCGCGGTTCCGGGCTGGAAGGCGACCCAGCCGCCGGCCGCCAGCAAGAGGGCCGGAAGCGCCATGAGCAGCGCGCCCAGGCCCGCGCCGATGGCCAGCTGGCGGGCCCAGGCGAGTCCGGGACGCCCCGTCACCTCGGTGAGCGGCCGGCGCCGGAAAAGCTGCACCAGCCCGGTGGCGACGGCGATGAGCGCCGCCTGCTCCCAGATCGAGGGCTGACGCCCGGTTCCGGCCGAGACGAGGATCAGCGGGAAAAGCATGGCCGCGAGCAGGGCCAGGAACGCCGCGACCCACAGCAGGTCACGCGGCCGGAAGGCCAGGCCCGAGGGCAGGTCGGTGGGCATGTCGGGACCCTCGCGAAGCGTCACTGTGTGAGCACAAATGGCGGCGCCTGTCGCGCACTTTCGTACGCGGCCTCGGCGGTCCCGATCTGGGCTCAGCCTCCGGCGTTCTTCCGGACCAGGGCGCGGGCCTGGGTGAAGATGTCGTCGTCGCTGTGGCGTTCCTTGGTCTTGACCACGGCGATGACCAGCGGACCGCCCTCGGGGCCGCGCGCTTCGTAGCCGACCGTGCGCCAGCCTCCCGGGCCCGGTTCCTCGTCGGCCAGGATGTAGGTCGCTCGGGTGCCGTCGCCCTTGTGCCGGGTGCGGATTTCCGAGGCCTGGTCCGTCGAGTGGATGGTCACCTCGGAATCCTGGCCGGTGATGTTGACGTTGCCGGTGCTGTCGTCGGCCTTGATGGTGATCGGTCCCACGCGGACGTCCGCATTGTCGCCCTCGGCCTTCACGCTGATGCCGGGGAGGCGCACGTCGGCGCTGTCGCCCTGGGTGTTCACCCGCACGCCGGGGAGGGCCACATGGACATTTTCGCTCGCCCCGTTGCGGGCGGCGGCTTCGCGAGCCTTGAGCCGGGCGTCGATGGCCTCGACGCGGGCCTGGGCGTCGCGAGCCCCCGCCTGGTCCCGGTCCGCGACCGCGCGCGCCTTGTCCGCCAGGGCCTGGGCGCGTTCGGCCTCCATCTGGGCCTTCTCGGCCTGATGCTCCAGGGCTTCGCTGGCGGCGTCGGCCCGCGCCGCCTCGGCGTCCGCGCGGTCGGCATCGGCGTTGGCCTTGGCGATCTTGGCCGCCACGCTAGGCAGCAGGGCGCCCAACTGGCGCTCCAGCGCCTGCAGGATCGTATGGGGGTTGTCGTCCTCGACCTTGACGAGCTTCAGGGTCACCTCGGCGCCCTTGGGGCCGGCGTAGTCGCAAGACAGACCGTCCGGCGAGATGCGGACCCGCGTCAGGGCGCCCTGGTGGTCCGGGCATTCCAGTTGCGTGACAGCGCGAAGGGCGGCGGCGGGCTTGCCGTCGTCCAGGTTCCCATGGGCGTTCATGGGCCGGTCGCACGCCGCAAGCGCCAAAGCGGCAAGGGCGGCGGAAGTCAGGATCGTCAGTCGGGGCATTACGCAGGCCTCTTGTGATCTGGCCTCAGTTTGGCGCGGGCTGTTTTCGAACCCTAGTGAATTCGCCGTAAGCAGATTCGTCCGCGCCTACAGGGGGATCACGACCCGGGCCGGGCGCCTTCGCGCCGCTGAAGGAACGCCAGCCGCTCGAACAGGTGCACATCCTGCTCGTTCTTCAGCAGGGCGCCGTGCAGGGGCGGGATCAGCTTGGAGGGATCACGCTCGCGCAGGGTCTTCTCGTCGATGTCCTCGACCAGCAGCAGCTTGAGCCAGTCGAGCAGTTCCGAGGTCGAGGGCTTCTTCTTCAGGCCCGGCGCCTGGCGGATGTCGTAGAAGATCTTCAGCGCCTCGGAGACCAGCCGCGGCTTGATCCCCGGGAAGTGCACGTCGACGATCTGCTGCATCGTCTCGGCGTCCGGGAAACGGATGTAGTGGAAGAAGCACCGGCGCAGGAAGGCGTCGGGCAGGTCCTTCTCGTTGTTCGAGGTGATGATGACGACCGGGCGCACCGCCGCCTTGATGGTCTCGTCCGTCTCGTAGACGTAGAACTCCATCCGATCGAGTTCCTGCAGCAGGTCGTTTGGGAACTCGATGTCGGCCTTGTCGATCTCGTCGATCAGCAGCACCGGGCGGACGGGGTTCTCGAACGCCTCCCAGAGCTTGCCCTTCTTGATGTAGTTGCGGATGTCCTTCACCCGCTCGTCGCCCAGCTGGCTGTCGCGCAGGCGGGTGACGGCGTCGTACTCGTAGAGCCCCTGATGAGCCTTGGTGGTCGACTTGATGTGCCAGGTGATCAGCGGGGCTTCGAGCGCCTTGGCGATCTCGTAGGCCAGAACCGTCTTGCCGGTGCCCGGCTCGCCCTTGACCAGCAGCGGCCGCTCCAGCGCCACGGCGGCGTTGACCGCGATCTTCAGGTCGTCGGTGGCGACGTAGTCGGCGGTGCCTTCGAAACGGGTGGTCATGGCGGGTCCTGCAAGGCTTTCTTCAATTGCCTAAAGCAACCCACGTTGCGGGGGAAGGGGCCGCGGCCGCCGGAGGCTGATCCCGTCTTGCTCCGCGCGCGTAGGAGCGGGACAAGGATCGGGGGTGCGGGGCGGGCATGGACGATACGGGCGCAAACCTGGTGTTCGGCTGGCGCACCGCCCTGCTGGGGCTGGCCAGCCTGCAGATCGCCCTGCTGGCCGTCGCCCTGGCCCGGGCCGAGCGGAACCGGCCGGCGAACCGCATTCTCGCCGGCCTGTTGGCGGCGCTGATCGGCGTGATGACGCCCTACACCATCGGCTTCGCCGGCTTCTACGATCGCTGGCCTGAACTCAGCTACACCCCCTTCGCCCTGACCCTGCTGATGGGCCCCCTAGCCTGGGCCTACGTCGTGGCGCTGACCGCGGGGCGGGCGCCTCGCCGGCTGTGGCTCCACCTCGTCCCGGGCGGACTGCAGCTGCTCTACGGCGCGCTGATGGTCCTGCAGCCGCTGTCCGCGCGAAACGCCTGGGACGAGGCGGTCGATCACCCCCTGATCTCGCCCCTCGTCAGCGTGGCGGTGCTGGCCGGCCTGGCGGCCTACAGCGTCGCGGCCCTGGCGCGGCTGCGCCGGTACCGCCGCTGGCTGGAGGACCAGCGCAGCGATGACAGCCGCTACGCGGCCCGCTGGCTGGGGCGGGTGCTGCTGGCGGTGCTGGCCGTGCTGGCGGCGTGGGGAGGATTCTGGCTCTGGGATCTGGCGGTGGCGCGGCTGGACTACTTCGGGGAGTTCCCCCTCTACCTGGCCCTGGCGGCCATCGGCGGTTACCTGGCGGTGGAGGGCTGGCGCCACGCCGGGCGCGCGTTTCCCGCCATGCCCGACGAGGCGGCGCCCGCGCTTCCCCCCGAGGGGGACCTCGAGCGATGGCGGCGGCTCGGCCGCGAATGGGCCGAGCGGACCCGACGTGAGGGCTGGGCGGCGGATCCGGACCTCAGCCTCGCCGGCCTCGCGGCGCGCCTGGGCACCAATACCGGCTACCTGTCGCGGGCGGTCAACCTTGGCCTCGGCGTGAATTTCTCGGCCTTCGTGAACGGCCTGCGATGCGAGGCGGTGGCGCAAGCCCTGTCGGAGGGGAGGGACGGCGACCTTCTGGACCTCGCGCTCGAGGCCGGCTTCGCCTCCAAGGCCAGCTTCAACCGCGCCTTCCGGGCCGCCTATGGCGTGAGTCCCTCGGCATGGCGGGCGCGGAGCGTCTCAGAAGCGGAAAATATCGCTCCGCCCCCGGATCTGAGGCGCGCGGACGACTGAGCCGGGCCAGGGTTGCGGACGGGGCTCGACGCCCCTCCGGAGCCTCGCCATGACGCGCCTGACCCGCCGCAGCCTTCTGGCCGCCGCCGCCGCCGCCGCCGCCGCCTTCGCCGCCAGCCCGGCGCTCGCCGCCGGCCGGCGCATCGAGATCGACGCCCTTCAGGCGGACGCCCGCCTGCTGGAGTCCGCCTATACGGCGCTCCACCCGGGCCTCTACCGCTACAATACCCCGGCCCGGATGCAGCAACGCTTCGCCGACCTGCGCCGGGCTTTCGGGCGTCCGCAGGAGCAGTCGGAGGCCCTTCTGGCGCTGGCGCGACTGACGGCGGGACTCCGCTGCGGCCACACCTACCCGAACCCCTACAACCAGACCGACGCGGTGGTGTCGACGCTCTACGAAAGGCGCGACCGGCTGCCGTTCCATTTCCGCTGGATCGACGGGCGGATGGTCGTGCTCCGGGATCTCGGAGGCGAGGCGGCCCTCAGGCCCGGGACCGAGGTTCTGATGCTGGACGGCGAGCCGACCGCCCGCCTGCTGGCCGAGCTGATGCCCCTGGTGCGGGCCGACGGCTCCAACGACGCCAAACGGGTCAGCAATCTCGAGGTGCGGGGTGACAACCGTTGGGACGCTTTCGATCTCTACCGGCCTCTGATCCGCCCCCGCGAGCGCGAGCGGGCGCGGCTGGCCGTGCGCGATCCGGGCGGACGCAAGCGCTCCGTGGAGCTGGCGCTGATGACCCGCAGCGAGCGGGAAGCCGCCGCCCCGCCGACCGCCCAGCCCAACGAGACCGACCCCGTCTGGCGCCTGGAACGACGCGCGGGCGGGGTCGCGGTCCTCACCATGCCCACCTGGGCGCTCTACAACAGCCGTTGGGACTGGCGCGCCTGGCTCTCCGAGGCCATGGCCCGCCTCACGGCCGAACGCGCGCCCGCGCTGGTCGTCGACCTGCGTGGCAACGAGGGCGGCAACGACTGCGGCGACCTGATCCTGCCCTGGCTCATCGAGCGGCCGCTGACGCCGCGGCCGCAGCGTCGCCTGACCCGGTATCGCAGGGTTCCGGCCGAGCTGAGCCCCCACCTGGAGACCTGGGACCGCACCTTCCGCGACTGGGGCGCCGAGGCGGTGGGCCCGGATGGGGCGGGCTTCTACGCCCTGGCCGGCGAGCCGGATGAGGTGGTGCAGCCGGCCGGCCGCCGCTTCGGGGGGCGGGTGTTCATCCTGGCCGACGCCTCGAACAGCTCCGCCACCTTCCAGTTCGGCCAGACGGTCAGGGACAACCGCCTGGCCACCATTGTGGGCCAGACCAGCGGCGGCAACCGGCGCGGGATCAACGGCGGCGCGTTCTTCTTCCTGCGCTTGCCGGGTTCGGGCCTGGAGGTTGACGTGCCCCTGATCGGGACGTTCCCGCTGTCGCCCCAGCCGGACGCCGGCGTCGCGCCGGACCTCTTCGTTCGTCCCACGGCGCGCGCGGTGGCCGAGGGCCGGGATGCGGAGATGGCCGCCGTGCTCGCGGGGCTCGGATAGAAAAAGGGCCCGCGGCGCGACACCGCGGGCCCTGCACCGATTGTCCGGCGCGTCGATCAGGTGATGCGCTTGACCGAAACCGGGTCCGAGGCGGGGAAGGTCTCCTCGACCCCCTCATCGATCAGGGCCTCCTGACGGTCTTCCGCCTGGCTTTCCTTCTTCTTCAGCTGATCCGGCTTCTCGCCCTCGGGCAAAGTGCGGCGGGCCGGGCGCGCGTGCGGCGCATTGGGGTCGGTCTGCTTGTGCGCTTCGGGATGCGCGGCGTTCTGGGGGTTGTCCATGGCTTACTCCGCGTCCTTGTCGTCGTTCTGGTAGCCGAGCTGCTGGAGGTCCTCGTCCGTCAGCCGGCGGGATTCGAAATGGGCGGCGGAGGCCTGGGCGCCCTGCAGCCGTTCCACGTCGGGGGTGAACTCGAGCTCGATCTCGTCGTCGGCGGCTTCGGTCGCTTCCGAATCCGCGGCGTCGGCCCCGGCGGGACTGGCGGCCAGCGGATCGTCCTCGCTGTCCTCGTCGTCGACGAGCCCGTCCTCGAACTCGCTGTCGTCATAGGCGCGGCCGTCAGCCGAGCCGTCGCCTAGTCGCTGGGTCACGTCGAACACGTCAGGCAGCTCCTCAAAGGTGGATCGCTCCTGCAGGTTCAGGCCGATGTCGTCGCCTTCGGTGTTGTCCTCGTCGAAGACCTCGGCGGAGTCCTGGGCGTCAAAGTCGGTCGGTTCGGCGGCCATGGGCGTGTTCCTCTCCTCGTGGAAGAGAAACGGTCAGGCTGTGGACCGGGTTCCGCTCTCAGAAGGCCGTCTTGAGCGCCTCGGCGACCTCGGCCATCACCGGATCCCAGCGGTTGAAGGCCGGCGGCGTGAAGACGCGCGCCTGCGGGTACCAGGGATAGCGGTCGGTCCCCAGCCGCGGCCAGGCGCCCGGGGTCGAGATCAGCCACACCGGCGCGCCGCAGGCGGCGGCGATGTTTGTGGTGGCGTTGGCGGGCCCGATGATCAGGTCGAGCGCGCAGGACAGGGCCGCCACCTCGTCGAGATCGTTCTTCAGGTCGATGCCCGGCGGATGCCAGATCTGCACGCCCTGCGCCCGCGCCTCGGCCAGTTCGAGGTCGCAGTCGCCGTACTGGAGGTTCACGAAGGTCGTCCCCTCGCGCTGCAGCACCGGCTTCCACTGCTCGAAGGGCGAGAAGTAGCGCCGGCGCGCGGCGTCCAGCTTGAGGCTCTTCCAGAGCACGCCGATCTTGGGCTGCGGTCCAAGGTCCGCCAGCACGCCGCGCCAGTGGTCGACCCGCGTCGGGTCCGCGTGCAGGAAGCGTGGCCGCGCCGGGTAGGCCTCGGCCGAACGGCGATGCTCGCGCAGGAGCGAGGCGATCGGGACCCAGCAGTCCACGCCGTCCCACTCCACGAAGGGCGCCGCGCGCAGCACGTGGCCGTCGACCTTGTAGGTGGCGTGCGCGCCGACCGTCGCCTCGGGGAAGGTGCGCTGGAACAGGCTCACAAGCCGGTGCTCCACCGCCAGGGTCAGCCGACCCCCATCGCCGAGGGCCCCGGCCACGTCGGGAAGCACGTTGGCGAACATCACCTCGTCGCCCAGTCCCTGTTCGCCGATCACGGCGATCGACTTGCCGGCGAGGTCCTGCCCCGGCGTCCAGCGGGGCCGGTCGATGGCGAAGTGGGTCACGTCGCCGAAGGTCGGGGCCAGGCGCTCCTCGTATCCGTCCCAGCCTTCGCCGACGCGACCGGCGCAAAGCAGGATCGTCGAGCGGGCCAGCTTCATCATGCTGACTTCGCTCTCCAGCACGGTCTCCTTCAGCGCCTGCTCGACGTCGGGCAGGGCCCCCGTCGCATCGCCCATAGACAACCGGGCGTTGGCGCGGTTGTAGCGGCAGCGGGCGAAGTGCGGATCGAGGCGGAGCGCCTCGTCGTAGAAGGTGATCGACTGGGCGATCTCGCCCTGCTCGTTCAGCACCGTGCCAAGGGTG
The DNA here is from genome assembly GCA_019695035.1 of Caulobacteraceae bacterium. Classification (GTDB taxonomy): domain Bacteria; phylum Pseudomonadota; class Alphaproteobacteria; order Caulobacterales; family Caulobacteraceae; genus JAEZEZ01. Next base: position 1,847 of record JAIBAU010000024.1, on the reverse strand, counting down.
TTCCACAGCAGGGCCGTTTCAGGCTCGGCGTAGATCACCGGGCGCAACAGTTCGATGGCCTCCTCGAAGCGCTCCTGGTCGCGCAGGGCGCAGGCGAGGTTGTTGGCGCCCTCGACGTGGCCGGGGTGGCTGGCCAGGAAGTGCGCGAACAGCTTCTCGGCCACATCCTTCATGCCCAGCATGTAGGCTAGGCGGCCCAGGTCGTTGGCGATTTCGGAGTGGTCGGGCAGCAGCTGCAGCGCCGTCTCGTAGCAGGTGAGGGCGCTCTTCACGTCGCCCGCCTTTTCGCGGCAGATGGCCAGCACCCACCAGCCGACCCCGGACTGCTCGTCGATCTCCAGCGCCTCCAGCGCCTTTGTGCCGCCCGTGCGCCAGTCGTCCGCCTTCACCGCGTCGATGGCCTGCTGGAGAATCGGCTTGGTGGCCTCCGCCTTCAGCTCGGTCATGATCGACTTCAGGCGACCGATCGCCGCAGTCCCGGCGGCGTCGCCGGCCAGCGGCGCGGCCGGCCGAAGCTGGGTGGGCTGGGCGCCCAGCGGCAGCGCCGAGAGCACGGCCTCCGAGGCGGTATCGCTTGCGGGAACAGGGAAAGCGGCGTCTCGGCCCATGCGGGGCTCCGGGAATCTGGGGTGCGCGTTAACCCTTGATCACGCCGCAATCCTTAAGGCGTCGCTAACTTCCCGGGAGGCGGGGCAACATCCCGTTAACCATGCCTGTTTAGCTTTGCCTAAGGCCGCAAAAGCTAGGCCCTAAGGGGGATGCGAACATGCCTTTGAAACTGTCGCTCAAGCCCGGAGAGAAGTTCGTTCTCAACGGGGCCGTCGTCCAGAACGGCGATCGCCGCGGCGTGCTGGTGCTGCAGAACAAGGCGTCGGTGCTTCGCGAGAAGGACATCATGCAGAGCGAGGACGCCACCTCGCCGGCGCGCCGGGTCTATTTCCCGGTGATGATGATGTACCTGGACGAAGGCGGAGCGGCCCGCTTCTACGACGAGTTCGTGCGTCGGATGGGCGAGTTCATGGGGGTGATCAGAAACCCCGAGGTGCTGGCCGACTGCGTCGGCATCTCCAAGCACGTAATGGCGCGGGAATACTACAAGGCGCTGATGCTGTGCCGAAAGCTGATTGAGTACGAAGACGCGAGGATCGGGGATGTCGTTACAGGCCTACCAGAGCGCCGCGCAGCGGGCTGAGAACCCGCGCGAGGCCGAGTACCGCCTGTTCGGGCAGGTGACCCGCGCCCTGATGGAGGCCGCCCAGGCGGACCCCACGGATTTCAAGACTCGCATCGACGCGCTCGACTGGAACCGTCGGCTATGGTCGGCGCTGGCCACCGACTGCTCCGATCCGGGCAACGCCATGCCTGTGCAGGCGCGGGCCCAGATCATCTCGCTCTCCATCTGGGTGGCTCGCCACACCTCTGCGGTGATGCGCAAGGAAGAAGACATCCAGGACCTGATCGACATCAATCGTCTGATCATGCAGGGCCTGAGCGGCGGCGCCCCGGCCGAAGCCGCCTAAGCCGCCGGCGCCGCGCGCCGCCACGGCCGTTTCCCGACTCCCGCTCCCCGCCCCGGAAACACCGGGGTCGGCAAAGGATTCCGCGCGCCCGGAATCCCTTGACGGCTTGACGACGTCTGCGCACGCGACCTTCCGAAAAAGCCAGCTATTTCAGCGGTTTTCCCGCGTGATTCGTGGCCCGCGACATGCATCGCGTCCGCCTGAGCAAGAACGCTCGGCGGCAAAAGCCGCCTTCACCCCGACCAGAATGGAAGGACCCGCCGATGTTGAACAATTCGGTGAATACCAATGTGGGCGCCATGGTGGCGCTTCAGAACCTCAACGCGA
>JAIBAU010000054.1 GCA_019695035.1 Caulobacteraceae bacterium | reverse complement strand
CGCCTGCTGGGAGATCTCGAACTGGCTCCCTTCGGTTTCAGAATCGAGGCCGGGCCGACCCGGATCGCCCAGGGCGCCTAGCCTGCGAGTGAAAAATGACTGTTTCTGGCCCGCGGGCGTTGTCGCCGTGCTAGATCGCGACGGGTTCGAATTCGGGTGAAACATCTGAATGGTTGAGGTTTCTGCTCCGGGAGCCGTCGAGCAGGCGGCGCGGTGGACTCCGGTCGGACGAGGCGCGCAGTCGCTCGCGATCCTGTCCGGCGAAGCGCCGGCGCCGGAGGTTGCCGAACAGATCATTCTGGCCCTGGTCCAGCTCGACCGGCTGCCCGAGGCCGGCGAGGCGCTGGCGGCAGCCGAGCGCGACCATGGTGCTGACCATCCGTCGATCGCGACGGCGCGCAGCAAATACAACCGGATTCGCTCCAAGCCTGCGACTGACCGGGCGCGACTGCTCAGGGCGCTGGAATACGTCGCACGGCTGCCGGGCGAGCCGCACCCGGCGGTTTTCCGCCGGGGCGACTACATCGCGTGCCCGCGGCCGGGCGCGCGGACGGTCGTCGTCTCGCTGGGGATATGGCTGCCGACCGCCGCGGAGGACCTGCTCATCGGGTCCATGGGCTACTCGGCCGTGCACGTGCCGGGCCTGCAGATGAAGTTCCGCCGGGATCCCCTCCATGTGATCGAGAACCGCGAGGCGATCGCCGCCCGGATTCTCGAGCAGTGCAAGGCGGTCGAGGCCGACTGGATGATGTTCGTCGGCGCGTCGGGCCAGGGCATGGGCGCGATCAGCTTTGCGGCCCGGCTCAAGGCGGACGGCATCCTCGCCTTCGCGCCGACGTCGTCCATCGATCCCAAGGTTCTTCAGGCCCTGCAGGACATGCGCAGCGACGGCGGGATTCTGGCTCCGGTCCTGTCCGCCACGGAACGGGTGCGCGAGGTCGATTGCCTGCTCGATCTCCAGGACAGTCCGACGGAGATGACCGTCGTCTACGATCCCACCCATCCCTTCGACAGCGTGCACGCCGAGCGTCTCGCGCGGGCCCCCCATGTGCGCCTCGAGGTGGTGCCCGGCGAGGGCCATCACGTTGCGCAGGCCGCCGTTGCGGAGGGCCAGTTCGAACCGCTTCTCAAGGACGTCTTCCGCCGCACGGCCGCCCGTCGCGGCACCGGGCGGCACTTTCTGCACCAGCACGTGCGCCGGGTCCGGGCCGACCGGAATCTGACGGGGGACGACTTCCCGGCCTGATGCGGCTAGGCTCGAGCGTCAGCGGGGGCGCGCATGATTGATCGCAGGCATCTGATCCTGGCCGCGACGGCAGGCGCCGTCGCCCGGCCGGCGCGAGCGGCCGAGCCGGTGCGCTTCGTGCGGGCGGGCCGACTCATCGACGTGCAGAAGGCGCGCGTCCTCGAAGACCAGGTCATCGAGATCCGCGACGGGCGCATCGTTTCCGTCGGGCCGCCCCCGCGCGGCCGGGTGACGGGCGGCGGCGTGCTGGACTGGTCGCGGCTGACCGTCGCGCCGGGTCTGATCGATCTCCATACCCACCTTGTGGGTTCGGACCAGTCGGCCGATCCACTGGAACCGTTGAAGCACTCGGCTGCCGACGATGTGCTGTCGGGGGTCAGGAACGCACGCCTCACCCTGCGGGCCGGCTTCACGACGGTCCGTGATGTCGGCACCTGGCATGGCCTGGCCGACGCCATCCTGCGCGACGCCATCAATGACGGCCGCGTCGAGGGGCCGCGCATGAAGGTGGCGGGGGCCTATGTCACCCGGCCTGGCGGGGGCGGGGAGGTGACCGGCCTGCCCGCCGGGCAGTTTCCCCCCGACGACATGCGCATGGGCGTGGTCGAGACCATCGCCGACGTCCGCCGCAAGGGCGGCTGGCTGCTCGACCACGGAGCCGACTTCCTGAAGCTGATCGCCACCGGCGCGGTGCTGACCGTGGGGACCGAGCCGGGAGTCATCGAGCTGTCCGAGGACCAGATCCGGGCGGCCGTGGATACGGCGGCGGCGCGGCGGTCCTTCGTCGCCGCCCACGCTCACGGAGCCGAAGGCATTCGCCAGGCGATCCGCGCCGGGGTGCGCACGGTCGAGCATGCCTCCCTGATCGACGACGCCGGCGTCGCCATGGCCCGGGATCACGGCTGCTGGCTTGTGATGGACATCTACAACGGCGACTTCATCGACGAGGTGGGCAAGCGCGATCACTGGCCGGAAGAAACCCTGCGCAAGAATTTCGAGACCACCGAGGCGCAGCGCATCGGCTTCCGCAAGGCGGTCCAGGCGGGCGTGAAGATCGGGTTCGGCACGGACTCGGGCGTCTATCCGCACGGCTGGAATGCGCGCCAGTTCGCCTACATGGTCCGCTGGGGCATGACGCCGATGCAGGCCCTCCAGGCCGCGACGATCAGCGCCGCGGAGTCGCTGCAATGGGCCGAGGCGGTGGGGTCGGCAGGCGTCGGCCGCTGGGCCGACCTGATCGCGCTGGGCGAGGACCCGATGGCCGACATCCGCGCCCTTGAGCGGCCGGCGGGGGTGATGAAGGGCGGCGTTCTGGTCGTCTAGGCGGCGCTGCTGGCGGTCCCGCCCGAGGCGGGCGGATCGAACCGGGCGCCGGTCAGGTCTGCGCCGTCAAAGAGCGTGTCCAGGCGACTCTGGTCCACGTCGAGGCGGCCGAGGTTGGCCCGATCGAAGCGGGCGAAGGACAACCGCGCATGGCGGAAGGATGCGCCGCGCAGATCGGCGCCCGCGAAGCTGCAGTCGCGCAGGTCCGCGCCATCGAAGACCGCGCCCTGAAGCTCGGCCCCGCCGAAGTCCATTCCCACCGCGATCGCGCCGCGCATGGACAGGGCGGTCAGGGTGCGGCCGCGGAAGGCGTCGCCGAGCACCCGTACGTCTTCATTGTCGAACACCGGAGGCAGGCCGCGACGACCATTGCTTTCCACCCAGGCAGCGGAGCCTTCGAGGGTCGTCTCCAGGATCGGTCGCCGGTCGAGCGCGTCGCGGTCCGGGTCGCAGACACAGCCCTTCAGCGCCTCCGGGGGCAGGTTCAGGTCCGCGAGGTTCACCCCGGTCAGCACGGCGCCCTGCAGGTCGACGCCCGCCAGAACCGCGCCCTTGAATTCGGCGCCGCTCAGCACCGCGTCGCGGAAGCGCGCGCCCTTCAGGTTGGCGCCGTTCAAGCGAGCGTTCTTGAGCGAGCAGGAGGAGAAGTCGGCGCAGGCGGCCTCCGCATCGTCCAGCACGGCGGAGTTCAGGCTGGAGCCGCGCAGCGTGGTGGGGCCTCCCAGCGGTCCCCCGGGGCGCCAGTAACGGATGCCCTTGAGAGTGTCGTAGACCGCCAGGACCGCGCGGCGCAGATCGGCTTCATCGAGGTTCGCGCCGCCCAGGTTGGCCCCACCCAGCAGCGCGCCGCGGAAATCCGCGCGCCGGCAGTCGGCCGCGCGCAAATCCGCCAGCGACAGGTCGGCGCCGAGGAAGGCGGCGCGCTGGAGATTGGCCCGGATGAGCTGGGCGCCCTTTAGCGACGCAGCCGTGAAGTCGGCGTCCTGCAGGGTGCGCGATGAGAGGTTCACTCGCCCCAGCTGCACGAACTTGAAGGAGGCCCGCTGCCCGCCCGCCTCTCCCCGCACGAAGCGCTCGTGGCCCTTCAGCATCTGCTGCAGCAGTTCGGAGCTGAGGATGCCCAGGGCGGCGGCGTGGGGAGGATTGGCCATTTGTGCAGTCTTTCGGGACATCCCCAGCTTAGCCATACAATGCTGACGCACGATTAACGGCGTTCAGGTTGGGCGGGCCGGCCGCCCGAAAGCCCGTATTGCCTCCCACGGAGCTTCCCTTTCGGCGGTTTCGGCGCAAGCTTGGGCCAAACGGAGGAACCCCGATGGCAGTGGAAGCGCCTGACGCGCCCTGGCACGCCCATATCTACTACGATGACACCCAGCGTTCGGCGGCCGAGGCCCTGCGCGCGCGGCTGCAGGCGGAGCCGGCGGTGCTCTATGTCGGGCTCCTGCGCGAGGGCAAGGTGGGGCCGCATCCCATCTCGCAGTTCGAGATCCACTTTCGGTCGGCAGTCCTGCCGGTGGTGCGTCCGCTTCTTGAAAACTCGGGCCTGCGCGTGCTGGTGCACCCGCTCACCGACGACGACCTGGCCGACCACACCACCCTGGGCCAGTGGATCGGCGAGCCGCTGGATCTGGACCTTTCCGTGCTCGATCCGCCGGGCGTGAACCAGGGCCTGGACCGTTTCGGCCGGACCGACTTCTAGCGCCGCCGCTAGTGGTGGTGCGCCGGCGCTTCCGCGGCCTCCGGGTGCGCCGGGTCGATGATCCTCACGTGCTGGGTCATGCCGTGATCCCCGTGGAAGAGGATGTGGCAGTGCAGCATGAAATCGCCCGTGAAACGCTCGAACCGGGTGCGGAAGACGGCGTGCAGCCCCTCCTTGAGGTAGAGCGAATCCCGCCACTGGCCGGCCACCCCCGCATAGTCCGGATCGTAGGCGGGCGAGGCCGGATCGGTGACCGGCCGGTCTTCGTGGTCCAGAACGGCCAGCACCTGGAACGGATTGACGTGGACGTGGAACGCATGCCCGCCCGAGACGGACGTGACGCGCCACTCCTCGACGCCGCCAAGCGGCAGGGTCAGGTCGATGCGCTCGTGATCGAATGAACGGCCGTTGATGTGGAACAGCGGTCCCCGGGCCGTATCCAGTTCGCTGAAGAGGAACTCGCGAACCTCGCCCACCTCGTCATCGCTCACCGCGTGATGCCAGGCGAAGGCCGGCGTCTTCAGGCCATCCTTCAGGCTGGCGATGACCGCCTGGCGGATATCAGCCTGCCCGTCGCCGGAAAGCACCTGCTCCGCCGCGGCGACCAGTTGGTCGCGCAGCAGGGTCGCTGGATCGGCCGTCTCCGGCGCCGCAGTGCTTTCACCCACCTCGACCATCGACAGCATCTTCGAGGGATTGGTCGGCTTCGCGGTGCTGGGCGTGCGGGAAACGTTGACAACGCAGTAGCGGCCCGCAGCGGGGAAGCGGGTCAGGAAGTCGGCGCGTTCGCCGGCGAAAACGATCCCTTCGCGCGTCTCGCGCATCTGCGGCCGGGTCAGGCCGTCAGAGGCGATGTGCCACATCGGCAGGGGCTCGCCCTGGCAATAGCGCTCACGCCAGGCGTCCTGCTCCGCGGCGGGCACGGCGCGAAGATCCGGGGCGTCGGCCGCCAGGCGGTAGAAACTGATCCGCACGCCCTCGCCGGTGGTGCCGCTGATCAGGCGCCAGCGTTCGAACCGGCCCGCGACCGCGCCCTTGAGCACGGGTTGGACCTGGCCGTTGATGCTGGGGAACCGGCCGCTGAAGCGCCAGCCCCAGTCCTGGTCGTCGCTATCCATGCGACCAATGTCGCCGGCGTCGCAGGTCCACGGGCGGACCGGCAGTCCCTTGTCGAACACAGCCTTCAGCTTTCCGTCGGCGCCGAAGCAGCCGTAGTCGATCTGCTGGAACAGCAGGGTGCGCTCCGTAAAGCGCCCGAACCGGTCCCGCAGCAGGATGTCGATATCGCCCGGCCGGGTCAGGGTCGGGGCCCGGTCGCCGCTGACGATCAGGGGGCCGGCCATGCCGCTGCTGATCTGGACGTTGCCGCTGCCGTGGTTGTGCGGGTGGTACCAGAAGGTCCCCGCTGGGTGATCGGTCGGGACGTCGTAGTCGTACTGGAACTGCTCGCCCGGCCGGATGGAGACCATCACATTGTCGCTCTGCCCCGACGGCGAGATCCACAGCCCGTGGGTGTGCAGGTTGGTGTCGTTGAAACAGGCCGGGGCCCCGGGCCCCTGGGGGCAGGCGGGGAGCCGGTTGTCGAGGTTGATCTTCAGCTTCTGACCGGGACGGACCCGGATCTCCGGCCCGATCAGGTCGCCGGGCCGCGTGCCGGTGCCCACAAAGCTTCGCAGCTCCACGGGGTCGTTGGAGCGGGTCCAGGGGTTGTAGATCTCCCCCCGCTCCATCTGGATCCGAAAGTTGTAGACCAGCGGCGCGGCGCCGGCCGGCGGCGAGGCCACGACCGGCATGGCGCCGCCGAGCAGCGCCGCCGCCGCAAGGGCGGCAAGGATTCTGGACATGCTCCCCCTATCCGGGTGAACAGGAATCCGACAATCCGGATCTTCCCTGCACAACCCCGGCTCCCCCCGGAACCGGCGCAGAGGTAATCACGATGGTTGCGCTGGCGCAAATAAGCCCCCTCAGAGTGGGGTGGTCTGCCGAGTTGGCGGCTCGCGCCGCAACGTCCTCTGCAAGTAACGACATTACAGCGTTATCTGAGCTAGGTTTGTAGTCTGAACCTGGAGATGGACGATGGCCCATCGTATATTCGCTGTTCCGCTGGCCCTTGCTCTGGCCCTGTTCGCCGGCGCGCCCGACGCCTCGGCCCAGGTCACCGAACAGACCCGCACCTATTGCGAGAACCGGGGGGAGCAATTCTCCCGCGATCTGCAGATCGGCAGCTGCACGGCCCTGATCCAGTCGGGGCAACTGGATCCATCGCTAATGCCGTACGCCTTCAATAGCCGGGGCGTGGCCTACCTCCGGCAGGGTGATGCAAGGCGGGCCCTCGCGGACTTTGACCAGGTGATCCAGCTCAATCCCGGGTTCGCCGGAATCTTCGGCAATCGCGGGGCCGCCTACGAAGCACTGGGCGACTACCCCCGCGCCATCGCCGACTACGGCCAGGCGATCCAGCTCGATCCACGGAATGACAAGGCTCTCACTCTTCGTGGGATCATCTATTTCCTTCAGCGCGACTATGTCCGCGCGGTCGCGGATTTCAATCAGGCGCTCCAGATCAATCCTCGGAATTTCGACGCCCTGCTCACCCGCTCGGCTGCTTTGATCGCCCAGGGCGACTACACCCGGGCGATCTCCGACCTCGACCAGCTACTCCAGCTTAATCCGCAGTCCACGGACGCCTTCCACAATCGCGGCCTGGCCTATGAGCGGCAGGGCAACCACGTCCGCGCCATCCAGGACTTCAGTGAGGCGATCCGCCTTAATCCCCAGTTCGCCCCAACCTACTTCCAGCGCGGCATCGCCTTCGAAAACCAGGGCGACCACGCTCGCGCCATCCAGGACTTCAGTGAGGCGATGAGGCTCAATCCGCAGGACCCGGAAGCGCCTTACCAACGTGGCAACATCTACCTCAACCAGGGCGACAACGCGCAGGCGATCGCCGACTACAGCCGGTCCATCCAGGTCGGACCCCGCGGCTACAATGCCTTCGTATTTCGTGGCGAGGCCTACCTCCGTCAGGGCGACTA
>JAIBAU010000053.1 GCA_019695035.1 Caulobacteraceae bacterium | reverse complement strand
CCCCCACGCCGCCTCCGGGGCCGCTGGCGCCGGACGCCGATCGGCTGACGCTGGAGCAGGCCGGCCTCATGGGCGGGGGGTCGCCGCCCCCGGCTTCGCCGCCGCCGCCGGAGCCGCCCGCGGTCGAGGCCGTGGCTGAGCGCGCGCCCGATCCGGCGCCCGATCCCGAGCCCGAGATCATCGAGGACGCCGACGACGGCGACGTGAAGTCCTCGACCCTGCGCAGCATGCGCGAGAATGGCGACTTCGTGGTCGCCCTGCTCGGCTATCCGACGGCGGGCAAGACCTGGTTCCTGAACCGGCTGAAGAAGTTCTGCGTCGGCGACCGCTACTCGGTGGTTCCCCCGCCCGCCCGCCCGGGCCAGATGGTCAACGGCACAGATCACATCGAGGACCACTACTTCGCCAACACCGGGGGCAAGTTCGTGGTCATCGACATCCCCGGCGAACGCTTCGAGCGCGCCGTGCAGAACCGCTTCGCCACCGAGCCGCGCCTGCTGGAGGTGGTGCAGACCTGTCAGGCTCTGATCGTGGTGCTGCCCACCGACGAGGTGCTGCTGTCCGGCCGGGCGGCCGCCCGCGTGGGCGCGCCGTCGCGAGAGGAGATCAAGCCTGAGGCCGACGCCCTGCGCCGCGCCCTGCCGGCCCAGGACGCGGCCGTGAAGCGGGCCCGCGCGGCCCTGACGCGGGCGCAGAAGGAGGCCGCTCTCTCGCGGGGCGACCCGGCGATGAAGAAGGCCGCGCAGGCGGCGCAGAAGAAGCTGGATGCGCTTGAGGCGGAACTGGACCGCAGCCTGCAGCGGCAGTCGCTGCTCGAGATGGCGGACGCGGGGCTTCGATTGGAAACCTTCATCGAGGGCATAGGCAGCCTGGCCGCGATCGCCTCCATGCTCGACTCCGGCAAGTCGCCGCGCGAACTGGCCCGCATCGGCCACCGCGAGATCGCCGCCCACTTCGTCAGCCCCGAGTTCAAGGCCTGGCGTGCTGCCAAACCGGTCTTCGGTGCGCTCACCAAGGCCGACCTCGCCCTGGCCATGGACGACGCCACCCGCGCCCTGGTCGATGAAACCGACCCGCGCGAGGTGGACCTGATGGTGCACTTCGACCGCGACCCCCTCGAGACGATCCGCCATTTCCGCCCCGAACTGGCCAACCAGTTCCAGGAGTGGTTCGGCTGGTCCAAGTTCGATTTCGTGACCGCCTTCGGGGGCCACGACGGCAGCCGTGTCATCCAGTACGAGGGTCGTGACCACCACGGCGTCTGGGCCGTGATCGACTGGATCCTGTGGGCCAAGGATGTTCATCATTGGACCCCCTCGCACTGGAAGCCGGTGAGGGCGGCGCAGTGGCTGCGCGGCCTTCGCGACGGCCCGCGCGCCGCCCGTCGGCCCGGCTACGGAGGCGATCGTCGTGCGTGAGCTTATCGAAACTCACCTGCGTCCCGTGCTGCGCGCCGCCGTCGACCGGCTGGTGGGGGATCCGCGCGGCTCGCTGCTTCAGCTCATCACCGCCCTGTGGGCCCTGATCGTGCTGGCGGCGGCGATGGTGCTGCTCGGCGTCGTCGCGCTGCCGGGGCGACAGCAGACGGGCCCCTTGCCGGTGGTGGCGGGCGCCACGCCCAGCGGTCAGGTTCTGGAGCTGGCCCGCGCCTTGCGTTTTGAAGACACCGAAGGGGAACACGCGGCTTCCCTGGGCGACCTGTCCGCCGTCGAGCCCGCCACCCGGGCTTTCCTCGACCAGCAGGTCTGCAAGGCCAACCTGTCCGATGCACGACAGCGCGCCGCCCGGGCCTGGCGCGTGAACCAGAACCCGGACCTCTGCGGCGGCGTCGACGCCGCCCTGGCCCGGGCGCCCCTGAACGTGGCCCTCGGACCCTGGCTTGGCCTGCCTCTGACCATCCTGCTGTTGGCGGTGCTGGTCTGGCCGGTGGTGCTGGTGTTCCAGTGGCTGCCCAGGGTTCGGCGCGCCTATCACCATCTGTACGCGTCGCGGCACCGGCTGGACCGCCTGGGTCCCGGGGCCCCATGAGCGTCAGCGCCAGCGGCATTGTCTTCACGGGGGTCTTCCTCGCCGCCGCCCTGCTGATCTGGGGGGCGGCGAAGGCCGGCCGGGTCGGGCCGGGGCGCCTGTTGCTGGGCGCGGTCCTGCCGGCGCTCCTGCTCGCGGCCTGCCTGGTCATCGCGCTCGGTCAGGCGCGCTTCGGCGAGTTCCGGCTCACCCTGAACGCGGTCAAGGCCGACGTGACGGGCCAGCCGCTGCGCCTGGGCGGCGATCCCGAGCGGGATGACATCGTCACCGAGGGCCTGCAGGCGGGCCTGCTGACCGTCGAGACGCCCGAGACGGCGGACGCCCGGCCGCGCCTGCGCGCAACCGCGCCTCCGCCCGGACGCCCGGTCCAGCTCGTGGCCGTCGAGCGGGGCTTCAAGCGGCTCGAGGTGCTGGGTTCGATTCCGATCCGCGGCGGCGACGCGATCTGCCTTTCGGAGTGCGAGGGCGAAGGCGCGCGCTGGTATCGCTTCGACGCCTCGGGCCGCCTCGACCCGGGGGAGCTCGAGCACGGCCAGGTCGAGGTCCATGGCCACGGGCGGGCCATGCCGCGGCGGGCGGTGCTGCGACTGATCCCCGGGCTGGTGTTCTGGACGCCAACCCAGGCGATCCAGCCGCTGCGCGACTTCCTGCCGCCATCGCCCCAGGCGCGCGCGCAGCAGGGCTTCCTGTTCCAGGACGGCGGGGTCGGCCTCGGCCTGGGCGGGGCCCGCTGGCGTCTGGTCCTGCCGGACAGGGAGGCTCGCATCCTGCGGCGCGGCGGCGCCCCGGAACCTCTGCGCCCGGACCTGACCGTCGACCTGCCGGCCCGCGGCGAGCTCAAGGCGGTGCTGCTGGAAGCGCGCTTCTACGACCTCCCGGCCGACGCTCCGGGGCGCCGGGGCCGCCTGGTCGAGCGGCGCTCGGCGCGGCTCGGGCTGGACGATCAGGACTGGGTCGTCGCGCGCCTCGACACCCCGGCCACGACGGTGCTCGGAACCTGTCCCGGCAACGGGGACATGAACGCTGCGCGCATCCTGACGGCGCGGGCCGCCGCCAGTTCGACGGTGGTGTCGCTGCCCTCGCTCGGCGGGGCTGCCGCGGCGGCCGCAGAGGGAGCGCTGCCGCTTCCGGATCCCGGAGCCTGCGCCGAGTTCACGCGCGGCGCGCTGGAACGCGGTGAACCCGCCGACGGCCGCACCGTGCAATTGAAGATCGAGCGGCTGGCCTTCCCCTGGATCGCCCTGGTCGTGGCCCTGGCCTGGGCCCTGCTGTCCTGGCGCCTGCAGGCGCGTCTCCTGGGCGAGCGGTCCGTGGCCTGGAGCCTGGTGTTCGCGTTGCAGCTCCTGCTGGGGGTCCGGGTACTGGTGGGCCTTTCCGGGGCGGCCGTGGACGTGACCCTGGCGCCGGACCGCCTGCTGGCCGACAGCCTCACCGCCTACGTCGCGGCGCCGGCGCTGTTCCTGGCCTTCAGCCCGCGAGGAGCCGCGCCCTGGCCCGCGTGGGGCGGTCTGGCGCTGTTCGTGGCGGCGGTGCTGGCCGGGGTGATGCAGGCGGCCCAGCGTCCGACGGCCTTCGTGCTCGCCCTCGTCGCCCTGGCCGTGGCCGCGGCGGCGTTCCAGCTGGTCGCCAACCTGCGCGCTGCGGCGGGTCCGGCGACCGGAACCAGGCTCGGCGGCCTGGGCGTCCGGCTTCCGCCCCTCTGGCCGCGCGGCGGCCTCTGGGAACGCTTGCGCGCCGAGCCCTGGATGGCCTTGCTGGCGCTGGCGGTCCTGCTGCGGTTGGGGCTCGCCCTGGCGGGCGTCAAGGAGCGCCTGTTCATCGCCGTCAGCGCCGTCTACACGCCGCTGCTGATCCTCGGCTTCGCGGGGATGATCGCGGCGGCCGCCCGCGCCCTGCCGCCGCCGGACGAGCCGCTGCCGCCCCGCCTCCAGGACCGGCTGGGCTGGGCCGCCCGACGCTGGGCCTGGCCGGGCGGTTTCGCCCTGCTGCTGTTCGTGACCGCAGTGCTGCTGCCGATGTTTGTCAGCGACACCGGCTACGCCCTGACCACCCTGCTCCCGCTGGCCGCCGTGGGCGCCTGGCGCCTCGGCGTGCTGTCCGACAGCCCCCTGCCGCCACGCCGGCGCTGGGCCTGGAGCGCTCCCGCCGCGGCCGTGGCCGCCGCCTTCCTGGCGGTGTTCCTGATCGGCGCCGTCTCCAACTGGAGTCTCAGCGCGGCCAGCATCCACGCGGCGGGGGACCCCTCCGTGGATGATCGGGCGGCGCTGGCCATCCTGGGCACGGCGGCGGGCATCGACGACAATCGCGCCCGCCTGCTGCAGTTCGTGGCCCCCGAGCGCCTGACCGCCGTGGGCGCCGCCTCGACCGAGAACCTGCGCGTGCTGGCCGCGCACCTGTCCGACTACACCAGCCCGCCGCTGGGCCGGGGCTACATGAGGAACGCGCCGCTGGGGGCCATCGTCGCGCCGGTGCACCTGTCCGACAATGTCAGCGCCGTGCACCTGATGAGCGACTTCGGCCGCGTTTCCGCCGCCGCCTACCTGGCCTTGCTGGCGGTGCTGACTGCGGCCTGCGCGCGGCTCACCCGGGCGCGGGGCTCGGACCCGCGGCGCCTGGCCGGCCTGCTCGCCCTCAGCGTGCTCTTCGGGGTCGCCGCCTATGTCATCCTGGCCAATCTTCAGCTGGTGCTGTTCACGGGCCGCAACGTCTATCTGATGGCCGCCGCCTCGGGTTCAGACCTGCTGGAGGGCCTGACCCTGTTCGCCCTCGCCTTCTTCGGCCTAGCCGGACTGCGGGAGGCGCGCAATGGCTAGGGCCCCGGCGACACCGGCCCGGCGCGGGGCGCCGGCCTGGCTGGCCCCCGGCGCGCTGGCCGCCCTGCTGCTGGCCGTGGTCATCGCGCCGGCCCTGCTGGCGGCGGTCGGGCGCCCGGCCTCCTCGGTCTACGAGGCGCGGGGCTATCGCACCCTGGTCAACGAGCTGGTCGCCGGACGCGGCTGGCTCAAGCTGGACACGCGCGCCGAGCCGATGCGCGTCATCCCGTCCGAGTGGGCCCCGGTCGACGACCCCGCCTTCAGGGCGTTCCTGAACGGCTCCTACCTCGCCGCCGACATGAAGAAGGCCGACGCCTCGGTCTGGCGGGTGGAGGAGGGGGGCACGCGAGTGCTGGCGATCCGGCCCGACGCGCACCGTATTCTGGGCCCGTTCGCCACCGGCCGGGGCTGGAACGGCAGCCTGCTGTACCGGGGCGACCGTCAGGCCACGCCGGTGCTGGTGGCGCGGGCCACGGGGGCCGAACTCAGCCTGGTCGCCCAGGGCGAAAGCCACGCCGCCGCCGCCGCCCAGACCATCGCCCTGGACGGCGCCCCGCCGCGCGGCGCGCGCGCAGCCCAGCGCTACGCCTTCACCCATGACGACGAGACCGCCGCCGTGGTGCTGCGCGCCGGCGACCAGACCCTGGTGCAGGTGTTCGCCGCCGAGGGCGTCAGCGTGATGCTGGAGGGGCGGACCCTGGCGCCCCGGGAGGGCGCGCCGCTGATCGTGCCCATGCGCCCTCATGACACGCTCGGCTTCCGGCACGACAACCGCGAGACCCGCTTCGACCTCGACCTCGCCGACCCCGCCATTTCGCGCAGCCTGCCCGGGCGCGGACGCGTTCGCGACGCCGGCCTCGACAGCTTCGCCCGCGCGGCCGAGGGGGCGATGGGCGAGGGCGACGACAACCGCATCCAGCTGACCATCGACTCCGGCCTCCAGGCCGCCGCCCAGACCGCCCTGGAGACCCGGGCCGAGCGCCTGCGCGCCGGCGGCCCCGGCTTTCCGGCCGGAGTCACCCTCATGGATGCGCGTACGGGCGAGGTGCTGGCGCTGGGCACCTATCCGCGGGACCGCAGCCAGCTCTCGGGCCGGCAGGCCGCCTCGCTCGAGCCGGATCCGCTGATTCAGCGCAACCACAACTTCGATCGCCTGCCCGTCGGCTCGGTGGCCAAGGTCCCCTTCAGCCTGGCCATCCTGCAGTCCAATCCGTCGCTCGCCACGCTTCGCCTGCAACCCGCCCAGGTCCGCGCCCTGTCGACGGACCGCGACAAGACCAAGCGCTCGTTCCGCGAGCTGCTGGGCGTCGACATCGGCATGGACATCGAGGATCACGTCACCGCCGAAGGCGGGCTCGACTTCCGCAGCTTCCTCGAGAAGTCCTCCAACAAGTACGCGGCCGCCCTGATGCTGCTGGCGCTGGGCGACGGCTCGGCCATGGCCGGTGCGAGCGAGCCCTGGAGCCTTGACGGCCAGACCCGCGGCGGCCCGCCGGCGCTGGCGATCCTCAGGGGGGCTCCGCGCGGGCCCTACGGCCTCGTCCCGCGGCCCCGCCGTGACGTGGCGGTGGGCTGGGCCGGCCAGCTTCCGGCCCTGTTCGCCGTGCGCGCCGAGGGCGACGCCTCGGGCGAGGCCTCCGCTTTCGACACCGGCGCCTGGGGCCGCATGGGCCTCGAGCGGCGCGAGCGCTTCGCCGCCGCCTCCCCCGAGATCGAGGACTTCGGCCTCTCCGACATCGGGGACATCGGGCCGGACTACATCATGTCGATCCTGGGCGGCGCGCGCGGGCGCTGGACCACCGTGAAGATGGCCGAGGCCTTCTCGCGCATCGTCACCCGCAGGCCGGTGCGCTCGCAGTTCGTGGCCGGAGCCCGCCCCGTCGCCGCCGGCGAGCGGCTGGCGATTCGTGACGAGGCCTGGCGTCCGGTGATGGAGGGAATGGCGGCCGTGGCGGGGCCGGGCGGCACCGGCCATGCGCTGGGCGAGGCGGCGCCCCGGCCCCTGGACGCGACGCTGGAGGTGCGCCTCTTCGCCAAGACCGGAACCCCCAACCTCGACCGCTTCGGCGCCCGCACCCAGGCCAACGCGGCCCTGGCCCGCTATGTCGAGCGCGGCTGTCCCCTCGCTTGGCGCCGGGGCGTCGGCCTGTATCTCCCCCAGGCGGGGCTGCGCGCCGGCCGGGACAAGGTGTTCGACGCCGTGAAGCGGCTGGGCGCCCGCTGTCACGACGGCAAGCCCGAACTCGTCGTGCAGGAGGTCATCCGGCTGAATGCGCTCGGCCGGGCGCGCGGCGGCGCCATCCCGGGACTGACTCTCGCCAACGGCCAGGTGATGGGCATCCCCACCGAGGCGGTCAGCTACTCCGGCATCGGCCACGCGGTGGCGGTGGTGGCCGGCCTCTACCGAAGCGGCGCGCCCGACGACCAGCCGATCCGCGCCCTCAGCATGGTGGTCAACCTCCAGCAGCGCACCGAGGCGGACAAGACCCCGGCCGTGGGGGTCGCCACGCGGCTGCTCTGCGATCCGGCCGTGCGGGCCTGGCTGATCGGCGGCCCCTCCCGGGCGGGCGCGGGGTGCGCGCGATGAGGGCGCCCCGCAAGCCGTTCCA
>JAIBAU010000023.1 GCA_019695035.1 Caulobacteraceae bacterium | reverse complement strand
CGAGGCGGGCGCGGCGCTGGCCGGCTCGGAGCCGGTGGCGGCCGTGGGGCTGCAGGCCGAGGCGGCCAGCAGGGCGGCGATCAGGGCGGTGCGGACGTACATGGGTGGGCTCCCCTCAACGGAAGCGCCACCATAACGAAAAACGGCGCGCAGGAACCTGCGCGCCGTCCGAATTCGGCGTCAGACCGATTAGGCTCAGTCTTCCTTCGGCGTCAGGACCTGGCGGCCCTTGTACATGCCGGTCTTCAGGTCGACATGGTGCGGGCGCTTCAGCTCGCCCGTGTCCTTGTCCTCGACGTAGGCGTTGGCGCCCAGCGCGTGGTGCGAACGGCGCATGTTGCGACGCGAGGGGGAAACTTTTCTCTTCGGAACGGCCATGTCCGTGTCTCGTAAGGCTCAAGGCGCGCGGGGCGCGAAAACGGGAGCGGCGGCCGGGTGGGCCGCCGCGAAGGTCGGGGTCTATGCCAAAGTCCGCGCCGGAAAGCAAGCGCGCCGGGCCTAGCCGCGCGGCGGGGGCTGCGCCGGCGCGTCAGGGGTCCGCGGCTCGGGGCTGCGGCTGATGGGAGCGCGCGGCTTCACCGGCTTATCGTATTTGTCGACGATCATCATGTACGGGATGTTGATCCGCGCCTCCACCGGGCGTCCGTTGATCCGCCGGGGGGTGACCACGAAATAGCGCGACAGGCTGAGCACCGCTGCGCCGAATCCCTGCCCTGGCGGGGTTTCGATCTTGACGATGCAGTCCTTCACCCGTCCCGTCACCATCACCGTGCATTCAAGCGTGGCTCCCCCGGAGACACCGTCCTTCCAGGCCTGCTCCGGAAAGACCGCGGTCATCTGCTCCTCGCTGGGGAGCCGCCGCCAGCTCGGTTTCCAGGTCTCTGCCGCGCCCCGCCCGCCGGGACCAGAGCCGGGCCCGCGCCCGGCCCCCTCACCGCTGCCCTCACCGGAACCCGGCCCGGCCCGGGTCCCTGCGCCATCGCCGGGGGCGGCGCCGGAGCCCGCGTTGGAGACGAGGGTCGTCGCCTGCGGATCCGGATTGCTCGCCGCAGGCAGCGGGACGACCCGCTCCGGGTCAAGCAAGCGCTGCGGCTGTCGGACCGGTATGGCGGGAGTGTCGCTGCCCTCGCCCGAGCGGCCGCCGGGATCGGGGGCGCGGCGCGGCGCTTCCTCCGGCAGGACTTCGGGGGGCCTCAGCGCGGGGATCGGGCGCGGGGTGACGAAGATCGGGATGATCCGCTCGTTGACCGCCGCCCGGACCTGGGGCGGAGCCCACTGATAGATCCAGTAGAGAAAGGCCAGGTGCGCCAGGATCGACAGGAAAACCGCGGTCCGAGTGAGCCCGCCGCGCCGCTCGCTGACAGTGACAGCTGCCGCTCCCGGCATGTCGAGCCTCCCTGCCCGAGCGATTTATCGCTCCACCGCAGCGGTCGGGGTCACCCCGATTGCGATCACGCGGCGATCATACAGCGGTGTTCGGCTAGGGGGCGAGGCGTTGAATGCACAGGCGTAAATTGTTGTGTGGGCTGGCCGGCGCGCCGCTACTGGCGGCTGTGCCGGCGCGCGCGCAGTCCGAACAGTCCGCCACGCCCCTGTCCGGGATCGAGGTGACGGCGCCGCGCGTCAAGCCGGTGATCGAACCCTATACGATTGAGGAGTTGTTCCGCCCGGCGCCCGCGCTCGACGCGGACCTGTCTGCAGACGGCAAGCATGTGGCCCTGATCGTCGACAGCGGCGCCGAGCAGCGCCGCCAGACCGAGATCCTGGTCTTTTCCGCCGACGATCCCACCAAGGGTGAAGCACGTATCTCCATGGGGGACGTGAATACCCACTGGATCGCCTGGGCCGGGTCGGATCGCGTGCTGGTGGGCGTGTCGGGCTCGAGCCCGACCAACCTTGCGCGCCGTTCGGGCAGTTTCACCAACTTCGCCGAACGCCGGCGCGAGCTGCCGTATCGGCGAGTCATGTCGGTGCCCCTGGATGGTTCGGGCGCTGTGCAACTGTTCCAGCCCGCCGCCGGACCGCACCTCCGCATTCCGCCCGAGAAATTCCGCCGCGTCCTGAATCTGGCCGAAGTCGTCAGCGTGCTCGATTCCAACCACGCCCTGATGGCGGCGTTCGATCGCGAAGACCTCACCCTGGTCCCCCAGAAGGCCTGGCTGCCGAGGGGCGTCTACATCCCCGGCCCGCCGCCCGACCCCGAGCGGATGAGCATGATGAGACCGTCTGATAGCGGCGCGCCACTGTCGGGCATGACGCTCTACAACGTCGACCTCGCGACGGGCGAACCCCACGAAGTCATCCAGGGCAGCGCCCGGACCTATCGCTGGGAAGCCCAGGGCGGACGGGCGATCCTGCGTCGCGACATCGAGCCGGACGGCAAACACGAAGTGTGGCGCACGCTGGACGGCAGTGTCTGGAGGCCCGTGCGCACGGTCGATCGCGCCGATCCCGACATCGTCTTCATGGCCGCCAGCGATCAACCGGGCAAGCTCTGGGTGCTGGCGCGCAGTGGCGCCGAGACGGTGAAGTCGGTGCGTCTCTGGGACTCCGCTTCCAACACCATGGCCCCACCGGTCTCGGCCCGGCCCGACCGCGAGCCGCTCAGCGTGCTGTTTGACGCGGAGAGCCGGTTCCTGCTCGCGTCCTATCGCGGCGCCGACGGGCTTGAGCACGACACGCCCGACGTCGGGCTGAAGTCGATTCTGTCCACGCTGAGGGTTCAGTTCGGCGCCGGCTCCGCGACCCGGGTGATGCACGTCGACCCGTCACGCGCCAAGGTGCTGCTTGAGGTGTCGGGGCCGGAGCTGCCGCGCGCCTTTTATCTCTTCGATCTGACCCGACGGCGCCTCGCCGACATCGGGGGCGGGCCTCGGCTGCTGCCGGAGCGACTCGCGGACGCCGAGCCGGTGTCGGTGGCCAAGACTGGCGGCGGTCGACTGCAGGGCCTGCTGACCAGTTCGCTGCAGGGCGCGCCGGGACCTCTCGTGGTCGTGCTCCAGTCTGCGGTCGACCCGGACACCATCTACAGCTTCGATCCGCTTGCCCAATTGTTCGCCACCCGGGGCTGGTGGACGTTGCGCCTGCCCGACCCCGCAAATCGCACCGACGTCGAGGCGCTGACCGGCGAGGCCATCCGCCGGGCCGGCCTGGATGCTTCGCGGACGGCGCTCATCGGCCTGGGCGAGGCGGCCCTCGACGCACTGCAGGATATCTCCCGGTCATGGCGCGCGGCGATCGCCTTCAACAGCCCGGAATCCGAAGGGGCTCTCCTGGCCGGCGGTTCGATCACGGCCCGAAAGGCGCTCACCACCGAGGCCATCATGGCCGGAAAGCCGGTGCTTGTGGTGCGCAACTGGGGTGACGCTCGCAATGCCCGCCAGAGTGATCAGCGGGTCGCCAACGCCCTGCTGCAGAACGATGCGGGCGGACTGGCGGAGGCGCTCTACCTGGGGGAAAACGGCGATGCGGACTGGAACAGGCTGTCAACCCAGATCGATCGGGCCCGCCTGACCGCAGAGTTCCTGGACCGCGTCCTCCGCTAATTTCAGGCGAAGGGCCATGACCGTCGCTATATCTGGGCGACGGAGGATTCGTGGCGAAGACACCCAAGCGGCCCGTGGGCCTGCCAACCAAGGAAACCTTGCTGGCTTTCCTGAAGGAGGCGGGCGAGGCGGAGAAGGCGGATATCGCCCGGGCCTTCGGCCTGAAGGGCGCCGAGCGGCGGGCCCTGCGCGAGATGCTCCGCGACCTGGAGGCCGAGGGCAAGCTGGGCCGGCGCGGGCGCAAGGGCTTCGCGGAGCGGGGGGCCCTGCCACCGGTGGGGGTGGCCCACGTGGTCGAGCGCGACGCCGACGGCGACCTCTTCGTCCGGCTGGCGGATGCGGAAGACGCCCCCCTGGCCCTGCTCGCCCCGGACAAGTCGGAAAAGGCGGGCGGAGCCCCGGGTCTCGGCGACAAGGTGCTGGTGCGCTTCAACCGCACCACGGACGGCTGGGAGGCCCGGCTCATCAAACGGCTGGGCCAGAGCGCGCACCGCGTGCTCGGCGTGGTCCGCAAGGGCCGGCGGGAGACGCGCATCGAACCCGTCGACCGGCGCTCGAAAGACAGTCTGTTCATCCCCGAGGCCGAGGTCGGCAAGCTGAAGGACGGCGACCTGGTCCTGGCGGCCGTGGGCGAGTCCCGCCAGCGCTACGGTCCCCGCCCCGGCAAGGTCCTCGAGGTGGTCGGGCGCGAGGATGAGCCGCGCGCGGCCTCGCTGATCGCGATCCACGCCCATGGGGTTCCGACGGGCTTCTCGGAGGCGGCCGAAGCCGAGGCCGGCGCCTCGGCCCCGCCGGACCTGAAAGGGCGCACCGACCTGCGGGACCTGCCGCTGGTCACCATCGACCCGCCCGACGCGCGCGACCACGACGACGCCGTCTACGCCCATCGGGACGACGACCCGAAGAACCCGGAGGGCTGGGTGGTCTGGGTCGCCATCGCCGATGTCGCCGCCTACGTTCGCGTCGGCTCGGCCCTGGACCGCGAGGGACGCAACAAGGGCAACTCGACCTACTTCCCCGACCGCGTCGAACCCATGCTGCCTCACCGCCTGTCCAGCGGGCTCTGCAGCCTTGTCGAGGGCGAGAACCGGGCTTGCCTAGCCGTGCGCATGGTGTTCTCCAGCCAGGGTAAGAAGACCGGGCACCGCTTCGTCCGTGGGCTCATGCGCTCGTCCGCGAAGCTGTCCTACGAACAGGCCCAGAACGCGATCGACGGCCGCCCCGACGACAAGACCGGACCATTGCTCGAGACGATCCTGAAGCCGCTCTGGGCCGCCTATGGGTGCATGCTGAAAGGGCGCCAGTCGCGCTCGCCCCTGGCCATCGAAACGCTGGAGCGGTCGATCCGCATCAGCCCCGCCGGAGAAGTCGTCTCGATCCTGCCGCGCCCCTCGCTGGAGGCGCACCGGCTGATCGAGGAGATGATGATCCAGGCCAACGTGGCCGCCGCCGAGGAGCTGGAAAAGCGGCGCATGCCGCTGATCTACCGGGTCCACGACGCTCCCAGTCAGGAGAAGCTGTTCAACCTCGCCGACTTCCTGGGCACCATCGGCATCCCGTGGACGAAGGGCGAGCCGGCGACGACGCGGCGTTTCAACCGCCTGCTCGACGAGACCCGCGAGGGGCCTCACGCCGATATCGTCAACGAGGTGGTGCTGCGCACCCAGATGCAGGCGATCTACTCGCCCGAGAACATCGGCCACTTCGGCCTCAACCTCGACCGCTACGCCCACTTCACTTCGCCGATCCGCCGCTACGCCGATCTGATCGTGCACCGGGGACTGATCCGGGGTCTCAAGCTGGGCGACGACGGCCTGACCGATCGGGAGATCGCGGAGCTGTCGGCCATCGCCGAGCACGTCACCGCCACGGAGCGGCGCTCGATGGCGGCCGAGCGCGATGCGACGGACCGCTATGTCGCAGCCTTCCTGCAGGACCGGGTCGGCGCGGATTTCCAGGGACGAATCACCGGCGTGACGCGGTTCGGCCTGTTCGTCAGGCTCGAGGAAACCGGCGCCGACGGTCTGGTTCCGGTCTCCAGCCTGGGCGGCGAGTTCTTCCACCACGACGACCGCGCCCACGCCCTGGTGGGAGAGCGCAGCGGCGCGCGCTGGACCCTCGGCCGCCGGGTCGAGGTGCGGCTGCAGGAGGCGACCCCCCTTACCGGCGGCCTGCTGTTCGAGATGCTGAGCGAGCCCGAGCCCAGCGACCCCAATGCGCCCCAGCCCCGGCTGGGTCTGCGCAGCCGCGCGGGCAAGGGCCCCGACCGCAGCCGACCCGGCCCTCGAGGCCGCGAGCGACCGGCGGGCAAGCCCAAGAACATCCGCCACGGCAAGCGCCGCCGGTGACCCCCGCTCCGTAACGATCCGCGCTTGACGGCGCGGGCCGGATCAAGGGTCAATTCGACGGCTGGCCGGCGTGCGTAGGGCCGACGCAGACATCGAGAACGACATGCGCAAGCTGATGACCGCCGCGGCCCTGGCCGCCCTCCTGCTGGCCGGAGCGCCGGCCCTGGCCAATGATTCGTCCGCCGAACTGGCGGCGGGCGGCCTTGTGCTGACCCATGACGAGGATATCGAGATGCGGTCCGAGGACCTCTACATCTCGGCTCGATCGGTGGTGGTGAAATACCGGTTCGTGAACACCTCGGGCCGCGACAAGACCATCCGCGTCGCGTTCCCGATGCCCGACATCGAATTCTCGGAAGAGCCCCTGCCCCTGCTGGCCGAGGACCCGGTCAACCTGCTCGATTTCCATACCCTGGTGGACGGGCGGCCCGTCACCGCCGAGGTCGAGCGCAAGGCCCTCGTCGGCGAGCGCGACGTCACCGCCCGCCTGGAGTCGCTGGGCGTGCCGCTGGCGCCGCATCTCGAAGCGACCTGGGAGGCCCTCGACGCCCTGCCGGCGGCGACCCGGGAGGCGCTGGAGCGCGAGGACCTTGTCATGGTCGAAGAGTACGACCAGGGCGACGGCCGGGGCATGGTGAAACACTACATGCCGCACTGGCGCCTGAAGACGACCTACCACTGGGAGCAGACCTTTCCCGCCGGCCGCGAACTGGCGGTCGAGCACCGCTACCAGCCCGCGGCGGGCCAGAGCGCCGGAACATCGATCGGTTCGCCGTGGTCCTCGGGCGAGGCCTGGTACCGGGATTATCTGCGCAGGTACTGCGTCGACGATCACTTCCTGGCGGCGGTGCGCCGAACGATGGTCGGGGACCACGCGGAAAGCGCCCCCTTCTTCGAGAGCCGGGTCAGCTACATCCTGCGCACCGGAGGCAACTGGGCCCGCCCGATCGGCCATTTCCGGCTGGTGGTGGACAAGGGCGACCCCCGGAACCTGGTCAGCTTCTGCGCCAGCGGGGTCCGCAAGATCGGACCGACACAGTTCGAGGTCGTGCACGACAACTGGCGGCCAGACCGGGACCTGGACATCCTGATCCTCACCCCGACACCTGCCGAGTACCAGTGAGCGGACCGTTCGACGGCAAGTCCGACCTGACCGACGCGCCGCGCGTGGCCGGCGCGCGCCTGCGACCGCGCGACGCCGCCACCCTGATCGTGGTTCGGCGCGACGGGCCGGAGCCCTGCGTCCTGATGGGACGACGCGCCAAGGGCCATGTCTTCATGGCTTCCAAATGGGTGTTCCCGGGAGGGCGGGTCGATCGGACCGACTTCCGGGCGCCGGCCGCCAGCGAACTCGACCCGGTGGTTGAGGGTCGGCTGACCCGGGGGGCGCGACCGTCCCTGGCGCGCGCCCTGGCGCTGGCCGCGGTGCGCGAGACCTTTGAGGAGACCGGCCTGCTGCTGGCCACGCCGGCCCCGGCGCGGTCTGCGGCGGGGCCGTGGCGCGAGTTCCTGGCCCAGGGAGCCCTGCCCGACCTCGCGGCCTTGTCCTACGTGGCGCGGGCGATCACGCCCCCGGGCCGGGCGCGGCGGTTCGACGCGCGCTTCTTCATGGCCGAGGCCGGCTCGCTGATCAGCCTGGAGCGCGCTCCGGACTGCGGTGAGTTGGACGAGATCGACTGGATCCCGCTGTCGCGGACCGGCGAATTCGACCTGCCGGCCATCACCAAGTTCGTGCTGTCCGAGGTCCGCGCGCGCATGGTGGAGCCCTCACGGGCGATCCCCTTCGTACGCTTCGTGCGGGGGCGGCACGACATAACCTATCTGGACTGAGGCGACCCGAAAGACACGTCCGCGGACGCCGTCCGTTACGGCGGTTGACTTAGCGGTCGTCCTGAGTATGTTCCGCGCTCCGAATTTTCCACGGCTTCCGGCCGTTCCCGAAGGTATGCCCCGATGGCCAAGCCCGCTTCTATCAAGATCCGCCTGAACTCGTCGGCCGACACCGGCTTCTTCTACGTCACCAAGAAGAACGCCCGCACCAAGACCGACAAGCTGGTGCTGAAGAAGTACGACCCGGTCGTGCGCAAGCACGTCGAGTTCAAGGAAGGCAAGATCAAGTAAGGCTTTCCACCAGGCCTGAACGCAGAAAGCGCCCCGGGAGACCGGGGCGTTTTTCGTTGGGCTCACGCGGCGCTGGCGATCACCCGGTTCCGGCCCTCGGCCTTGGCCTGGTACAGCGCCGCGTCGGCGCGCTTGAGCAGCTTGTCGGGCGTGTCGCCTTCGCCGGTCGTGGCGGCGACCCCGATGGAGATGGTGCAGTTCAGCCGCTCGTTGCCCCCGGCGACGCGGAACGGCGAGCCGCCCACGTGCAGACGGATGCGCTCGGCGATCCGCTGGGCGTCCTCCAGCCGGGTGTCCGGCATGATGACGCAGAACTCTTCGCCGCCGAACCGGCAAGGCAGATCGATGGCGCGCACGTTGGTGGCCAGGCGCACCGCGAACTCACGCAGCACCTCGTCGCCCACGTCGTGGCCGAAGCCGTCGTTGACGGACTTGAAGTGGTCGAGATCGATGAGCAGCGCCGAGACCGGCTCGCCGCCCTGGCGCGAGCGGTCCACCAGCGCCTTCAGCTGGCCGAACATGTAGCGGCGGTTGTGAAGGCCGGTCAGCTGGTCGGTGACGGCCAGCTCCAGCGAATGGTCCAGATTGGTGCGCAGGAAGTCGGTGTAACGCTTGCGCTTGATCTGTGTCCGCACGCGCGCGGCCAACTCCTGGGGATCGACGGGGCGAGCCAGGATATCGTTCACCCCGAGGTCCAGCGCCTTCACCACGCGCGCCCGGTCGTCGACGTCCACGATGGCCAGGATGGGCAGGTGGCGCGAATGCTCGTCGGAGCGGATCTGGGCGCACAGGCGCAGGCCGTCGAAGCCGCGAGCGCAGGCGTTGACGATGAGCAGGTCGACCGGACCGCGCGCGGTCAGGAGGGCCTTTTCCGGTTCGGTCTCGATGACCGGGCGATGCTCGACCGAGAGCTCGGCGGCGATGCGCTGGGCCTGGCGTTCCTGGTCGTCGACGATGAGCACGCGTCCGCCGGTGGCGGCCAGGCGCGAGCCCACGCCCTCGATGGCCCCCAGCTTGCGGCCCGACGCCTCACGCTGGCGCAGTTCGTCGATGACCAGCTTGAGCCGGGTCAGCGACTTCACGCGGCTGAACAGGAAGAGGTCGTCGAGCGGCTTGGTCAGGAACTCGTCGGCCCCGGCGTCCAGGCCGGTGATTCGGTCCTGGCGGCCGTCCAGGGCCGTAACCAGCACCACGGGAATGTGCCGCGTGGAGGCGTCGTCCTTGAGCCGCCGGCAGACCTCGAAGCCGTCCATGCCGGGCATCATCACGTCCAGCAGCACGATGTCGGGCTGCTCGCGCGCGGCGACCGCCAGGGCCGACGGGCCGTCGGTGGCGGTCAGGACGTCGTAGTACTCGGCGGACAGCTTGGCTTCGAGCAGGCGGACGTTGGCGTCAACGTCATCGACGACCAGGATGCGTGCGGTCATCGCGTTCGCCTCACCCCAGATACCTGCGCACCGTGTCGAGGAAGTGGGTCACCGAAATCGGCTTGGAGATGTAGGCCTCGCAACCGCCCTCGCGGATGCGTTCCTCGTCTCCCTTCATGGCGAAGGCGGTGACGGCGACCACGGGAATGTGGTTCAGCTCGTCGTCTTCCTTGAGCCACTTGGTGACCTCCAGCCCCGAGATCTCGGGCAGCTGGATGTCCATCAGAATCAGGTCGGGACGGTGCTCGCGCGCAAGGGCCAGGGCATGCAGTCCCTCCCGCGTCTGCAGGGTCTCGTATCCCTGGGCATCGAGCAGGTCATGAAAGAGCTTCATGTTCAGCTCGTTGTCCTCGACGATGAGAACCTTCTTCGACATCATCACCGAACCGATCTCTCCCCCACGGGCGCATGATCCGGCTTGGGGATTGCGCCTCTTCAGGTACGGGTTGTCGCACCATCTTCTTAAGGTCGGGTGAAGCCTCCAGGCCTTCCCCGGCAAGGATTTGGCAAGGTTTGGAACTTGAAGGCGATATGCCGCGATTGTCTGTGGACCGGTGAGCAACCGGTTTCCCGGTGTCCGGGTTGCGGGTCGCCGCGCGTGGCGCGCCACGAGGAACTGTCCACCCTGACCATGGCGCACATGGACTGCGACGCCTTCTACGCCTCGGTGGAGAAGCGCGATCGGCCCGAGCTGCGCGACCGGCCCGTGCTGGTGGGGGGCGGCCGACGGGGCGTGGTCTCGGCCGCCTGCTATATCGCCCGCCAGTATGGCGTGAAGTCGGCCATGCCGATGTTCAAGGCGCTGAAGGCCTGCCCGGACGCCGTCGTCATCAAGCCGGACTTCTCGCGGTACGTTCCGGTTTCGAAGGCGATCTTCGACAAGCTGCGCGCCCTCACGCCCCTGGTGCAGACCCTGTCCCTGGACGAGGCGTGGCTGGACCTGGCCGGAACCGAGCGGCTGAACGGCGGTCCGCCCGCGCTGCAGCTGGTCAAGGTGCAGCGCGAGATCGAGCGGGACGTCGGCCTGACCGTCTCCATCGGCCTCGCGCCCAACAAGTTCCTCGCCAAGATCGCCTCCGAGATGGACAAGCCGCGCGGGTTTTCAGTCATCGGGGTCGGAGAGGCGCAGGCCTTCCTGGCCGACAAGCCGGTGTCGATCATCCCCGGCGTCGGGCCCGCCTTCGCCCGGTCGCTGAACGCGTCGGGCTACCTCACCGTCGGGGACATCGCCGCCGCGGACCTCAAGACGATCGCGGGCCGGTTCGGCGAGCACGGGGTGCGCCTGCACCACCTCGCCCACGGCCGGGACAGCCGCCCGGTCGACCCCGAGGGCGAGCGCAAGGGGATGAGCAAGGAGACCACCTTCTTCGAGGACCTGACCGACTTGAGGAGCCTGGAGGATGAACTCTGGCCGCTGTGCGAGCAGCTGGCGGCGAAGGCGCGGCGCTCGGGCGTGGCCAGTCGCGTGGTGGTGTTGAAGCTGCGCACGGCCGACTTCCGCCGCCTCACCCGCCGACGAACCCTCGCCGAGCCCGTGCAGACCGCACGAGTCCTTTTCTCGGAAGCGCGCGAAATGCTGCGCGCCGAGGTCGATGGCCGCCGGGCGTACCGGCTCATCGGCATCGGCATGGCCGAGCTGTTCGACGTCGACGCCTCGGCCCAGGCCTTGTTCGAGACCGCGGGCGAGCGGGTGCTGAAGACCGAAACCGCCGTCGACGCCCTGCGATCAAAGTTCGGGGACGCGGCCGTGGTCAGCGGCCGCGTCCTGAAGCGCTAGGTCAGAACCAGCCGAACCAGCGGTGCAGCAGGCTCCCCAGCCAGCCCCGGCCGTCGGGATCCAGGATTGAACCGGCCGCGCGGCCGTTGGGGTCGGTGGTGACGCCATGCGACGTGGCGTGCCGAACCCCCTGCCGGTCGTTCGGATCGATGGCGATGCCGTACCCGGTGGTGTTCGCAGCGACCTGGCGGCCGTCCGCGTCGATCTGAATTCCCGCGGCCGCCGCCTGTCCGGCGGAAGCAAGCGTCGCGGCGGCGATGGCCGCAAGCAGGGCAGTCCTGGCAAACTTCATGGCGTCTCTCCCTTGAGCGTTGCGCCCAAGAGCTAGCAGGGGTCCGGAGCGGCGCGCTCGACGCCGGCTGCCAACATTCAACCGTTCGTCGCCCCTGCAGGCGGCGGCGGTCTCTCAAAGACGGTTCACCGCCGGCGCCTAAGACGCTAAGAGGCGGCCAACCTGTCGGAGACCGCCATGTCCAAGATCGAAGCCCGCCTCGCCGAACTCGGCATCACCCTGCCCGAGCCGCCGGCGGCCATCGCCACCTATGTCGGCTATGTGCGCACGGGCAATCTGGTGCACGTCTCCGGCCAGGTCTCGACCGACGCCTCGGGCGGGATCAAGGGCACGGTCGGCGTCGACGTCGACCTCGAGACCGCCCAGAAGGCCGCGCGCCTGTGTGGGGTGAATATCCTGGCGCAGTTGAAGGCGGCGGTCGGTGACCTCGACAACGTCGTACGCATCGTCAAGCTGGGCGGCTTCGTCCAGGCGGGCCCGGACTTCTACGACGTGCCCAAGGTGATCAACGGCTGCTCGGACATGATGGTCGAGGTGTTCGGCGACGCCGGCCGCCACGCCCGCGCCGCGGTCGGGGTTTACAAGCTGCCCATCGGCTTCGCGGTCGAAGTCGACGCCATCGTCGAGGTGAAGTGACGACCGAGTACAGCGTCCGCGCCCACGGCGCGATCAGCGACATCGGCCGGGAAGCCTGGGACGCCTGCGCGGCGTCCTTCGCCAATCCGTTCGTCACCTATGATTTCCTGCAGGCCTGCGAGGAGAGCGGCTGCGCCACGGCCAGGCAGGGCTGGGCGGCCCGGCACCTGACGGTCGAGAACGCCCAGGGGCGCATCCTCGGGGTCATGCCGCTTTACCTGAAGAGCCACAGCCAGGGCGAATACGTCTTCGATCACGGCTGGGCCGACGCCTATGAGCGGGCGGGCGGGCAGTACTATCCCAAGCTCCTGTCGGCGGCGCCGTTCACGCCGGTGACCGGGCCCCGGCTGCTGAGCGCCGAGCCCCCGGTCCGACAAGCTCTGCTGGCCGCCGCGGTCCAGTTCACTGGCCAGATGGGCGCCTCTTCGCTGCACGTGAACTTTCCGCTCGAGAGCGAGTGGAAGGCGATGACCGCGGCCGGGCTGCTAGCGCGGGAGGACGTGCAGTACTGGTGGGAGAACGCCGGCTATTCGACGTTCGACGACTTCCTCGCCGCCCTCTCCTCCTCGCACCGCAAGACCATCCGGCGCGAGCGGCGCGACGCCCAGGCCGGGGTCGAGATCCAGATCGTGACCGGGGCGGAGATCACCGAGGACCACTGGGACGCCTTCTTCGCCTTCTACATGGACACGGGCGAGCGAAAGTGGGGTCGGCCCTATCTGAACCGGCTGTTCTTCTCGCTGATCGGCGAGCGGATGGCGGACCGGATCGCGCTGGTGATGGCCCGGCGCGATGGGCGCTGGATCGCAGGCGCGCTGAACTTCATCGGCGGCGAGACGCTCTACGGCCGCCAGTGGGGCGCCATCGAGCACCGCCCGTTCCTGCACTTCGAGCTCTGCTACTATCAGGCCATCGACTTCGCCATTTCGCGCGGCCTCAAGCGGGTCGAGGCCGGGGCGCAGGGCCAGCACAAGCTGGCGCGCGGCTACCTCCCCCGTCCGGTCTATTCCGCCCACTGGATCGAACATCCCGGCCTCAGGGCCGCGGTGGCGGAGTACCTGAGCCGAGAGCGGCCGGCGGTGGAGGCCGAGATGGGGATGCTGGAGGCGGAGTTGTCGCCCTTTCGGCAAGCGTGACGCCAGGACGCGGCTCAGCCCCGGTCGTACGCTTGCTTCAGAAGGCCTCGCAGCTCCGCATCCACCTGCCGGGCGTCGGTGATCTCCACCACCGACACCAGCTTCTCCGCCCAACTCTCCTTGCGCACGGATGGCGCCAGGCGCGGCGAAGCGGACGGGTCCAGGCGCAGACCGAGAAGCAGACCTCCGGCCTTCATCGGTCGGGCGGCGGCGAACTGGAACTCGCGCGAGAAGCCGGTGAAGGCCTTCCGCTGGCCGCTGACCAGGCCGTCAAAACCCGAGACCGCAGCCTCGATGGCTTCGAGAATCTTCAACGAGCCGGCGTCCTTCCACAGCGCCGCGCGCAGGGAGGCCGGGTCCTCGCCGATGTGCGTTTCGGACGGAAACGCCTCCGAGAGCACGAAGGCGGCGTGGTTTGAGCCCAGGCCGTGCTCGCTCTTCAGCCACTGCTGGCGCTTGCGATAGGCGGTCTCGGGGCAACCCTTGGCGATCTTGACCCACTCGGCCATCGACTTTCCGGTCTTGGCCTCGAAGTTGGCCCTTACGGTCGCCATCCATTTCTGCTGGCGGGGGGTGAGCGTTTCCATGGCCGGCCGATTGTCCTGTTCGCGCGATTTGATACGACAGTCGCGAGCCCAAGCGAAGGACCCCGGCCATGAGCCTGCACGGCGCCTACGACCCCGACAACATCTTCGCCAGGATAGTGCGCGGCGACATGCCGTCGGTGAAGGTGTGGGAGGATGAGAAGGTCCTGGCCTTCATGGACGTCTTCCCCCAGGCGCCTGGCCATGTGCTGGTGGTGCACAAGCTGTCACGCGCGCGGAACATCCTGGAGATTGAGCCCCACGAGCTGACCGAGCTCGCCGCCGCCGTGCAGAAGACCGCCCGCGCCGTTGAACGAGCGCTAAAGCCCGACGGCCTGACGGTGATGCAGTTCAACGGCGAGGCCGGCGGCCAGACCGTCTTCCACCTCCACGTCCACGTCATCCCCCGTCGCGAGGGCGAGAGCCTCGGCCGCCATGGCGGCGGCATGGCCGACATGGATGAGCTGAAGGCCCAGGCCGCAGCGATCGCCGCGGCGCTCTAGACGAACTTCACCTTCACGCCGGGCTTCACGCCGGCCGCCAGGGCCATCACGTCCCAGTTCGTCAGGCGCACGCAGCCGTGGCTTTGCGTTTTGCCGACCACGTCCGGATTGGGCGTGCCGTGGATGCCGTAGGTCGGTTTGGACAGGTCGATCCAGACCAGGCCGACCGGGTTGTTCGGCCCGGCCGGGACCACCAGCTTCCGTTTGATCTCGCCCCTGGCATAGTCGAGCTTGGCCGGGTCGTAGGTGTACGTCGGATTGCGGCCGACGCCATTGATCTTCATCGCGCCCCTGGGGGACGGATTGTCGGAACTGCCGATCGTGGCCGGATAGAAGGCCACCAGCCGGCCGGCGGCGTCGAACGCCTTCACCGCGCGTTCCCGGGCGTCGACCTCGATGCGGTCCACGGCGGCGATGGCGGGGCGCGCCGGATTGGCCACGATGATCTCCGCCCCCGCGCCGGTGAAGGTCTGGCCGGGATTCAGGGCGCGCAGCAACTGCTCGTCCATGTGGAAACGTTCGGCGATCAACTCCGCCGCCGAGGTGTAGCTGAGCGCCCGCAGGTTGGCCTGGTCGCGGAGCTGATCCGGGACGCCGGCGATGAACGGACCGGCCACGTCCTGGGCGGTGATCACATAGCGTCCGAGCACGGCCGGCCCGCCCACTCCCTGAAGGGCCTTCCAGGTCTGGGCGTCGAGCTGGCCGTTGGCCGGCAGGCGATTGATCTCCTGGAAGGCCGCCAGCGCCTGCCGGACGTTCTCGCCGTAACGGGCGTCGACGACCCCGGGCGAAAAGCCGGCCCGGTCCAGCAGCACCTGGGCGCGCAGCAAGGTGGCGCTCTGCACATTGGCGTCGGTCGGCGGCGGAGCGAAGGCCGCGGAGTTGACGGCCTGCACCGAAATCGGTGGCGAGGCGACTGGAGCCGCCCCCGGCTCGATGAAGGCGCCCCCCTGCCCGGCTTGCGCCGGGACGGTGTCGGGAGCTTCCGCCCTGTCCCGCTGCTGGCACGACACCATGGCGGCCGCGATCCCCAGGGCTGCAAGCGTTGCATAGGCGCCAGACTTCATCCCACGGACCCTTCCTGCGGAGCGACGGCTCCAGGGTTGGGAAATGTCCGAGGCGCGCCCTGCGTTCCAGACAAACGAAAGGACCGCCGGTTGCCCGGCGGCCCTCCGCAGTCCGTGGCGTCGGCCTACTCGGCCAGTTCGGCGGCCTCGTCGAGGGAGGGAGCCCCAGGCTCGTCGGCGCCGTCGATGCGGAAGCCGATCTTGCCGTCCGTGAGGACGATGCGCACGTGGCCGCCTCGCACCAGCCGACCGAAGAGAATCTCGTCGGCCAACGGCTTCTTGACGTGCTCCTGGATGACCCGGGCGAGCGGGCGAGCGCCATACAGTTCGTCGAACCCGTTCTTGGCCAGCCAGTCGGCGGCGTCCTCGTCGAGCTCGACGGTGACGTTGCGATCCGCCAGCTGGGCCTCAAGCTGGATGATGAACTTGTGCACGACCTGCCGGATGACTTCCGGCGGCAGGCTGTTGAAGGTGACGACCGCATCCAGCCGGTTGCGGAACTCGGGCGTGAACAGGCGCTGGATGGCCTTTTCGTCCTCGCCCTCGACCTTGCCGCGGCCGAAGCCGATCGAGGCCTTGGAGTTGTCCGCGGCGCCCGCGTTCGTGGTCATGATCAGGATGACGTTGCGGAAGTCGACCTTCTTGCCCACCGCGTCGGTCAGGACGCCGTGGTCCATGACCTGCAGCAGGATGTTGTAGACGTCCGGGTGCGCCTTCTCGATCTCGTCCAGCAGCAGCACGGCATGCTTGTGCTGGTCGACCGCGTCGGTCAGCAGGCCGCCCTGGTCGTGCCCGACGTAGCCCGGAGGGGCCCCGATCAGGCGGCTGACCGTGTGCCGCTCCATGTATTCGGACATGTCGAAGCGAAGCAGCTCGATGCCAAGCGTGGCGGCCAGTTGCTTGGCCACCTCGGTCTTGCCGACGCCGGTCGGACCCGAGAACAGGTAGCTGCCGATGGGCTTCTGCGGATCGCGGAGCCCGGCGCGGGCCAGCTTCATCGAAGCGGACAGCTGCTCGATCGCCTGGTCCTGGCCGAACACTGCGCGGTGCAGGTCGGACTCCAGCGAGCGAAGCGACTCCGTGTCGGACTTCGAGACCGACTTCGGCGGGATGCGGGCGATCTTGGCGACAACGGCCTCGATCTCCTTCTGGCCGATCACCTTCTTGCGGCGCTTCTCGGGCAGCAGCATCTGGCTGGCGCCGGCCTCGTCGATGACGTCGATCGCCTTGTCCGGCAGCTTGCGGTCGGTGATGTACTTGGCCGACAGGTCCACGGCGGACTTGATGGCGGCGTCGGTGTAGCGCAGCCGGTGGAAGGTCTCGTAGTAGGACTTCAGACCCTTCAGGATCTTGATCGTGTCGTCGATGGTCGGCTCGTTGACGTCGATCTTCTGGAAGCGACGCACCAGGGCGCGGTCCTTCTCGAAGTGCTGCCGGAACTCCTTGTAGGTGGTCGAGCCCATGCAGCGCAGGGTGCCCGAGGCCAGCGCCGGCTTCAGCAGGTTCGACGCGTCCATCGCCCCGCCGCTGGTCGCGCCGGCGCCGATGACCGTGTGGATCTCGTCGATGAACAGGATGGCGTTGGGATGCGCCTCCAGCTCCTTGACCACCTGCTTCACCCGCTCCTCGAAGTCGCCGCGGTAGCGGGTGCCGGCCAGCAGAGCGCCCATGTCCATCGAGAAGATGGTGGCCTCGGCCAGAACGTCGGGGACGTCGCCGGTGACGATCTTGCGGGCCAGGCCCTCGGCGATCGCCGTCTTGCCCACGCCGGGGTCGCCCACCAGCAACGGGTTGTTCTTGGTTCGACGGCAGAGGATCTGGATGGCGCGCTCGACCTCGGCGGTGCGGCCGATCAGCGGGTCCACCTTGCCCTCCCGGGCCTTCTCGTTGAGATCGATGCAGTAGGCCTCCAGCGCCTCGCCCGCCTGCCGCGGAGCCGAGCCGCCGCGCTCTTCCGTCTCGTCCCCGGAACCCTTGACCGGGCGGGGTTCGGAGGCGCCGGCCTTCTTGGCGATGCCGTGGGCGATGAAGTTGACCGCGTCGTAGCGGGTCATCTCCTGCTCCTGCAGGAAATAGGCGGCGTGGCTCTCGCGCTCCGAGAACACGGCGACCAGGACGTTGGCCCCCGTGACCTCGTCGCGCCCCGAGGACTGCACGTGGATGACAGCGCGCTGGATCACGCGCTGGAACCCGGCCGTCGGCTTGGCGTCCTCGCCATCCTCGACGACGAGCGCCGTCAGCTCGTTGTCGACGTAGTTGATCAGGCCGTTCTTGAGGACCTGCAGGTCAACGCTGCAGGCGCGCAGGACGGTCGCCGCTTCCGGGTCGTCCGCCAGGGCGAGCAGCAGGTGCTCCAGCGTGGCGTATTCGTGGCTGCGCTCATTGGCGTAGCTCACCGCCCGGTGGAGGGTCTCTTCGAGATGCCTAGAAAACGATGGCACTGGCTGCTCCTAGTCTTTTTCCATGGTGCACTGGAGCGGGTGCTGATGGCGGCGCGCGGTGTCGATCACCTGCGCCACCTTTGTCTCGGCCACTTCGTAGGTGAACACCCCGCAGACGCCGACGCCGTTCTGGTGAACGTGCAGCATGATGCGGGTCGCGTCCTCACGGTTCTTGTTGAAGAACCGCTCGAGCACATAAACCACGAACTCCATCGGGGTGTAGTCGTCGTTGAGGATCAGCACGCGGTAAAGCGAAGGCTTGGCGACCTTCGGCTTGGCCTCGGTGACGACGCCTGTGGCGCCGCCAATCTGACCCTGATCACCTTGCTTGCGCTCGGCCACCGACTTCAATTCCCCGACTGTGGGCCTTCAGGCCCGGACTCATGGATTAGATATGTGAACTCGGACGCTTTGGAAGGGCCGAGACGGTCAGCCTCCAACGCGCCGATAGTCGCATCCTGCAGGCTTCAATACGGTTAACCCCGACCACAGGTTTCGTTCATCGCGTCCCGCGCAGGGGATTGCCGGCCAAACAAGCGTAAGGGCCCGGAGCTTGCGCCCCGGGCCCTGCGATACGCTTGTACTGGTACGCTTACGCTACGCTACTGAAGCTTAGCGGGCCGACTGGAAGCGCTCGACCGTGGCGGTGGCGCGCTCGTTCAGCGGCTTGAAGGAGTCCTTGACCGAGGCCGACACGATGTCGGTGGCGCGGGTCACTTCGGCCAGGTAGGCCTCCATGGCGCCCTTGGCCCAGGCCGTCTGGACTTCGATGACTTCCTGGATCGACTTCGCCGAGGTCAGGGCCTGCGCGGCGTTGGTCGCGTCTTCCCAGGACTTCTTGGTGAAGGCCAGGGTGTTGGCGCCCAGGGTCTCGGCGCCCTTGGTGGCGGCGGTGACCGACTCGACGACGGCTTCCAGGTTGCGCTTGGAGGCGGCGTTGACTTCGTTCAGGCCGGCGATCGACTTCTCGACGCCTTCACGGAAGGCCTGGTCGCCAGCAGCGGTGAAACGCTCGGCGGTGTTCTTGATGGCTTCAGCGCCCTTCTGCATGGTCTCAACTCCTTGACGGTTAAGGCCTCTTCGGGCCCCGCGCGGCGAACCGCGCCTGTTCGGATGAGCGGCTTATCTCGCATGTGCGAACCGATGTCAACAATAATGTTGCACCGCACAATAGGTTCCCGCGACGGCCGCCGACGGACCCCGCAAACCCTTGCGGCATCGCGCCCGCGTCAAAAATTCGCGCGCGTGTTGTTTACCCTAGAGAAAGGCCTCCGAAGCGATCATAAAGGCTTCCGGGGTGTCTTAGGGGGGCGCCCTATCCAGTTTGCGACGGACGTAGCCTATGTTCTCACCCGCCCGCCGGATCGCGCTAGCGCTTCTCCTGACCTTCTCCACCCTGGTCACGACATTCACGTCCGTGCCGGCGCCGGCCCATGCGGCGATCGTCGATTCGCCGAAGTACGCCGCCATCGTGGTCGACGCCAGCACCGGCGAGGTGCTCTACGCCCGCCGCGCCGACAGCCCGCGCTATCCGGCCTCGATCACCAAGATCATGACGCTCTACCTGGTGTTCGACGCGCTTTCGACCGGCAAGCTGAAGCCGGACGACCGGGTGGTGGTGTCGCCTCGAGCGGCCGCCCAGGCCCCTTCCAAGCTCGGCCTCGCCGCGGGCGACAGTCTGACGGTCGACGACGCCATCCGCGCCGTGGCCGTGAAGTCGGCGAACGACATCGCCGTGGCCCTGGCTGAAAAGGTCGGCGGCACAGAGGCCCGCTTCGCCGCCATGATGACCCTGAAGGCGCAGGAGCTGGGCATGACCAACTCGCGCTTCGTCAACGCCAATGGCCTTCCGGACAGCCGCCAGCTGACCAGCGCGCGGGACATCGCCATCCTGTCGCGCGCCGTGATGCGCGACTTTCCGCAGTACTATCCCTACTTCAGCCAGAAGTACTTCACCTTCCGCGGCCAGGAGATGCGCAACCACAACGGCCTGCTGCTGCGCATGCCGGGCGTGGACGGGCTGAAGACGGGCTTCACCAACGCCTCGGGCTACAACCTCGCGGCCTCGGGCGTGCGGGACGGCCACCGGCTGATCACCGTCGTACTGGGGGGGCCGACCATCGCGGCTCGCGACACCCATGTCGCCGACCTGTTGAACGTCGGTTTCGACGTGATGCGCCGCCGCGACCACGGCGAGACCATCACCGTCGCCCAGAGCCTGTTCGAGCCCCAGATCCCCTCGGCACCGGTGGCCTACGCCGCCAACACAACGACAGCCCCCGCCCCGGCCGCTCCTGCCCGGCCCCGCGACTACACCGCCGACCTGAACGCCAGCGGCCTGCGCGGCGCCCAGCCGGCCCGCGGCGGCATGCGCCCGGTCGAGAACCCGCCCGAAGAATCCCAGCCGGTCGTGCTGGCCTCCCTGGCGCCGGTCGATCCGGCCCAGCCGAGCCGCCCGGCGGCGACCCGCGTCGCACCCACGCCCGCCCGCGCCAAGCCCGCCCCGGCCAAGCCGAAGCGGGATCCCAACGCGGTATGGGTGGTGCAGGTGGGCTCGTTCCGCGCCCGCTCGGACGCCAACAGCTGGGTCAAGGAGGTGAAGCGCCGCTTCGCCGAGCACTTCGCCCACGCCCGCAGCGACATCCTCAACGCCGGCGGCCGCTACCGTGTCCGCTATGTCGACATGACCCAGGCCGCCGCCAAGAGCGCCTGCGCCGCGCTGAAGAAGAAGAAGCTCGACTGCCTGGTGTTCAAGGGCGACTGACCCGCCCACCGGGACTTCCAATGATCAGGCCCTCCCGCGCGGAGGGTCTTTTCGTATCCGCCTAGCGCTTCTTCAGAAGCCGGTCGCGGGCGGTGTTCAGCCGGGCCGCCACAGCCTCGTCCCCGCCCTGGTCCGGGTGGGCCGTGCGCATCCGGGCGCGGTAGGCGGCCTGGATCTCGGCCTCGCCGGCGTCGACATCGACGCCGAGCACGCGACGCGCCTCGTCATCGGTCATCGGCCCGAAGGGAAGCGGCACGCGGCGGGCGACCAGACCCAGCGCCAGCCCGACGGCGATGGTCACCGCTCCGGCCAGCACCAGTCCCCGCACCATCACGGCGATGCCGGCCACGATGCAAGCCAGGCCGACGATCCCCGCGGCGGAGCGCCATTCGTTGGGCTGCTTCGGCCCTCGCCGCCCCAGCCAGACGAGGGCGGCGAAAACGCAGAAGGCCAGGATGATGAGCGCCATCCCCAGGCCTTTCGGTCAGGCCCAGGAGGGCGTCAAGCGGCCGTCGCCGTGAGCGGCTGGGCGGACAGGTCGAGGTCGAGCGCCTGAACCAGCGAACGCAACTCCTGGCGCGCCGCCACGTGGGCCAGCGACACGGCGACGGGACGGATGGCCGGCGAGAGGTCGGCCACGGTCAGTCCGAAGGGAAACAGCTCGCGATAGATGACCCGGTCCCGCAGACCCGGCCCGACCCTGAAACCGACACGGCGGGATAGCGCCTCGATCCGCTCGTCCAGGCGCTTGCGGTTGCGGGCCTCGGTTACGGCGAGGCGGTTGCGCAGCACCACCCAGTCAA
This sequence comes from Caulobacteraceae bacterium, assembly GCA_019695035.1. Classification (GTDB taxonomy): domain Bacteria; phylum Pseudomonadota; class Alphaproteobacteria; order Caulobacterales; family Caulobacteraceae; genus JAEZEZ01. The sequence goes on along the minus strand of JAIBAU010000023.1, from coordinate 15,165 downwards.
TACGGCCTCCGTCGGTGACCGCCCGCTGCTTGCGCGCCTCCCAGACGGTCTCGGCGTAGATGGAGGGCTTTCCCAGGTCGAGGGTCACGGGATCGACCGAGCCCAGCAGGTCGAAATCCACGAAGCTGTCGTTCATCGGGGTGACGATCAGGTCGGCCGCCGCATGGGCCGCGCGCGACAGGGCCGTGTCCCCGCCGGGCGTGTCGATGACGATGAAGTCGGCGCGGGCGCGCGCCTCGGCGAGTATCTCGGCGAAGCGGCTCACCCCGGCGTCGGCGGCCTCGTCGGCGAAGCGGGCCGGCTGGTCGCCAAGCTTGAATTCGGCCGGCATCGGAGCCGAGGCGCCGGACGCCTCGAGCCACTTGCGACGGCTGGCCAGGAAGTGCCCCAGCGACTGCTGGCGCAGGTCGAGATCGATGACCGCCACGCGGGCGTCCTGCCAAGCCAGGGCCGTGGTGAGATGGATGGCGATGGTGGACTTGCCCGCCCCGCCCTTCTCGTTGCCAACGACGACAACGCGCGCTTTCGACATGGTTTTCACCCCCGCCCGACTCAACAGCTGCGAGCTTGGGGGAAGTGTCCCGCGGGCGGGCCCGCCGTCAACGCGGCGTTTCGACTCTGTTCACAGGTAAGGGGCCGGCTCAGGCCGGCTTGACGCACCATTCGTCGGTGACGCCGGCGGCGCGGCAGACGGCGGCGGCGGCGGCGCGGCTCGGCAGGCCGGGGGCCTTGAGACGCACCCAGCGCCCCTTCGCACCGAGGTCGACGGGCTCGAAGCGCGGCGTCACGCCTGACAGCGCCGAGCCGCTGACGGCCTTGAGCTTGCGCCACTGGGCCTCGGCGTCGGCCTGGCTCCGGAAGGCGGCGATCTGGGCGATCCACGGTCCCGCCGGCGACGCCTGGCCCAGGGAGGCGCGCTGGACCGTGGCCTGCCGGTCGGCTCCGGCCAGGCTGCCAGCGGCGTCCATGGCGGCGCGCAGGCCGATGTCGCGGGCCGCAGGAAGTTCAAGCGGGTCGACCACCTTGATGGTCATGGCCGGGCGTAGACCTGCGGCCTCGGCGGTGAGGGTGACAGGGGCGGCCCGGGACGCAGCGACATCGGCCTCTGCAAGGGTTTGACGGGCGCGCAGACGGTCACGCGCCAGCGCTTCTTCATCGCTGGTCGGGATGTCGACCACGGCCTGGGCCCACCGCTGGAACATCCGGCCGTCGTTGCGGGGCGCTTCCATGCAGCCCGAAACGGCGAGGCCGCCGAGGATGACGGCGGCTAGACTGACAACGCTTCTGCGGTCCATACGCCAACCCTAGCGAGGGCGCGTTGAAACGCGGTTCTCAAACGTCCTTAACGCCGAACCCGATTATCGTAACCATGTCCGATACTTCCGCCCCCCTGCCCATTGTCCGCAGCGTCGGGACGCTGCGCGAGCAGGTGCGTTCCTGGAGGCGTGAGGGCCAGCGGCTGGCGCTCGTCCCGACCATGGGGGCTCTGCACGAAGGTCATCTTTCCCTTGTGCGGCAAGCCAAGGCCGTGGCTGACCGGGTCGTCGCCAGCGTCTTCGTGAACCCCACCCAGTTCGCGCCGACCGAAGACCTCGACCGCTATCCGCGCCAGGAGGCCAGAGACGCCGAGCTGCTGGCCGGAGCCGGCTGCGACCTGCTGTTCGCGCCGCCGCCCACGGAGGTCTATCCAACCGGCTTCTCAACCAGCGTAACGGTTTCCGGCGTTACGGACGACCTCGAAGGGGCGGCGCGGCCGCAGATGTTCGGGGGCGTGGCCCTGGTGGTGGCCAAGCTGTTCAACATGGTTCAGCCGCACGTGGCCATCTTCGGCGAGAAGGACTACCAGCAACTGCTGGTCATCCGCCGCATGACGCAGGACCTTGATTTCCCGATTGAAATCCTGGCCGGAGCGACGGTGCGCGAGGCCGACGGCCTGGCCATGAGTTCGCGGAATGCGTACCTCAGCCCGACCGAGCGCGCCGTGGCGGCGCGGCTGAACCTAATCCTGCGCGAGGCGGGTGAGCGGGTCCGGGGCGGTCAGGCCGTCGCCGAGGCCGAGGCCGAGGCTCGCGACGCGCTGATCGCGGCGGGCTTCCAGAAGGTTGATTACGTCGCCTTTCGGGACGGCGAAACTCTGGCGCCGACCGCCGGGACCCCGCTCGAGACCACCAAGCCGGATGCCGCCCGAGAGCTTCACAAAAACGTCAGGGTGCTGGCCGCCGCCTGGCTCGGTTCGACAAGGTTGATCGACAACCTGCCGGTCTGACCAAAGAGTATGGATTCTGGTCGCAGACGCCGGATCGATCCGTGCTGCGCCGCAGAAGCGCCGCTTACCAGGCGCCCAGCTCGCGCAGCGCTTCCGCCAGCTCCGGCGGCGCCTCGCCGGCCTCCCAGGAGGCCAGGTCCGGGGTCACGTCCTTGCCCTCGTAGTAGCGCCAGCCCTGGAAGGCGCCCCGGCGCTGGGGCGCGACGCGCACGACCTCGTCGTCGAGAGTAATCTCGCAGCGGCTGCGCTGGGCCCCTTCGTCGATGGTGTCGATCGCAATGATGCGCTGTCGGCACTGGACCACGCCCTTGATCACCCAATAGAGCGAGCCGCCCTCCAGCAGTTCGCCGACACGCTTGGGCGTCATGCGCGTGTGCACGACCGGCGGGGAGCCCTTGCCGCGCTCGCGCCGACCCCAGGCGGTGAGTTGGTCGACCTCCGATACGCCGACGCAGAGCTTGATCAGGTGAAGGGCCATGGGAGGGGTCCGCTGACCGGCCGCTAGACCGGCTCGACCCTGGCCAGCAGCGTGCCTTCCGTCACCTGCTGGCCCGACTTGACGGGGAGTTCCGCCACCACCCCGTCGAAGGGGGCGGTCATGGCGTGCTCCATCTTCATCGCCTCCATGACCAGCAGCGGCGCGCCCTTGGCCACTTTCGCGCCGGCCCGCGCCTGAACCGCGACGATCTTGCCGGGCATCGGCGCGGTCAGCGACCCGGAGGCCTGGGCCTCGGCGCCCCCGTGGCCGGTGATCTCGTCCTCGCGGATTTCGACGGCCAGCCCCTCGTCGAACAGCACCACCCCCTCGCCGGAACGGACGAAGCCGATGGCCCGGTGTTCGGAGAGGACGACCTGCTCGTGCAGGACGGCGACCTCCTCGATGCGGCCCTCGTGTTCGACCAGCCAGCGCCACTCGCCCGGCAGGAACGGACGCGCCCGCCCGGTGACGGTCTCGCCGTTCACCTCGACCCGATGGGTGGTGAAGGCCGGGGCGTTGAGCCGGAAGCCGTAGAGCCCATCCGGGGTCGCCTGCCAGGGCGACAGCCGGTCGCCGTCGCCGGGCAGGCCAAGGTGCGCGGACGCGTCTTCGGCGGCGAGCGCCAGGGCCGCGACCCTGGCGTCGGACGAGGACCCTTCCGGTACGAGCTGGTCCAGACGCGCGGGAATGAAGCCGGTATCGACCTCGCCCTCGACGAAATCAGGGTGGTCCAGGCAGCGGGCGAGGAAAGCGGCGTTGGTGCGCACCGGCCAGACCTCGACCTCCCGGCACACGTCCGCCAGATAGGCGGCGGCCGAGTCCCGATCCTCGCCATGGACGATCAGCTTGGCGATCATCGGGTCGTAATACTGGCTGACCTCACCGCCCTCCTCGACCCCCGTGTCGACGCGGATTTCGTCGCCGTCCGGCAGGCGGAAGTGGTCGAGCGGCCCGATCGACGGCAGGAAGCCCCGGGCCGGATCCTCGGCATAGAGGCGCGCCTCCATGGCCCAGCCCGTCGCGGTGATCTCGGACTGCTTCAGGGGCAGCGGCTGGCCCGCGGCGATGCGGAATTGCCATTCGACCAGGTCCTGGCCCGTGATGGCTTCGGTGACCGGATGCTCGACCTGCAGCCGGGTGTTCATCTCCATGAACCAGATGCGGTCGCCGTGCAGACCCTCCGACGCGTCAGCGATGAATTCGACCGTGCCGGCGCCGACATAGTTCACCGCCCGGGCCGCCTTGATCGCGGCGTCGGTGACCGCCTGGCGGGTCTTCTCATCCATGCCCGGCGCGGGCGCTTCCTCGATGACCTTCTGGTGGCGGCGCTGCAGCGAGCAGTCACGCTCGAACAGGTGGACAACCTGGCCGTGGCTGTCCCCGAACACCTGCACCTCGATGTGCCGGGGACGCGTAACGTACTTCTCGATGAGAACCAGGTCGTTGTTGAAGGCCGCTTTCGCCTCGCGCTGGGCCGAAGCCAGGGCGTCGGCGAAATCCTCGGGTCGGTCGACCCGCTTCATGCCCTTCCCGCCGCCGCCAGCCACGGCCTTGATCAGTACGGGATAGCCAACCTTGCCCGCTTCGCTGGTGAGCCGCTCCAGCGACTGATCCTCGCCCAGATAGCCCGGGGTCACCGGCACGCCGGCGTCGTCCATCAGCTTCTTGGCGGCGTCCTTCAGGCCCATGGCGCGAATGGCGGCGGGCGGCGGTCCAATCCAGACGACGCCGGCCTTCATCACCGCCTCGGCGAATTCGGCGTTCTCGGACAGGAAGCCGTAGCCCGGGTGGATCGCTTCCGCCCCGGTAGCCTTCGCCGCGGCCAGGACCTTCTTCGCGTCGAGATAACTCTCGCGGGCCGGCGCGGGGCCCAGAAGGACAGCCTCGTCCGCCTCGCGCACATGCAGCGACTCGGCGTCGGCTTCGGAATAGACCGCGATCGTGCGGATCCCCATCGCGCGGGCGGTTCGGAAAACCCGGCGGGCGATCTCGCCGCGGTTGGCGACCAGGACGGACTTGAACATGACGCTGCTAATCCGACGGGCGGCGGCGGATGGCAAGACCCGCCGTCCGCCCGCTCAGGAGAGGTTGACGGCCGATGCGCTGGCCGCCGGCGGACTGGCGGGCGCCGGCGCGGCCGGTCCCATGTCGTTGAAGCCCAGGTAAAAGAGCAGCAGGGCCAGACCGCTGAAGGCGAAGGTCGTGAAGATGAACAGGAAGAACATCCGCACCAGGGTCAGGATTATGCCGGTCTTGTAGGTCCCCCGCATATGGACGAACAGGTGCGCTGGAGACAGCAGAAGGCCGAACCACACCCAGGCCCCGAACCAGCGTCCGAGGATCCACAGCGTCGACAGCAGGAGCAGCTGGAACGACAGGCTGTGCATCGAGAAGATGAGGTGGTCGTAGACGTAGAAGCGGCGCTGGAAGACGAACAGCAGGGTCAGGATCAGGGCCGAGATGGGCAAGGCCAGAACGGCGATCCGATGGGCCCAGTTCTCGATGATCATCCAGAACCGCTTGGGGTCCTGCTGGATGGCGCGGGCCCGGTCCTCGAACCAGCGGCTGACCGCGGGGTTGGTCTTGTCGTCGCTGAAGACGATCTGCCCATTGGTCGAGCCGGCTTCGCTGTCACCGACCCTGATGCGGTCGCGGGTCGTGCCGCCCTGGGTGGCGTCCCAGGGCGCAGGGGGCTTGCCCTTGGCCGCACGCTCGCTCATCGCCGCTTCCGAGTTCTCGCGGATGCTGTCGGCCAGGGCCCCGCCGAAAGTGGCCCAGTTATTGTCGATGGCCGCGAGGGCCACGCGCCGATCGGCCTCGGTCATGGTCTTGTCGGCCATGACGTCTCTGCGCGCCTGCGCCCGCGCCCCGTCGGCGGTGGCGCTCACTTTCGCGCCCGCCGGACCCTGGAACCCCGGTGCGGGGGCGTCCCCGTGACCGCCCGTGCCGTACTGGCCGGCGAAGAACACGATGACCAGGAGGACGAGGAACAGGCGCAGCGGCGGCACCTGGTAGGCGCGTTTGCCGTTGATGTAGTTGCCGGTGAGTTCGCCGGGCTTGTAGATCAGCGGCGGAAGCGTGCGCCACAGCCGGCCGTCCCAATGGAAGAAGCTCTCCAGCGCCTCGGCGAACAGGTGCCATACCGATTTGTGGAAGCTCTCCGCCAGCTGGCCGCAGTTATGGCAGTAGGTCCCCTGCAGGGGAGTCTCGCAGTTCATGCAGGGGGTGCCGGGCTCCAGATCGGCGTGCTTGCGCCGCCAGCGCAGCCAGCCGCCGGCCGAAGCGAGGCCGGCGAGATCCATTTCCTTCGGCATGGCGTCCCCCCTGCGCGAGTCCCGGCCACTATAGCGCGCGCCGGTCGGCTGGCGAGCAGGAGCGGAGCGCCTAGCCCACCCAGCCCGGCCTGCGCCGCTCCAGGAAGGCGCGGACGCCCTCACGGCCTTCATCACTGACCCGGCGGGCGGCGATGCGCTCGGCGGTGTCCGCCATCAGCGCGTGGTCGATGGCCCTTCCCTCGACGTGGCGCACCAGATCCTTGGCGGCGGCGACGGCGCCCGGGGCGGTGTTGCGGACCTCTCCGGCGATCCAGTCGCGGGCCCGGTCCAGCCCGGCTCCGTCGGCGACGAGGCGGTGGACGAGGCTGATGTTCAGCGCGTCCTGGGCGTCGAAGGGCAGGCCCATCGCGAACAGGGCCCGCGCGTTGCGGGCGCCAATGGCCTCCACGACGTACGGACTGATGGTGGCCGGCGTCAGGCCGAGCTTGACCTCGGAGAAGGAGAAGCGAGCGCCGTGGGTGGCCACGGCGGTATCGCAGGCCGCAACCAGTCCGACTCCGCCGCCGAACGCGGCGCCGTCCACCAGGGCGACTGTCAGGCATGGAATGTCGTGCAGCGCCTTGAGCATGCGCGCCAGCATCATGGCGTCGTCGCGATTGTCGGCCTCGTCCCACTCGGCCGCAGAACGCATCCAGTCGAGGTCGGCGCCGGCCGAGAAGGTGTCGCCCGCGCCGCGCACGAAGACGACGCGCACGCCATCTTGGCCCTGCAGTGTCTCGAAGGCCTCGTGCAGGGCCGCGATGGTTTCGGCGTCGAAGGCGTTCTTGCGCTCGGGCCGGTTGATGGTGACCGTGACCGCCCCTCCAGGCGTCGCCTCGACGAGGACCTTGGAAGTCTCGGCGTCGGGGGCCGGCTGGTCCAGCAGGCCGTCGGCGATGGCGTTGTTGGGCGGGTCGATGGGCGGGATGTCGGACATGGGCGTGCTCCGTTCGCTCGGGTGCTAGCAGAAGGTTCGGGGCCGGCGCTATGTTTCCGATCAAGCTTTCGGAGGCCGGATGAGAATTGTGATGCTGACGGCCGCGCTGGCCGCCCTCGCCGCGGCCGCCCCGGCGGCGGCGGATCCGTCGGAACGGCCTGAGGAGCTCGACGCCTGCCTGGAACAGGCCCAGGGCATGACGATGATGGTGACCTTCTGCCTTTCCGACGAGGTGACGCGGCAGGAAGGCAGCCTGAAGGCCGCCTACGACAACGCTGTGGCCGTGTCGGAGGAAAGCCAGCGCGCCGGCGTCATCCGGTCGCAGGCCGACTGGCTCCGCTATCGCGACGGCTGGTGCGAAGCCAAGGGGGCGTTTGCGGGCTCGGGTTCGTCCGAGTACCGCCTGCAATGCCTGATCCGACTGACCGAACAGCGGATCACCGAACTGAACCGAATGGACGAACCCTAGGTCCTTCCGAACCTACATCCGGAAGACGCCGAACCTCGTTTCGGGGATGGGTGCGTTCAGGCTGGCGCTGATGGCGAGGCCGAGGACGTCACGGGTCTGGGCCGGGTCGATGACGCCGTCGTCCCACATCCGCGCGGTGGCGTAGTAGGGATTGCCCTCGCGCTCGTAGCCTTCACGGATGGGATCCTTGAAAGCCGCCTCCTCTTCCGCGGACCACTGGCCGCCCTTGGCCTCGATGCCGTCGCGCTTCACGGTAGCCAGCACGCTGGCTGCCTGCTCGCCCCCCATCACCGAAATGCGGCTGTTGGGCCAAGTGAACAGGAAGCGCGGGCTATAGGCGCGGCCGCACATGCCGTAGTTCCCGGCGCCGAAGCTGCCGCCGATCAGCACGGTGAACTTGGGCACCTCGGCCGAGGCGACGGCGGTGACCATCTTGGCGCCGTCCTTGGCGATGCCGCCGGCCTCGTACTTGCCGCCCACCATGAAGCCCGAGATGTTCTGCAGGAACACCAGCGGGATCTTGCGCTTGCAGGCCAGTTCGATGAAGTGCGCGGCCTTGAGCGCCGCTTCCGAGAACAGCACGCCGTTGTTGGCCAGGATGGCGACCGGATAGCCCCAGATGCGCGCGAAACCGGTTACGAGCGTCGTGCCGTACAGCGGCTTGAACTCGTCGAACTCCGAGCCGTCGACGATGCGGGCGATCACCTCGCGGACCTCGTAGGGCGCCCGGACATCCTTGGGCACGATGCCGTAGAGCTCGGCCGGATCGAAGGCGGGCTCGCGCGGCTCGCGGACGTCAAGCGCGTGGTGCTTCACGGTATTGAGGTTGCCGACAATCGAGCGGACGATCTCGAGCGCGTGCTCGTCGTTGGCCGCGACGTGGTCGACGACGCCGGACTTGCGGCCGTGGACTTCCGCCCCGCCGAGGTCCTCCGCTGAGATCACCTCGCCCGTCGCCGCCTTCACCAGCGGCGGACCGGCCAGAAAGATGGTGCCCTGGTTACGGACGATGACGGTCTCGTCCGACATGGCCGGGACGTAGGCGCCGCCGGCTGTGCAGCTGCCCATGACGCAGGCGATCTGCGGGATCGACTGCGCCGACATGCGGGCCTGATTGTAGAAGATGCGGCCGAAGTGCTCACGATCGGGAAAGACCTCGGCCTGGTGAGGCAGGTTCGCGCCGCCGCTGTCCACCAGGTAGATGCAGGGAAGCCGGTTCTCGAGGGCCACCTCCTGTGCGCGGAGGTGCTTCTTCACCGTCATCGGAAAATAGGCGCCGCCCTTCACCGTCGGGTCGTTGGCGACGATGACGCACTCGCGGCCGGAGACCCGGCCGACGCCGGTGATCATCCCGGCCCCCGGCGCCTCGTCGTCATACATGCCCCCGGCCGCCAGTTGCGACAGCTCCAGGAAGGGCGCCCCGGGGTCGAGCAGGCGCTCGACGCGGTCACGCGGCAACAGCTTTCCGCGGCTGACGTGGCGCTCGCGCGACGCCTGGGACCCGCCCAGGCCGGTCCGGGCCACTCGGGCGCGGAGGTCCTCCACCAGCGCCTCGTTGTGGGCGCGCAGGTCCCGGAAGGCTTCGGAGGCGGTGTCGACGGTCGAGGTGAGCTTCGGCATGCGGCTGGATTAGCCGCTGGCGGCGGGAGCGCCAACCCTTTCTCCCGCTGCAACCCGACCCGGCGTGAGCGCATTGCGCAATCGGCTGTTCAACGAATCCCGGAAAGCTCTACAGTCCGTCGCGATGGCTCGCCGCACGACCGCCGCCGACACGCTCGAGAACACCTTGGCGCGCATCTTCGAGAAGAGCGCCGCGAGCGAGGCGTCCTGGTTTCTGCTTCCCGGCGGCGGCCGGCTGTTTTCGGCCGGCGACGAGGCCGAGACCCTGTATCTGCTACGCGCCGGCCGCCTTGGCGTTTTCCGGCGCGAGGAAGGCCGCGAGAGCCAGTTCCTGGGCGTGGTGACGCCGGGCGAGCCGGTCGGCGAGATGGCGATGATCGCCGGCACGCCGCACACCTCGACGGTGGTGGCCCTGCGGGATTCCGAAATCCTCGCCCTGCCCCGCGACAGCTTCTTCAAGGCCGCGGCCGACTATCCTGAGGTGATGACCGAACTGGCCCGGTTGATGATCCGTCGGGCGCGGACCCCGGCGGGCGGCGGTCAGCTGTCGGAACCCACCGTGTTCGGCTTCGTGGGCCTCTCGGAGCGGCCGGTGCGGGCCTTCGTGCACCTGGTCGAGGCCGAGATCGCGGCCCTGGGGTTCTCGGTGCGGGTGATCGATTCCTCCGCGCTGCGATCGGCGGCAAGCTGGTTCTCAACCATCGAGCAGACCCACGATTTCGTCCTCTACGTGGCCGAAGCCGAGGAGGTGAACTGGGCGCGACTGTGTTCACGGCAGGTGGACCGGCTGTTCCTGGTCGGCCGCCTCGAGGAGCGGCCGCCCGCGGCCTCCTGGTGGGACGCCGAGGCGTTGGAGGAGCACCGCCTGGTGGACCTGGTGCTGATCCGTCGGCCCGCCCAGGACCGCCCCAGCGGCACCGCGAAGTGGCTCGACGCCATCGACCCGGCGCGCTGGTTCCACGTGAAAGGCGGTTACCGCCATGACGCCGCGCGGCTGGCGCGGGTGATCACGGGCACTTCGGTCGGGCTGGTGCTGTCGGGCGGCGGCGCGCGTGCTTTCGCCCACATCGGGGCGGTGCAGGCGCTGAAGGACGCCAAGACGCCCTTCGACTTCTATGGGGCGGCCTCCATGGGGGCGACCATCGCGGCGGGCCTGGCCATGGGCTGGGACCAGTCGGAGATGGACCGGCGCATGCACGCGGCCTTCGTCGACACCAATCCTCTGGACGACATCGCCTTTCCCATCCTGGCCATGACCAAGGGCAAGAAGGTCGATCAGCGCCTGGAGGAGCACTTCGGCGACGTCATGATCGAGGACTTGCCGACGCCCTACTTCTGCGTCTCCTCGAACCTGACCACGGGCGCCTACCATCTGCACAAGCGCGGACGGCTGCGCGATGCCCTCAGGGCCTCCATCTCCCTGCCCGGGATCCTGCCGCCGGTGCTGATGGACGGCGGAGTGCTGGTGGACGGCGCGGTGATGCGCAGCTTCCCGGCCGACATCATGCGCGCCTGGCACAACGGAACGGTGGTCGGGGTGGACGTGACCCGCGCGCGAGGCATCGATCCGAAGACCCTGGAGGATCCGCCTTCGCCCTGGCGGCTGTTGTTCTCCGGCGCCTGGCACCGCGGGCCGCCGATCGTCTCGATCATGATGCGCTCGGCCACCATCACCCACGCCGGCGAGCTGGCCCAGGGTCGCGCGGCCACCGACCTCCTGGTCATTCCCCAGCCCCACGGCGTCGAGATCCGCGACTGGAAAGCCTACGACCTGGCGGTGGACGCGGGCTATTCGGCCATGACCGAGGCGCTGTCCCACCTGGAGGGCCCGGTCACCATGCTGCGGCGACGCCAGCTGAGTTACCAGCCGGCCGAACCGATCATCACCCTCGACGAAGAGCTGCCAGAAACAGCCGTGGGAACGGGAGCAAGGTCGTCCCGTCGGTCCGGCGTGGAAAGACGGGCTTCAACCGGGCGCGATAGGCGTCAAGGAAAGCCGCCCGCTCCGCGTCGTCCGTAAGGGCTTCGACGTAAGGCCGCAGCGCCGTGCCCAGCATCCAGTCTACGATGGGGTCCTCGCCGGTCAGGGCGTGCAGGTAGGTGGTCGACCAGATGTCGATGTGCGCGCAGAGCGGCTGCAGCCAGCCGTAGTAATCCTCGGGCCTGCCGATGCGTCGTACGCCGACCCGCGCCGCCATCCGATCCGCCCAGGGGCCATCTTCCGCCGTCTCCCGCAGCAGCACGTGCCAAGGAGTGTCGTAGCTCTGCGGCATTTGGCAGGCGAACACCCCGCCCGGCGCCAGGCTCTCGACCAGGCGCGGAACCAGGGTCTCGTGCTCGCCCAGCCACTGCAGGGCGGCGTTGGTGAAGATCAGGTCCGGCGGCGCCGCCGGCGTCCAGTCGGCGATGGAGGCCTCGACCCAGTCGATCTGTTCGGGCCGCGCCCGGCCTTTGGCCAGCATGGCCGGGCTGGTGTCGAGCCCATGCACCGTCGCATCCGGGTGGCGGCGTTTCAGCAGAGCGGCATGCTCGCCCGTGCCACAGCCGAGATCCCAGATCTCGCGGTAGCTCCGGTGTGAAGGAATCTGCAGCATCAGGTCGAGCGCCGGCCGGTCGCGGTAGGCCTTGTAGCGCTCGTACTGGTCGGGGTCCCAGGCGGTGGTCATGCGCCCACAGCTACGCCGGTGCGACTTCGCCGTCCACGTGCATGCCGTTGAAAGGACGAAGACTCATCCTACCTTTTTCCCTGCCGGCGATGTGCCCGGTCTTTTGAAAGGAGGTGACCCGTGTCTCATTGTCATAACCCGAGCGGGTTCGTGAGCCAGAGCTTCGCCTTCGAGGGCGCCGCCTGACAGTTCACGGAGACCGCAGTGACGGTCGACAATGGAGGGGCCGCCGGAGCTATCCGGCGGCCCCTCGGTCGTTTCTGGAACTCAGCCACCGGCTCGCCGCTTGTCTGGGCAGGCAGTGAAGGAGTTCAAGTCATGCCCGCCAAGTCCAAGGCCCAGCAGAAAGCCGCCGGCGCCGCCCTGTCGGCCAAACGCGGAGACACCAAGGTCGGCGAGCTGAAGGGCGCGTCGAAGTCGATGTACAAGTCGATGAGCGAGAAGGAGCTGGACGAATTCGCCTCGACCCGGCGCAAGGGCAAACCCGAGCACGTTGCGGACCGCTGAAATCCTTGCCTGTTGGGCGACCGGCCCGGCGTGGGAAGCGCGGGGGGCCGATCCGTCTCGCATCTGCCTCGTGAACACCTCCCCCGACAGGGAAAGGCCTAGGGGATGACCAGGTGCAGGCTGGTGAGCTGGTCGTAGAGGCCGCCCACGGCGTGGGCCACGACCCGCCAGGCGATGGCCAGCAAGCCCACGCTGATGGCCACGCCTGTCCAGCCCAGGATCACGGCCACGCCGTCACGCTGCATCACCCCCAGTGAGAACAGGGCGATGGTGGCGGCCGGCGCGATGTTGCCCAGCGGAATCGGCAGCACCAGCACGATGGACAGCAGGAAGCAGGTCACCCCGATCAGGCCCTGGCCGAACCGGCCCGTGAGCATGAGCAACCGGGGGCGGGACAGGTTTTCGGCGAAGCGGACGACCGGGATCATCCAGCCGAAGCCCTTGCGCAGGCTCTCACGCTTGACCGAAGCCGAAACGAAACGTCGGGGCAGCCACAACGTATCGCGAAGGGTGGCCAGTTCGAGCGATAGCAGGAGGAGCGGCGCGCCGGTCAGGGTGCTGCCCCCAGGCGGCAGCGGCAGGCAGCTGAACAGGGCAAAGATCAGCATGATCGCGCCCAGCCCCTGTTCGCCGAACGCGTCCAACACCTCGCGCACGTAGAGCCGCTCGCGGTCGCCGCGACCCAGCCCTTCGAGGATGTCGGAAAACCGGGCTCCGTCCGGCGGCGGCTTGGCGGAAGCCGTCATCGACCGCCCCCGCTCACGCCGCACACCGGATCATGCTTGGTCCTATTTCTTGTCGGCCTTCTTGGCAGCCGGCTTGTCCGTCTTGGTCTCCGCCTTGGCGGCCCCGGCCTTGGCGGCGCCAGCCTTGGCGGCGGCGGCCTTCGCGGCGGCGGCGCGGACCTGCGGCCCGACGCGCGTCACCTGAAACGCCGCGATCTTCCAGTCGTTGCCAATCTTGCGCAGGATCATGGTCGGACGGGTGGTCATCTCGCCCGACTTGTCACCCTGCTTGGTGGTGATCTTCTGACCGAGGAAGGCCATCACCACGTCGGGTCCCAGCGGCTTCAGCTTGATCACGCGATAGGCGGACTGCGCGCCCTTGGTGGCGTCGAACATCGCCTTGTGAGCAGCGGCGATCTTGTCCGCTCCGGAGACCATGGCGCCGCCGACGTTCACGTAGTCGGCTTCCTTGCCGAACAGCGCGCCGACGGCCTTGGCGTCGCCCTTGTTCCACGCCTGGGTCAGCTTGCCCAGCACGCCCGCCACCGCCGCCTTGTAGGCGCCCGGAGCGACCTTCTGCTGCGCACCCTGCCGGCCCGGCTGCGGACCGACTCCACCGCGCGTGTCACCGCTGATCACAATTCCGCTCATGCCCCCAACAACTCCCGTCCAATGAGGAAGCGCCGGATCTCGTTGGTTCCGGCGCCGATATCGTAAAGCTTGGCGTCGCGGGCGAACCGCTCCACCGGCCATTCCTTGATGTAGCCCGCTCCACCCAAGGCCTGTATGGCCTCCAGCGAGCATTGAACAGCGTTTTCCGACGCAAGCAAGATGGCGCCCGCCGCGTCGAACCGCGTCGTGCGTCCCGCGTCGCAGTTGCGCGCCACGGCGTAGACGTAGGCCCGCGCCGAATTGAGGGCCACGTACATATCGGCGACCTTGGCCTGCATCAGCTGGAACGAACCGATCGCCTTGCCGAACTGCTTGCGTTCGCGGACGTAGGGCAGGACCACGTCCAGACAGGCCTGCATGATGCCGAGCGGGCCGGCCGCCAGTACGGCCCGCTCGTAGTCGAGACCCGACATCAGCACGCCGACACCCCCGTTTTCGGGGCCCATCACATTCTCGGCCGGCACCTCGCAGTCCTCGAACACCAGCTCAGCGGTGTCGGAGCCCCGCATCCCCATCTTGTTGAGCTTGGGGCTGACCGAGAAGCCCTTGAAGCCCTTCTCGATGATGAAGGCGGTGATGCCGCGGCTGCCCTCGCCCGGGGCCGTCTTGGCGTACACCACCAGGGTGTCGGCTTCCGGCGCATTGGTGATCCAGAACTTGGTCCCGTTCAGGATGAAGCGGTCGCTCTTCCGGTCCGCGCGCAGCTTCATGGAGACCACGTCCGAGCCGCTCTCGGCCTCGGACATGGCCAGCGAGCCGACGTGCTCCCCGCTGATCAGCCTGGGCAGGTAGCGATGCTTCTGCTCCGGAGACGCCCAGCGACGGATCTGGTTCACGCAGAGATTCGAATGGGCGCCGTAGCTCAAACCCACGGCGGCTGACGCGCGCGACACCTCCTCCATGGCCACGCAGTGCTCAAGGTAGCCGAGGCCCAGCCCGCCGAACTCCTCCTCGACGGTGATCCCGTGCAGGCCCAACTCGCCCATCTGCGGCCAAAGATGGCGGGGGAACCTGTTCTGCTCGTCGACCTCCGCCGCGATCGGCGCGATCTTGTCGGCGGCGAACCGGGCGGTGGTCTCGCGGATGGCGTCGGCGGTCTCGCCGAGGCCGAAATCGAAGTCAGGGGTGCTGCTCATGGGAGGGGGTTAGCAAACTCGCCCCCGGGCGCAAAGCGGCAAGGCTCGTCCGGCGCCGGCGTCGATCCCTACGGCATCAGTCCTTCACGCCGCCCAGCCTCTTGAGCAGGAAATAAACGGCCGTGCCCGCGCAGCCGGCCCCGATGAAGGCCAGGACCCATGCGGCGACCAGCAAGTCGTGATTGCCCGAGATGTCGTTCTGGTCCTTGAGCAGGGCGGCGATGGAGCCTCCGATGGCGGTCAGGCCGATGGCGCCCATCAGGATGAAGGTGCCCGTGGGCGAGCGGTCCGCCGGGTCTTCCTCGTCCTGCTGCAATTCCTCGTAGCGGATGATCCGGCCGCCGACGTCCTGATCCATCGCGTCGGGGTCGAACA
>JAIBAU010000052.1 GCA_019695035.1 Caulobacteraceae bacterium | reverse complement strand
GACCGGGACCGAGCCGGACCCCGCCGCGCCATAGACCGTGTAGCCGCCGCCCATCGTCCTGCCCTTCGCTGCTGTCGAGGAGCGAGTGTGGTTCCGATTTTGTTCCCGGCGCAAGCCCGCTTCGGGCGGGCCGCTCAGGCGGCCGGCGGCTCCCAGGACAGGCCGACCAGCGCCACCCCCTCGGTCCACAGCACCATGAACACGACCCGGTCCCCGTTCGCCGGCCGGTAGCGCACCTCGAGGATCTCGACGGAGTTGGAAGGCGCCTGGGTGGGGCCCTCGCTGAACACCGGCGGGCCGTAGCGCTGCTCCAGCCAGGCCAGCAGGCCGGGCACCTTGTCCTGGGCGTTCATGGCCATGAATTCGACCCGGTCGAGCCCGCCCGCGTTGCGGAAGAACAGCCGCGCCAGGTCGAAGGTCTGGCCGTCGAAGACGTAGGGTTGCTCCAGCTGCAGCAGCGGCTTGGCCGGATCGACCAGCGCCGGATCGCCGCTGGGGACCGCCGCCGGATAGAGCGCCTTCACCGCCTGGGGCGTCATGCCCCAGCGCGTGCGGTCCCAGTCCGCCGCCGCCGGCGTGGCCACCAGGGACAGGGTGAGGAAGAGCAGGACCGGCCGGATCATCACAGGGCTCCCCGAGGACATGGGCGAACGCGTGGACGGGACTCGGAAACCGGGATTTCCGGCGGCAGTGGGCCCCGGCGCGGGGCGCGCGTCAAGGGAGGGGGCGGGCTGCGCCCCGCCCGCTAGCGGCCCCCCTCGGCGAACGCCGCGACCATCTTCGCGCAGAAGGCCGGCAGGTCGTCGGGCTTGCGCGAGGTGACCAGGCCCCCATTGCCGGAGCGATCGACCACGACCTCCTCGTCGACCCACTCGGCGCCGGCGTTCTTCAGGTCGATCTCCAGCGACGGCCAGGAAGTCATGCGCTTGCCGTCCACCGCGCCCGCGTTGATCAGCGTCCAGGGCCCGTGACAGATGGCGGCGATCGGCTTGCCGGCCTCGGCCATGTCGCGGATGAACGAGATCGCCTCGGGCTCGAGCCGCAACGCATCGGGGTTCATCACCCCGCCCGGCAGCACCAGCGCCTCGTAGTCGCCGGCCGAGGCGTCCGACAGCAGCCGGTCGACCGGCACGCTCTCGCCCTTGTCGTGATGCCGGTAGCCCTGGATCTCGCCCCCCTTGGGCGAGACCACCTCGACCGTGGCGCCCGCCGCCTTCAGCGCCTCGACGGGTTTGGTCAACTCCACCTGCTCGAAGCCGTCGGTGGCGAGCACGGCGACGCGCTTGCCGTTGAGCTGGGTGGAGGATGCGGCGGCGGCGTCGGTCATGGCGAGGCTCCGGGTGTGAGGGGTGCGGAGCGGCAACAACATGGGGGAAGGGGCGGGGGTTCCCTCATTGCGGGAATATCAGTGCCCAACGGGCTCAAACTCTGGGTGGTCGAGGTCACCAAGGCCCACGACCCCCTTCTGCCCCCCGGAGGCGGGCGCTTCCCGCTCGAACTGAATGACCCCTGGCGTTGGCCCGGGATCGGGCGCGCGGTTGGAGGGGAGTGACGTGGCGTGACCTATTTCCCCGTCGCTGGCGGAACAGGTATAGACCTCGCTGGTAGCGAAGCATGGGCATCGGAATGGACGGGTCAGAGGACGGACAGCCAGTCGCCGCTGAAGTCGTGGGCCACCCCACGACGAAGATCCCCGTTGAGATATCTACCCGCTTTCTCGAGCATTTCAGCGAACAGTTGTACTCTTCGCCGCAGAAGGCATTCGAGGAACTCATCTCGAACGGCTGGGACGCTGGTGCTGATTTTGTTGATGTGCGGATCGCGCCGGACCTTTCGGCACCCAACGCCACAATGGCAGTGCTCGACAACGGCGTCTCCATGGACGAGCACGGCTTGCGGGAGCTTTGGCATATCGCTTTCTCGCCGAAACGAGATGCTCCGGAGCAGCACGGCCGACGTGTCGTCGGCAAGTTCGGAATCGGGAAGCTCTCGACCTACGTCTTGGCGAGCCGATTAACCTACATATGCAAGGCGGCTGATGGGGTCATCCGTCGCGTTACAATGGACTACGGCGTCGTTGATCGTACTGCCTCGTCTGACAAACTGATCAGCGACCTCACGTTGGACTTGTATGAGGTAGGACCGGAAGAACTCGAAACCGCCCTCGGTTCGGTGGCGGGCGGGGTCGACCTCCTGAAGATTATTCAGTCTGGCGTCCAAGTCGAAGCTAACGCTACGGCGGCGGATAGCGATTTTGGAGCCCCTGCTTCCGCCCTTGAGCGTCCGACAAAAGACACTTGGACGCTGGTCGTGCTTTCCGGGCTGAAGCCAACTGGCCAAGAGCTCAAGACAGGGGTGCTTCGCCGAATGCTGGAGGCAGCGTTGCCCTTGAGCAGCGAGATGGTAATCCGGATCAACGGCGACCCACTCATTCCGACCAAGCTTACCGTGCCGGTGGCGCATGAATGGGTGATCGGTCCGGACCTTGGCATTACCGAACTCGACCTCCACGCAGAAGACCCAGAAGGTTTCGAGGGCGACGCAAGTGAGCCTCAGGGCGAAACGGAAACCAAATCGACGAAAGTGCCAGTCGGCGTTGGTGTCTCGCCCTACCCCTACGTCGACTTGCCAGAGATCGGGAGGGTGACGGGGCGTGTCCGGCTGTACGAGGATAAGATCAGCGGCGGCAAGGCCGACGAGCGCGGCTCCTCAAACGGTTTTCTCGTCAATGTCCTGGGACGGGTCGTAAACCAGAACGACCCGAGCTTCGGCGCGGAAAATCTCAGCCACGCAGCTTGGGCTCGCTTCCGGATGACGGTCCGATCAGATGGCCTAAACGCATACATCAATACCAACAGGGAGCAGTTCCGCGATCAGCGCCCTCTTAGGATTTTTCGGGCATTCCTGCGGAAAGCCTTCAACGTGGCGCGCTCGGCCTACGATAGCGACAACAATGCCGAGATGCCGGATGGCGGCGACGTCTTGGTGCAGTCCCTTGGGGTAGTTTCCCTGGCGCCGCTCCGTAGCGCCGTTTCGGAGGCGTTGAGGACCCAATCGCCGGTTCGAGGCCTGTTCGACGAGACCGGCATCACCGACCGCGAGCAGAAGCGGGAAGACTGGCGGCGGAACACCGCCGACCACATTCAAAACGCCTTGGGGAAGGTTAAGTACGAGAAGGGTGAGGACGACTCCTTCGTCAAATTCCGGATTAGCGACAGCACAATTGTTGTGAACCGAGATCACCCGTTCGTTGCCGAGCACAGCCGCTCAAAGGCTGAGAAGGAGGTCGTCCGGACGATAGCGATGGTCAACCTCCTGACCGACGTCTATGCCCTCGAAAATGGGGTCGATCCCTCTAAGGTTGAGGGGATCCGAGACTACCGGGATCAGCTGATGCGCTTTCGCGCTCTCCAGCGGCGGCAGTCTGGTACCCATATCGCCAAGCTCTTGCTCTCCACGCAGCATAAGAGCGGAGCGAGCAAGGAATTAGAGACCGTCGTCGGAGCTGCACTCCGTTACCTTGGCTTCGACGTAAAGGAACTTGGAAAGTCCGGAGAACCTGAGGGTGTTGCCAGCGCCTACGCCTTTTCGGCGCCTCAGCAGCCGCCCCCTACCGATGAGGAGGCACAACCGCCCCTGTACAAGCTGACCTACGACGCCAAGTCATCCAAACACGCGGCGGCTAAGACAGGGAATGTCTCCCTAGATGGCGTTCAGGAGCACAGAAAACGATACGCCGCGAAGTACGCCCTTGTCGTCGCTCCGGGCTTTCAGGATGGCGCGATTGTCACGCGGTGTTCCGAGGCCGGCGCCACGCCGATGCGGGCCGTCGATCTTGGAAAACTCCTTGAGTATACGGTGAAATACGGTGCCATTCCATTGGACTCCCTGGAGGCGGTGTTCACCATTCGAGACCCCGCTAAGGTGACCGAATGGGTCGAGAACCTGGAGGCATCCCTTAAGGCGAAGCGCAAGCTAACAATCGACGTATTCCTGAACGCATTGGATGAGCTGCGCGGGAAAGTGCCAGACGCCCTGCAACCCTCGCTAATCTCGTTCACCTGCCGTGAAAAACTTGGGGTTCCGGGCGTTCGGGACGAGGATGTGATCCGCCTGGTGCGAGGGCTTCAAATTTTGGTCCCCGACCTTGTCGGCCTCGACGACAACGAGAGAGTCATCGTTAACGCGAGCGCGGAACGCGTCGCTGCCGCTGTCGCCGCCCAACTCGACAATTTGCACGCAGAGGTCGACGTTGATGACGACCTTGGGGGCACGTAGGCATGGCCGCAACCATTCATCCGTTTCCGGCGCGAATGGCGCCGGAGCTGGCCCTGTACGCATTGGAGGCGGTCCCCGCAGGGGGCGTGGTTGTCGATCCGATGATGGGCTCGGGTACCGTCATTCGGCAAGCAAGCGATCTAGGTCGTTCTGCCTTAGGCTTCGACTTGGACCCTCTCGCAGTCTTGATCTCCCGCGCTTGGACGACTCCCGTCGCGGACGAGAAGATCGCCGCCGCTTATGAGTTGGTAGGGAGGTCTGCCCGCGCCGTTAGGCGGGACAACTTAGACCTCCCATGGATGGATGCGGAAACAGAAGCTTTTGTTTCGTATTGGTTTGATGTTCCGCAGTCAGAGGCCCTGAGGCGTTTTGCTCACGCCCTCCACGCCCTTAGCCAAGATGCGACAGCTGACGGATTGGCTGCGCTGGATGTAGTCAGAGTTGCGCTGAGCCGTATCATTATCACGAAAGAGCAATGCGCTAGCCTGGCTCGTGACACGTCTCACAGTCGGCCGCATCGCGTAGCTACCTCTTCCTCCTACTGCGTCTATCGTGGCTTGGAACGTTCGATCAACGTTGTCCGAAAGCGTCTGAAGAACTCGCCCCCGACGGGCGGCGCCGTGGTCGGCCTGGGGGACGCTCGTGCATTGAGCCTAGAAGACGCATCGGCGGATGCCGTCTTGACGTCCCCGCCCTACCTCAACGCGATTGACTACATGCGAGGCCATCGGCTGTCCCTCGTTTGGCTTGGACACAGCCTTTCAACTCTCAGGACTATCCGGTCCTCCAGTATCGGCGCAGAGCGCGCGCCCGAGCTCGGAGCTGAGGTTCATAGGGATGTGAAGGCCGCTCTGGGCGACTTAACTGATTTGCCTCAACGTCACGCCGGAATGGTCAACCGGTATGTGACTGATGTGGTGTCCATGGCCAAGGAAATCCGGAGGGTTCTCAAGCCGGGTGGGAGGACGACCTTGGTAGTAGGCAATTCCTGCTTGAAAGGCGTCTTCATCCGGAATTCTGCGGCCGTTTCCAAGGCCCTGGAGTTGGAAGGCTTGACGCAGATCTCGGAAGAAATTCGTCCTTTGCCGAACCAAAGCCGATACCTCCCAACAGCGGAGGGAAGCTCACTTGCAAAACGCATGCGGGAAGAGACTGTGCTGACGTGGGCGGCATAGCCTTATCCCCATCCCCCAACACAACATGTTGATACCCGCCTAGTGCGACACACCTACCCGTAGCGTCCCGTTAACCGTCGTGGCATCACTGTCGGCGTTCGCTCAGAATCGGGTTCGGGTTCGTCGCCATGTCCATTTTGCATCCGTCTTCCCCCCTGCCGACCGGCGCCACGCCGGGGCTGCTGACGCCGTCCAGGGCGTACAAGCCGTTCCGCTATCCGTGGGCCTATGACTTCTGGAAGAAGCAGCAGCAGGTCCACTGGATGCCCGAGGAGGTGCCGCTGGGCGAGGACTGCAAGGACTGGGCGGCCAAGCTGAACGACGGCGAGCGCAACCTGCTGACGCAGATCTTCCGCTTCTTCACCCAGTCCGACGTCGAGGTGAACGACAACTACATGGAGCGGTACGCGCGCGTGTTCCGCCCCACCGAGATCAAGATGATGCTCTCGGCGTTCTCCAACATGGAGACCATCCACATCGCCGCCTATGCGCTGCTGCTCGAGACCATCGGCATGCCCGAGGCCGAGTTCGGCGCCTTCCTCGAATACGAGGCGATGAAGGACAAGCACGACTACATGCAGACCTTCGGGGTCGAGACCGAGGCCGACATCGCGCGAACGGTGGCGATGTTCGGGGCCTTCACCGAGGGGCTGCAGCTGTTCGCCTCGTTCGCCATGCTGATGAACTTCCCGCGCTTCAACAAGATGAAGGGCATGGGCCAGATCGTGAGCTGGTCGGTGCGCGACGAGAGCCTGCACTGCGAAGGGATGATCAAGCTCTACCACGCCTTCAACAAGGAGACCGGGGCGGTCACCAAGAGCGTGGCGGACGACATCGTCGAGATGGGCCGCACGGTGGTGGGGCTGGAGGACAAGTTCATCGACCTGGCCTTCGAGGCCGGCGAGGTGCAGGGCATGACGCCCGAGGACATCAAGGCCTACATCCGCTTCATCGCCGACTGGCGGCTGCGCCAGCTGCACCTGCCCGAGATCTACGGCGTCAGCGAGAACCCGCTGCCCTGGCTGCAGAGCCTGCTGTCCGGCGTCGAGCACGCCAACTTCTTCGAGGCGCGGGCGACCGAGTACTCCAAGGCCGCGACCCGGGGTCAGTGGCACGGCGCCGAGGGCGTCTGGGGCGAATTCGAACGCATGATGGAAAAGCGCAAGGCGGAGGCCGCCCTGGCGGACTGACCGCCGAGACGCTTCGGCTCGCGCGCGGGGCTGTTCGCAGCGCCCGCGGCGCGTGGGGCGGGGAGCCGTTTGCCTTTTCCGGTTTGGCTGGGCGGCTCCCCGACCTCCTCTCTTGATCGCCCCGCCGGCGGGACGGGCGGCGATCTTGCCAACGCCGCCGCGGCGGCGCCTACTGGCCCGGCGGGAACCGTCCACCACCTCCGGGAGGCCGACATGCGCGGCGCTGTCCTGTCCCTTTCCCTCCTCGCCCTGGCGACGGTCGCCGCGGCGGCGCCGGAACGCCGGCTGACGGTGGTGAACGACGCCGGGGTGCGCCTGCAGGCCTTCTACATCGCGCCCCTGGACCAGGACTCCGAGGACGCGCTGGGCGAGAACGTGTTGCAGCCGGGCGCGGCCCTGACCCTGGACCTGGCCTCGACCGCCTGCCTCTACGAGGTGCGAGCCGACTTCGCCGACGGACGGATCCTGGTGCTCGCGCCCTACGACGCCTGCAAGGAGCCCGAACTCCGCCTCTCGACGGTGCTGAGCCGCGGGCGGGAACAGCGCTAGCCGCCGCCCCCGCGCGGCCGACGCCGAAATCTGCTAGTCTGGGATCCGCGACGGCGGCCGGGGAGGGTCGCCCGCACGGCGGAGGGGCGCATGGGTGCGATGCGGTGGACGGGCCTTGCGGCTGTCGTCTGGACCGCCGCGGCGCTGGCGGCGGGACCGGCCGCGGCGGGCGAGCCGCCGCGCCAGCTGGTGCTGACCAACGACACCACCCGCCCGCTGAGCGAGTTCTACATCGGCCGCCCCGACGGCGGCTGGCCCTCGGACTCCCTGGGCGACCAGATCATCGGGCCGGGCGAGCAGATGACGCTGCAGATGGAGCCCGGGGCCTGCATCTACGACTTCAAGGCGGTGTTCATCGACGAGGCGCGGGTGGTGCGGCTGAACTACGACGTCTGCGCCGGGCCCGAGATCCGCTTCTCGCGGCTGCTGGCCGAGGACGAGGCCGCCCACGCCGCCGCCGCCGCGGCCGCGCCGCCGCCGCTCCCGGCTCCCGCCCCGGTCCCGGCCGCCT